>CAYYIY010000017.1:0-86602 GCA_964472075.1 uncultured bacterium | reverse complement strand
CCCGACAGAACACCCCTCGGAAATCCGTACCAGACCGCAGGGTGAGAATTGCTGCATGAAATCGTGGCACGTGCCCGGGGAATGTGTTATACAGTCTTCAGTATCTCATAAGAACAGGAGAGGCATTCCGTGAAACGTGTGAATTCTCTCAAACGGCTTATAACGCTGTTTACGCTCGTCTCTCTCGTGCTGTTTACCGCCTGCGGCGGGACTCCCACCCCTCAAACGCAAACTCCGCCCGCACCGCCGGCTGCCGGCCATACCAGCACCGCCTCAGGCGGAGCCATGAAGGACATGGTTCTCAAGCTTGGTCGCATTCCATTCACCAATTCGTCAAGCATGATGCGCGCCTCGGAAGAACTCTTGAAGTATCTTGCTCAAGAGCTGGGCGTGAAAGAAGTTCGCCTGATCACCGGTTCCGATTATCACAGTCTGATCACCAAGCTCGAGCGCGAAGAGATCGATATCGGCTGGCTCGGCAGCCTGAGTTACGTTGAAGCCGCCGAGCGTCTGAAGCTGAAACCCCTCGTGAAACCAACCCGCTTCAAGACCAACAGCTACCGCGGTCTGATCCTGACGCGTCAGGACAGCGGCATCAAGAGTCTTGCCGATCTGAAGGGCAAGAAGTTCGCCTGGGTCGAAAAGGAATCCGCTTCCGGATATATCTTTCCAAAAGCGCTTCTGATCGAAGCCGGTATCAATCCTGACAAGGACTTCGCCGAAGCAGCGTTCCTGCAGAAGCATGATGCCGTCGTGCTGAACGTCCTGATCGGCAAGTATGACGCCGGCGCCTGCTACGACGACGCCCGCAATACCCTGCGCGACAAGGAAAAAATCAATGACCTGACAGTTCTGGCGCGCACCGAGGACATCTCGAACGAACCGATCGTCTGTCGCTCAGGACTCCCCGAAGATCTGGTCGAAAAGATCCGGAAAGCGTTTCTGAAACTTGATTTCAATAACCCGGCACACAAGAAGGTGCTCGACGAGCTAACCGACGTCCAGGGTTTTGTTCCCGCTTCTGACGCTGACTACAATTATGTTCGCAAGATCAGCGGACTGCTGGAAACCCACGACGGAGTCAAACCACAATAGGTCTGCTGTGAACGATCAGATCCCGTTTATCCACTCGCTCAAATTCAAGTTTTTTCTTGGGTTTGCGCTGCTTGTCGGTCTGATCGTTCTGCTCGCTTCCGTGAATTCCTCCGTCCGCGAGGAAGCCCTGCTTTCCGACAGCATGAATCAGGCCGGCACGCTGTTGTCATCAACGCTGGCCCTCGCCTGCCAGGAGCCGATCATCAAGCAGGAATTCGACATCTTCGGCCAGTATTGCGAACGCATCATCCAAACCGGTGACGACATCCTCGAAGTCGCGATCGTCGACCAGGACGGAAAGTATCTCGCACATCGGCGGCGCAACGACACGACCAGCCTTCTGGGCAAGAGCCTCGAACCGGCCGAGAAACAGATTCTCGATGCCATTACCGGCCCTCAGAAACTCATCTGCCCGGAACGGAACTGTATTCAGTATTTTGCGCCGATTCGCGTTGGATCCTCGGTGCTCGGCATGGCCATTCTGCGCTACTCGTTCGAGCGACTGCGTCAGGCGCAGGCATCGAACCGCGCTCGCATTGCCGGAATCGCTCTGATCGCGCTTTCCATGGGCCTGGCCCTGGCGATGCTGATGGCCCGGCGCATCTCAGCCGGCATTGAATCACTCGTGCGCGGCACGCAGATCGTCGCGACCGGTGACCTCTCGTATCGCCTGCCGATCGGCTCGCAGGATGAAATTTCCATGCTCGCCAGTCGATTCAACGACATGGTCGACGCGGTCGAAAACAACCGCAAAATCCTCGATCGCAAGATCTTCGAGATTGAGATTCTTTTTAAAGCAAGTCAGACCGCCAATTTTCAGTCGGATACCGACAAACTGATCAAGCAGCTGCTCGAAATGGCCGCCCGCGCCCTTAAGGCGGAACGCGCCTCGATGATGGTCTATGCCGAGGGCGGTGACGAACTGATCACGAAACTCGTGTTCGGCCTGCCCCCCGATCTCGAGGCGCAGAATATCGAGCATAAGGCTCGCATCAAGAGCGGCGACGGCATCGCCGGAACCGTCTTGAAGACAGGACAGGCAATGATCGTGAACGAAGGATACAACGACCCGATGTTCAAGAGTTTCGAGAACACGGCGCATTACGAGGAAACGATTCGAACCATGATCTGCGTACCGCTCAAAGTGCGCGACCGTGCCACCGGTGTCATCAACGTGATCAACAAGACCGGCACCGAACAGTTCACGGCCGACGACCAGCACCTGCTCGAGGCGCTGGCACAGCAGGCGGCCATGGCGGTCGAACATGCGCGTTTGTACGAGTTGGCGATCACGGACGGTCTCACCAAACTGTTTATTCATCGCTATTTCCAGGCTCGCCTCGAAGAAGAGATTCTGCGCGCGCGCCGCTATCACACGACCTGTTCGCTGCTGCTCTTCGACATCGACCATTTCAAGAAGTTCAACGACACGTATGGTCACCAGCAGGGCGATATCGTGCTCATCGAAGTCGCCAAGCTGATCAAGCAGACGGTCCGCGACACGATCGACATCCCGGCCCGCTACGGCGGCGAAGAGTTTGCCGTCATTCTTCCGGAGACGGATACGGCGGGTGCTCAGCTCGTTGCCGAGCGCTTACGCAAAGTTGTCGAGATGTACGATTTCCCCGGTCAGGGAAAACCGCTGAAGGTGACGATCTCGCTCGGCATCGCCTCGTTCCCCGATCATGCGAGTACCAAACCGACCCTGATCAAAAAGGCTGACATTGCGCTTTACGCCTGTAAGAAACGCGGACGAAACTGTTCGACGGTCTACAACGAGTCGCTCGATTCTCTTTCCTGAGAGGCGCCCGAGATGTCATCGGCACAGCCCCTGATTCACCCGTTCACCATCGGGGGAGTTACGCTCGCTTCAAACCTGATTCTCGCTCCCATGGCCGGCGTGACTGACGGGCCGTTTCGCTTTCTGTGCCAGGGTTTGGGCGTCGGGTTGACCGTTTCCGAACTGGCCAGCTCGCGAGCGATTCTGCGCGGCAACCGCAAGACGATCGAGATGCTGGCGTTTCAGGCCGAGGTGCGCCCGTTCGCCGCGCAGATCTTCGGAGCAGACCCGGACACCATGGCCGAGGCCGCTCGCAAGGTCGAAGCGATGGGCGTCGCCGACATGATCGACATCAACATGGGATGCCCGGTGGCCAAGGTCGTCAAGACCGGTGCCGGCGCAGCTCTTTCCAAAACCCCGGAACTCGCTTCGCGGATTATTCGAGCGGTTCGCGATGCCGTGCGTCTGCCGGTGACGGTGAAGTTCCGCCTGGGCTGGACTGACAACACGATCAACGTGCGCGAGTTCACGCGCATGGCTGTCGATTCAGGCGCAAGCGCCGTCTGCGTGCACGCACGCACCCGGCAGGCCGGGTATTCGGGCACAGCCCAGTGGCAGTATCTTGAAGGCCTGCAGAGTCTCTGCGGCAGCATTCCGTTCATCGCCAACGGAGATCTCACCATTCGCGAAGACCTTTTGCGCGTTCACGAGATCAGCGGTTGCACCGCCTTCATGATCGGCAGAGGAGCCATGGGACGCCCATGGATCTTTTCCGAACTCGTACAAGGACGCGCGACCCTGTCGGCCGAAGAGCGGTATCATGTCTTTCGCGAGCATCTGGTTGAAATGTTGATGGAACATGGTCACAAGGGGGTTCCGTTGTTTCGCGTGCATCTGTTCAGCTATCTCAAGGGTGGCGCCAATGCCGCTCACATTCGCCGGCACCTGGCCGAAGAACGCGACCCAGGCCGGGTGCTCGAACTCGGCCGTTCTTTCTTTTACGGTGAACCGCTTCCCGTGCCGCCCGAGGCTGCCTGATGCTGGTACATCTCCTTCACGACCAGAATCGAATTCGCTTTCTCTTTTGGCCAGAGTACCAGAGACATTTCTCTTATGTCTATCCAGACGGCTGTTTGAAGCGGCCTGAAGCTTTCCCGGCAATTTTCCACCCGGTCATTTCGCGTCTCAACAGAACAACGTTGGTACAAGTCACTGATCGACAACAGTCTCTCGCAACCTTGATACAATGGATCAGCGAAGTGTCACCGGCGAAGTTCGAGCCGTTGCGTTCGACACCGTCAAAGATCGAGTGGAGTTTTCAGACCCCCGACCGACTGTCGCCGACGCGCGAGCTTGCCATGAACGGGGCCGCCTTTCTCTGGCCCGATCGTGATTTAATGCTTTTTCAACTCGGACAAGAGCTGACTCTCGATATCCTTCAGCATCGCGTCCACCTCGGCGGGTATCCGTTGTTCGGCGTGTCGCAGCTCTGCGGCGAGTTCTTTCCGAACACGCGAGAGCTGCTGCGCTTTCAACCGCGAAAGAGCATGCTCAGCGACGCCGCATACCGGCAAATCAGTCAGGAAGTGGCGATCACCGGGTTGTTTTCCGCCTGGAAAGCCTTCGTGCAACGCCAGTATTCGCCGGAAGAAGAACCGCTGATGATCACCTACGGCGACGATGCGGCCGGGGTTCACCTGTTTCCGACGGTGGCCGATTACCATCGTCCCGACCTTCCCGACCTGGGCGCCCGCGAACTGTGCTTTGCCCAACTGTAGAAAGAGAGGATGGCATGAGCAGAAAAGCTGAACTTCTCATGGAAACCTTCGAGCTGATTCGCGATCTGAGCGACAACCTCGCCGCCGATCGCGACGCCGGCGGGAAAACCCGCCGTGAATGGACCTACCGAAAAACCCGCCTCATCTATCTTCTGATGCTCAACTGGATGATCAATCACGGCAAGCAGGCATACGAGTTGTTCATCACCTCGAAGATCACCATTGCCAACGTCCTGGTTCGCGAACTGGTACAGCTTGCCGCCACCATGTATCACCTGCTTGAGTCGATCGACGCTGCCGTCAAGGAACGACGCGTCGATCGTCTCGATGCCGATCTGCGTCGTTTCATGATCCAGGATCAGCAGGATCGAAAAGTCCCTCTGGCACAGGAAATGCTGAAGTTCATCGAGAAGGTGAACCGTCGCTTTTCCGGATTCTACACCTCGTTCAACGAGCTGCAGCTGGTGATCGCCCCTGATTACCGCAGCGCGCTCGCCGAAGCCGAACAGAATGACGGACAGGCGATCGACCCCGAACAGTATCTCGAAGGCGGGCTGGCAGCCGAAGTCGGCGCAAAGAATTTCCATTCCGCCATGGTCGTCTGTGCGTTCTGCCGCAACCGCATGGTCGACCTGCTGCCGCTGCTCGAAAAACTCTGCGAGCCGCCGCCCGGCACGCGGTCATAGGTCTGCGCCTCAAAAGAGCGGTGGGGCCTCGACGCTATTTTTGAAAGAGAATGGTGATGCGGTTGCCGCGATGATTCCAGAACAGGCCCTGTGAAACCGACTGCATGATCGCCAGGCCCCAGCCCTTGCCCTTGTTCACCCCGCGAGCCAGCATCTTCTCAAGGTCTTTGCCGGTCTTGAGTTTGATCTGCTCGTATTCGAAACCGGGGCCGGGGTCTTCAATGCTGACCTCGACCACGGTCTGGCTGAATCGGGCGATCACCGTGATCGGTTGTTCGCCCGTAGCTCGACAGCCGTGTTCAATAGCGTTCAGCAACCCCTCATCGAGCGCAAGCCGAAAGTGCATCAGCGTAAACTTGCTGTCACCTGCCGGGAAGGTCGAATTGAAGGTCGTCAGCAACTGAGCGAGATGCTCGATCGCTTTTCCGGCCTCGGAATGTGTCGGTTGAATCAGAATCGAAACCGTCTGCGTCACCTGCATGAATCAGCGCCCCATGACTCATCGTTTGCTCAATGGTATGGTATACTATCAGACAAAAGACGGTTTTCCAAACCTCACATGAAAAATCGCTGGGAAAAATCAGAGGAATCAACACCGACAACATCCGAGTCTCGGACTCCGGATGCCGAAACCCGTCTGCTGGCTGATTCGCTGAAACGCTTCAGCGATGAGATCGTCGGCATCTTCGCTCGCTCGCAAACGCAGAACGCCAGACTGCGCGAAGAACTCGAAACCGCTCGCGACATGGCTTTCCCCGCCGTGCTGGCTTTGTCCGAACTGATGGAAGGTCGCGACAGCGTAACCTATGGGCACAGCCGCCGCGTGGCCCGCATCGCCGTACAAGTCGTCAACTATCTCAAGTGGCCAGTAGAGCGGGTG
The DNA here is from genome assembly GCA_964472075.1 of uncultured bacterium. GTDB lineage: Bacteria > Muiribacteriota > Ozemobacteria > Ozemobacterales > Ozemobacteraceae > CAYYIY01. The sequence goes on along the minus strand of CAYYIY010000017.1, from coordinate 80,383 downwards.
AAGCTGATGAACATGGCGAGTCTGCTCCATGACATCGGCAAGGTTATCATTCCTGATGCCATTCTGAACAAGGAAGGCAAGTTCACCCCGTTCGAGTATGAGACCATGAAGTTTCACAGCAGCACCGGCTGCCGCATCGTGCAGCGCCTCGGCTTTCTGGGGGAAGAGGCCTCGCTCTGGGTGCTGCATCATCACGAACGGTGGGATGGCGAAGGGTATCCCGACGGGCTCAGCGGCGAAGACATTCCTCTCGGAGCCCGCATTCTGTGTATGGCCGACACCTACGATGCGCTCACCACGGCACGCCGCTATCGTCAACAGATGGAACATTGGGTCGCTCTCGATGAGATCGTCAGATGCGGCGGGAAACAGTTCGATCCGAATCTGACCATGCCATTTCTCGACGCCCTCAAAGAACCGCCGCAACTCGAACCGACCAGGAACCTCGCCACCGACTGAAAACTTCGTGCCCGTCAGGCGCAAAGCAACATTGAGATCAGCAGTTCATTGCAGCAGGGAAGGGCGACGGAAATCAGCCCAGGGTCTCAGTCGTGCTGAGCCTTCTTGCGCCACAGCATCACCTTGCTCTGACGCGGCGTGAGTTCATCTTTGATCACTTCCCACCCCTGTTCTGACGTCGCCGACAGCTCGTCTGCCGACCAGGGCCGCAGGAGCATGCCCTTGTGCGAGCCGCTGATATAGACGTGGGAACCATCATCACAGGTGACGACATGCTTCCGATCGAGGTGCTGGGGCAGGGAATCCCAGGTCAGCAGCAGATAGCCCGAAGGCTTCAGAATACGATAACACTCCTGTAGGCCCGTGCGAGCGGTTTCTGCGTCGACATGATCGAACAGGTTGTGCGCCAGGATGGCATCGAAACCGCCGTTGGCAAATGGCAGCCGGCGGGTATCTCCCACCAGGGCGGCGGCGCGAACCTCTTCTTCAAACAGGTTGTTGGCCAGCACGCGCACGCCTTTTTCGGAAAGATCAAGCCCTACCACGCGAAACCCGACGCGAGACATGTAGATGGTATTGCGCCCTTCGCCACAGCCGAGATCGAGCACCATTCCTCCGCGCTCGACCAGCCCGATAAGCAGCTGAATCAGCTTTCCGGATGGAGCGATCATTCCCTGGTATTTGAGAAACTTCGACCAGGTTTTATCCCAATAGGTGCGAGCCTGCTGTTCTGCGTTATGCGCGTGGTTCAGTTGATCAATCATGACTTCCCCCCTGTCCATTTTACCAGTACCGCGGTGATATCGTCATGTTGGGGGGCATCACCCCGAAACCGTCCGATCTCAGCCAGCAGAGCGTCACTGAAATCTCCGGGGTTTTCACGCAGCAGGAATTTTTTCAGGCGGTCCATCCCGTATTCCTCCGGATCTGGAGCGTCGTTGCGCGCTTCAATGACGCCGTCAGTGTACAAAAACAGACTGTCGCCCGGACTCAGTTGAAACTTGTCCGTTTCGTAACGTGTGTCTTCCATAATCCCCAGCGGCATCAGCGACTTGGCCCTGAGCTGGTGAATCCTCGGTTCCGCGCCTTTCGGCGAGATATGAATCGGCAGACAATGACCGGCCGAGGAAACTTCCACGATTCCGGTCTGCGTGTGAAGAATCAGATAGAGAGCCGTGATGAAGCGGTCCGAGGTAATGCACTTGTTGATGATCAGGTTTGCCGTCATCAGCACTTCGTGCGGGCGCATTTTGCCGATATCCATCGAGGCGATGGCGGTCTTGAGAATTGTCATCAGCAAAGCCGCAGGAATGTTCTTTCCGGAGGCGTCGGCAATGATCGCGTGAATCGTGTCGGGCGGGTTCGCCGCGGAATTGCCGGGTTGATACGGGGGAAACGGGAAGTCGTAGTAATCGCCGCCGACGTCGCCGGCCGGCTTGCAGACGACGGAGATCCGAACGTTCGGGTGTCGGGGAACCCGGTTTTTTGCCGGCAGCAGGTGTTCCTGAATCTCAGCTGCCATCTGCAAATGGTATTTGAGTTTCTGCAGTTCCTTCTGCTGGTCGATCATCAGATAGGCGTGAATCAGCTGCGCGATCTGACCGCCGATAATCTGCGCAAACAGTCGCTCCTGTTCAGAGATGCGCGTCTCGCGATCAGAAAAATACAAGAACAGCACCCCGATCATGCCCTGTTCGTTTGGGACAAATTCACGTTCGACGGGACCTTTTTCCTTTACCCGCGCACGCCGACGGCTGGTTTGTTGATCGGCCAGCCAGGGAATCTTCACACCGAACACGGCCCCCATGAGACCGCGTTCAAACTGTCGTTTTTCCAGCTGTTTCTGTTCGCCGACCACCGGAATGACCATGTTCCGCTGCAGGAATTGACGATTGGCGATGAGGTCACGATGGCTGTCAAAGCTGGTGACGCGCCCTTCAGGGGCGTCCCAGTAGTTGAGCAGCCATCCCGAGATCCCTTCATCGTTCGGCATGATATCGCGAAAATCAACCAGCAGCTTCGGATCGACGACCGGAGACAGTTTCCACGAGTGCTTCTTCTGGTATTCACGACATTCGACGGTCTCGGCAAACTCGCCGGCAACATATTCTTCGCCGAGCTGCGCCAGGACAACCTGACCGCCGATACGCCGTCGAACCATGACTTTCGCCAGGCTCAACCCCTCGATGGCCGCCAGCTGTTCGAGCGCTCGATAGACCGCTTCGCGCAGAGCCTGTTCCCCCGAGCCCGGTTCCTCCGAGTGCTGGTGCAGCGTGGCGAAGACGTCGCCCATGCGTTCAATCGCGCCGGTATACCGACCGATAACGCTGACCTGGCCCGTCAACCGATCAGCCAGTTCGCAGAAAGCCCCGCGCAGATCGCGCAGTTCCTGCGTGTTCAGAGGCGCGACCTCGTTGAGCGCGGTACCGATCTGATAACTGCCGATCTGATTGCTGAGGCTCTGAAGATCATTCGAGACCCTCGCCGGATACACCTTCAGCAGGATCAGGCCGACAACCAGCACGATGACCAGAAATACCATGCTCGTGAGATACGCTGAACGACTGCGAGCGGCCAGTTCGACCGCTTTTTGTTCGACTCGCACCTTGAGAGCCTCGGCTTCGGTAAACACGAGTTCGACACCATACTGATATGACTGCGTCAGCGAGCGACGCAGTTGGGTCACTTCTTCATCAAGTTCGATCACCTCGCTGTCAGCTTTTTCGCCCAGATCACGCACTTCGGCAAACGAGCTTTTGATGCCGGCCAGACTGTTTCTGATGCGATCGAGCGCACGCCGCTGCGCCGCTGACTGCGATTCGGCGATCGAACGTTCAAGCAGCGCCAGCACGGCATTCAACCGTTTCAAGATCTTCTGCGTCAGTCCCTGCGAATCGAACTCCCTCTGGGTTTCAGTGTACTGAATGTACAAGTTAAGATCGCTTTGAATAACGACCAGATCCTTCTCAATGCGCGAGATCTTTAACACAAAATCCGAAGCACCCGACTGCCGGTCCATGAACTCAGGGCTCTTCATGAGCCTGGCGAAGTCATCGACCATGGGCTTGAACCCTTGAACGAGTTCTTGCGTGCGGACAGACAGAGTCTGCGTTACGGCCGACCGGCGACGAGTTTCTTCCTGTCCGAGTCGCCGGCGTCGTTCAAGTGCTTTCTGCAGCAATTGCAGGGTGTTCGAATAACTGGAAATGCAGGACGACGCTTCGAGGTATCGTTCGCGCGAACGACCGCTGCCGATGCGGTCAACCACGGCGTCGAGAGCCCGCACGCATGAAGCCAGCCCTTCAACGCTGCCGATCGGCGTCGTCTGGCGCAACAGCTGCTCCGGCAGCTCCGGGATCGTTTTGTGAACCCGCACCCACTCGGTGAGAACCCGATCATACGCTTGTGCCAGCGCGAGATCCGGTTTTAGATCCTGATGAACGAAGGATTCCAGAGCTTTCCAGGCAGGGCCGGCAATCAGAAAGAAGAGCAGCAGAAAAGCGAGCGCGGCCCCGATGCCCAGACGCAACTGTCGTTGCAGCGTCCAGGATCGCACAAGGCCGAACGTCGATTCCGCCTGCCCGACAAGCATTCCTCAACCGACGTTGAAGCGAAAGTTGATGATATCGCCGTCCGCGACCGGATATTCCTTCCCTTCGAGTCGTACCAACCCGGCAGCCCTGGCGCCGGCCATGCCCTTGTGAGCGACAAAGTCCTTGAAAGCCACGACTTCGGCGCGGATAAACCCACGTTCGATATCCGAATGAATCTTGCCGGCGGCCTTGAGGGCAATCGTCCCACGCTGAATCGGCCAGGCCCGGCATTCGTCTTCCCCGGCGGTAAGGAACGAGATGTAATTGAGAATGCTGTATGCCTGCTTGATCAGGCGGCTGCGTCCTGATTCGGTGATGCCGTACTCGGCCAGAAACGTCGCCTCTTCTTCGGGAGACAGAGATGAGATCTCCATTTCAGTCTTCGCGGAAATCAGCATTGAAGCCATTTTCCCTTCCTGACAGGCTTTCTGGAAGGCGGCGACCAGGGGATGCGCGGCATCCTTCAGCTGGGCGTCAGAGCAGTTGCCGATGACCAGCAGCGGCTTCTGCGTCAGAAAGCGAAAGCCCTTGAGCAGGGCTTCCTCGTCGTTGTCGAACGTCAGTTCGGAAAGGAAGCGATTGGCTTCGAGAGCGGCTTTGCATTTTTCCATCAGCTCCATTTCCTTGATCTGAATGGGCTTCTTCGTGCCTTTCATTTCTTTCTGCAAGCGCTCGATCTTGTTCTGAACGATCCCGAGGTCGGAAAAAATGAATTCAAGCCGCAGCTCTTCGATATCGGAGGCCGGGTCGACCCGGTTGCGAATGTGCGGCACATCATCGCTGTCAAACAGGCGCACGACCAGCCCGAGCGCCTCGCACACCCGAATATTCGCGAGGGTCTTGCTCGAAAGACCGGCATCGCCTTTCGAAACGCCGGGAATATCGACAAACTCGACCGTGGCATAGACGGTACTCTTTGGCTTGTACACGCTCACCAGATGGTCGATACGCTCGTCCGGCACCTTGATGACGCCGGTATTCACTTCATCGCTCTGAGCGAGATAGTCGCGAGTCTGCGCCTGAAGGCGCGTGCACAGATTAAACACCGTCGTCTTTCCTGACATCGGCAGACCAGCCAGCCCGATCTTCATGGGGTCCTCCTGCTGCGTATGGGCATTGCAATGCGATTCGCCCGATTATACCCGCCTTTCCCCCGGAAAGGAAGAGTCAGGACCGTTGCATGAATAGATGATAAATCCGCCGCTCCCATGGATCGTTTGCATCTATGTTAGAATAGTGCTGAGATTTTTCCCTGGAGGGCTTCATGACCATTCAACCCGTTGTTCGCAGTGCACCGGCATACCCGGGTGCAACCGCCCGACGCACACTGTTATCGGTCTTTCGCTCGCTGATGACCTCCCGCATCACCCTGACCGGGTGTTTTTGCTTTCTGCTGCAGTGTTCCGTCGTGCTGACCGCGATTCCCGCTGCGGCACAGACATCAGCGCCGCCACCGAAGACTCCCACCGTTGAAGACACTGGGCCGGTCTGCCAGGGAAAGGTCTCCACCACCTTCGAAGCCGTTCCGGAGCCGCCGTGCGCGGGTGCTCCGGTCGCACCCGTCGAACCACCTCCGCCGTGCATGGGCGAAATTGCCGTCCCAGAGCCGCCGTGCAAAGGTGATGCGTATGTTCCGCCGCCCCCGAGCAGACCTCCTGAAAGAATTCCCGGAGAACCGGTCGAGGTCACGCTTGAAGAACTGCACCAACGGCCCCGCGACTACCTGGCCATGAACGTTCGCGTCGAGGGAACCCTCGGACAGATGCCGGCCGATCGCCTCGTCGATCGCGGGTATTATCTGTTTCTGAAGTCGCCGACGGCTAATGCCCGCGGTGAAATGTACGCACTGCCGCTGGTCGGTGATTGTTCGGCCTATCCCCTCGGTTCGAGCGTCGTTATTGAGGGAACGCTCACCCGGCGTGACGGCGGCCCCGGCGAAGGCGATACGCCGCAAACCTATTTCGTCGTGCGTATTGAACGTATCCACAGCGGCCGGCGCTGACAACCGCGATGAAAGTCGCGTTGCATCTCACGCACGACTGCAATCTCCGTTGTTCCTACTGTTACGTCGGAGAGAAATACGGCATTCGCATGTCTCCGGAAACGGCTGAGGAAGCGGTTCGCTTTGCGCACCGCCACAGTCGCACCTACGTTGACATCACCTTCTTCGGCGGTGAACCGTTGCTCGAGAAAGAGCTTCTCTTCCATGTCATCGATTACACGCACCGGTACCGTCGAGAAGCCGGAGAAACACGCCCGGTTCGTTTTTTCACCACCACGAACGGCGTCGCCATCGACGAGCCTTTTCTGGCGCGTGCGGTCGAAAACAAACTAGTACTTTCACTCAGCCTCGACGGGCACGCACGCGGCCATGATCTGACCAGAACCCTTCCGGAAGGCGGGGGCTCGTTTGAAACGATTGCCGAAAAGTTTCCCTTGATTCTTCGCTACATGCCCAACATTCAGGTACTGATGACCCAGACACCTCGCAATGTCGCCTGGCTGGCAGAGGGAGTCGAAAAACTCTACGCCTGCGGCTTTCGCTGTTTCGTGCTCGGCCCGAACTTCGAAGAGCCGTGGAACGTACAAGCTGCCGAGGAATGGAATCAGCAGATTACGCGCATTGCCGACTTCATCATCGAGCGTTTCAGGCGCAATGAATTCATCTCCGTCTCGAACTTCGACGTCAAGATTCGGGCACACACACAGACCAAAGCGGAGGTCTGTTCCTGCTGCGACAAGAACGACGGTGAGATCGCCGTCGCCCCTTCGGGCAATTTGTATCCCTGCCTGCGCTTCGTCAAAGAAGATCGCGATCACGAGCTTCTGATCGGCAACCTGCGTGACGGTCTCGATGTCCGCAAAAGAGCACGCATCATGGCCGCCGCCGGGCGTGAGTGGCAGGACTGCATCGAATGCGGATACCGCGGCCGGTGTTTTCACTACTGCAGTGCGGTGAATTACAAGCTCAGCGGGCAGTTCAATCAGCCGCCGGCCTTTCTCTGCCATACCGAGCAGGCGCTCATTCGCGAGGCCGATCGCCTGGCTGAAACTCTCTGGCAGGAGCGCAATCCCGAGTTTGAGCGCCGGTACTATCGCCCCTGATTCGACAGCCGTAAAAAAGAGCGAGGGCTGAGACACCCTCGCTCTCTTTTTGTCTGACGGTTACTTCAATGTCGCCAGAAACTCGTCAATCTCGGCACTGAGCTGCGTGACACGCTCGCCGAGTTTTTCGCAGGCTTTCTGCCAGAAGACGCTGTCGCCGCCTGACTTTTCCCACTCGCTGTCGACAGCGGCCCTGGCCGCCGTCTGAAAATACTTCACCGCAAAGCGAAGCTTCCACGCGGGGAAGTCCCAGTAGCCGACCATTCTCGCCGTCATGCCGACATCGTTTCCGGCTTTGAGAACCAAACGCGCCATATCTCGCCAGGCCGCTTCGGCCTGCTCGGGAGCCACTCCTGAAGGCACGACCGGCAGCAGGCTCTTGGCCCGCAGCAACCCCTCGCGCACCTTGGGAACATACAGCATGTCGGTCGACAGTATCGGCTCGGGGTACACGAACAGCTTCAGTTCATCCAGCCCTTTCCGGCAGGCCGTGGCAAAGGTATGACAGAGAAAGCGATAGGCCTTCTCATTGCCGGTCAGATGCGACTGGTGCTTGCCGCCCAGCGACAGGCGCAGAGCGAAATAGCGCAAGCCCAACTGCACCCGAAGCGGCAACGCATACTTCTTCGCATCGGCCAGCAGCCGATTCAGCACCTGCGAGGCTTGTACGGAAGCATCGGTCACGGCGCCGTGAACGACTTCCCATGACTTGCCCTGCAGGTGAGTCGGCAACTGTTTCGGGAACCCGACCTCGGCGCTGTACGGCCCCACGAGCGCCTTCACTTCTGCGGCGGCACTCGCAAGCAGTTGATCGTGAATCCATTGCCAGGGAATGTCTACCTCGGCACGAGCGGTTGAAGCAGACCCGAAAAAAAGACTGAGAGCGAAGACGGCGACCAGAAGTCGATGCATGATTTCCTCCCGAGACAGAATGAATACGAAACATTCTATCCGGTTCGCCCAGTCAGGTAAAGCGTGCTGTTTTACATGACAGAGAGCCTGATGCCGAGTCCGTTTTACGGCAGACGCCCCCAGGTCGCGGCACGAGTCGCGGAACTCGAGAGAGAAATGCCGGCCTGCGTGGCTTTCCGCAGAATATAGGTGCGAAGACGCTTGAAGTTGTGAGGCAGATCGCGGGTCAGCGATGCCGTGGCATACACAGGATAATCGGGCGGTGTAACCAGGTTGAGAATGGCCTGATGCGAGTCCGAGGCGACATTTCGCGGGTACCAGAACGCCCCGGGACCGAGATCAAGCCTGGTCGGGCTGATCACCGCCCCGTTCGCCGTTTCCCAGCCCTGTCGGCGCATCTGATACTCGAAAACCACTTCCGCAGGACCTGAAGCAAGGTTGTACAACCAGAAGTAAAAGCCATCACGCCGAAAGGCCAGGTTCGGCTGCTGGTCGTTGTAGCTGTAAATACGCCAGTTCAGAAAGTTTCCCTCGAGCCTGAACACCACTGGGTCGACACCATTACTGTCGAGATACAGATGCGCGATCACCTGAGCTTCGTTTTTTTCAGGTGTGAGTTCGGCGTACAGATCGACCCACTGCAGATCGAACACCTGTTCGCTCGCAATCTGAGCCTGCACCGATACGGGCAGCATCAGCGCCATAAACAGCAGAACCGGCACAAGCCGGACAAACCGCAGACGATCAACAGGCATCGGCAACACCTCACCCCTGAACCATGCAAAAACACGTCGCCCGCAAGCAACGTCGACAAGGCAATAAAGTATGCATTGTCCAGCCAAAGTCAAGAAAAGTCGTCGTCCCGCTTCCCTTCGAGCCATTTTCTTCGCTTTTGAATGGTCGAGAGGGGTTGTGGTATACTCTGGCATCTTCATCGAGAGGGTTCCATGTCCGAAACAGAACTGCTGGCCTGGTTGAGTCGGGTATCGCTGCTGAATAACTTCAGCGAAAAGAATTTGCGTGCGCTTGCCACGGCACTGAAAGAGCTGAGTTTCGAGCCGAATTCGGTTGTCTTTCGCGAAGGCGACCCAGGCAAGGGTTTGTACATACTGCGTTCGGGCAAAGTGCAGGTCAGCAAACGAAACCAGATCGGCAAAGATGCCGTCGTCACCACCATTTCCGATTTCGCGGTCTTCGGAGACTTCAGTCTCATTCACGATCAGACAATGACCGTCACGCTGACGGCAAGCCAGCCGTGCCGCTTTCTTTTCCTCGACCGACTCGATTTTCTGAAGACGGTCCAGAAAAGCCAGGATGCCCTGCAGGAGATCTTCAACAACCTGTCAGACCGCATCAAGCACACCAACCAGGAACTCATCAACCTCGCCATAGACAACCATCCAGACATGGTGATGGTCACCGATCCCGAATTTCATTTGACCGCGGTCAACCGGCAGGCGCGACTGCTGCTGAACATCGACCCCAACGTGCCGCCGTCGACCGCCGTTTCGGGCAAGTTGAGCATGCTGCTCGACAAAGTGCGCACCGTAGCGCACGACCACAAACCGTTTTTCATGGTTCTGCTCAAACCCGAAAAGCTCTTTCTGTGGGTCCACATTAATCAACTGAAAGACAAACAGGGCATGCTTCAGGGGTACATCATCGAACTGCGCGACATCACCCAGACGCGCGACAAGAGCCGCCGCGACCTCGAGATCGCCAGCTTCATCATCCATCGCTTTCCCGAACTCACGGAAAAGATGAACGAATTGTCGAAAGAACTGCCCCGCGACAATCCATCGATGGTCGAGTTCATTGATACCCTGCGAGAAGTAAACCGCCAGGTCAACAAGATGATGGCTTTCACCGAACTCGAGGCCGGTCCGCTGCGCATTCAGCGCATGTCCATCAACCTCGAGGAACTGATCACCGAAGTGTGCGAGATGCACGCAGAGCTGATGAAAGAGCGAAAGATCTCGGTGAAGACCGAGTTCGGTTTCGGTGATGAACTGGTTGAAGCAGATGATGACTGGTTGAAGAAACTGCTCGGCATTCTTCTCGAAAATGCCATCATGTATTCTGAAGAAGGCGCTGAAGTCCTGATTCAGACCGAGAAAACCCCTGATGGCAAGTTCCGGTGTCGCATTCAAAACCCGACGGACTTCACGCTCGACGTCGAACAGGCGCACCGCTACTTCGACCTGCGCACCCAGCTCGAAGAGTTCGAAAGCTTTCAGGCGACCGATTTCAGTCTCGAGCTGCCGCTGGCACGGCATATTGTCGAAGCGCACAGCGGCGTGATCTTTATCGAACCCGATCGTGAAAATCTCTTTTCGGTGGTGTTTGACATCTAATGGAACGCATCGGACCACGACAGTTCGCCCAATCAATTACCATCAAACCGCGTCTGGAAAACCTTCCTCAGGTTCAAGACTTTGTACAAGGAATTCTCGCCGACGCAAAGGCATCCACCGAGTTTCGCAAACAGATCAAGCTCGTTGTCGACGAATCAGTGGCCAATGCCGTCGATCACGGCGCCGGCAATTCAGGGATCGGCGAAATCAAGGTCAGTTGCCAGATCGTGAACGACTCGTTTCAGCTGATGGTCGAAGACTACCACGGGCGTCTCTTCGACCCCGAATACTTCCGTCGCATCGCCATGGTACGAGACTGGGGAAAGGGCGGCCGCGGCATCATGCTGATCGAAGGCTACATGGACCACGTCAGTTATGTAATCGATGAAGGTCGACACACGATTCTCTACATGGAAAAGCAATTCAAGCCCGATATTTGAGCTTCAGCAGCTGTTTTTCTTTTCATAAAACCAGGACTTTTCACAGCGCCGCCGCAGTTACGACGTGCGGCGGTGTTTTTTTCGGCCGCACCGGCTTTATGATGTCAGAAAATCCTTCAGGTCGGCGACGAACTCATGTTCGCCCAGCTTCTTCAGAGCCTCTTGCAGCAGCTGCCGCACGCGTTCGCGGCTCACGCCCATGCGACGTCCCAGTTCGGCAAGACTCACTTCCTCATCACGAAAGCCGTAGAAGCACTCGACAACTTCACGCAACCGATCGGGCAATGTTTTGAGCGCGGCGGCGCACGCTTCCGCCTTCGCCTTCTCGAGCATCTCCTCTTCCGGTGACAGACGTGTCTTGTCAGCCAGGAAGTATTCGAGCGGACTCTCTTCATCATCGCTGTCAGGCTGCCGCGCTTCGATCGAAATCGGCGTCTCGGTGATGCGAATGATATCGAGCACTTTCTCTTCCTCGAGACCGACGAGCCGCGCCAGCTCAGTCAGGTTCGGCGATCGCTGCCACTGACCCTGAAAATCATTGATGGCACGCTTGATCTTGTGCGCGACCATCAGCAGGTGATGCGGCACCCGCAGAACACGCCCCTGGTTGCTGACGGCGCGCTGCATGTAGTGACGAATCCAGTAGGCGGCGTACGTCGAAAACTTGTACCCAAGCCGCCAATCAAACTTCGAAATCGCCTTGATGAGGCCGAGATTGCCTTCCTGAATCAGATCCATAATGCTCAGGCCGCGGTTCGCAAACTGGCTGCTGATGCGAACCACCAGTTTGAGATTGGCTGTCAGCAGCAGCTCAGAGGCCTTGCGGTCGCCGGCCAGACGTCTTGCCAGATCGACTTCTTCAGATCTGGTCAAAGGCTTGCGAGCCAATTCCTGCAGGTAGATCTCGACGATGCCTCGCTGTTGCAGACTTTGGATCCGGGCGGTTTTTCGGCGACGTTCCTCGAGCAGGTCCTCGAAGAGCCCTTCATGCAGAATCCCCAGATCCCAGCCGCGTTTATAGTGGCATTCCGAACACGAGCGCTGACAGCCGCAGAGGCGCTGCTTTTCCTCGTCGGTTCGGCTGCCGTAAAATGCGAAACATCTGATGATCTGCCGCTGTCGCACCGGACACCGAGGATTATCGCAGTTCATGACTTCCCAGCAGAAGCGGTTTCCACGCACCCCGACCAGTTCAGCCAGAACTTCGGGCGGAGCCGGTCGGCTCTCACCCGGCACGGACGACGGTTGCGTGACGAGGCCGGTTGTGTCGAGATCGCGCGTGAGTTCTCCGGTGGGCAGCAGATCATCGATCGTCACGGACTGATTGTCGTCTGATTCAGGGTTCACCGGCGGCGGCGCACCAGCCGGCGTCTCGCCGCCCGCCCCCCCTGCAGGACGCATGACGGCCACATCAGGCGAAGCGCTGTCAGGAGGCTTTTGAGACATCACCGCGGTCGACTCGGGTGGGAATGGCGGCAGAGAAGAGACTGTCTCGCTTCCCGAGGCGACGGGCTGAGATTGCGTTTCAGCCGGCGATGTGGGTTCAGACACCGCGGCCGGTTGCGGCTTCTCGTCGGGGAAGGGCGGCAGGGGCGAAACCGGGACAGAAGGCACGACCTCGCGAGGCGGTTCCGACGAAGAGTCTGCGGGAAGTTCGTCTTCCGTGAAAAGGCTTTCACCGATCAGACCGATTTCCCAGCCCATGTGATAGTGGCATCGCTCGCAGGGAGCGTAGGGGCAAAGCTCAACGGTGACTTCGAGCCCTTGAGACTTGAAATACTGCCAGCACTGTCTCAGACGACGGCGACGAACCGGACAGTTCTCACGCGGGCACCGAAAGGCTTCATGACAGTACATGCGCGAACCCGGGCCTCAGTAAACCGTATCAGCCGTTGCCGGCATCGATGGTTTTTTCGTACCGATCACCAGACATACGAGCTTGCGATTCAACCGGTCGACGTCGACCCCGATTCCGGAAAGACGCTGTTTCAGGAACATGGCTCCGGGGACGGAACCGGCGAAAAACTGTACAGCAAGCGTCAGTGCCATTTCAGATGCTGAGATCCTCGTCAACCTTCGGCTCCAGACTCCCTCCGCAACGGCCGCGCAGAGAATGGAAAGATACAGACCCGAAAACAGAACTTCAGCACTTCAGTGTAGCACAAGACCGGAAGTGAGGTTCAAGTCGATGAAGAGAATTTGCGACACGTCGAGATGGCCATGTAATGAGACGGCAACGAGGACTGCCTCGTGGACGTGCTTGTGACCTTTCGAGAGACAGCGGCAGGCGCGAGAGATAAAAGGCGACCGCGTGACTCACCTGCTCATGGTTTTTCAGACCGTGAGATCACAAGGCGCGCCCGGCGGCAATCCCTCAGGCCGGTCGTCCGTCTCTTCTTCCGTGAGCTTGAGAAACACGCTCTCGAGATCGACGTTGGCGCCGGTCGACATTTTTCGCAGATCATCCATGCTCCCCATCGCGACGACCTGACCGCGATTGATGATGCCGATGCGGTGACAGAGCGACTCCGCAACCGACAACGTGTGCGTGGTGAGAAAAATCGTCTTTCCGTTTTTCACCATTTCAAGAAAGAAATCCTTGACCAGACGCACGCTGCGAGGGTCGAGTCCGACCATCGGTTCATCGACGACCAGCAGATCGGGGTCATGCAGAATCGCCGCGGTCATGGCAATCTTCTGCTTCATACCATGTGAAAAACTCTCGATGAGTTCATTTCGCCATTCCCATAAGCTGAATCGCTGCAGCATTTCTTCGCCGCGTCGCTGGTACTGATCGTCAGGAATATCGTACAATCCCGCGACGAACTCGAAGTATTCGAGCGGGGTCAGTTTTTCATACAGATACGGGCGGTCCGGGATGTATCCGATGGCGTGTTTGGCGGCCTCAGGCTGTTGTTCGAGATCATGCCCGCAGATCATGACCTGCCCCGAGGTCGGTTGCAGAATTCCGTTGATGATGCGGATCAGTGTCGTCTTGCCGGCGCCGTTGGGGCCGAGAAATCCGAACAGCTCACCACGTGGAATCTCGAGGGACACATTCTTCACGGCCTCGAAATGTCCGTATTTCTTCCAGATCTGATTCAGATTGAGAGCGGCATTACTCTGGTTCATAGCGCTCGAGCGCCTCCCTTCCACGAGCCAGGGGCACCAGCACCCAGGCCAGGGTACAAAGCAATAGCAGCAAAAAGCTGATGGAAATGAAAACCCAGCCCTGCCGATCATACAGGGGCATGAATTTCCGAAAATAGAAACGATACATCGGGTACGATTCGACCACGAGCAGATTGAAGATGTACAGCGAACTTGCCACCATAAAAACCGCTCCGCCGAAAGAACCGGCGATCTTCAACGGATTGTCCGAGTTGAATTGCGCAAAGACCGCTCCAACACCGATTGCCAGGGCAGTCGTCACGAGAGCCATCAGGATGACATTCAGATAGCTCAGAAAGCGCAGCACCGGGCTGGTGGTTTCAAACAGCGAATTGGAAACCGTGCAAAGAATCAGCGATAGCAGAAGATTCGGGATCAGATAGAGGAAGAATTTGATCATCAGCAGGCGACTCGGCTTGATGGGCGAAGCCTTCACCGCCCAGAACGCACGCCCTTCAAGACTGACGGACGGGTAGACAAAGCGCATCGAGATGGCAGAAACAATGAAGCCGATGAACGGCCCGTTGAAAAACACGAGACTGTCGTAGATTTCCCCGGAGTACAAAGACGGAAGATCCTTGATCGGCAATATACGCAGATTATAGCCATACACAAAGATGATCGCCGCCATCATGAAAAGTTGTGAGAAAATGGCAGGGTCGCGAAAGAAGAGCGTGACTTCCTTGGCGGCGACGACCCGAAAATCGCGGCGGCAGAACTGAAGAGGCCAGACCAGCAGACGTCGAACAACTTCGAGGCTCAGCACCTGATTTTCGACCGCTTCGAGCGATGCCTGCCAGCTGCGCCGATAGGAGAAGCGTGCGACCAGCAGCAGCAGCAGCAGACCTGCCGCCACCATCCCGATCAGAGGAAGCAAAGCGCGGCCGGCCTCGACGTAGTTGCCACTGAAGAGCGCCAGTGACGCCGCACGCATCCAGGATGAAGGGAACTGCTCGAGAAAGGGGTTCCGTAGTGTGAGAATGTAGGCCGAAACGCTGCCGAAATGATTGGGGTTGAGCAGTTTTTCCGGCTCGAGATACCGAAAGAAGAAGACCATGGAGGCAAGCACCAGCACCGAAAGAAACTGAAAAACCTTGCGCATCTGTCGCACCGGGAACATGCGCCCCAGAATCAGGGCCAGCAATGCCCCGATGATATTCGGCGTCAGCAGATACAGGGCGATGAGAAACGGAAACACCAGGTAAGCGGTCATCGGTGCATCGACAGCCGTGATGAATGCATAGAAGATCGGAATGAAAAACACGAGGGCCATCCAGGAACTTTCGGCGACCATCAGCGCAAAGCGTGACCAGAAAATCCGCGTGATACGAACCGGGGTCGCCATCAGCAGCCTGATCTCTTCATCGAGATAGAACACCGAGAACGCGGCAATGATGCTGCTGAAGACGATCATGAAGAACAGAGCCAGAAAGATCATCTCGAGCAGTTTCGACAACAGCAGCCCGCCGACCACTGGTCCAAGGAACGGCCCGAGCATCGGAGCGCGGCTTACATGATCAAGAAACTTGTACAATCCGAAGTAGATTCCGATCGCGACGATCACCGCGGCAATAAGCAGCGTTGTCAGCAGTTTCGGATCTCGTTTGGAGAATCCGCGTGAGAAGGCGATAATCGTCGGTCGAAGCAGATTCACGGATGCCCTGCTGAGCGTAGGCTCACCATATCAAAGGTTCCCAGTCAGGGGTTTCTGTCGACGC
The DNA here is from genome assembly GCA_964472075.1 of uncultured bacterium. Taxonomy (GTDB): domain Bacteria; phylum Muiribacteriota; class Ozemobacteria; order Ozemobacterales; family Ozemobacteraceae; genus CAYYIY01. Next base: position 64,631 of record CAYYIY010000017.1, on the reverse strand, counting down.
AGGCAGAACGAATCGCCAGCGTTCACGACTCGCCCTCCGAATCAGATTGAGACGAACGCCCCGATCAAGGGGGGACTCCGTGCAGCGAGTGCCAAGGATAGCCTCATGCAGACCGATCAATTGATCGGCGCTGAACTCCGCCGGCAGAAAATCACGGCCGATGACGGCGGTGGCAGCTTGCCAGCGAAGATGCGCGGCGATCTGCGCAATGACCCGGGCATGATCGAAAGCCATTTCCGGAAGTGCATCGAGTGGGAACCACCCGGCTTCAGCAGCATCATCACCGCCGCAGGGAGCAAGCAACGTCGAACGAACCAGAGCACCGAAAACCATGGTCAGGCAGCGGCCGCGCGGGTCGCGTCCGGGTTGGCCGCACGTGAAGATCGGTCTCAGAGTGATTCCGGAAAGGTTCGTTTCTTCGTGCAGCTCGCGTTCCGCAGTTCGCTGCGGGGACTCGTCCATTTCCATGAAGCCGCCCGGAAGCGCGAAACAACCGGCATAGGGGTCATGCCCGCGACGAATGAGCAGAATCTCAGGTCGGGCGCCTTCCGGCGAAACAAGCGCAATATCCGCCGTTCCCAGGGGTCTGGGATACTCGTAGGTGAAACTCATACTCGAAGGGTCAGAGATAGCGCAGCAGAAAGTTCTCGAGCCCGCGGGCATCAATGATGCCGCCATATCGTTCATTGCTGAGACAGAACGTCGGCAGCAGACGAAGTCTCTGAGTAACCCACAGCTTGCTCTCCTCCGCGGCTTCCATCGCCGTCGACGGGTCGTTCAGAGCAGCCTCGAGCGGCTTGATATCGGCGCCGTCACTCTGCAGAAACTCGATCAGCAGACGTTCTTTGCTGATATCGACTCCAGCGGTGAAAACACCCTTGAATACACTCGAAATGAACTCCTGCAACCCGATGCCGTCGTATTTTCGCAATCCGCGCCGCACCAGCACGGAATTTGCCGAAGGTGATGGGGGGCGAATCGTTAACCCGAGCTTCTGAGCCGATTTGGCGATGCGTTCCCAGCGGTCAGGTTGCCAGAAGCTTCGTTCATCGACGTCCACACCGGGGGCGCGCAGGCCCGGGCAGATGTACTTCACCTCGAGCTGCTTCTGGTCAAGCGTGCGACGCAGCAACTCGAGCGCAATGTAAGAGTAAGGGCAGAGAAAATCGAAGTAAAAAAGCAAGGTCGGACGTTTCAAATCACACCTCTTTTTCGCACCCTGATTATATCAGGGGTCGAGATTCGAAACAATCTTCCTCGCAATAACTTTCTTTCACCAGTTCGTCACCGTGTCTCGCATACAGGGAGCATCATATCTCACCTGTCCGAACCTGTTAGCGGTCTCATAATCAGGGACAGCGATGGCCGATTTTTCGGCAAACTCAGAGATTCGTTTCAGATTCTCGGCCGTTCTGACCGCCTTATGCGCACCAACAGCGAAGGGTACGAGCCTGATCGTATTCGATGAAGCGCAGGTTGTCCATCATTCTCACAGTATCGCGAGGAGTGAAGGGCACTCAGGCAATCTCATTTTCAGAGCACATCCGACAAACATTGAGCATCCCAGACCTTTCTTACTCTCTCGCCAAAACACCTCAAGAGGGTCACTTCAGAAGTCGATCTATTTACTCTCATCCTTCTTCTTACCCGTGCCGTTCGATAGACCGTGGGCTTTCAGCAGCGGCGACAGTGCCTCTTCCAGCTCCGCCTCGATCTCCTGCCGCATCAGGCGCTCGTATTCTGCCAGTGTCTCCGGTGAAAGCTCGGAGAATTTTTTCCCGGCTATCAGCTGTTCCGAAGGCGGCAGTTTCTTGGTTTCCACGACTTACCTCCTGAAAAATGAAATTCGCCGCAATCATACCGGCTCACTTCTGATACTCGGTGTCGCCACAAAGAGCACTCGTTTTACGGCGAAAAGTTTCGCCGGAAAAGAGGAAAACCCGCTCCGAGAGCGGGTTTGCAACATGGGCACGACAGGATTCGAACCTGTGACCCCCGCCGTGTGAAGGCGATGCTCTTCCTCTGAGCCACGTGCCCGTATGCTCTATGTATACCATACTGCGGCCTGATTTTCCAGCCAATTTTTTTCGAAACCCGTGGTTTCAGGCCCCGAACACCTTGTCCCTTCACCGGAACCGACATGTAAGCGCCCGATGTATGAGGTTTCGCGCTGGTGTTCGTGCTGGAGTATCGAACAGCCACATGGTACCATACAGGTTACCATGCGACTTTCTCGGTGTTTTTTCACCTGTCGGCAGGCCTTCATCACGTGGGCATTGACAACCGCGGTTCTCGCCGTCTGCCTGTGGTATCCGCTCCCCGGTTCCGCCCAGACTGCTGCGCCTGGCAACCAGAGCCTGACGACGGCTTCAACCAGTCCGGCGCCGGCTTCCGATGTCGTCATGGTCGGGGTCTATCTCCTGTCTGCCGGGCGGCTCGACCTTGAACGGTCAGACCTGCCGCTCGACTTCTATCTGTGGTTGATTCATAACGGTTCAGAAACACCGCAGTTCGAGTTTCTCAACAGCCGCAACGTACGGTGTGTGAAGCAGGAAACCCAGCCGGCGCAGGTTCCCGGCTTTCCTTCGGCGAAAACGTCCGTTTTTCGCGTCACGGGGCAGTTCGAACAGGATCTCGACATGAGCCGGTACCCGTTCGAGCAGCACGAGATCAAAATCGCTCTCGAAGACGCCGAGGAAGATCTGACCCGCCGCCGGTACCTGATCGACGGCCCGGGCATCACTCTCGACCCCGATTTTCAGATCATCGGCTGGAATATCATCTCACAGCAGGTCAAGGTCGCGACGCACTCGTACTCTTCCAGTTTCGGCGTCGTCGGCGCACCGCTTCAGGAATACGCCCAGGTGATCGCCTCCCTGACCATCAGCCGTCCGCATCTGCTGATGTTTGTAAAAACGTTTGTACCGGTTCTACTCTTCGTGATTATCGCCATGATGGGGCTTTTCTTCTCTATTGATAATCTGAATCAGAAAGTCGGCCTCGCCGTCGGCGCCCTGTTCAGCTCGGTGGCCTATCATGTGAATCTCACGCGAAACATGCCGCCCGTCGGCTATCTGACGGTGGTTGATCGCCTGCTGATCGGTCAGTATGCGCTGCTGTTCCTGACGCTGCTGTCAGCCATCTTCACCTTTATTGCCTACAAAGCTGAGTATGAGAAAACAGCGCAGTGGTTGTCCCTGGCGGGACGCATCTTTCTGCCCATGGCGACGGCGGTCTTGTACCTGTTTCAGTTATCAGAAGTGCTCCTCTGAAGCGGACGGAAACCGCTCAATTGTCGATTCGCAGCGATGTGCCTGAAGCCGTCATGGGTCGACCGAGCTTGTTCTGATTCAGATAGTCGTCAAAAGCACCGCTGAACCGGGAAGGAGTGAACAAACTGTCGGAAGCCGCGGACGTCGTGATATCGCCGGTCGACCACGAAGCCACCACTTCGCTTTTCGTGAGATCAGGAGCGACATCGGACTCAAAACTCGAATTCACCGACACGTTTCCGACGCTCTTCCAATAGTTTTCCGTGTTCATTCCCCACAGAGACGCCGGTATCAGCGGGTCACGCAACTCTTCTCGTCCGAGCAGTCGGTCCCGAACCAAATCTTGCAGTGCCTGCTGTATTGCCGCTGGAGTGGAAAGATCAGGATCATACGTCGCATCCAGGCGAAACTTCATATCGAAGGCACTCCGGATTCGAGCTAGCGTGTGACGCAACAGTTCTTCTCGATTGCGCGTATCGCGAATCTCGGTTCTTTCGGCTAATTGTGAACCGATGATCCCGGCCACGGTGATCGCGACCAGCATCACCAGCATCGCGCTGCCACGATGACCTCGTCGCCGTTCCCGCACGGGCTTCTTCGGTATCTGATTACCATTCATAGTAATGCTTCCTTCCCGGAAGATCGATCGATCGCCCCGGACTGACGATCTTCTTGTGCGGCGCATAGGTCGTCGGGCGAGTCTGCCCGGGAACTACGGCTCGCTCGAGCTGTACTCCGTCAAACCACACCGACTGCGAAGCCGCCGACATGTTGTACAGCAGCAGCCAGCAATGTGAGGCAACCAAATCATCATGCTGATAATCGAACGCCACCCCTACCCGGAACCAGCGTAATGGAACGCCGGGAAATGCAGGATGCTGAGCCTCGGCTGATTCAACCACGCAGACGTCGACCGGAGTCCCGAGTGGAGAAACGACTCCGGCAGCATTGATCGAGACTCCATACGAAGAGACCAACACCTGATCATTATCTTTGTAAGCAGCCATGCCTATTCCGGCGGTGCCCGTACCCGGACACACGTAGGCGGAAAGCAGATACCGATTGCCCGGTGGCGGCGCGTTGAACGTCTCAGTGGCCAGAAACTGCCTCACCGCTCCATGAACCTGCGGTCCGCCCGGAATAATCTCGACCTTCAGATCAATCACATCTGATGCCGTGCCGTTGGTGAGCAGGAACGGACTGCCGAAATACACCCCGAGTTCCTGATCAGGAGCGATGGTTTCAAGTTTCACGCTGCAGGTCGCCCAGGCCCACGGGGCGATCGGCATACCGGGCAGCACCCAGCTGACACTTGCTGTCGGAATACTGCCGCTCGCGGCCAGCAGAGGCACTTCGACCCAGCTCAACCCGTTCAGCGCCACATTGCCGATGTTCTGCAGCTGAAACGACAACCACGAAGATGCGGTCCCTCGCGCAATCTTGCCGAAATCAACCAGGACAGGGGCCACATCGACCTTCTGCAACGCATTCACGGTCAGAGAAAGGGCCACCGTATCGTTCGCTTCGGTCGCGTCAAATACATTGTTATTGTTGCGATCTTCGTAGACCAGAAACGTTCCGGTGTAAACTCCCGGAGCCTGGGTCGGCGAAGCAATCTGTACCGAGAACGATGATACCAGTGAAGCTCCCGGAGCCAGCGGTGGTAATACGGAAGGAAGAAAGGTGATCGCACTCGACGCAATCGTGTTGCCACCGCTGACCAGATTGGTGAAGGAATAGCGCAGTCCATTCAGGCTCATGGGGCCGGTATTGCTGATCGTGATGGTCTGCGTACTCGTTTGCATGCCGGGATCACACGACCAATTCACGGTTGGAGGAACGGCGGTCACAAACGGCGTGGCCACGGTGATTCGGACGTTCATCGCCCAGAAAGGTTCACCGACATCGTAGTTGTTTGCGGCCGGAGAAATCTCATCTTCAAAGAAGATCATGTTTGCAGTATACAGCCCGTCAGGGGTTCCCGCGGGAATGGTTACGGTACAGGTCGATGAAACGTTGACGGGCAACCCGACCGGCGGCTTCGCCATCGCCCCCGGAACCGCCGGTGTAATACTGATGTTGCCAACCGGAATCGTCGGACCACCGCCGTCAAGCGCGGCGAGAAGCCAGCGCGCGTCCATGAGCGCCACGTTCCCGACATTCTGCGCCAGAAATACGCTGCTCGCGACATCGCCTCGGGTCCAGATGCCGAGATCGAGTGTCGCCGGGGTCGTATTCAACACTTTCTTGAGCCCGACTGCCAGAGAAATCGGAACACTGTGCGATGCCTCTGCCGACTGAATCACTCCGTCGTTGTTGCTGTCATCCCAGGCCCACAGGGTGCCCGTATAAACGCCGTCCGTCTGGCCCCAGGGTAAGGAGCACCACACGTTGAAACTCTTGGTCTGATTCAGCAGCAGATAGCCGAGATTATTGGAGGGAGAAAACAGAAAGACATCCGAGGCCAGAACGTCCGGGCCGGTGAAATCCGTGCCGATGGCTTTCACCTTGGTGAGCGTCAGATACCCGGTGTTCTTCGCGCTCACCGAAACCGTGTTGGTATACGTCGCCGGGTCTCCGACAAGATTGACCACCGCCGGGGCGACAATGGTCACCTGCTTGTCACCGATCTCCACGCGCAAGGTCATGTAACACCACGGCTCATCGGCATCTCGCACACCGTCATTATCAATATCGCCGTAAGCGATCAACAGGCCTTGATACAAGCCATAGGGTTGCGTGACCGGCACACTGAGAGTCATGGTCGGATAGATAATCGCCGCTCTCGGAAACCCGCTGATGACCGCGGGAGTCATCGTCAACTGCGCGACATCCAGCCAGTCGGTCCCGTTGGTCATGGAAGCAGTCTCAAAGCGCACCCACGGAATGTCGAGACTACCGGCATTTCGCAAGCCGACCGGAGTCGTCAGCGTCGTGCCGGGTCGCATGCCCCCGAAATCGATCGTATACAGAATCGGGTGCATTTTGTAGAACGATTGCACCGAGAACGTCGCCGAACCGCGGTCGATGACTTCGCCGGGATCAGCCGCCAGATTGGCGTTTCGATCCTCGAATACCGAATAGGTGGCAATATATGTTCCGGTTGCTGTTCCGCCGGGAACATAGACGGTCGAGGTTCCAGGCAGGCTGGTTCCCGCTGCCAAAGTGAGCGGAGGAGCGACCCAGGCATTGTCCGAACCGACCATCCCCGGTTGCAGCAGATTGTCGAAATCAGTCATTAAACCGCGAAGTGAGTACAAGGGAATATCGCCGGAATTGGTAACGGTGAGCGTCTGCGGCGGCATGGTCAAGGTAGGTGTGCCGTACCCGTATGAATAGATGTCGGGAACAACGGACACAGCCTGTGTCCCGACGCTGTAGGTCAGCGTAAAGGTATCCGATGCCTCGCCGCCGTCAAGCGTTCCGTTGAGGTTCAGATCGTCGAAGAGCGTTCCCGTCGCAATATAGACCCCCGGCACGGCAGCCAGGGGAACCGACACCGAAACCGCAGCAGTACCGTACCCGGCACCGGGCATCGGCCCGTAGACGACGGGATCGAAGGTGAACGGAGCAGGACCGACAAATCGCAGACTGGTCAGATCAAGATTCCCGACTCCGACAAACTCGATGGTTGAAGAAGCTGATGTCGCGCCAGGTGGGACAATTCCGAGGTCGATCGTATCCTGAACCACCAGCGCTTTTGCGACTGAAGGAACCACCACCTTCACCATGAAAAGATCATTCGGGTCCGAGGTTTCAAAAGCGGTGTTCCGGTTGTGATCCTCATAGAATGCCATCGTGGCGACGTAGGTGCCCGCAGCCTGATTGAACGGCACGGCAAATGAAAACGATACCGGCACGGCCGCAGGACCAGTACCGATTGAAAAAGGCACAATCGGATTCAAGGCCATGTTCCCCGCGGAGATCGTGGCCGTCGCCGTGAAACGCAAGTCGACCGGAGCCAGACGAACCGCCGGCAGCCAGTGATTGCCGGTACTGCTGAGAGACGACGTAAGCGTGGCGCTCGTTTGTCCTGGTTCCAACACCCCACAGTCCACGACCGATGACGCGAGATCAATGACTTTTTTATAAATAATGATCGGCGCTGTCGAATTCAAGACCGGATAGTTCGTGGTGACATTGGTATTGATCTCGTTCACCTGAAGACTTCCGGCCGGTAACTGAAGCGTACAACTTCCCGTCAGTCCAGAATCGCTGACAGACAGATATGTGTGAGTCCACGATCGCGAAGCGGTGGTCGGAACAGCATACCAGGTTGTCGTAACCGCGGTCTGACGTGTGAGACTGCCGACACTTCCGGCCGCGTAGGTGGTGTTGAAGGTGTTCGTTCGCACCTGAATATTGGTCGACGCTGTCGACAGATTGTCAAACTTCAGAGTCACGGCAACCTGATCTCCGACAAAGCAGGTCGAACTGCCGATGCTCAAGGTTGCAGCATACGTTGCCGGCATGCAAACATCGAAGAACTGCACCGTCTGCATCGTGCCCGACGTCATCGGGTTCCCGTCGAGATCATCCTCCACCCATGCCATCCAACGGTTGAGATTCGGAGTATTCGCCGGAATCAGGTGCTGATGCGAGACAATACCCGTTGGACCTGAATTCAGAGGTGTGAGAATTCCTACCCCCGGCCCCACGGGTGGGTACGGTTCGAGCGCATCGAAAAACCGAATCAGCGTCGGCGTATTCAACGGTAACCCCGATGCCTGAACGTAGACTGTCTGCCCCTGATTGAAGGAATACTGAACGTTGGCGAACCCGGCATCTCTGGCACAGATCGCCGTCGCGGTCGCAATCGACCAGGTATCCACTCCCCTCGGAGAGATCGTAATCGCCGGACTGGCGCTGTTGTTCTCGTCGTAAAACCGGATGCGGCCGGTCATGGTTGCCAAACCCGTTGCGGCCGCGGCGTTGATGTTCAGGAAAAACACAACGGTCGTTTTCGAAAGTCCCGGCAACACGAACGGTAAGATGGAAGGAGACGCAGGTGCGGTGTTTCCTGTTCCGAACACCGGTGTCAGGTTCAACTGCATCTGATCGAGCCTGGCATCCGCTTCGCCCAGGTTCTCGATCTCCATCTCAACCGGAATCTTCTGCTGGTTGCGAAATACCAGGGTCGGAGTCGCTGTCACGAAGTTGATCGTACAACTTGCCGGAGTCTGAATCGTGCATGTGGCGCTGGTAGAGGTGGCCACCTGTATGGCCGCATCACTGTTGCCGTCAAAACCGCGAGCTGATCCGGCAACCGAAAACGTGCCCGCGAGATTGGCAATGAACGTATAGGTGGCCACCCCCGTCGACATTCCTGAAACGTCCAGGGAGAGGGGGGCGGGATTCCCGATCTGATTTGCGTTTCCGGTGCCATACTTCGGCAACGTCACCGTGGGTTCCATACCGACTGCCGAAGCACCACCATCGTTCGTGAGTACCATCGCAATCTTGAAGTTCTGCCCCACCGACACCCTGGCCGGAATCGAGATGCTACCCGTGACTGAAGCGCTGGTGACCACGGCAAAGTTCGTCTGCGCCGGCGAAAACGAGTTGAGCATGTTGGTAATTTTCGCTGTATAGATACCGTATTCCGTCGTCGTCGCGATCGTGAACTCGGCACACAGCGTTCCAGAGGCATCAGCAAAGCCCATGGTAGTCGCCGTGGCGATCTCGACCCCAGACGGGTCGACCCAACGCACCGCCATTTCCTTCATCGGCGCCAGATTTTCTGCCTTCGCGAACACGAGTGTGGTGCCGGTTCCGGGCCGCGTGAAACTGGACGATGGATAGAGATGCGAGGGGTCTTTGTAGGTGAGAATCTTCTCCCCGAGAATGGTCCATTCACCCGGAATAGCAGCTCCAGAGGCGTTCAGGGGGAGAAAACTGGTTCCGTCATACCCCTTCACATCCCCTTCGATAACGGCGGTTCCCGTCGGGGTGTCTTCCATCAGCGAGACCAACACGGTCGTCCAGGTGCTCTGGCCACCTGAAACCAGCTTCGGCATGGTCTCACCGGCCAGAATCGCCGAGTAACTGCCGAGACTGAACCGAAGCGGCACAGAAGAGACGTATCCGTCAGCTTCACCAAGATTCATTAACTCCACTTCGACGGGGATATTCGTCTGACCGCGATAGACCAGTGCCGGGGCGCGAATCTCTCCCACCGTCAGACTGGCCGGGCTTTGTACCAGCCATGAATCAATGATCGTCGCTGATGTTGCATCTCTTGTGGCAAGCGTCCATTGATTCGTACCCGAAGCAGTGCCGTTGATGTAACACAGCCCGGAAGGTGAATCGGGGAGAACCGTGACAGTAAACGTGGCCCAGGTCGCGACATTGTTTCCGAGTGTGACCGGTAAAACGGGAGTCACCAGATTCCAGGCATAGTTGCCCAGCGAGAGCGTGATTGATGCCCCGTCGAGCGTCATCGGCACATACCCCGTGTTCTGAATCTGCGCCCGAACCACGATACCGCCCTGCCCCTTGTTGACCTTCGTCGGGGTGGTGTCGATCTGATTGATCACCACATTCGACATGGCTTGAACCCTAAAATTTCCCTGAACTGCGGCCGCGGCATCCGTCAGCGTGGCCACCCCATCGGTCACTGAAATGTACCCGTCAATGTAAGACCATGCGTTGAGATTACCGCTGTTTGAGGCAACCGTAACCATAAACCCTATGGAGGCACTCGCTCCCGGCGGCACATTGACCGGCATCGGGGTGATCTGAACAAATGACGCAATCACGGCAGCCGGAGTGAATGTCAGCGAAGCCACGTTCGCCGTGACTGGCACAGAGTAGTCATTGTAAAAAGTCATCGTCGCCGGAAAGCTTTGCCCCTGAGACACATCTCCGACCGTTTCCGTGATACTCGCCAATGTCACATACCCGACGGTGAAGCGAATCCAGTTCAGGACCGGATCATCACCGCCGGCGCTCTTCTTGAAAACCGCCCGGTACTGCAGATACTGGTGGGCCGGAAGTGCCAACAGAGCGGAACCAGGCGCAACCGCATCGGTCGCAATTTTCTGCGTCAAGCTCCATGCCGGAAATGCTGCATCGGTCGAGCGAACGTACAAATCGATCGTGCCGCCGTTGCCGGTGATATCCCACTGCACGCTGCCCCACGTCGGATCGCTGCTCTTCGCATCCATGACGCGGGAATCATAATGGGCGACAACACTGTGCGTGGCAATGCTGGAAATATTCGTCACATCCGTGAGATTCGAGATATTCCAGGAGTGGCAGGACTGGAAGAACTGCATCATGTTGCGATTGATTCCGTCGCTCAAACCTGACACGCTCTTATCGCCCTGCGCATCGGTTGCCGAGAGCCAGCGACTGTTGTCACCCATACTGATGCCGACCGTGTGGTGCGGAGCGACATTGACGGGATTATCGCCCGACCCCGACGGCGTCTGCCAAAGACCGTTGTAGTTCAGGTTTTCGTAGCGAAATGCAATATCGCCGTATCGATAGACGACACCCTGAAAGGCATAGATTTCGGTAGGTGCATTGAATCGATTCGCCAGCCAGGTGAACACCACCCGGTCATTTGCAGTGCCTGCATTTTGTCGATTTTGATACAAACCGGCGTTGGTCGGCACCGTATCATTCACCATCAGGTTGAGCCATAACGGAGCTATATAGCCGCGCCCGTGCGCCGGATTGCCGATGAAATCGTCCCAGGTGTTCAACCCCGTCGAGTAGGAAGCCGTGGACATATACCCGTTCGCCGACAGATACCAGGTCGATGTCGACAGATCAAAGAACATCGACGCCCCCCATGGCAGCGTAAACAAGGCGTTATTATCATCTGCCGGGCTGGGCGGCGAGGCGATCACTCGATTGCCGGCTGTGGTCGTATAGGTATCGAGGCCGGCTTTGAGCACTTTGCGCGAGTACCAGGGCGTTATGTCCCATTGCGAGGTCTGATCAGCATTCTGGGACCATGAATAACCGGGAACCGTCGCCGAAGGGTTTCCCCAGTAGACCCAGTAATAACGGGTTTCACCGTTCCCGATCCCTTCCGCCAGAAAATGCACCGTAAACGAAGTAACCAACCCGCCGGACGAGGTTTCGTCGGCCACCAAGCAGGGCACCTCGTTACCGAATTCGTCAGAGACGCGCACTTCGGTCTTACTGCGCCCGGCCGCCATAGGTTGAGACGGCGTGATTCCCGAAACCACGGCACGTACCGGCGCGTTCACGCGGGAGGTGATACCGCGCTCCTGCACGCTCAACCCGCGCCTGAAGCGCCAGAACCCACCGCCGGACCCCGAGAATGTCTGCACACGCACTCCACCGGATGGTGATGGAAAGCATCCGACATAACTCAGGCTGTTGTTGAAGTAGGTTGATGATGCCGTGTCGGCAAACGAGTCATTGTCATTGATGAGTATCGGAAGCGACGTACTGTAAGAAGTGTAGAAAACGGCGTTCGGGTTCGAAACCCAATCTGGTCGCCCCATTGCCAACCGCACATAGTAGTTGGTTCCGTTGGTCAGCGTGTCCGTTCGAGAGGTACGTACCGCCTGATTGTTATTGACCACCCGACCGGGGGTCACCGCGGCGGTAACGTTCGGATTCGTGTCAAACCATAGGTAACAGTGATTCCATTGGCCAGGGTACGGGTCCCAGTTCAAGTAGTGGTTTGCCCGTCTGTGGTTGACCTGCTGTGGAATCCGACCGTATCCCCAGCGCGGCAGAAACCTCTTCACCTCTTCAGATGGGCCAGAGTTCAGGCCGCCGGCAACAGCAACGACGGTGTAGTAGTATTCCTGGGCATAGACGGCCGTATTGTCATCGTAGATCTGAGGCGTAACCCCCAGCGTCGCAGCCACGGAAGCAATCTGCGCGCCGCTGACAGTGGCGTTCGGACTGGTACTGCGAAAAATGAGGTAACTGGTCACTCCGGTCGACGGTGACGGGTGCCACCAACGAATTCGGTTATACGTCAGATATGAGTACACCTGTGCCTGAAGCGGCGGAGAAGGTTGTGCCAGAACCGGCAGGTCGAGAAGCAGCACCCACAGGATCAGCGTCAAAAGGGCATTATTCAAGCCTGTTCCGCACCTCATGCGCGCCGGTCATCCTCCCAAAGGGGTGTCTGGAATATTTCGAGCAGAGACCTCTTCTTCCGTTCCGGTGAACCGGTTTCGGTTTTTTCCGACGGTCTGACCGAGTTGCCGAACAATGGCTGACCCAACGAAATCGTCATCGGCTTGCTCACTCGCCAGGCTGGGAGGCTCTTCGGCTTCTCGTCTGGCGCTCGCTGCGTGAGCGGTCGTGTGTCAACCGCCGCCGACGGGCGAATCTCGGGCACTGGAGTTCGTGCCTCGCCCTCATTCACATGGATCACAACGGTTTTCTGCACTCCGGCGTCTGCCTCGCGTACGACCTCGCGAATCGCAACTTCCTCAACCGATGCCGTTTTGGTTGCCGGCTCAGTTGCGACAGATGCCGGAACCTCAGACACGACCGGAGGTTCGGCGCTCACTGGTTCGACCACATCAACTCGCATCTTCTCAACACGATTCGTATCGTGATCTTGAGAGGCAGGAGCGTGATCAAGGGTGAGCGAGACGTTCATCCCACTCACCGTCGTCAGAGGACGTTTCCATCGTTCCGTGGTCTCATGCATTAGTCCCTTGATCTTGACCCAAAGTTTCGCGAGAACACACCAAACGTCGAGTGACAGTCCGGCATTCTCCCCTCGTAAAAGACCTTTGAGCTGACCCAGCACCAGCAGCACCAGGCCGATCCACAACACGAATTTCGCCCAGTCGCTGAACCCGGCCGAAATGATACGGGTTGGAAGCAGCTTAAGAAACCAGAAGACTCGTATAAACACAGGCAGTTCGGCACGTTCGAAGTGGAACAAGGCATCACGTGTTCGTCCGAACATCCAGGCCCCCATCAGGAGAACGCGGTGTAAGCTTGGACAATCGCTGACTTTCGCCAGCCCTCGAGCTCTACAATACAACGCTTGCGAAAGCCCGTTCTGCTCAACCGATGCACACAGTGAAGCAACGTCGAAGTGCTCGATACTCTCGGTTAGAGGTTGACGCATCAACGGCATGGGCCTGACCGTGTGTCCGGGTTGCCGGTTTGCCAAAGCCCCCCTGGCGGCTGTTTGGGGTTTGGCGGTTTTGGGTCGGGCTGCTCCGGCGACTTGCGCCCTGGCCCACTCTGCCGAAGCGACAGCCGGGTTTACGTCAGCCGAGGCACGAGCCCGAATAAGGTGGATTTTCGCGGCCGACATCGGCAACCCGAAAACCTGATGCGGTGTGCAGCAGAGAACGAATATACCGAGAAACCCCGTCAGTAGTCTCCGGCGAAGAAAGCCTGCTCTAACACTTCGTTGTCTGCAGCGAGTTTCCATTCACTCTTCATCATACTGCGACACGGCAGAACAATCAACAGAAACCCGCTTGAATAGCGAGACTAAGGAGTACCTTTCGGTGGTTGTACAAAAGGCCCTCGCCGGTCAACCGGCAATGACTGACGAAGCCATCTCTTTACCAGCAGTGACGACGATGCGGCCAGTGACGACCTGGGTGTCGGCGACGCCAGTGCCACTCGTCATCGTCGATAATGATGACGGTCGACTCGTATCGTGGAGCGGGATACATGACCACCGGCGCGGGAGGCGGATATGAAAGCGTCGGAATCTCACCCCGCCAGGTTGAACGCTGTGACAGCTCAAGCAATGAGACCCAGCCGACCAGCGGAGCCGGGGACCCTTTCGTGTCGAGACACACGATACGGGCCCAGCCGTTCTGCTTTTCGGCGATCCAGAAGGTCTGACCGCGATTCATTCTGCCGTTGTCAACACGAAGATACGATGATGTCACCTGATAGTCGCGCAAGGCTTCCGACATTTCGAGCTGCTGTTTGTCCAGTCTGTTCAGCAGCGAGGCATCGCCTGTCTGCGTTTTAAGAGCATGCAGCATTTCGTTCGTCTTCATCAGCGCAAAAGACGTGCGATCTTTCCGTGCCATGCCCTGCGCTTGTAAAGGTCCGCCCTGAGAGGTTTTCCAGGCATCAACATACTGATCAAGCAGCTCTTTCTTGCGCGTCATCAGGGACAAAGCCCGCGCCTGCTGTGAGTTGAGAGAAGCCTGCTCTTTCTGCTTGCGCGCCAGTGCCTGTTCCGCCTGATAGCGTCGTTCAGCGATGCGCGTCGAAGCCGGCAATGTCGTCGTGCCGGTCAGAAGCGACTCATACTGATCAATGGCAACGTAATCCTTCAGAAGATCCGCATCAGGTACGGCGACCGGCTGAGCCGTCGCGGGAACGGCCGGGACCACGACAGGAACCGGTGTCATCTCCGGAGTCTGTGTCACGATCGGAGCTTTCGCACTTCCACCGCCGGGGCCGGTCGCGGCCTTTCCGCATTGCGGGCAGAATCGAGCATCGTCATTCATCGGTTTGCCGCAGTATTGGCAGAAAAGAGCCCAGACGGGACTCACCACCAGCAACAGCAGAGCAGCCAAAAACCATTTCTTCATCACTGTTCCTCCTGTCTCATCAAAAAAACGTCAAATCATCGTCTCACGTCTTCATCTGACAGTGTAACGCATTCTTTGCCCGTCGGATCTTCATCGTCCGGTAAAGAAATGTTAACATCGGGCAGATCCTGTCGCCAACGGAGGAACCGAAATGCAGATTCAGCGGAAAAAGTCGCCGGCCGAACTCGAAGCCGGCCTTGAGGAGATTCGCCGTTCACCTCGTCAGGAAGGCACGCTCGAGATGATCGTGCGACGACCTGCCACCGACCAGCGCGAGGTTGTTGCCTCGGCGCAACTTGAAACGACGGCAGGATTGGTCGGCGACAACTGGTTGCTTCGCGGCAGCTCATCAACGCCGGACGGAGAAGCGAATCCCCTCGAGCAGTTGACCTTGATCAACACAAGGCTGATCGGACTTCTGACCGAGAGTCGTGATCAATGGCCTCTTGCCGGCGACCAACTCTATGTCGACTTCGATCTCAGCATCGACAACGTCCCACCGGGAACCCGTCTGCAGATCGGTTCGGCCGTGATCGAAGCCACGACACAGCCGCATACCGGGTGTTCGAAGTTCATCGACCGTTTCGGGGCCGATGCTCAGCGGTTCATTCACTCCCCTGTCGGGCGGCAGATGCAGCTGCGCGGCATCAATGCGCGCATCATCACGACCGGCACGATTCAGGTCGGTGACCGCGTTCGCAAACTCTGATCGATTCGCTGTACAAGCCAACCGCCCGGAAACAGGCTCCGGGCGTTTTTTTGCAGAACAAGAACGTTACTTTTTCGACTCGCCACCGGCCGCGGGGCCGGTGACCGCCATGAGGCCGCGATTTTTCGGCAGATACTTCGCGGCCATGGCCTTCAGATCATCGGCAGTAACCGTCTTCGCTTCCTGCAGATAGGTGTCGTCATACTGATATCCGGCACCGATCGACTCAAACCAGGCAAGATACGAGGCGTTTTTCAGACAGGAATCATGATCGAGAGCGAATTTTCCGGTTTCATACGCGATGGCGCGCGCGAGTTCCTCGGCGGTCACCCCATTCTTGATGATGTCTTCAGACTCATGCAGCACGGCATCACGCACTTTTTCCACCATGCTGGGGTCGGCCCCGATAGCGGCGAGCAGTGCTCCACCGTACATGCGGGACGGGAAGAGACTGTGTACAGCATACGCCAGAGACTGTCGATTGCGAATGTTCATGAAATAGCGTGCTGACATACCGCCGCCGAGAACGGCGTTGAGAATCTTGACCTTGATATAGTCCGGGTGACCGATCTTCGGTCCGAGCCAACCAAGACAGACAAAGGCCTGTTTCTTCTCTCTGACGTCACGCACCTCCTTGAACTCCTTCACACCGGCGACTTCCGTCAGCGTCTTGTCCTCTTCCCATGACGGGCCGGGGGGCAAAGCTCCAAACGAGGTGTAAATCAGCTTGATCGCCTCAGATGCCGTCACATCACCGACGACTGCGATCACCATGTTGTTCGGCACATAGGCACGACCGTGATAGCCCTTCAAATCGGCTACCGTCAGCTTTTCGACATCTTCGAGTTCGCCGAGATGATACCGACCATACGGGTGTCCTTTGTACATGTTGGCGAGAAACAGGCGCCAGGTGTTTTCGAACATATCATCACCAATGGCCCGCAGACGCATCATCAGCTTGTTCTTCTCGACCGCAAACGCCGATTCCGGGAACGTCGGATTTCTCACGACATCGGCCATGATTTCGAGCGCTTTGGGGAAGTTGCGCGCCGAGGCGCTGAGGTTGAACCGCACCAGATCAGGCTCAGGGCCGGCGGAAAGTTCGGCACCGAGGCTTTCGAGATCCCACAGAATCTTCGCTCCGTCGCGCCGTTTCGTGCCTTTCATCATCATTTCAGCCGTCAGATTGCTGACGCCCGATTTAGCTGAAGGTTCGCGCCTGGCTCCCGCATCGACCGCCATCGTCATACCGACCAATCCACTCCCCGCAATTTCACGATGCAGAATGGTCATGCCGTTTGCCAGCTTGTACTTTGTCGTTTTGCCCGACACCGGATGTTCGGTCGCATCAGCCGATGTGATGCGGGGTCTCGGGCCGATCACGACCATCACGTAGTTTTCTCCGGCCAGATACTTGTTTGCCAGCATCTGCAGCTGAGAGGCAGTGACCGCGCGAATGCGTTCGAGATACTTGAACTCGTACTCGAGGTCGGTGCGCATGAGAGTGCTGCCCAGTGACTCGGCCTTGCCGCTCGTGGTTTCGACGCCACGCAGATACGCGTTTTCGAGAAAGTCCTTGGCTTTCTGCAGTTCCTCTTCGCCGACCGGCTCGCGCACGATGCGGCGCAGCTCTTCACGCACCCCTTCCAGAACCGCATCTTCATCGATCGGGTCGAACTCGGCGCGTACCAGAAAAAGACCGTCATCGGTCAGCGAGGTTTGCCCGGCCGCCACACTGGTCACCAGGCCCTTCTTCTCTTTCAACTCACTGGACAATCGACTTGAACGTCCGAACCCGACAATGACGCCCAGCACGTCGAGGCCGATCGACTCATCGGTTTTCGACAACGGAACCGTGCGGTAGCCCAGCATCATGTGCGACCGATTGATATCCATTTCCTTGCGGATGACTTTCGGTCCGCCCTCGAGAGGCGGGTCGACCGGGAACGTCACCAGAGGCGGATCCTTTCGCGGCAGATCACCGTAGAGTTCCTTGACCCTGGCGATGATCGCCTTCGGATCAACGGCGCCGACCACGATGATGTACATGTTTCCGGTATTGTACCAGGTGGTAAAGAACTCATACATGTCTTCACGCGTGATTCCGCCCGAAGCAATATTCTCACGCGGCCCGATGATCGGTCGGCGATACGGATGATTCGAGAAGATGTTGGCGGTTAAGGTGTTCCAGAGCACGCTGCCGGGAGTATCTTCCCCGCGTTTGATCTCTTCGATGATGACGCCGCGCTCTTCATCGATTGCCTTGGGGTCGAGCAGCGAATTGCGGAACACGTCGGCGTGAATGTCGAGGGCCTGCATGATCTTGTCGGCCTCGCACTCGATGTAGTAGTGCGTGAAGTCAAGCGAGGTCGCCGCATTCGTCCGACCGCCCATGGCTTCGATGTCGCGCGCAATCTCACCGATGCCGCGCTTCTTCGTGCCTTTGAACAGCGTATGCTCGAGAAAGTGCGCGATGCCGTTATTGCGGTCTGTTTCATTTCGACTGCCGACCTTGAACCAGACGTCGGTAACCGCCAGAGGTCGCGCCCGATCTTCCTTGACGATGACAGTGATGCCGTTGTCGAGCTTTTCAATGACCAGCGGTTCCCACGAAAACGTTTTCTCCTGTGCCATGACTCCTCCGATTCCAAGCAGATTGAGAATCAGACATGCGATAAACAGACGCTTCATCGATGCACCTCCGTTCCGACTGTACCGGTTGCAGACGAAAAATGTCAGCGCTAAATCTCGTTGACCGGCAAGAAGGGAAACCGACGCGGCTCCCCGAGTTTGTGTTCGACACGTTCGAGCAGTTGTATCGGCTTGCCCCAGATCAGCTTCGGCACGCCTTCGACCAGGACTTCCGAGTAGTGGTCGAAACGAACCGAGCAGACACTGCGAAATCGTTCGTCCCCATAGGCCAGAGCGCCTCGATGCACCACCAGAGACAGCGACTTTGCCGTCAGGTCGAAAAAGCTCGCCCAGGGGTCCTGGTGGGTATCGGGAAACACGATGAAATTCGCCAGTTTTCCGGCTTCGAGCGAGCCGAACTGCTTGGCAACCCGAAAGATCGAGGCCGGTACCGTGGTAACCAGCTTCAGAATCTCGGCCGGCGAAAAACGGCCGGGCCAGTGTTCTTCGGCAATCTGCCGAAAAACGCGCAGCTCGTCAAATAACGTCACCGCTCCACTCACAGCCGCATCAGTGCCCAGAGCCAGCGGGACACCGGCATCGAGAAGCTTCTCGATCGGCGGTATCGTCTGAAACAACCGCTGCGTCGACGTCGGCGACCAGACAAACGAACAGCGTTTTGCGGCGATCAACTCGATATCAGCCGCGGACAATCCGGGGCCGTTGACGAGAACCGTGTTTTCCCCGAGAACTCCCATTCGGTTCAGCGTCTCGATCTCCTGCGTCACCTCCGGGTCGAACCCTTCCTCCACGTGAGTGATGAAGGGTACGACACCGCGAGCCTGCGCGTATTCCTCGCGCACGCCGCTGCCCCATTCCAGTTTGTGGGTCGAGGCCGAATGAGCCAGGAAAAAGTTTTCGAGCAGGCTGATGAACGGCTTGTTGGCAAACGTCGACACGATCTCACGCGGAAAGTGGTCGACGATCAACCCGACTCCCGACAGCAGATTCCGATACATGCCGAGAGCGTACAAGTCAGCTGTCGACAACATCTGCTTCTGTCGATAAATCGGAGACGCTCGATAATCAGCTTCCCAATCGTACCAGTTGAGATACTTCGAAGCGATCGCCGGTTGCGGCCAGAAGGTATCGTAAAGATGGTCATGCGCATTGATGAGGGCGGGAAACACCACCATGCCCTGCATGTCGACCGTGAGATCGGGTGGGCGGGACGATGCTTCTTCCGGCTCATACACCCCGACGATGCTGCCTTCAGAAACCAGCATTTGTCCGGGTTTGACCTCCCCGTTCGGGCGATGAATCAGAGCATTGGTGAGCAACTTATACATGGAACGTGCAACAGCCTTTCTGCGAAAAATGCTCCGGGGAAGCCGAAGTCAGGTCGGCAACTTGAAGCGCGAGCGTTCGAGGATCTTGAGTTCATCGCGAATCTCGCGATAGAACTGGGGCCACGACTTGCCCGAGAGCGCCATCGAAATGAAGTTCTCGCCGATTTTCTGCAGAAACTCGAGAAACGAGATGCGCTGAAAGTCGGGTTCGAGGTTCCGTACCCGATCGAACGAGCGGCAGAACTCTTCCATGTCCTGGATGCCCACGGCCTTCGCCGGGTCGCTGAACTGCTCGAGAATCTCCTGTTTGCGCGACAGGCGAATCGGCAGAATTTGAGCGCCGAAGAGCGTTCCGATCATCTCGCCCTGAAATTCGAGCGGCACGGCAAAGATCAGAAAACCCGCGTAACAGAGGTTGACATACGGAACCTTGCGATAGAGCAGATGGTCTTCGATGTTGCGATACGTCTTCTGACAGCGCAACCGGCCCACCTCGGTGCCGCGAATGATGCTGCAGGGGCCGAAGAAGTAATCGGTCTTGACCACGACTTCCCCTGTGTTCGAGCGCAGCGACAGCGGAATCCCCAGGAAACGCTCAAGGCGACGCAACAACTCGGCCACCTGTCCATGCTGGAAGGTAACCGTCTGATTGACATTGGGATTGATCGGGGTCATGGGTCCTCTCCTTTGGCTGCGTTTTCCCGATTCAGCGGCTCACGCGCCGCGACCGCACGAGGCGGGAACATGCGTGCGACGAACCTTGCGCATCAGCTCAAGCCGTTCAAGAGCCACCTGCTGCGCGGCCAGATGCGTGGGAATCTTCCGTTCTTCGGAAAGCTGCAGTATCGCTTCGATGCGTTGGTACAACTTGCCTACCCGCAAGGTCGCCATGTTTTCATCGTATCCGGTCAGTTCTTCGGCGACATTGATCAACCCTCCGGCATTAACGACGAAATCGGGGGCATAGATCACTCCGCGTTCGAACAGCATTTTCCCGGACTGTTCGTCTGCCAGCTGGTTGTTCGCCGCTCCCGCCACGATCTTCGCACGCAGACGCGGAATGGTTTTCTCGTTGAGCACGCCGCCAAGCGCACAGGGACAGAAGACATCGCACTCGGCCTCGATGATCGTTTCCGGGTTCACGATCTGCACATCAAAGTGTTTCTTCAGATCGTCAATGCGACGCGGGTCTCTATCGGCAACGATCAGACGGGCCCCTTCTTCGGCCGCCTGTCGAGCGATTTCGCGGCCAACCGCCCCGATGCCCTGAATCGCGATCGTGCGACCGCGCAGGCCGGCCTCGCCGAACGCCTTCTTGAGACAGGCACCCATGCCGCGAATCACTCCATAAGCCGCTTTCAGGGAAGGCTCGCCGCTGCCGCCGCGGCTTTTGCGCAACCCGGCGACATAGTCGGTCTCATGCTGAATCGTCTCCATGTCTTCCACGCTCGTGCCGAGATCTTCGGCAACGAACAGGCGACCGGAAAGCGACTGAATCTGCCGACCGAAGGCACGGAGCAGCGCTTCGCTCTTGCCGACGGCCGGGTCGGCCATCACCACAGCCTGACCACCACCCAGATTGAGACCGGCGGCGGAAGCCTTCATGGTCATGGCCCGACTCAGCTGCAGCACATCAGCGAGCGCTTCTTCTTCATCGGCATACGCTTTGAAGCGGACACCGCCCATAGCCGGCCCGAGCGTCGTATCGTGAATGGCGATGATCGCCTTCAGACCGGAAGGATCATCGAGCGCAAACAGTACCTGCTCGTAATCATGTTCCGACATCCGGCGCAGCAGATTCATGGTCACGCCTCCAGCGTTTTCTCTGTTCGGTCGCCCTGCGCACGTTGCCAGAGCAGAACGCCGAGCAACAGCGAAGCATACTTGGTGTCGTTGTCGTCGGCCCGCGACGTCAGCACGACCGGGCATTTCGCTCCGTAGACAAGCCCGCCCATCGGCGTGCGGGCAAAATACTGCAGTGATTTGTACAAGACGTTCCCGGTCTCGATGCGCGGCGTCACGAAGATATCGGCATCGCCTTTGATCCGACCTTGCCACTTCTTGATGCGCACCGAGTCTTCGCTGACCGAAAGGTCAAGAGAGATCGGCCCCTCGACCACGGCGTCGGTTCTTGATGCAAAAGCCTGTGCCGTGCTCTGGGCAAGGGTTGTTGCCGGCACCTTCTCGGACACTTTTTCATTGGCCGCCAGCAAAGCCACTTTCGGCGCCCGATTTTCGAACAGCCTGAACGCCTCGATGGCATTTTCCACGATACCGGTCATGGTTGCGACATCCGGCGCGATACTGATGGCGGCATCGGTAAGGATCTTCACGCCGCTCCGATTCGGCAGTTCGAAGAACGTCAGATGAGAGAGCAGCGGGTTCTTCTTCAGGCCTTCCTGAGAGTTGAGAACCGCTTTCAGAATCGACGAGGTCGGCACCATTCCCTTCATCAGCAGGTCGGCTTCGCCTTCCCGCACGAGGCTGACCGCTTTGCGACAAGCCTTCGCGGGGTCTTTCTCTTCGATGATGGTCACGTCGGCACGGGTCGCCACCTCACCATACAGCTCGCGAATCTTCGCCGGATCGCCGATCAACGTTGCCGCGATCAGCCCCGACGAGACGCCGCGGCAGACCGCGTAGGCACAGGCCTCGTCTTCAGCCAGCGGAATCGCGATGCGACTCTTGCGCTTCGTATCAACCCTCTCAGCCAGTTTGTTGAAAAATTCACCCATCCCTGTTTCCGTCCTTTTGTCCTGGTTAGCGTTCTGTTTTTCTTCGATCAGACGCCGAGCACGTGCGAGGCAATGACCATTCTCTGCACTTCGCTGGTTCCTTCGTAGATCTCGGTGATGCGAGCATCGCGATAGTAACGCTCGACCGGGTAATCCTTGATGAACCCGTAGCCGCCGTGAATCTGAATCGCCTGATGGCACACCCAGGTCGCCATCTCGGACGCGTAGACCTTGGCCATCGCCGCGTCTTTCGCATAACGTTTCTTGTTGTCCTTGAGCCATGCAGCCTTCCAGGTCAGCAGCCGAGCGGTTTCGATGCGCAGCTTCATTTCCGCCAGCTTATGGGCGATACCCTGAAACTCACTGATGGCCGAACCGAACTGCTTGCGCTCGCGCGCATACTTCAGCGCCGCTTCGTAAGCGGCGACGGCAATACCACTCGCCTGCGCGCCGACCCCGACCCGACCGCCGTCCAGCGTATCCATGGCGATACGAAACCCGCGACCGGGGCTGCCGAGAATGTTCTCTTTCGGAATACGACAGTTGTTGAAGACCAGCTCGGCGGTATTTGAAGCCCTGATACCGAGCTTGTTTTCCTTGACTCCGACGGTAAAGCCGGGAGTGCCCTTGTCGACGATGAACGCCGTCAGGCCGCGAATCTTCGCCGCCTTGTTGGTCGTCGCGATGATGACAGCAAAGTCGGCCACGCCGCCGTTACTGATGAAGATCTTGCTGCCGTTGATAACCCACGAGTCGCCATCCGCCACGGCGACGGTTTCCTGATTGGCCGAGTCCGAACCGGCGTTCGGTTCCGTCAGCGCAAAGCAGGATAATTTCTCGCCGCTCGCCATCGCCGGCAGGTACTTTCGCTTCAATTCTTCCGACCCATAGGTCATGATCGGAAAAGCAACGAGCGAGTTGGTGAGCGACATGGTGACGGCCTGCGCCGCGCACGCCTTCGACACTTCTTCAATGACCAGACAATAAGTCAACGCATCGGCACCGGCACCGCCGTATTCCTTCGGAATGATGATGCCGAGAAAGCCCTGTTGCGCCAGCTTGCGGGTCACGTCATACGAGAATTCCTGCTTTTCATCGAGTTCGGAAGCCACGGGAGCGATGACCTGAGCCGCAAACTCAGCCGCTGATTTTCTGATGAGTTCCTGTTCAGGAGTGAGTTTGAAGTCGATCATGCCGAGGCCTCCTTCTTGATGCGGCGCACTTCGGCAGCGAGCAACGGCACAATCTGATGCAGGTCGCCGACGATGGCGATATCGGCCGATTTCATGATCGGCGCTTCAGCGTCACGATTGACCGCGATGACGAAATCAGCGCCGCTGATGCCCGCCAGATGCTGCACTGCGCCGCTGATCCCGCAGGCGATGTACAACTTCGGACTGACGGATTTCCCCGTCTGGCCGACCTCATGATCGTGTCCGATCCAGCCGGCTTCGACCGAGGCGCGAGAAGCACCGATCTCGCCGCCGAGAGCCGCGGCGAGATCTTCAATGACGCTGAACTGCGCCTTGCTGCCGACACCGCGACCACCCGCCACAATGACTTCGGCTTCGGATAGATCGACGCGTTTTGTCGTCTCTTTCACGATCTCCCTGACGAGAATCTTGAGATCGACATCCTTGAGTCCGATTTTCATTTTGCGTATCTCGCCCTTGCGAGCGGAATCGGCGGCCATCGCTTTCATGACCCCCGGGCGTACCGTCGACATCTGCGGCCGATGGTTGGGGCAGATGATCGTCGCCATGACGTTGCCGCCGAAAGCCGGGCGGGTCTGCAGCAGCAGGCCGGTATCGTCTTCGATGGCCAGGCCGGTGCAGTCAGCGGTCAACCCGGTGCGCAGGCGATTGGCCACGCGCGGGGCCAGATCGCGACCGGTAATGGAAGCTCCGATCAACACAATTTCGGGCTGCACCTCGCGAATCACCGAGGTCAGCACGCGCGCGAACGGCGCGGTGCGATATTCCTTCAATTGCGGATCTTCTACGATGTAGACGACATCGGCACCGTGCGCGATCAGCGTCGCCGCATGCCGTTCGACCGAGCTGCCGACCAAAACCGCGCTGAGAGATACCTTGCGAATGTCCGCCAGCCGGCGACCGCAGCCGAGCAGTTCCAGCCCGACTTTGGCAGGGGAGTCCCCTTTCATTTCGGCAAACACCATCACGCCCTTCCAGGCGCTCAGGTCTTTGGTCGGGGCATCCTGCACCGAAAAAATGGCTTTGAACTTACAGGTGTCAACGCAGGCACCGCAATGAGTGCAGTTGTCATTCTGAATCGCCTTGCGATCGACCATATCAATCGCGTCATAGACGCAGGCCTTGAGACAGGCGGTACAACCAACGCAGAGATTCTTGTCAATCTTGATGGCCATGGTTCCCTCTTAGATGATGCCCTTGGACTGCAGGATCTGGACAGCCTGCTTGACAGCCGCGGCCGGTTCGCCCTTGATGATGGTACCGGCACCTTTCGGCTCGGGGTTGAACGTGCGCCGCACCTGTGTGGGCGAACCCTTGAGGCCGATCTGCTCAACCGGCACGCCGATATGCGCAGCGTTCCAGATGTGGAACGGGCGCTCGCGATACGCGGCCATGCACCCCTTGAGTGTCGGAATGCGCGGATGATTGAGTTCCTTGATGCAGGTCAGCAGCGCCGGCAACGGCACCTGCAGCACCTGGGTTTCCCCTTCCGCCTTGCGTTCGACACGCAGCGAGTGCCCTTCGATCTTGACCGCGGTGGTGTAGGTGACCTGCGGAATGCCGAGGAACTCCGCCAGCTGCGGGCCGACCTGAGCGGTATCGCCATCGATGGCCTGACGGCCGCAGAGAATCAGATCATAGGTGCCGATCTTGCGAATGGCACCAGCCAGCGCCGCGGCGGTCGCGAGCGTGTCAGCCCCCGCGAAAGCGCGGTCGGAGAGCAGGATCGCTTCATCAGCGCCCATGGCCAGCACTTCACGCAGAGCCGATTCGGCCTGCGGCGGACCCATGCTGATGACCGTGACCTTCCCGGCCCCCAGCGCATCGCGCATGGACAGTGCCTGCTCAACCGCGTGACGATCTTCGGGATTGACGATGCTCGGGACACCTTCACGAATCAGCGTGCCCGTGACCGGATCGAGCCGCACGTCATTGGTGTCGGGGACTTGTTTAACCGTTACGATGATGTTCATGATGATTCTCGCTTGCGTCAGAGGGATACGACGATCATGTCGCGAAGCTTCTCAACCGTGCCGAAGCCGATCTTGAGGAACCGCGCATCGCGGTAGAGGCGTTCAATGGTGTTGCCGCGCAGATAGCCCTTGCCGCCAAGCACCTGGACGGCAAAATCTACGACTTCGCCGGCGGCTTCGGAACAGTAGACCTTCGCCATGGCCGCCTGCGTCGCGCAGGAGGTTTTCTGACTGGCCAGTTCGACCGCGCGCCAGACATGCAGCCGAGCGGCATCGCATCTGGTGGCGGCATCAGCGAAACGCCACTGCAGGCTCTGGAAGGAGCCTACCGGCTTGCCGAACTGCTTGCGGGTCTTGGCATGCGCCGCCGCATCGTCATAGGCCTGCTGCGCCAGCCCGACGGCGATGGCGGCCGTGCAGATGCGCATCTCGTTCAGCATCTGGTCATACGGATCAAACCCGAACCCGTACACGCCGGCAAGGCGCTCGGCGCTCATCTTCACTTCACGGAACCGCACAGGTGCGGCAGCGATGCCCTGCAGACCCATCGTCGGGTGCGAGCAATCGAACTCGAGGCCGACAGCCGAGCCGGGGACGGCAAACAGCGAGAAGCCGCGACCCTCCTGCTCGTGGGTACGAGCCAGCGCGATGATCCAGGCGGCGCGAGCCGCCCAGTTCACGTAGGCTTTTTCCCCGGTGAGCAGATACTCGCCTTCGGCCGTGCGTCGGCAGGTGGTCTGCACTGCGGCGAGATCACTACCGGCCTCATTCTCCGATGCAGCCAACGTGAAGATGGCCTTGAACTGGGACGCTTTCTTCGCCCAGTCCGTGCGATCAGTCAGATTGAAACAACGCAGATTGGCGCGAATGCCCACCACCACCTGCTGAGCGCACAACAACGCCGTCACCGGCGAATGTCGGGCAACCTCTTCGAGCAGAATGCACAGACTCTGCAACCCGCGGTCTTCACCACCCAGCTCGGCGGGAAGAAACGGCGTCAACACTTTCATCTCATCGAGATGCCGCAACAACGACTCGGGAATTTCGCCGGTCGAATCGATAGTGGCCGCAACGGGGGCGACGACTTCCGCCGTCACCTTCTGCCACTGCTTCTGTAACTCCTGATCCCGGGGATCGAATTCCATGTTCACGGTTCAGGTCCTTTCGTGAAGAGGCTCAGCCGGCCGTCAGTTCGAGGGCAGGCTGTCGTAATCGAGAGATTTTTCCTCACCGCGCAGTACACGCAGGCCACCCATGGCAAGAGCCGCCATTTCGTCTTCGCCGGGCACCAGATATACCGGGCCCAGATACTCGACATGCTCCCTGATCTGCGCGACAAATTCGGGAAACCGCGCGCCGCCGCCGGTAAGAATGATGCCTTTGGCCTTGCCGCGCAGTACCACATGATACGAACCGATGGTCTTGGCCACTTGATACGCCATTGCGCGCACGACGAGTTTCGCATAATCATCGCCCTGTGCCAGTCGCTTTTCGACCTCCATCAGGTCATTGGTGCCGAGATAATTCACCAGACCGCCGCGGCCGACCACCATCTTTTTCATTTCATCGTGCGAATACTTTCCGGAAAAGCACATCTTGATCAGTTCGAGCACCGGCAGCTCGCCCGAGCGCTCTGGGGTGAACGGCCCTTCCTCGAGACCGTTGCTGACATCGATACAACGCCCGCGTTGTATCGCGGCGACGGTGATGCCGCCCCCGAGATGCGCCACGACAAAGCTTTCCTGTCTGAAATTGAGTTTTTCGCGGGCACAGAGCAGACGCGTGACCGCCATGATATTCAGCGCATGCCAGATGCTGCGGCGGGGTATTTCCTTCAGGCCCGAGAGACGCGCCACGTCGTTCATTTCGTCGACGACAACCGGGTCAACCACGTAGGCGGGAATGTCGTAATCCCACTGGAAGCCCTGCGCGAGAATCGCGGCAATGTTGCACGCATGCTCGCCGTATTTGGCTTCGGTCAGATCTTCGACCATCTTCGACGTCACGTGGAAGGTGCCGCTCGGAACCGGCTTCATCAGACCGCCGCGCGCAACGACAGCCGAGAGCTGCTTCGGCTCAAGGCCCTGGTCGCGTATGAAGTCGAGCATGACCTGGCGGCGCATGGGAAACTGGTCGAGAACACGCGGAAACTTTTCGATCTCGGAGGCGGGATGCTGTGCCTTGCGTTCGGCCAGCAGCTTCTCATCTTCGAACAAGGCGAGTTTGGTACTGGTCGAACCGGGGTTCACGACCAGAATCTTGAACGGGCCTTTCATGTCTTTCACCGGTTTCTTTCCTTGATTACGGTTATCGCCGCGACGGACGATGGATTTTTCTCAGGCTTTGCGTGCGCGCCATGCGCTCATTTGCAAACTGTCGAGCCAGGACAAACGGCGCGATCTTCTTCTGTTTCGCTTCGTCGAGCAGACGTTCGACACGGGCGTATACCAGCTCGACATCGCGCACGGCCGCGGCCGCAGGTTGCCCGCGCAGCTCGGCGTCAATCAGCAGCATGTCGCCGCCGTTGATGACAAAATCGGGAACATACAAGATGCCGCGTTGATGCAACTGCTCGACAACGCCATCATCGGCATGCTGCTTCGAGGCGGCGCCGGCAATCACTCGGCAGTTAAGGCGTGCCGCGGTCTCGCTGGTCAGAATCGCGCTGCAGGCGCAGGGGGCGAATACGTCCAGTGCGGTTTCCCATAGTTCGTTCGGCCGCACCATGACCGCCGTGTGAAATCGGTCACGCGCGGTTTTCACCTGTTCGAACAGGCGATCGGTGATGTACGGGATACCGTTGTCGGCGGTGATCAGCGAAACCAGTGCCAGGCCGACTTTTCCGAGGCCCTGAACCCCGATTTTCAACCCCGCCAGACTCGAAGCGCCGAGGGCGGCCTTGACCGCGGCCTTGATGCCGAGGTACACGCCCCGAGCGGTAAGCTGCGTATAGGGGTCGTTCGGCTCGCCCGGCCCTGGGCAGGGAACCCCGGCTACATACCGGGTTTCTCGCGAAATGTGCGCCATGTCGGTTGCCGTCGTGCCCAGATCGGGTGAGGCGATGAAACGCCCGTTCAGGCCTTCAAGATAGGCCCCAAACGCCCGAAACATCCACTCGTTCTTCTCTTCGGGTCGACACCACAGCACGGCTTTGCCCCCACCGCAATCACACCCGAATGAGGCCGCTGCCAGCGATGCCTGTTCGGCCAGCGTCAGCGCCTCGCGCGCCAGTTGTTCTTCGCCGTCGAAATCACGACAGCAGACCCCACCAATGGCGGGCCCGAGACTGGAATCGTGAATCGCCAGAACCCCCTTCAGCCCGCTTTCGCGATGCTGCAGAAAAAACAGGTTCTCATGCCGATTGCGACAAAGTTCTTCGAATATTGCCATACGTATCCGTTCCGTGATTCCCTGAGTTGAGCCATGGTAGCAGAGGGCACCGGGCAAGTCAATGAACGGAAAACCGGCATCAACCCTGACGCGTGCTCGGAGGAATCTCCGAACGGACCGCTACATCTCAGTCAGAAAGTGCATGGCCGCAATCGGGAAAAAACTTCGGGGCACCCGGCTTCGCTTTATCGAATTTCCTCCGTGGGGATGCGGGCGGTTGCCTGACACCGACCGGTCATTCGTTGAGAAATGGATTCGTACGAGCTTCGTGTTCAAGCCGGGTGGCAGGGCCGTGACCCGGCAGCACGCGCCGAGGCGCGAGCGGCAGCAGCCTGGCTTTGATCATATCAATCAGAATCTCGTGATCACCACCGGGAAAGTCGGAGCGTCCGACGCTGCCGGCAAACAGAACGTCTCCGGAGAGTACCAGTTGCGGGAAGGCAAAAGCCATTCCGCCCGGCGTATGACCAGGCACATGAAGCACTTGTGCCTCGTGCAGACCGCAGCGAATGACGTCACCGTGTTTCAGGCAACGTTCAGGAGCATCGGTTTCAAAGGGGGCGCCGAAAAACACCGAGAGATTCTTTTTCGCGTCGGTCAGCATGTCGGCATCATCAGCCCCGCACCAGACTTCGGCCTTGAAGGCGCGACGAATCTGCGTGACTCCGCCGATGTGATCGATGTGCCCGTGCGTCAGAATGACGGTGACTTTCGACGGCAGCTTCGCCTGAATCGTCGCGGTGAAGCGCTCGTCCTCATCGCCGGGGTCGATGACCAGCAGTTCGCGCGAAACCGGATCGAACACCAGATAGGCATTGGTTTCGAGCGGCCCGAGCGGGTGTGTTTCGACGACGAGTTCCGTACCGGTTGTGCCAGGGTCAGGAGTGCTCATAGACGTGCGGCTTCAGGACACCGATATATGGCAGGTTGCGATAATAATCTTTATAGTCCAGGCCGTAGCCGACGACAAACTCGCTGGGAAGCGTGAATCCGACATAGTCGACCGTCAGAGGCTTCTTATGGCACTGCGGTTTGTTGGTCAGCGAGCAGAGTCTCAGTCGCTTCGGCTTGCGCGTTCCCAGCAGTTCGACGAGATACGAGAGGGTCAGGCCGGTGTCGACGATATCCTCGACCACGAGCACGTTCTTCCCTTCGATGCTCTCGTTCAGATCTTTCAGAATGCGCACCATCCCGGAACTGACCGTCGAATGCCCGTAGCTGCTGATGCTCATGAACTCGGTGTTGAGAGGCAGATCGATGTGTCGGCACAGATCGGCCATGAAGAGAAACGCTCCCTTGAGAATGCAGACCAGCGTCAATTCTTCTCCTTGGAAATCGCTGGTGATCTGCTTTCCAAGTTCGACGATCCTGGACTGAATCGTCTGTTCGTCGATCAGAATGCGTGAGATGTCAGGGTGAATCTGTTTCACTTCACGACCTCCTTCGCCCAGGCGACCGTCTTTGCCAGACCTTCGGCCAGAGGCACTTTCGGCTCCCAGCCGAGCAGCGTGCGCGCTCGCGTGATATCCGGCTTGCGACGTTTCGGATCATCAGCCGGAAGCGGTCGATAGGCGATCGTACACCCCTTGCCGAACAGATCGCGAATCCGTTCGGCAAACTCGAGAATCGTTATTTCAACGGGGTTCCCGATGTTCACCGGTTGGTGATCGCCTTTTTCCATCAGGCGAATCAGCCCGTCGACCAGATCGCTGACATAGCAGAAACTGCGCGTCTGCGAGCCGTCGCCGAAAATGGTCAGCGGTTCACCGGCCAGCGCCTGCGAAATGAAGGCGGGAACAACGCGTCCGTCGTTGAGCCGCATGCGCGGCCCATAGGTATTGAAGATGCGCACGATCTGGGTATCGACCTGGTGATAGGTGTGATACGCCATCATGATCGCCTCAGCGTATCGTTTGGCTTCATCGTAGCAACCGCGAGGGCCGACCGGGTTGACGTTGCCCCAATACGTTTCTTTCTGCGGGTGCTCGAGCGGGTCGCCGTAGACCTCGGAGGTGGAGGCCAGCAGAATGCGCGCTTTCTGCAGCTTGGCCATACCGAGCATGTTGTGCGTGCCCAGCGCCCCCACTTTCAGCGTCTGAATCGGCAGTTTCTGATAATCGATCGGGCTGGCCGGCGAGGCCAGATGAAAGATGCGGTCGATTCTGTCGCCGAGAAAAATTGGTTTGGAAATATCGTGTTCGATGATCGTCAGCGCTTCGTTCTTTTCGTGCTGCGCCAGATTGCGCCGACTGCCGGTCACGAAGTTGTCGATGACGATGACCCGGTGCCCTTCAGCCAGCAGACGGTCGGTGAGGTGTGATCCGATGAATCCGGCGCCGCCGGTAACGACAATACGCATGCTCGTTCCTTTTCTCTTGTGTGGTATGCGACAATTCATTACACTGACACCGATGAAAGGTCAAGCCTGCACGCCGATTCGACACGCTGTCGTTCCACAGGGCTGCCGACAATCGCCGCATGTGCGGAACCCACGACGGCGGCGCTCGATGGATCAATCCGGTCACCGGCTGCTTCTTGAATGCCGGTTGCCATTTGTCATGTGCCGGCCCCGGAAGCACCTGTCGTGAGCGTTTCCGGACCGTCTCCAGCCCGGACTCTTTTTCTCACCTTTTCGTTCGTACTTCTGCTGATTCCGGCCCTCATCTGCCGGCAGGCATTGCAGCAGACCGAAACGCGCCTGCAGCAACAGGCGGAATCAGACGCGCAGTCCGCCTGCTGGGATATGCTCAAGCTGTTGCGCTTGAGTGCTCTGCCTCGCCTGCTTCTCGAAGAACGCCTGGATGGGATCGTCGAACGCATCGGGAGCGACTACGCCGTTTCGACAGGGAAAACCCACCTGGAAAGACTGCAGCAGGCTGTGCGTCTTAATCTCGCCCATGACCTCGGTCTTGAAACGACAACCTCGCCGCTCCCTCTGGCCGGTGAAACTTCGCCACCTGCGTCCGGGTCGATTTTTACCGCCATCGGCATTTGGAGCCATTTTCCGGACATTGCTTCAGATACCCGATTATCGGAACTCGTCTATTCAGGGTTTTCTCGCGCTGATGCATCAATTCTGTATCAAATGGCCCAGCAGTGCATTCAGAATAACCTGAGTGTCTTTAACGACACTCCCGATGAAGGAGCTCCTGACAGTTTCGCCGACAGGTTCAACCGCATATTCAGCGGGCTTCAACAGAGCATGTTTCATCTGACCAGCTACCTGCGCGGCTCCATTGTCCCCGTGAAGTTTCAGGGTCGTAACTGCTGGCTGTTCTGGCAAATTCTGCTCGATCACCGTCATCTGCCGGAACTGGATGTGACGAAGATGCACATTCATCCGGGAATGTTCAGCGAGCAACAAAATCGTTCCATCTTTCGAGGGATCATTCTGGCCCTTATGCCGGAGATTTCTCCCACCGATGTACACCCTGCCCGGGTCATTCAAACGCTTGATGAAAGCAAGCCGGCCGTCGCCTTTCTCGATGAAAACCGTCGCATTGTCGCCCTCACGCCGGCGTTCGAACGGGAACCGCTGAAGAGTTACTTGTGTGAGTCCTCTTCCGATATTCCTTCCGGCTGGTCTATCGCCTCCGGAACCGTCTTCTTCGACCGACCATATCTCGCGATCATCGCCTCCCCTCATCGTCCGCTTCCCGGTTGGTGGGTGTTCAAAGAGCGTCTGATTTCCATCGGACTGCTTCTTGCGGTGTTGATCGGAAGCGTCACAATCTTTCAGACCATTTTGAATCAGGGTCTATTGATCAGACATCTGACCTGGCAACTGTGCGGCGGACTTTTCCTCGCCGCACTGATTCCCTTGTCGCTCACGTTTCGACTGACCGAGGAATATTTTCAGCAGAGATTCTCGATTCTTGAACAGCAGCTGCGCAGGTCTCTGGTGAGCTTGTTCACGGAGCGAGAGCAACAGTTCAGCTTGTGCGCCACCGCATTGAAAAACCGGTTGCCTGAACTGATACGGTCCTCGAAAGTGTCACAGCTCTTGAACGAGCACGTCGCCGGAATCGCCGGAGAAAAATCGCCTCCGACCCCGACCGCTGATCAGGTGCAACTCGAGCTCAGACGCCAATTGCTCTGGTTTCATCCGCCCCCTCTCGAATCCGACTTGTTCGAGTGTTATCCGCACCTGCTCTGTGCCGTTTCGTGGGCCGATATCAGTTTCTATGCGGGCCTGCGAGAGTCGGCCGCGGCTATGAATGCCTTGCCGCTGTTTTTCCGACTGGCGGCCGGCGCCCTGCTGTATGACCTCAATCCGGATCGATTCGGATACTTTCAACAAAAGTTTTCTGAACCCACACAGCCGCAAAGGACTTCCATCGGAGATCTCCGGAAAGAAGAGATGCAGCGTTTCGGGACAGCCGTAATGTGCTCCATCTTCGGGGAAGATTCCGTCCTGAAACTCATCAAGGCTCCGACCGACGTTCTGAGCATGTTACTGGGCGCAGACACGATGGACATGTTTCAGATTCTCGTCCCTGACGACACGGCTCCGGAACAGATCTTCTACGTTTTTACCAACACCCGCACCATCGAACAACGCTCTCAGCGCCGGGTTCTCGGAACAAAAACACAGGGCAATGCGCGCATGTTCACGCAACGCAGCAGTCGTCCGGGTTTTTTCGTCATGCCGCAGACCGGGGAACGCTTTCCGTTCCTGCGTCCGATCGCTCGTCGGATCATGTATACCAAGGTTCCGTACAGTTCGCGCATCGAGTACGATGGTGAAACCTACCTCGTCGAGGGACAACCCGGAACCCGAGGGAACAACTTTATCTATCTCGGTGTCATACCTTTTTCCGAACACCTGCAGAATGAGCAACGTCTGCAGAATCTCCTGCAGCTGTCGCTCTTTCTGGTCATGGCTTGCATCTTCTTTCTGGCTCTCAACGGCACTGTCACGTTTCTGCAACCCGTACAAAGTCTCTCTCGCGCTCTTGAGGATGTTGCCGCCGGGGATTTCAACGTCAGGCTTTCGGGTGAGCGGCGAGACGAGATCGGAGCTCTTCATCTGGCCTTCAATCGCATGACTCGCAGCCTGCAGGAGCGTGAGATGCTCGGGCAGATGGTTTCCGTATCAGCCCGCCGGGCCGTCGAATCGGCAACCGCTGAAGCACGCGCGGCTGAGGGGTATCGTCTCGAAGTGCTGATCATGTATATCAACATTCCGGATTTTGCGACCGTCCGATCTCGCACCGCTCCGGATGATCTGATGGCAGGCCTGCAGCGACAGGTCAGAGTGATTTCTCGCATGATTCATAAGGCCGGAGGTTCGATCGACAAGATCATGGGTGAGAAGCTGCTCGCCGTTTTTCCCCACTCGGCCGATCTCGATCTGGAACAGCATCGACGACAGATTGTCACATTGCTCTGCACCCTTCAGACGAGTGAACTGCGTGGCGAACTCCCCTACCCTCTCGCCGTCGGTGTCGTTCTCGGCACGGTCATTGCCGGGCTGCTTGGGTCTGGAAAACGACGCGATTTCACCGTCATCGGCTCTTCGGTGAATCTGGCGGCCCGGCTCGCCTCCCATGCTGAAACCTTCTCGGAATCACGCTTTCTCGCGACGCCTGCCACCTCGGACTTTATAGGTAGGCGCATGCCGCAGGAACATCTCGGCGAACTGGCCCTGAAAGGTTTTCAGGAAAAGACACCGATCTGCCGACTACGCCCTGATCGTATCGATCCTGATCATATCGGCGATGATACAACTCCCGTGCTATCATGAGGAACAATTGAGATGAAAGCACGTCATCGGTCTCTCCTTCTATACATCCTGCTGGCAATTCTGCCGCTGCTGGTGATTGACAGCGGCTGGTATCTGTTACGGGTTCAGGATCGTGAAGGCGAGTTTCTCGACATCGAAGAACAGGCACGGCAGGTGCTCGAGTCGATGGAACAGAACTGGCCGCTGCAGCGCCAGATCGCTTTGCATGCGGCACGATTTCGGCAGGCACTGACGGCCCTGCCTCGTCCGAACGATGACGAAGAGACGGCCTCTCCCGCCGCAGTGCGTGAAATCGTGGATCGTGTCTTTGCCGCACCATTTCCCAAACCCGTCATCTGGATGTTTTCTCTCCACGGAACGCAGTCTGATACCCAGCTTCAGATGTTGTTTTCGCAACCTGACAACCAGTACGGAAGAACCGGTCCGTCGACCTTTTTCCGATTTCTGCTGCGCACTCACCTGCAGCAACCACAGACGGAATCCGAACTTAAACGCGGACAAGCGCTCACGGAGCAGTATCTCGGCAAGGGGTTCCCCGGACAGATCCTCGCGCGCACGCAACGGGGCGTCCCGGTTCCGGTCATTCATGCTCGCCGCTTCTTCTACTTCGTCTGGGATTTCGCTGAACAAAGCGGTTTACCCACCAACGGCTTCCTCATTTTCGTTCCCAATCGCCCGAAATCACAGCATGCGATGTTCGACATCGTGCGGCGCGAGCCTGAATCCAATAAGCAGATCCAGAAAGGGTTTATTCGGTTTTTTCACAGTACGATTCCAGACGTTCTGCCGCCATCGTTGAGACGTTCGCCCGTCTTTTCCGAATGGCTCACAAGTTGGCGCCGCGACAACGACATCTTTCGTATCGAACAGGAATCCGTTCCATGGGGCATTTCGATCGGAAAGAGGTTGTACTTTTTTCGCATCGTACCCGACTGCACCCACTTCTGTTTTGTCTCGTTCCCCGAGTTGCGACTCAGAGCTCCCCCTTTTCCGCTGATTCTCGGAAACGCTCTGTTCCTGCTCTTCGGTGCCGCCCTGCTGCTGCGCGGCTTGATGTTCGGAGAGTGGCCGCAGGTGAACCTGCAGGGTCGCTTCACCGGAATGTATCTGTTCGCCACGGCCCTTCCCTTCACCCTGGCTCTGGTCGGGTGTCTGGTCTTTCTGCGCGAGCGAGAAAACACGTTGAACAATCAGTTGCAGACTCGTATGCTGCGAGATCTGCGGCGTATCGACCAAAACAAGGATCTGTCGCGCAGCCGCTACGTTTCAACGTTCCATCAGGCGGTGCAGGATCCGCAGCTGATCAAGCGGCTGAAGGAACGCGGCTTATCAGACCCGTCGGTCTACGAGATTCCTCTGGCACATTTTCATCAGGCGAAGCCTCGTCTGCCGCTGGCGGCCATTTATCTCTCCGATTGGCGTGGAAACATGGCAGGACGCGAGTTCAAGCCGGAGGAAGGGGTTCAGGATCTGACCTACCTGGTTCGCTTTTACCGTGCCGGGCTGGTGCTGCTGTTGCTTGATAATCTTCGACTGGTCGGTCGAAATGACCTTGCCTCGGGTCCCTCACCCCTCGACGACCTGGACAATCTGCTGGTGACGGTTCACCGTCAGGGGTCAAGCGTCAGCATTGCCAATGTCTTTCAGGAAAATCGCCTTCTGCCGGATCTGCATCAGGTCGGCAGTCTCGACCTGACCAAACTGCATGAACTGATCTCAGTCGACGGTCTCTACCTGTATTCTCTCGTCATCTTCTGGCGCAACAACGACCTCGATCGTGAAATTCTGCGTGATCAGAGGCGTCAGCTGCTCGATACAGACCGGCGCGCCATCATGACTGCCTATAGTATCAAAGACGGCGAGCTGAACCCGCTGTTTCCCGAACCGGAAGAACATCAGGCAACCCTGCGCCGTCTGGCGGAATCAGCCGTGAAACGAAGAGGTTCCGTGCACGGCTCTGATCCCGCTCACGGCTGGCAGTTCGTGGCGGTTCCGACGCGCAATCTCAAGAACATCGTTCTGGTCGGTGGCAGTTCTCTTCAGCCGATCGCCGCCGAAATCACAGGATTACAGCGGGGTTTCCTGCTGCTCGGCATTGCCTCGTTCATAACGATTCTGCTGCTCGGCTGGGCGACGGGGAAACACATCGTCGAACCGATCACCCGAGTTAAACAGGGTGTTGAAGCAATCGTCCAGGGGAACTTTCAGACACGTGTCGGTCTCGATCGGCCTGACGAGCTGGGGCGGCTCACGCAAACCTTCGACGCGATGATCACCCGACTCGAGGAACGCGAGCGTCTGGCGACGCTGGTTTCCGGCAAGGTGCTCGATGCCTTTTCCAGCGAAACCGATCTTGCGGCGGCCACCAAAGCTCGCCGCATTGATGCCGTCATCCTCGTTTCCGACATTCGCAACTTCACGACCTTCTCCGAGCAGTATTCCGAAAAGACAATGACCACCCTGCTCAACCATCACTTCGACCGCATGAACGAAGCCATCAGCGAGTTCGGCGGCCGCATCGACAAGTTCATCGGCGACGCCATTCATGCCATTTTCGAATCTGAGGCCACGCACGCCGGTCTACCGGAAGACCGGGCCTTGCGCGCGGCGATGCGCATGCTTGAGCTGTTGCAGATCATCAACGCCGAGCGACATGCGCAGGGGTTGTTCGGCTACCGTATCGGCATCGGCATCTCCGGCGGCGAGGTCATTCTGGGCGGCCTCGGCGACCCGGAGGTCTTCTTCGACTACACCATCATCGGCACCCCGCTTGCGGAAGCAGAGCATCTCGAAGCTCTCTCCAAGCTGGTTCCCCACTTCCCCGTCGTGCTGTCACCACGGGTTGCCGCCCGATCAACGTTGGCGAAGACATTTCGTCCGTTGAGCGAACATGAACAGGAAGCCTTTGTGACCGATCAGCCGCCCGCCACGGAAGTCTGAGATGCCGTCGTTGTTCCATCGATGTCTTGAACCGCAACGCGTGCTGATCTTTCTTCTTTTGCTGACGCTGCTCTGGCTGCCCGCCCGACAGGTGCGACACACGCTTCTCAACTCCGAACAACGCATGCGGGAACAGCTTCAGCAGGAAGCGCAACGCCGCAATGAGCAGGTCTTGTCGTTACTCGCGCAGAATCAACGCAATCAACGTATTCTGGTCGAGGAACAACTCGAGCGATTGTCGACGTCGATTGCTCAAATGGCCGAAAACCTTCGGCGGGAGACCAAAGAACCGCTCGCGCATGCCGTGAATGCCGTATTACCGATCTCGTCTGCAAGCGCCTTTTTACCGAAAAACTCCGGCCTTGATATTCGATCGCGCATGATCGGCATGCTTGTCCAGGAGTTTCGCCCGGTCGACAGAACCCCCATGACCGAGCAGATGCACACCGTCCGAACGTCAGGCTTGAGTCCTGATCAGCAGGCTTGGTTCGAGGAACTGTTCGCGCATGCCGCCTATGACTATCTCAAACAGGATTACGCTTCAGCCTCTCGTCGTTTCAACGAGCAGATTGCTCAGTTTTTCCCGACAACCGGCTCGAGCCGATTGTATCGAGGGTATATCGATGCCTCGCTGCGGGGCAAACTCACCCCCGTCCAGCTCGGCAACCAACCGGGCTGGTTGTTCACTCAGATTCTCCTGCGGACAGCAAATCTTGGCCCTTGTGATCTGCAACTGAAAACATATCCCTCATACGTCAACCCGTACGATTTTCAAGAAGCCACGCGCCGAGAACTTCTGTTGGGTCACGTCGCATTCTTTCTGCCACGTTCCGAACGTCCTCTTCTGTCCCCGTTCGACCTGGTACAACTTTTTGAGCGCGGCGGAACATCTCTCGCATTGATACCGGAGAGAGATGATCCGATTCTTGCTGACGTGTTCAAATCAGGAGATCTGGAACAAATCCTTGCCGCTCCTGATACCAGCATACCAATAACGGTTGGTGATCATGTGGTCGATTTTGGTCACACCTGGCTCGAGCGTCCGTTTCACGTCGTTGCCGCAACGCGCATACAGGAGCCTGCCAGCTGGTTCAAGATCAAATCCCATATCCTGCACACTCTCCTGGCTGTCGGTTTTCTGTATGCAGGTCTGCTTCTGTTCAGATCAGTGTTTTTCGGTACCGCGATCGCGACGCGACTTTGGTACAAACTAGCCGCCGGATTTCTCATGGCCTCATTGATGCCTCTGGCCCTGGCCTTCGACGTCATTGAGCAGCACTTTCAGCTTCGAGCGGCACAACTTGAGTCGTCATACCGACAGCAACTCCGTAATCACCTCGAGGCCCTGGACCATCGAGCTCTCCTGACCCGTCAGACGGCGAGGCAGTCTCTCGAGCTGTTGTCCCGAAGCCCCGACATTTATCAGGACCTGCCGGCCGTCCCATCGGCATCGCAGACGTATGTAACCCAGTCGGCACTGCAGAGATTGTATGACAAACTCTGCGAAGAAACCTACACGTCGAAGATTCATCGCGTTTCGCCGAATCGCCTCACGCTTTCCACCATCAACGATCGCTGGACCGAACCACAGGAACAACGAAACCAGGAAAAAGATTCTCTATCACTCTTTCTCGCCGCTGCAGGCGATCTTCTGTTTGAAGATTTGGGACAATCTCGATCTTCAGAACGAACCGTATCGGGTGATGCAAGGCAGGAAATCATCCTGAGCGAATTCGTTCAACTGATCGTCAACACGCTCGATCCGGTGTCGGCTTTTTTCATGCTTAAAGGCGCGAACGATCTTCTGATAATCAACTCCGGACAAGGTCACCGGTACATTCACCGACTCTTCCTGCCGTCTGAGGCTTCGCCAACCCACATGCTGCATGCGTTCACCGGAAGAGTGCAGGAAAGCGGAGCCGTGCGGCGCCTGGTCGGAGCACCGCATCAGTTTCCCGGGCGAGTCTTTCTGACCAGAGTTCCACAACAGGGGTTCAATATCTGGCCGGCCGATGGCATGCAGTATCCGTTTCTGCGGCATGTCTTTCGCACGCTTGCCTTTCATCCGGTGGATCTTTCCCAGACGGTCGAACACAACGGCCGAACGTACCTCGTCGAGGGGCATTCATGCCGTCTGGTACAAAGCTTCATCTTCGCCGGCTTTATTGATCGCGACGAGCTTCTGCATCGAGAACATCGCCTGCACCTTTTCAGTCAGTTGACGATTCTGCTTGCGGTGTGCCTGCTGCTCTTTCTGGCCACCAAGACATCACAGGAATTTCTCGAACCGGTGCAGACATTGTCCAACGCTATTGACAGTCTGCATACCGGAAACTATTCCGTACGACTTGCCGTCACCCGCTCTGATGAATTGGGGCGGCTGTTCAGATCATTCAATGAACTGGTTCGCTGTCTGCATGAAGGCCACATGCTCGGCAGCATGGTCTCACAGCGTGCTCGTCACGCCATGCGAAGCTCTCATGAAGAGGCTGACGCTCTGACCGGGAAACGCGCCTTCGCGACCATCGTCTACGTGGCTCTTTCCCATGCAGAATCCGACCGGCACGACACTGACGCCGACACCTTCACGGGAGAGTTGAGTCGACAGATCACCGTGATATGCCGCACCGCCGCTCGCCATGCGGGAGAAACGGACAAGATCATGGGTGGAAAAATTCTGCTCGTCTTCGGGTTAAGTGACCATGACGACGGCTCAGGACTCGAAAACGCCGTTCGCTTTGCCACTGATGTGTACGCTGAAACGGCCCTGCCGGTACCGCCGGCGATCGGAATAAATTACGGTCCGATTATTTCCGGCCTGCTCGGCTCAGGCAGTCGCCGTGATTTCACCGTGATCGGCGATACCGTGAATCTGGCGGCTCGCCTCTGCTCATGTGCAGCCAGTCTCTCTGACTCGCAGATCGTCCTTCCGGAGTCGACGCTGCGCTGGTTCCGCGTGCGTCCGCCGGTTCGCAGCCTCGGCGGCACGCATATCAAAGGCAAGTCTCAGGAAGTCGAGGCGGTGCAGCTGGTGGCTTCAAGGCATCCCGACCCTTCCGATGCCTGACCTCTCTCACCACACTTTGCTTATCTGAAGATCATTTGACAGGAGACTGACATGGACGATCGTATCGAAAACGGCAGAAATTTTCTGAAAGACTCGCTTCGCCTGCTGACCGATTTTTCCGCAACCGATCAGAGCCGCGGGGTGAAACCGCCGCCGCTGCAGAAACCCGTGCCGCCCGGTCTTGCCCGTCCGACTCTTCCCAACCCGACCCCTGTCCGCCGACGGGTTCCGGTCGATCTTTCTCTGGCCATCGATCATCGTCGAAGCCGCCGAGCCTTTCTTCCCGAACCGCTTTCGCTCGACGAACTGTCCTGGTTGCTTTGGGCCACGCAAGGCGTTCAGAAAGTATTCGGCGACCGCAGTACCTTTCGCACTGTCCCTTCCGCCGGCGCTCGTCACGCTCTTGAGACCTACCTTGCCGTCTCTCGGGTGTCAGGTCTCGCACCTGGTCTGTACAGGTATCTTCCGATTGAACACCAGTTGATATGCGAGTATCAAGACTCCGATATCAACATCAAGCTGACGGAAGGCGTGCTTGGTCAGACGTTTGCGCTCAAAGCCGCCGTCACCTTCATCTGGACGACGATCCCCTATCGCATGGAATGGCGCTACGGACCTGCCTCGCACAAAGTCATCGCGCTGGACGCGGGTCACGTGTGCCAGAACCTCTATCTGGCCTGCGAAGCCATTCATGCCGGCACATGCGCGATCGCCGCCTACCATCAGGAAAAAATGGATGCCCTGCTGCGCCTCGACGGAATTGATGAATTCACGGTCTATGTCAGCCCCGTCGGTCGCATCGGCCCGGACGATCAGACAGACTGACCCGTCGCAAACTCCCCGAAGTCCGCTCTTTCGTTCGCCTGCGGCGCCGCCCCTGCGGATCTTTTCATACGAAGCATCAGCGGAGACAACAGCCTGTCCAGGCAGGCTTTCGTCGTCGAGAGTTGCAGCGGTAACAAGGCTGTTGTGACACGCGAAGTTTTCGGGTGTGTCCGAGTTTACTCCGATTGTTTCGTTCTCTGATAGGCCTTTCGCGCCATGTCCACTCCTCTGGCGGCAAGTTCGACCAGGGGCAGACGTTCCGCTTCATCGAACCAGAACCAGGCACACGTGTCGGTCGTCCCATCTGATTCTTCACGAAGTGAGCCGTTGAAGCTCTCGACCGAGAAAATGATTCGAATACCATGATGCGCGGTGTCGCCCTGCTCGATGACGATGGAATCGATTCCCGCAACCTGGCCGGGCACGACCGTCAAACCGGTCTCTTCCCGCACTTCGCGAACCATGGCATCTGCCGGGGCTTCGCCGAACTCCAGCCCACCGCCCGGCAACGTCCACATGCCGGCACATTCACGTAATTGAGGCGAAAGCCGGCAGAGCAGAATCTGCCGTTCCCTCGTGATCAAGCCGTAGGCCGCCACTCTGGTCAGTTGTCTTTTCGGCTGGTTCGTCATGGTTCGCACAATACCACAAGTTCCCTTACCGGCAACAGACCTGCTCTACACGGCAGGGTCATGGAGTTCTCCGTCGTTTTTCCGCCGGCAAAAGCGAAACTTGTGAGCCGTTCGGCAAGAGGCGAACGGAGTCCGAGAGCAGGCTGCCGGATCGCAGGAGGCGATTCGGCCTTGTCGTCTTCGCATGGATGCGAAGTCGACAAGGTTTCAGCCTCGATCTCGAGACGAGAGAGCACTCCCTGCCGCAATGGCGAATCGTTGAGCGATGCCGGCGGAAAAACAGAGTTTCGAGAGAACGAAATGACCCTGTTTACACGGCTTCACTCTTGACTTTCCCGGGGAATTGGGCTATCTATGGGCCACTTTTCTCCCAGAGAGTCTGGAGGCAACAGAGATATGAAGAGCCTGCGTTCATCCACCATCCTCGGCACCGGTATGTTCCTGCCCGAAAAGCGCCTGACCAACTTCGACCTCGAGAAGATGGTTGATACCACCGACGAGTGGATCACCACCCGCTCCGGCATCAAGGAACGCCGCATCGTCGAGCCGCATCAGAAACTGTCTGACATCGCCGTTCCTGCGGCTCGAATGGCCATCGAGAACGCCGGCCTCAAGCCCGAGCAGATCAATGCCATCATTCTCGCAACCTTCACTCCCGATCGCCCCATTTCCGCCACCGCCTGCATTATTCAGCACAAGCTCGGCTGTGTGAATGCGGCCGCCATGGATGTCGAGGTCGCCTGTTCCGGATTCGTCTACGCGACTTCGATCGCGCATCAATTCATCGCCACCGGCTCCATGGATTACGTGCTGGTGATCGGCGCGGATATTCTGTCGAAGGTGCTCGACTTCACCGACCGCAACACCTGCGTGCTCTTCGGCGACGGCGCCGGCGCGGTGGTCATGGGACCGGCCCGCAACGACAAGGAAGGCGTTATTGACACCTATCTTGGCGCGGATGGCAGCGGCTCTGAACACATCCAGATCCCGGCCGGCGGCACCGAGATGCCGACCAGCGAAGAAACGGTAAAGAACCGGATGCACTTCGTGAAAATCAACGGCAAAGAGGTTTTCAAGTTCTCGACCCGCATTGTGGGCGACATGATCGATACCGTGCTGACCCGCAACAACCTGACGTTGAATGATGTTTCCCTGATCATCCCGCATCAGGCGAACATTCGCATCATCGAATCGGCGGCCAAGCGATTCGACTGCCCCATGGAAAAGTTCTTCGTGAACCTCGATAAGTACGGCAACACCGTTGCCGGAACCATTCCGATCTGTATTCACGAAGCCCTGCAACAGAAGCGGCTCAAGGAAGGCGATCTGGTGCTCTTCGCCGGATTCGGCGGCGGTCTGACGTATGGTCTCGTCGCCATGCGCTGGGGTTCGACAACCGTACAGGTCGCGTGAGTCGACAAGTCTCTTCCAAAGCGAGGAACGCTATGCAGGAACAGGAACTCTATCACCCGAAGCAGAACGTCCGCATCGTCACCGCCACGTCGTTGTTCGACGGGCACGATGCCGCCATCAACGTCATGCGCCGACTTCTTCAACAAGGCGGGGCCGAGATCATTCATCTCGGGCATAATCGCGGGGTGAAAGAGATTGTCGATGCGGCGGTGCAGGAAGACGCTCAGGCGGTCGCGGTCAGCTCGTATCAGGGCGGCCACATGGAGTTCTTCAAGTATCTGCGCGACATGGCGAACGAAGCCGGGCGCGAAGACCTGCAGATTTTCGGGGGCGGCGGGGGGGTCATTCTACCGCAGGAAGGCGAAGAACTGCAGAAATACGGCGTCACGCGCATCTATTCGCCTGAAGACGGTCGCAAGCTCGGCCTGCTCGGCATGATCAGCGATATTCTGCGCCGTGCCGACCGCTCGCTCACCGAATGGCCGAAACGACTCGGCGAAGGCAAAATCACCTGGAACGAACCCCTGCGTCTCGCTCGCGCGCTCACGCTGCTCGAAAACAACGTCGATGCGCTTCCGGCGAAGATCAAACGGGAGATAGAA
The DNA here is from genome assembly GCA_964472075.1 of uncultured bacterium. Lineage (GTDB taxonomy): Bacteria > Muiribacteriota > Ozemobacteria > Ozemobacterales > Ozemobacteraceae > CAYYIY01. The sequence goes on along the minus strand of CAYYIY010000017.1, from coordinate 20,608 downwards.
AAAGGCAAACGCGACGGCAACCTCGACAAGAACGGTTTCGATCACCAGGCCGAACCGCCGCTCGTGCTAGGCGTCACCGGCCCCGGCGGCGCGGGCAAGAGCAGTCTGACCGACGAACTGATCCGCCGGTTCCTGCTCGACTTCCCCGATCGCCGCATCTGCGTGTACAGCATCGATCCTTCGAAACGCAAGACCGGCGGCGCCCTGCTCGGCGACCGCATTCGCATGAACGCCATCAACTCCCCGAACGTCTTCATGCGCAGTTTTGCCACCCGCGGCAGCCGCTGTGAACTCAACGTGGGCATCAACGACGCCATCAACCTGGCCCGCCAGGCCGGCTTCGATCTGATCATCGTCGAAACCAGCGGCATCGGCCAGGGCGACACGGGCATCCTCAACGTCAGCGACGCCGCGCTCTACGTGATGACCGGCGAGTTCGGCGCACCAATGCAGCTCGAGAAGATTGACATGCTCGACTTCGCCGATCTGGTCGCCATCAACAAGTTCGACCGCCGCGGCTCGGAAGATGCCTATCGCGACGTCGTGCGCCAGATGCGCCGCAGTCGCTTTCACGGCAAGCAGGTGCCCGAGAACGAATGCCCGGTGTTCGGCACCATGGCATCGAAGTATCACGATGACGGCATGAACGGGCTGTATCACGAATTGCTGACCGTCCTCAACCGCCGCTGCAGCCAGGATCTCTGGAAACCTCGGCTCGAGCTGAAGACCGCCCGGCGCAGTTCGGCGGTCGCTCCGATCATTCCGCAGAACCGCACGCAGTATCTGAGCGAAATCGCCGATACGGTGCGCGAGTATCACCAGCGCACCGAAGAGCAGATGAAGCAGGCGAATCTCTGCCAGTCGTTGGATGCGGCTCTCACACAGAATTTAAGCGAATCCGCCCGTGAAGAAATTCGGACTCTGCGCGAAGAAGCCTGGTCGAAGCTGTCACCCAAGACTCAGGCGGCCTTGAAGAGCTGGCACGAGTTTTCCGAATCGTACAAGTCAGATACCTTCAAATACACCGTACGCGGCAAGGTGTTCGAAGTGCCGACCAAGACCCTCTCGCTCGCGGGCACGAAGATTCCGCGCGTTTCTCTGCCGGAGACCGATCGCTGGGGCGAGATCGTGCGATTCGTCCGGAAGGAAAATGTCCCAGGCGCTTTCCCTTACACAGCTGGTGTATTCCCGTTCAAGCGGTCTGACGAAGAGCCGAAACGCCAGTTCGCCGGCGAAGGCGGCCCCGCCCGCACCAACAAGCGGTTTCACTTTCTGACCGCCAACGACCCGGCCAAGCGCTTGTCCACGGCGTTCGACAGTGTTTCGCTGTATGGACAAGACCCCGAAAAACGCCCCGACGTCTTCGGCAAGATCGGTGAAAGCGGCGTCAGCATTGCCACGCTTGATGACATGAAGGTGCTGTTCCGCGGGTTCAATTTGTGCGACCCCAACACCAGCGTCAGCATGACCATCAACGGCCCGGCGCCGATGATGCTCGCGTTCTTTCTGGTGACCGCCATCGATCAGCAGCTTGAGATCGCCGAGAAAAAGAAGGGCGCACCGCTCACCGACGAAGAGATCGCATCCGTACGAGCCGCCACCCTGCAGAACGTGCGCGGCACCGTGCAGGCAGACATCCTGAAGGAAGACCAGGCGCAGAACACCTGCATCTTCTCGACCGACTTCGCGCTCAAGATGATGGGCGACATTCAGGAATACTTCATTCGAGAGAAGGTCCGAAACTATTATTCCGTCAGCATCTCGGGGTACCACATCGCCGAGGCGGGCGCGAACCCGATCAGCCAGCTGGCGTTCACGCTATCGAACGGCTTCTCGTTCGTCGAATACTTTCTCAGCCGCGGCATGGCGATCGACGACTTCGCCCCGAACCTGTCGTTCTTCTTCAGCAATGGCATGGATCCGGAATACACGGTCATCGGCCGAGTTGCGCGCCGTATCTGGGCGATCGCCATGCGCAACAAATACAAAGGCAACGACCGGTCGCAGAAGCTCAAGTATCACTGCCAGACCAGCGGCCGCTCTCTGCATGCACAAGAGATTCAGTTCAATGACATTCGCACCACCCTGCAGGCCCTGCTGGCGATCGCCGACAACGCGAACTCGCTGCACACCAACGCCTACGACGAAGCGATCACCACACCGACCGAAGAGAGCGTGCGCCGCAGCATGGCGATTCAGCTGATTCTGAATCGAGAGTACGGGCTGGCGAAGAACGAGAATCCCTTCCAGGGCTCGTATTTCGTCGAGTGGTTGACCGACGAGGTCGAAAAGCAGGTGCTCGCCGAGTTCGATCGCATCTCGTCGCGCGGCGGCGTGCTGGGGGCCATGGAAACCCAGTATCAGCGCGAGAAGATTCAGGAAGAAAGCATGCACTACGAAGTGCTCAAGCACTCGGGTGAACTGCCGATCATCGGGGTCAACACCTATCTGAACCCGAACCAGGAAGACCTGGGGAAAAAGATCGAGATCAACGTCGCCCGCTCGACCTACGACGAGAAGAACGAACAACTCGACCGCGTCATGGCTTTCAAGAAGAAGCACGCCAAAGAGTCTGAGCAAGCACTCAAGCGCTTACAGGAAGTTGTACTCTCGGGCGGCAACATCTTCGCCGAAATGATGCAGACCGTTCGCCACGCCACGCTCGGTCAGATCTCCGCCGCCCTGTATGCGGTCGGCGGCCAATACCGTCGTTCGATGTAATTCGAAGGCAACAGAGCCTCTTGCCGTTCTCAAGCGGCATGTTGTCATGACCGCGGCTCTCTGTAACCAGAAGGCTTGACGACCCTGTCTCATGGGGCTGAGAGAGGAAAGCAAAGAGAGAGACTGTAATTCGGTCCCAGGAGGATTCGCGCCCCCGGAATCACCTGCCCCAGCGATGTGCCCGTTGTCTGTGTCATGCTCGATCGCAGCGGTTCGATGAACATGCCCCCGACCGAGGAAGGGTGCGGGTATCGCATGAGAGGAAGCGAAAGGCATCGTACGCCGATTCATCGATGTTCTTCCGAACAACGCGGTAGTACAAATCGGCGACTTTCATCAGTATATCACCATTCAGCAGGGCTGGACCACGAACCGTCAGGCCATGCTGCGCGGCATCTCTCAGATCTTTTCCTGCGGCGGAACCGATGTAACCGGAGCGCTCGACGCGGCTTTCCGCAGTCTGAAAGAGATGTCGTCTCGTCGTCGTTATCTGCTGTTCATTACCGACCTCGGCCTGCCGGGTCTCGACGACGAGGAATTTCGCGCACTTGTGGGAATGGTTAAGGACGCCGGCTTCGGCCTTCCATCGCGGGAAGAGCGCATTCAGGCCTACGTCCAGTTCTGCAACGACGTGCGTGAGACCGTCATCGAAGGGCAGCCCTGCCCACACTCTCCTGCACAGGTCACCGCCGATCTGGTTTGTGATCCGGCCGGTCCGGCTTCATGGGTACGTACCCTCTTGCCGCATGGGGCATCAAGGCCGGAGAAGCAGGACGAAGGCTGGTTTTCCCGGGCGGTGAGGCACAACGGGTCTGGTGGAGCATCGATCCGGCTACCGGAGCACTCATCGGGCGCGGCGAAAGCGGCGAAAGTCTGACCTTGATGGAGTATCTGCAACTGGTCAAGCTGAACCTTTCCAATCTCAAGTGCTGCCTGGCCTTCATGAACTCATTTATGGGTGGCGCAGGAGAGGACGCCGCGAAGGATTGGCTGATGTGCATGACCGGAACCGATAATCCCGGCAGTTTCGTCGGCTGGTTCGGATCCGTGGTGGACATCTACAGTGTCGTCAAATGGGGCGGCCTCGTCGACCAGATCGGAGACTGCCTTGCCGGCGCCTACGACTTGTACGGTTTAATCAAGGGCCCCTGAAGAGACGCCGAAAGAACTGCCCGACTCAACCACCATTCACGCGCATACCTCGAAAGGTTCATGTGCCTGCACTCAGATCCAGAGCAATTCGTATTCTTGGCTCTGACGACAGTGAAGGTGGAACCGAAAACATATACGAACTCAGCGGCAACGTCTTTCTTCCCGATGGAGCGGCCAACATCGCCGCATACCGTAGACGATTTGCATCAGCATGGGCGAGCCCCTCCCTCGCGTTGATTTCCGTGGTCGAGCGTCTGGTGGCACTCGAACCAGAGACATATTCTCGCTGAAGAACGGAACATGTTCATTCCATAGGCGGAATCTAACCTACCGGGGGTCACTTCTGCATAGCGGCACGCTCGACAAGGGCCGTTACTGCTTTAACTCGCTCTTCATCCGGGTTTCCCGTAACAGTCCCCACCAACGTCCGCGTTCGCGAGTACACCAGCACATTCACCTGCCGGCGTACCAGAGCGAACTGTTTGAATCCCGCACCGTTCCAGTCGCACAGCACGAGAACATCGGAAAGCTTCTTTTTCAGCGACGAACGGACGGAGTTCTTCGACACGAAAAACGGCAATCCACGCAGGTTTGCCAGGCCCACACATCGCACCCGCTCACCGAGGGCCGTTTTCAACCGGTTTGCCCAGTTCCGGATCTGATCATCGGTGCGACGCTGATCACCCCCGATCAGAACCAGGGCCTGCCCCGAACTCGCGAGAGCGAAGAGAGAATCGGGGGTGTGGGCGGTGCGAAACTGGTCTTCCAATTTGATCTCGGGGAATAACAAAGATGCGGACCCCACCTGCGCGGCGGCAGAGGACGCATCAGCCCAGAAGCACGCACATACAACGACAATCAGCCGAAACCAACGCAAATTTCGAATCATCATCAAGTTCCCTTCGGCTCCAGGAGCCGCCTTTCTGCACGAGTTTTCTTTCTGCGATACCAACCGGTCATGGTTCATTCAGGGCTTTCTCGATCGCGGTTATGACACGATCGCTGTCTGGCGAGGTCGTCGAGTGAAAATAATCCACCAACTTGCCCTGGCGATTGATGAGGTATTTGTGAAAGTTCCACTTGGGCGCGGTACCGAACCCGAGAATCGACCTCGCCCACCCGTAGAAAGGATGAGCGTCACTGCCGGATACCGTTTCTTTGGCCGTCATGGGAAAGGTCACGCCGTAGGTGAGACTGCAGAACCGGGCGATTTCCTGAGCGAAGCCGGGTTCCTGCGCGCCGAAGTCGTTACTCGGAACCCCGATAACTACCAGGCCCTTCTCTTTGTATGACTTGTACAATTTCTCGAGCCCCTCATACTGTTTGGTAAAACCGCATTTGGATGCCGTGTTGACGACAAGCAACACTTTCCCCTCGAACGACTTCAAAGGCAGGGGATCAGCGCCCGCAAGCGTCTTGAACGAAAAATCGTATGCGGTCTTTTCGAACGCTTTCGGATCGGCAGCCGGCATACGCCACCAGATCAACACCGCGACAATCACAACGACCAGCAGTATTTTCACATACCCTCTTTTCTCAAACCGTCACCGGCACCGCCCGCCTTCTGCGGACTCACCAGCCTCCGCGACCCGTTTCAGGCAGCCTCCGACGGCATTGATCAGACCTCATTGTCAGTGAATCTGAGGGTACGCTGGGCGAAGTTTCGTGTCAATCAGACTCACGACGTTCCGTCGAGACAAAATGATCGGCAATGAGGTGAAGATCACGATCGGGTCAATAAGGCGAAAACGTGCGAAATGTGGTAATTCTACAGGCGACACATCAAATCTGACGCGGGGGTACCGACATGAGTTTTTATCAGCACACGCAGGAACTGTTGGCGAAGATCGCCGAGAAGTATCGTCTGCCGCGACTGGCCGAGGTCATCAAGGATCGCGACTCGATCGTCTGGACCAAGGACGTCACCCTCTGCGTGACCAACATCCTCAAAGCGCTCGACGCCGGCGGCGACGCGAAGGCCCTGCTGAAAGACGCGAAGAACATGTACAATACGCCGATCTTCGGCGTGAATCCGCGCGAGGGCAAGTTCCTCATCAACGCCGTTCCCGACCCGCTGAAGGCGATCGACGAGATGGCGAAGTACGATTTCTGCTTCAAGCTCAGCCCGTATCACATCATCAACACCTTTCTCACCGTGCTCACCGCGCAGGTCACCGGGTATGATCCTTCCGTACTGGTTAGCAAAGGCGAAAAACATCTCGAGGAGTTCATCGCGCACTCATTGAAAGATAACCCGAACTGGCAGAAAGATCGGCTGACCTCGAAGAAACCTCTGCTGATCATTCCAATCGGAGCGGCCGGGTGCGGCAAGTCGACCTTCTTTCGCGAACTGGGGAACGTGGTGAACGCGTCGTGCGACAACATCCGCTACCTGCTGTTCAGCGATCTCGGCCCCTGTTTCGCCCCGTGGGAAAGCACTCTCGCCTGGTGGGTGGTCAACCGCCTGACCGACATCTATCTCGGCCGCGGCTACAGCGTATTCTATAACGGCGTCAACACCGACCCCGAGTACCGGTCGCCCATCACCATGGAAAACCCGCACCCGCTCTTCGCGGGTATGCCGTACACGTTCAAGCTGGTCTATTTCGAACCGCCGGTGAGCCTTACCGAGAAAGAGCTGGGAGAGCTGAAGAATATCAACCTCTGGGCCACGCCGCTCGAGAAGGTTGATCGAACCGGCCTCAGCGCCAATGTGAAGAGCGTGCTCGACCTGATCACCCGCAATTTTGAGCGCACCATGGAACGCACGGCGGCGATTCGCGAAGGCAAAGCACAGCAAGACCCGTTCGATATTCTCTACTCGGTACCGCCCGCGATCGTGAAGCTGTTCGTCGAACAGTCGTTCTCGAAGCCGACCGGCGCGAACGTGATCGTGGTGCCGCGACGCGAGATTCCGGATGCCGCCCAGCGCGCCGCGTTCTACCGCGAGTATGCCGCCAAGGTGCTGAACTGATCTGCATGTGATTCGAAAGGAGCTGGGACATGAGATTGTTTGCCATTGAAGGAAATCATCAGCGACTCGACGGCGGAGCCATGTACGGCAACGCGCCGCGCGAAGTCTGGAAGGGCTGGTCAGCGCCCGATGAGAAGAACCGCATCGATCTGTCCTGCCGCGCCATGTTGCTCGAAACCGACGACGGCCGCCGCCTGCTGTTCGAGACCGGCATCGGCAATTTCTTTGAACCCAAACTTCGAGAGCGTTTCGGGGTCACGCCCGACCATCATCTGCTGCTTGCCGAACTGAAGAAGCTCGATATCGCACCCGATTCGATCACCGACGTGGTGCTGTCGCACCTGCACTTCGATCATGTGGGCGGGGTCGTCGAGCGGCTCGACAACGGCACGCTCCGGCTCGCGTTTCCGAAGGCGCGGTTTTTCGTCGGCGAGACCCAGTGGCAGAGGGCGATCAAGCCGCATGCACGCGACAAGGCGTCGTACATTCCCGAGATCAACGCCCTGCTCGAGTCATCCGGCAGACTTGTACGAGTTGCCGACACATCGAACCAAGATCTGGCGCCGATCGTCACCTTCTCGTTTTCCGACGGTCACACGCCCGGCCTGATGCTTTCAACCATTCATCTGCCGAAGGGGCCGCTGGTTTTCGTCGCCGATCTGATTCCGGCGTCGCCCTGGGTCAACGCCGCGATCACCATGGGCTACGACCGTTTTCCCGAGCGGCTGATCGAAGAAAAACACGCCCTGCTCGCCGACGTGCATGCGAAGAACGGCGCGGTCTTCTTCACCCACGACCCCGCGATGCCCTTCGCCCGCATTCAGAAAGACGATAAGGGCCGCTTCGTCCCCCACCCCGTCGCCCCCGCTGATCTGTTGTAAACTCAGCGATTCCGGCGGTCGAGTTCGACACATCTCTGCATCCAGAGAGAGCCGACGGCATTTCTCAGGCTCGTTTGACATGTTCGCTGTTTTCGCGGTAAGTCTCGAGTGCCCCGATAGACAAGATGATTGAAAGAAGGAGCTTCCATGAAGGATTTGAAACCAACAATTCTCGAGCTGATCAAAAAGCATCATCTGGCCGGCCTGGCGACCGTCACGGAAGACGGCAAGCCCTGGGTCCGCTACGTCGTGTTGAACGTCTCTGACGACCTCACCCTGCGAACCGCCACCTTCAGAAACTCGCGCAAGGTGGCCCACGTGAAGAAGAACCCCGAAGTGCATGTCACCTGCGGCTACGACGGCGATATGATGTCTCCATACATTCAGGTGCAGGCCAAAGCCGAGGTCACTGATGACAAGAAAGAGCGGCACGCCCTCTGGAACGATCATTTCAAGGCTTACTTCAAAGGCCCGGATGATCCGAACTATGTCGTGATGATCATCAAGCCCTACCGCATAGAACTCGTCGAAGATGCCTCGCATCAGCCGAAGGTCTGGACGAAGTAGCCGCACCCCGAAGTCCGATTCGATTTTACGTAAGTATGTGGGCCGACAGGAATTCTCTTCCTGTCGGTCTGCCGTTTTCAACCGGCTTTTCCCTCATCAGCAATCTCTGCGGGTATCTCGACATCAGGAAAACCGCCCGCGACGCGTGATTCGCGAAAGCGGCACTCGAGTCTGGGTTATGGTATTTTTACCAAAGAAACATCACGCTCGGCACACGTGAGAACGCCGGGTCATCAGGAAAGGAAGGATGCCCATGAACACCTTTGACATCATGCAGCACGGCGGTCTCGAGCAGATCGTCTACTTTCACGACGAGGCGGTCGCTCTCAAGGCGGTCGTGGCCATTCACAGCACGCAACTGGGGCCGGCCATCGGCGGCGTACGAATGATGGAATACTCTAATCAGGATGAGGTCGTGAAGGAAGCCATCGATCTGGCGCAGGAAATGACCTTTCGCGCGGCGCTCGCCGACTGCGACCTGGGCGGCGGTGCGGCCATTATCTGGGGCGATCCGAAAAACAAGAGCGAAGCACTGTTCCGTTCACTCGGCCGTTTCATCAAACGCCTGCACGGACAGTTTCTCGCGGTCATGGAAGTCGGCACCGACAGCCGCGACCTGCGCAATATCAGGCGGGAAACCGACTATGTCTACTCGCTTAGAGAAGCATACGGAGGCATTGCTGATCCGACCGAGACCACAGCCGACGGTGTCTTGTACGGACTCAAGGCGACTGCCAAGGCTCTCTTCAATCAACAGAGCCTGGCGGGCATGACCTTTCTGGTGCAGGGCGTGGGGCGACTCGGCTCGGCGGTGGTCAAGCGGCTGGTGGCCGCGAAAGCGAAGCTCATCATCACCGACCGCAACTATGACAAGATCAAGAACATTCAGGACGTGTTTCCGGAGATCACCATGATTCGACCGGAAGAAGTGCTTGGTACCAAATGCGACGTGCTCGTTCCGTGTGCGCTCGGCAACCTGATCGACCAGGGCAGCATCGACCGCCTGCGCTGCAAAGCCGTTGCGGGCGGCGCGAGCAACATCATTCCGGATCTCGCCACCGGTGACGAACTGCACAAACGCGGCATCACTTACGTGCCGCACTTCGTCATGGATGCCGGCAAACTGATTCAGGCCGACCACGAGCTGAAGAAGCTGTCGAAAACCCTTCTCGACAGCGCCGTCGGCGAGATTTACACCCGCACGGTGCATCTGCTCGAAACGGCGCGCGACGCAAAGGAAGCTCCACTTCGCACGGCGGTAAAACTGGCGTGGAATCGCCTTTCCGCCATTGGAAAGATCGGACAGCGCAAACTCAAGATCGAGGCGGACGTATGAGCGAAGCGAAAAAGTACCTGTTGCTGGTTATCAATCCCGGCTCGACATCGACAAAGATCGGCGTCTTCGAGAACGAGATCTGCAAGTGCGACAAGACCCTGCGGCACAGCACGACCGAACTCGAAAAGTATGACAAGATCTGGGATCAGTACGAGTTCAGAAAACGCGAGATTATCGTTTTTCTGCAGAATGCAGGCTATGACCTGGCTCAGTTTCACGCCGTCGTGGGTCGAGGCGGGCTGTTGCGCCCCATCGAAAGCGGCACGTATCGCGTCGACCAACACATGATCAACGATCTGCGCATCGGCGTACAAGGTCAGCACGCATCGAACCTCGGCGGAGTGCTGGCCTACGGCATCGGCTGGGACTACTCGATTCCGTCGTTCATCGTCGACCCGCCTGCCGTCGATGAACTCGACCCGCTGGCGCGACTGTCCGGCGTCGCCGACATTCCGCGCAGCAGCCTGTTCCATGCCCTGAATATTCGCGCGGTGGCGCGCAAGGCCGCGAAGGATATGGGCAAGCGGCTCGACGAACTGAACCTGATCGTCGCGCACCTCGGCGGCGGCATCACCGTCGCCGCTCTTCGCCAGGGCCGCGCCATCGAGGTCAACAACGGCCTGTCGGAAGGGCCGTTCACTCCCGAACGCTCCGGTTCCGTGCCGCTGTTGCCGTTGATCGATCTCTGCTTTTCGGGCAAATATGACAAGAAGCAGATCGTCAAGAAACTCGTGGGCGGGGGCGGTCTGGTCAGCTATCTCGGCACCAACTCGGCCGGCGATGTCGACGCGATGGTCAAGGCCGGAAACCCCCGTGCCCGACAGGTTTATGAAGCCATGGCCTACCAGATCTCGTGTGAAATCGGGTCGCGGGCCGTAGCCCTTTCCGGTAAGGTCGATGCCATCGTGCTCACCGGCGGCATGGCCCACAACGTGCAACTCACCGGTTGGATCGAGGATCGTGTCTCGTTTCTCGGCAAAGTGGTCAAGTATCCCGGCGAAGATGAACTCGGCGCGCTCGCCGAGGGCGGTTTGCGCGTCTTGCGCGGAGAGGAACCGGCGAAGGTCTACAACGCACAGAAGAAAGTGTTGGGCATCTACCATTCCGAAACCCTGCTCGAGTACGATCATGCCATCGAGCAGATCGAGTCCAGGTTGCGCGAGGCCGGATTCCGCTTCAGACAACAGGATGAGAATATCGAAATTCTGATTCGCAACGGCAATGGGCAGGCCGCGCGCATGCAGGAAGCGCTCGACGAGTTTGCCGGCCGCAAGGCGGATCTGATCATTGCCATCGGGTCTCCGGCGGCTCAGGCGCTGAAAGAACGCCAAAAGAACCTGGACATTCCCGTCGTCTGCATCGGATGCTTCGATCCGGTGGCCATGGGTCTGGCTCAGTCATACACCGGCTCGGGGAACAACATCACTGGAAACTGCTATCGCGTCACAGTCCCCGAGCAGATTGCCAATGCTCTCGAACCACTGGTGGGCAAGCTCACCCGTCTCGGCGCCGTGTACAAATCCGGTGAGTTAACATCAGAGATCGCTCTCGACGAAGCTCGCAAGCTCTCAGCTCAGCAAGGGTTCGAACTCGTCACCTTTGACGCCAGAACTCCGTCCGATCTCGCGGCCGCCGCGGCTCTCTTCAAACAGCATCAGGTACAGGCCGTGTTTCTGTCTTCCGACAGCGTGATCGCCGCCTCAGACGAGACGGCGCTGAAGCCTGTGGTTTCAGCGTTTCCGACCGTGTGCGCGCTCGAATCGACGATTCGACGCGGCGGGCTGGTCGGCCGCGTCGCCGACTGGAACGAACTCTGCCGCCGCGGCGCGCAGATCGGCATCGAGATTCTGGAAGGCGCGCAACCCTCATCGATTCCGATCGGTCGCACTCCGGCCGCCCGTACTATCATCAATCTTGCCACGGCCAGACAGCTTGGCCTGAATGTCCCAGCCGGTTTTCTCGATAGTGCGGTCTCCATCAGCTCCGAACGGAAAGGATGATGAGCGTCTCCAGTTCGCTTTCAGAAACCTTGTCGACTGTCTATCAAAGCCGTCTGCTGACGATCATGATTCCGGCGTTTCTGCTCTCTCTGTCGGCGGCCTATTCCCTGCTGCTCTCACTGTTCCTTCTGATCGGCGGAAGGCGTATCGGCATCGGCACCCCCGAAGCCAGGGTCTCCCCAGGCCTTCTTTCCGTGCTCGCCCTCGTCTGGGCACCCACCTGCGGTCTCTCCTGGGCGCTGTTCCGCGCCTTCTTTCATCGAGAAGGGCGGAACACAGACGTTACCAGCTGAAAGTCAGTGGACAACCGAAAGCTGTAGAAAGTCGTCTGAAGGAAACCGCCCCGGCATATCGCCGGGGCGGTTTCACGTTCTCCCTCTTTTTTTTCGACTCTGCCTGTTGGTTCAGCGCAGCGGCACGGCCTTCAGATAAGCTTCGTCGAGGTCGGAGATCATGTTCTGAGCGGTGATTTTGGGCAGAGCGTCACCGATCAGCTCCTTCTTGCGGAGCTTCTTGCCCAGTGAGAGCGGCATAGTCGCCTTATAGTTGTAGATCATGCTCGGAATGGCCCACAGTCTGATCTGCTTTTCCTTGGGCAACACGCGATTCGCCAGAATGACCAGGTTGTTGGTGCAGTTGTTGTGGATCGTGTGGTAATACTCGCCCTGGCGGTTCACGCATGCCTGCTTGAGCGTCTCCATCAGCAGCGCTTTGGTCTGTTCGCGATTCAGGGTCATCGGATACACGAACAGTTCGGTGTCACCGGTGTTGAACTTCGTCGTCAGGGTCATATAATTGTCCCAGGTGGTGAGGTTCCAGACGATGTCGAATACCTTCTTCATGGTCTTGATCAACCCGTAGGTCTGGCCCACCTTCTTGTATGCCTCGATCGTCAGCGCAATGGCCTTCGATTCCTTGCCGGTCTTTGAGACCATGCCGCCCGGCTTGAAGGTGAAGACAAACAGGCTATGCGCCGCAATAAACTTGGGAGCAAACGGCTTGAGCACGAAGTAGCCCTTCGAAACCAGGTCAGGCTTGATCGTGACGGTCTCCCACTCGTGCTTCGCCTTGACCGTCGACGTGGCCGGGTCCTGCTGAATGCCCCAGCGAACGTCCTTGATCACGATCTGGTCAGCGGTCTGGGAAAGCATGGTCGCGGGCTTCTGATAGTCCGCATGTTCAACTTTGGGCGCCGGAAACTCGTAATCGGGAATGACCTTGATATCCTGAACCTTGATGGTCTCAACGTCATCGGCCTTGTGCGCCTTGCCCTCGATATGAACGGTCTTGCCTTCCATTTCTCGAGCCTTGTCTCGATCGACGATGAGCGTAAACACACGCCCGTCTTCGGTGCGCAAGGTGGGAACGTTTTCCTGAATCGTCAGAATCCCTTCAAGCGTGTAACGAACCGCCCACGGCTCAGCATGGAGTGTGCCGCAGAGCATCAAAACCATGAGCCACAGCGTTATCATCGTTCGTTTCATACTCATTCTCCCTCGTTTGCCCAAGAATTCGAGTCCTTAGATTTTCAATTTTACCCAAAAACCGCCGATTCCGGAAGAGCCGGACCCGCAGCAGGGTGAATGCAGCCATTTCCCGCGTCGGACGGGCTTTTCGGCTCACTCGCGCCAGTCCGTTCCATGCCGGTGCTGGTCTGGCAATCAGCGTCAGGCGTGTTTCGGCGACGAGGGGAGACTCGGGACATACACGCGGGCGCAGTTGCGACCGGCGTGTTTGCAGGAATAGAGAGCCTCGTCAGCCTTCTTGATCAGGTCGAGACGATCGGCGGCATGTTCAGGGCAGGAGGCAACCCCGAGGCTGATCGTCACTTTGAGCGGGTGATCAGGGCCCGGGAACTCGAATTCCTCGACGGATTTGCGAATTCGCTCGGCGACCAGCATGGCGCCCGCCGTATCGGTTTCCGGGAGAATCACGGCCATCTCCTCGCCCCCGTAGCGAGCGGCAATATCGGGGCCACGCAGGCTGGCTTTGAGAATCTGCGCCACATGCCAGAGCACCTTGTCGCCCGTCTGATGACCCCACGTGTCGTTGAACTTCTTGAAGTGATCAATATCCATGAGAATCATCGACAGATTCTTCTTGTAGCGCAACGAGCGTTTCATCTCCGCTTCGAGATTCACCTGGAAGTAGCGGTGCACAAACAGCTTGGTCAGGCCGTCGGTGACCGCGAGTTCCCACAGCCGCGACTTTTCGATGGTCAGCGCGACCTGCGAAGCGAGCGTGATACCAAGCGTATGATCAGCTGTCGAGAACTCTCCGAAGTTCTTGTTGACCAGATTGATAACACCGATCGGGCGCCGCTCGAGCACCAGGGGCAGGCACATGATGCTCTTGACGTCGAACTCGATGGGGTCGTCAAAGGGCTTGAAGTCCTCTTCGGTCACACGATTCATGATGACGGGTTGCATGGTCTGAAAAACACGCCCGGCGACGCCTTCTCCCGGCGCAATCGTCACGCGCTTCACCATGTGTTCGACGTTGCGACCGACGGCGACCGACACCGTCAGATGGTTTCGATCTTCGTCAAACATCAGAATACTGCCGCGTTCGGCTTTCATGGCCTGGACAAACCGATCGAGAATCATGCGCAGTACCTCATCGGTACTGCTTCCGTAGTTGATCTTCTGGCTGATATCGAACAACAGGGTTAACTCGAAAATCTTGCGTTCGAGTTCTTCCTTGTTGCGGCGTAGCTGATCAGTCATGCCGTTGAACGTTTGTACAAGTTCGCCGATTTCATCGTGCTTGCTGCTGACCGGAATCGACACCGTCAGATCTCCGTATGACACCATGCGCGCTCCCTCGGTCAACCGTCCCAGCTGGCTGGTCAGGCCCGAGGCGAAGAACATGCAGATGATCAGGGTCGCCACCACCACCATGCCGATGTTCTTCATCGTGTCATGCTTCACCTGCTCGCGCACGCGATTCAGCACTTCGGCATCGCGGCTGACATCGATGACGCCGACAACTTCACCGTTCGCGGCTCGTACCGGAGCATACGCCGTCAGCCAGATGCCGTAGGCATCGTCGGAAAATGACACCGGCGTCGGGTCCCCCTTCCAGGCTGAGCGCAGTTCGGACGGTATGCTGAAAATGGGAAAGCCGCAGCAAAATTCGTTGCCGGCGCGCTCGCCGTCGACAATCGCCGTGAAATAACGGCCATTGTACCGGTAGATGCCGATCCAGGAGAGGTTCATTTCTTCTTGAGCGGCCTGCAGCATCTGCTTGAGTTCGGCGTAGTACGGGTCGGAATTGGAGCGAACGGCATCGAGCCGTTCAGGGTCGATGGCCCGGCTGAGAAAATGAGCGGTGCCGGCCAGACCGGCCTGCATCTCGCCGTTCAGACGTTCGGTCGTTTGCGAGAGAGCCAGCAGACCGCCGACCGCGACGCCCAGCGTGGCGAGAATGCCGAACACGAAGAACAGCTTCCAGCGCAGCTTGAGAAACGTATCCTTGCACCTTTCAACGAGATGATTCCACATCGATTATACCATTCATCAGCAAAGATTCGAACCTGTCGGCACCTTCTCGCGCCGACCGGTACACGCGACTCGACCCACCCATGTCACACAGAGTCTGCGGCACAGGGCAGACTAGGATAACGAGGCCTGTAAAATCGTCTTCAGGGCGGCATTACTCTGTTCATCAGCGGCGGTCGCCGCGGCGACATTGTCTTTGAACAAGCTGATCATCGCATTTGTCCAGGCTTGATATAGCGCCAACCCCGGATACGCACGGGCTGAGAGCGATGCCTTCGGTGCGTAGTGCGGAATCTCACGTTCGGGGCGAGGCTGACCGAGTTGCAGCACGAACCGGTTCAGTTTCGCCGAGACCAGTACGCCCGTCTTGCGTACGAACCGACCCGGGTTCGGTGCATTCAGAAATGTGTCACTGACCGCCGCCAGTTCTTCAGAGAGCTTCAGGCGCGAGGCTCCCTTGATGATCTCCTGCGTGACTTCGGCGAACCAGTCAGCATCGAGACCGGTCTTCTGATGCAATACCTTGTCCTTCGCCAGCCGCACCAGCTGTTCCTGCCAGAGATTGAGCACCCCCTGTGCAAACACCTCGCCCTTGCGGGGCGGTGTTTTCTTCGGAGTTTCCGGTGTATCCGCAGGCGGCGCTTCACCGCCGACGGCAAAGATGTCGGCCTCAAAGACCTGCGCCTGGGGCTGCGCCAAGCCTCCACCACCGGTGGATTCCTCTTCATCGTTCATCGGGTTCACGACGCGATCGAACACCATACTGACCAGTTTGTCAGAGATCGAAAACCGCTCGCGATCGAGTATCTGAGGAAGAGAATACTTGAAAGCCATCTCCTTGCTCAGCGCGGCCAGACGTTTGCGCGCGCGTTCTTCGGCCTGCTGTCGCGCCTTGGCGACATCGTCACCAACGAAGTGCGGCTGCAGGTGACTTTTCAGATCAGCGAGCATCTGCACGAGATTCTGTTTCAGCTGCTTCACCTTGGCCAGCGGCTCGACCGACGCGTTCACACTCTCGACCAGAAACGGAATGCCCGGGTTCCCCGGGGTCGCGGCACGATTCCAGGATTCCTGAGGATTCTTGAAGTGACGACGCACCAGTTCGTGGCCGAGATACTGATTCATGATCTCATTTAACTGCGCCTCTTCGCGCACGAACTCGTTTCCCTGCTGATCTCGGCCGAATACGGTCTGTTGCACGTTCGGGTTGCGCACCCAGAAACAGTTCTGAAAGGCCGTCACGCCGTCCCAGTCTTCGACCCAGGTGCCGGCTTTACTGAAGAACTCCTCGAAGTTGGTGCGCAGACGACTGTCCCAGCGAACCTGCGGATCCTGCCCCTTCTTCCAGACCAGGTCGCTGTCGAACTTCGTGAACACGTGAAACAGCAGCGGCTTCTTGCCCTGTCGGGCTTTGGCATCAGCGCCCATGCTCCATTCGACCCATTTATTGATCATGTACGGCAGCGACTTCGCTTCCTGCGGTCCGCCTTCCTGACACAGAATCAGGCCGGTAATGTCGCGATCATCGGAAAACCGATCGAACAGATACGCCACCTTGCCGCGCAGAAACACCTCGACCAGCGCCGCCGGGTCCTTCTCGAGCCGACCCTCATCGTAGATCTGCGCCCGGGCACGCGCGCCGGGAAAGTCGAGCATGTCGGCCGTCTGGACCAGTGAATCCTTTTTGGCTGAATGAACTTCGAGAATGAGTTCGGCCGTTAACGCGCACAACACCGCCGCATCCATGGGAACCGGAGATCCGGTCGACGTCATCACGCTGCATTTGCGGTTTCCGACTTTCATCAACTGGGACAAACGCTGCACATCGATGATGCTGTTCTCGCGCGGTAACAGTGCGTCGTCCGAGAGACCGACGATTTCGCCGCCAAGGTTCCCCAGCGCAGCGGTCAGATGGCGAAACAGCTGCGTGATCTTTGGAAATCTGCCCCACAGCCATTCGAGATAGGTGATCTGCTGATCGGCAGGCAGAAAGCGAATCTCTTCCTGCAGGATGCCCCAGTAATCAATGTCTTCGAGGGCTTTGACGAACTGATTGCGGAAGTGCCGCCGCGCGTAGTCCTGCAGGTCCCAGACGTCGGTTTCGGTGAGTAAAGCGTTGCCCTGTTTGACGCGTGAGACGGCGCGGAACGAGAACCGAACCTTCTGCAGCTCTTCGGCTGTCGGCAGAAAATCAGACTGGCACTCGAAGAGAAAACCGTTCAGCAGAATCTTGACCAGGTCGGTCACGCTGTGCAGACGCACGGCCGCCGAGCAGCCGCTGATCTGCCGATACGGCCTCGAGGTGAAACGCGTGACGATCGCGGTGCTTTCGCGCCCGCCGGCCGGGTTGATTTCGTCGAGGTAGTCGTGCGGCTGCGGCGCCGCACCGGACTTGTTCAGCAGCACCGAAAGCGTCTGGTCACTGCCGCGCACCAGCTCGGACACCAGATACGATTTGCCGCACTGACTGGCGCCGAAGACACCGATCGCCATGGGGCGACGGGCCGACTCGCCGATACGTTTCACGCTGATCTGCATCTCATGCAGGGTCTTCAGCATGAAAGCCCGAATCTGCGTATCCTGCAGGTAGGTATTGGCCCAGTCGGCGCCCCGGCTGAGCAGATCGCCGAGTCGTTCGGACATGCTGATGACTTCCTGTTCTTCGGGGCGCAACGGATTCACGGACATACAGTCACCTCGCTTATTTCTGGGTCACGAAGGAATAACGCGACGTCACACCGCTCGAACTGACCGCCACAACCGTGCATTCGAGCGGGCGTCCGGGGGTCGGTCGCAATGAGACGATCACACGATCACCCGTCGATGAGACCTGACCGGGGGTTTTCTGCAGAAACGCCTCATGGGTCGGAAACGGTCGACCGTCGGCGTCGACGATCTTCCAGGTGGTGCCCGGGTCCGAGGGGCGAGAGATCAGAATCCGGTCGATATCGCCGGTTTCGGCGAATGAAATATCAGGAGCTTTGTTTCCCTGCTGCCCGCTCTGCCCTTCCTGTGCCGGTCGCCCTTCCTGCGAACCCGGACCGCCGACTGCAGGAACCACGGGAGAACCGCTCGCCGCTTCACCCGGCTGACCGCTTCCCTGTCCCATGGTTGTGCCGGGAGCTGAGCCCTGGGTGCCCCCCTGCGATGAGGAGGTCGAAGTGCCGGAGCGATCATTGGTCGATGATGAGCCTCCACCCGAGGTCGAAACCGACGTGCGGTCTGAAGACCCGCTCTGCGAATGACTTCCACCAGTCTGCTGACCGCCCGTTGCAGATGAAGGCCCCATGCCCGTTTGCGATTGACCACCGCCGGACGAGGACTGGCCGCTGCGCGCAGAACTTCCGGCTGGGGCACTGCCGCCCGGAGCGGCACCCTGAGACCCACCCGAGCCGTCACCGAAATGCGTTCCGCAACTGGGACACGTGCCGCCCGGGAAGTTCGGACGACCACCACCGGGTGCTCCTCCCGGAGATCCGCCCGGCATGCCTCCAGGCATTCCACCGGGCATGCCGCCACCGCCCTGCATTCCACCACCCGGCATGCCGCCTGATGACATGCCGCTGCCCGGCATCATGCCCCCCATGGGATTCCGTGGCGGCAGCAGGCGTAGCAGCAACAGAATGAGAATAATGATCGCCAGCAGAATAGCGAGCCACTTCACCCACTGATACTCGCCCAGACCGCAGGCTACCGTCTGCCGTTCTTCGGGCGGTTTTGCCGGTTCGACCGGCTTCGGCGGTTCAGCCGGTTTCGGCGGCGGAACCGGTTTCTTTTCTTCGATCGGTTTTTTCTCTTCAACCGATGCGGTCGGAGATGGCTCAACCGGCATGGGCGGCGGAACCGGCGTCACCACCGGCTTGGGAGCCGGAGGCGGCGCGACCGGAGAAGGTGCTTTGCGTTGAATCTGACCGATGAACTCTTCCCAGCCGGCGAACATGCGTTGCCCGGGGTGTTGATCCGTTTCACTGATGAAGCCCCAATGCAGAATCACGGGCTTGTCACCCACCACAAATACCTGATTCAGATCAGGGGATACAGCGACGGCCTGCAGATAGTTGGCGTAATCACGTTCAATTCCCGACTTCCCCAGGCGAGCCTCGGCATACGCCCGAATCTTCTCGAACGAGGTCATCAACTGCGCCCCGACGCGCTGCTGCTCCTGCGCCGGCAGATCACGATAGCGGCGAGCCTCACCCGGAAGGTCGGTCATCCACTCGATCTCAGACGCCTGGTTCAGATCGCCGCCGGGAAGAAACGGCTTGGCAAACAGATGTTCCATGCCGCCGCTGCTGTCGATCTCCTTCATGACGGCCTGCAAATGCCCGTAAAATTCCTGTACCGGTCGGTTACGAAACAGGCAGGGTCGGAAACCCTTCACCGTGGTTCTGCCAAGTACGCCCATGTTGTTACTCCCTCATGTTGTCGTCGCCACGCCGGCGCCGGATCATCACGTCATTCAGGTCCAGACGCGGCCTAGACGTATCACCTGCTGATTCTGCCGCCGTATTACCAGAAAACCACGCATCTCACGAATCAGGCTGTTGCCGGCGGAAGAGCCGAGCACTCGCTCGTGATACGTCGGTTGAAAAGGCTCCTGCTCCATGCTGAGAAACGAGCAGACCTCGGAAACATCGGACAGATAACGCGCCACCCCTTTGATCAACGCCTGTCTGCCGGGCCAGCGCATGCCGGCCAGACTCTCGCAAAAACGGTCACCAAGCGCGATCAGTGTAAAAAGGCGTTGTTCGGGCGTGCCATGTCTCAGACAGCCGCGCAACGGAAACACACCGGCGACGGCACTCCAGACCCCCAGCAGCGTGGATGCCTCGTTGATCTCACCGAGCGCCGCGACCAGCTCATTCCGCATCTCGATCTCGACGGGAATCGTCAGATCCAGGGCGCGAACCTGCTCCAGCACCTGCTCGGCCACGGTCGGCGCAGCCGCAGACACGGCGACGGTTCCAGCGACGGGCGGGGAAAGAAGCGGTTTCATCTCCTGCCCAATCGTCGGCATCACCGGCAGCGGCAGCGGAACAATCGGCGGATCTGACTTTGGTGATGCGGATGTCAGTTTTCCCAACCGGTACTCCTGCAACAGGCGACGCAGGTCTTTCACTTCCTCGGGAGTCAGTGAGTCCGCATTGGCAGATGCCGGCACGTTCACCGTTTCGGGGAAACCGGGCAAGGCAGCCGACGGCGTTTTCGGATCACCGGCGGGCGTATTCGAATCGCCTGAATCCACTACCGGAAACGGAAACAGTTCTTTCGGATCGCTCACGTCAGACTCCCTTCATCACAGATCGAAACAACCGGTATCGAGCCAGTACTGGTCACTGACCATCGAACGCAGCTTCAATACTGCAGCTCGAGGGTCGACTTTTCGACCGGCCTCATCTTCGACCGAGTTCACGCTGAGCACTTCTCGCTGATTCGCATCTTGCGCCAGACGAACCTTGAGCGCCCCGGCGGTTTTG
>CAYYIY010000016.1:0-88995 GCA_964472075.1 uncultured bacterium | reverse complement strand
ACGAAGAATCGGATGATTCGACGATCTCATACGCCGAGTGTTTCGGCTACACGCCAGTAGAGATCTGCGTTCGGCCTGTCCAGGCACCTCACCGAGAATAGCGGCACACAGCATGGCCTGATCGAATGCCGATGTTCGACCTTCCAGTGATCCTCGTTTTCAGCAGCGATC
Organism: uncultured bacterium; assembly: GCA_964472075.1. Taxonomy (GTDB): domain Bacteria; phylum Muiribacteriota; class Ozemobacteria; order Ozemobacterales; family Ozemobacteraceae; genus CAYYIY01. Next base: position 88,824 of record CAYYIY010000016.1, on the reverse strand, counting down.
ATTCCCAAGGCGTAAAAAAACCGGGGTTTTAACCCCCGGTCTTCTTGATATCAACGGGCTGAAAGCTCAGTTTCCGTGAATGGCCTTAAAACTCTGCACCGTCTCGATGCTCCGCATGACGCCCTGCAAACCATTTTCGGAAAGAGCCGGCTTCACTTCGGAGATGAGTTCGGGATGGTCAAGCAGCGTCTGAACGAGGTTTCGCTCCGTGTTCGCCGTGTAATCCAGCATGGCTTCGCTGGCTTCCCGCGACAGAGCGGTCTGAGCCTCCCGCAGTTCAGAGATCATCGCATGAACACGTGCTCTTGGCGCGGCTCGCACACCCGCCAGCAGCCAGGCAACCGAGTTTTTGGCCAGAATGTCGTGATGATATTTCGGGTTTGAAAAACCGTTGTGCAGCTTATCGCGGGGATCACCGGTTCCATCGTCGTAGGGGGAACTGTCGCCCATGGCAACGACCCGGCCACCATTCCCGACTTCGTTGGTAGCGATAAACGCGTCGCCGCCATTCTTGTCGCTCACGCAAATGTGGGCCATAGCCCTGGAACCGAGGCACTTCACAGACGTTCCTCCCCAGGTACCGACGGCTTTCACGCCCTTGGTCAGCGGCGTATCTTTGTAGACACCGGCAACCGGCGCTTCGGTAAAGTATCGTTTTTCAAGCTGCAGACCCAGTTTCGGAAGAAAACGGTTCAAAACACCGACGGAATCGATCCCGTCCCCGTTGCGATCCGATTGATCATGATCACCGATGGCATACAACCCGCCGCCGTGGTTGACGAAATTCACGATGGCGGCTTCCTCTTCGGCTGAATACACGCTATTCGGCTCGGGGAGCACAACAACAGCGGCCCCGTTGAGCGCATCGGCAGTCAGGCGTGTGACCGCTTTTACTTCACAACCGAGACTTTTGAAGACATCCGCAAAATCGGAAAATCCTCCGTCAATGACCCAATCGGCATTTCCGGCTCGCTGCGCATGCCCTTCATCGAAGAGCACAAGCGGTTTCGCCGCCGAAAGCGGGAGTGACGAACACAAAGTGAGACAGACCAGACTGACGATCAAAACCCGAAATACTCGATACTTCATACGTGATCCTTGACTATCAGGGTGGCAAAATCGTCTGATGAAGCTCTGGCAGATAAATTAAGTATAGAGAGTCTCAGGGCAAGCGTCAATAGAATTCCACCAAGATCTGTACACCGGGAACATCAAGTATCGGGCCGATCAAACAAGAAAGAGTTCCCGATCACCCGTTCCGCTCGAGGCAGAAAATTTGTATACTGGAAATACTTGATCCGGTCGCCGGGGTTACCCGGAAAGTGAGGTGCCTCCATGATGATTCTTCATCGACGCAGCGGGTTCGTTGGTTTCATGTTGACCATGGCTCTGGGAGTGGCGCTTGGTGCAGCCACCCTCGTCGTCAGTAATGAAGTCATCAAGGGTGTGAAGAAGGACGGCACCAAACCGGCCACGTCTCAGGCCTCGCCTTTCAAAGACAGGGCCAACGCCCTGAAAGTTGCCTGGAAAAACTATGATCAAACCCGTCAGGCATACGAAGACGCCTTGGCTCAGCGGTCTCCCGACGTGGCTGCCAAGCGTGAAACCATGTTGCGCGCGAAACGCATTCTCGAACGCGCCATTCTTGGAGCCACCCCAGGCCTGCCGGCTGCTCCGGCGGCCGACATGGGCCAGACGACAACACCGGTCTCTTCAGCCGAAACAACCAGTACCGCACCGAGCAATTCGACGGCGGTAACCGTTCAGAATCCGTATAATCCTGAAACCATCACCATTACTCCCGAGTCGGGCAACGCCGCCGTTCCGACGACCGGGCAAACAAGCACCAGTTCTCCGTCTTCGGCCGATACCACCGCGGTTGCCGCAGCTCCCACCACCGGGACCGCAGCCGGCACAGCCGCTGTTCCCGACCCGAAACAGGGCATGGAATACATTCGCGTGAAATCCGGAGACAGCCTGTCGAAGATCTGCCAGAAATACTATGGCGATTCCGGTATGTGGGTTCACGTGGTGAAATATCAGATTCCTTCGATTGCAGCAAACCCGCATCTGATCTTCCCCGGCCAGTTGATCGCTCTGCCCAGGCGCTTGGGCGGGGGTGATCCGGCAGACCACTCGACCGAGCCTTATACCCCGCCGTCATCGAGCGGCAGCACCCCGGCAACCGCGGCGCCAGGCGATGAATCATGGCAGGAGCGCTTCCAGAAAGATTACGTGGTTTCCGACCACGCACTGACTGATTCGAAATCCATGACAGTCGCCGAAATTCAGGCGTTTCTCGACAAGAAGGGGTCGTGTCTGGCCAAGCCGTATAACGGCTCAACACCGGCCCAGATGATCTACGATGCCTGTCAGAAATTCGGTATCAGTCCGAAAGTCATTTTGACGCGGTTGCAGTGCGAGCAGGGCATGATCTCGAAGAAGACCGCCTCGCAGAAAGATCTCGATTGGGCACTCGGGGTCGGCTGCTACGACTCCGGCAACTGGAACCAGAACTTCAAGGGATTCGATAAACAGATCGAGGGAGCGGCACGGACGTATCGCCGCCACTATGACGCGGCCAAGGCCAGGCTCGATCGCGGGGAAGCCGTCACCATGAACATCGACGGTGAAACCGTACGCATCAAGAATGCCGCGACGTATGCCTTTTACCAATACTGCCCGCACTTCCACGGGAACAAGCTGTTCTACGATGTGTGGAACGGGTACAAGAAAGTCTGGTGAGTCCGACCCGGCACACGCTGCCGTTCACTGATCGTCGTCGTCTTGAGCCGCCAGAAGGGTAGCCACCGTGCGACCGTCGGCGGCCAGTTTTTTCGGATCCGTTCCGGACAACAGGATGACCGCATGGCGACCGCAGGCGGCGTAATCTTTCAGTGAAGACACTGCCCGCACCGGTTCGGGCAAGTGCGCAGGAAACATACCGGCTCGGGACGGACGTCGCAACTGCTGCACACGCGCCACATGCCCCTTCGGCAGAGCCGGCCCGGCCGGCAGACCTGCCATACGAGACACGAGGGACCGGCCGGCCCAGCAGCCGGCCGACCAGCGCGGCACATATTCGAGACGATTCAGACCCATATTCAAAGCCAGGAAAACCACGTCGCCGCCGGTCATGAGCCCCAGATGCAGGCGCACAGGTCGATCAGGCGGTACAGGCAATGCCTTCACCGCACTGAGAATCTTCTCGACGCCGGCTTTCCAACGATCAGGAACCGTGACGGGAAACATGCGCCAGGCAGTACGGCATACCAACGATTGATCGAGACCGGCCTGCACCAGCATGGTCGAACCATCGGGCAGCAAAGTAAGTTCCACCAACACCTGTGATTGAATCCAGTCTTCCACAAGAGCCGGGCCGGCCGCAGCTTTCTGCAGACGATCCCAGAAGCGCGACAGATCGCGAAAGCCTTCGATGCGATAGGTTCCAGCCCCGTTGGCAAGATTCCGCCGACTCTTCAGACAGACGGGAAAACGCTCGCGTTTTAGAATGCCGGCGCTGAACTGTTCGAAGGTTTCAGCGGTCCAGAACTCTGGATGCCTCATGTCAAGGGCCTTGACGTAGCGCCGAAAGGCAAGACGATCGACGATCAGTTCGCCCAGCTGCTCAGGAACCTTGTTACTTGATGTTTCAGCGGCGATCGCCGTCTGGTCATCAAGGGGAAAGACCGCATCAACGGCGACTTTCGACAATTCAGCCGCGAAGAGAGCAGACAACGGATCTTGTCCCAGGAGGTTCATCGCCCGGTACTATCGGGCGTTTGCGAACGTTTTCGGAGTCAATACCGATCGAACGGTCGATTCGAAACCTCAGGGTTTCTTTTCGGCACTGACCGGAATCGTCGTCGCGTCGACGGCGGCGATATCGAGACGCCGCTTCTGATATAGACGCAACGCAGCTTCAGCGACGTCACTGATGAAGGAAAGATTCATCAGAGCCGCAACCCCGCCCCCGAACAGGGGAATCGTCTGCGCCCCCTTGCGCTTGGTCAGGTTTATACACAGTTGTTTTGCCAGGTTTCGCACCGCCGCGGCAAACCCTTCACGACTGAAGATATTCAATGAATCGCGCACGGTGACCGCCTTGTCAGTCTGGTCGAGCGCCTGATGAATGTTCATGGCGGCAGTGACCGCCTGTTTTTTTTCTTCCCTGACGTTCGCAGCTCCGGCGGACAGGGTCTGCAAAACGAAGGTTTTTTCCGCATCTCGGGTGGTGTCAAACCCATAACAGAAACCGACTTTGCGAATCGTACGAATCGCCAGAACCAGAACGGCGGGAATATCGGCGGCCAGACCGGCGAACCCGGCGATTCCCGTTGCGGCCCCTTCGACGGCTGCCAGCCCTTTTGCCCACTTCGCGACGTTCGCGGCCAGGCTGTCAGAGACATGCAGCGGCACGGTTCGTAAATCCGCCACCGTCTTGACCGGAAACCCCAGTTTTTCGGCATCAGCCAGCAGATCTTCCGCTCCCGAGAAAGCTCCGGCCGCACCAAAGGCCGTGTCGAGTGCTTTTTCCATGAGCGATTCAGGAACAACCTTCTGCGTCGCCCAGACCAGAGGCGAGGCCAGAACACCGACTGCACGCGACAACATCGATGGATTCTGGTTTTCCCAGGTCTCAATCTCCTGTAACTGTTGCAGTTCGTATTTTTCGCGAATCGGTTCCATGTGGTTCTCCTTCATGTCTCAGCCCAAAGATTAGCATACCGACGCTCGCGGCGCAGCGGAAACCATTCGAGAAAACGAAAAAACTCCCGACCCGAAGGTCGGGAGCTTCGCATTCAGAGCTTATTTCTTTTCTTCGGTGGCGGGAGCCGGAGCAGCGGCGTCAGCCTTCTTTTCTTCGAAGGACTTGATCATGATGCCGTCTTTGCCATCTTTACCGGCAACTTTTTCGCCTTCGATGACGAAGGTCTTCTTGTCGAGGTCGGCAACCTTCTTGAGTTCTTCGAGCTTGTCGCCAGGGCGGAGAACCAGCTCGGCGGCGGCGGTCTTCAGGGTGTAGGTGTCGGCAGCGCCTTCAGCGCCCTTCACGACCACAACGGTGCCTTCGAACTTCTCAACGGCGGGAGCCGGAGCAGCGGCATCAGCCGGCTTGGCAGCGTCAACTGCGGGGGCAGCGGCGGGAGCGGCGGCCGGAGCCGGCTCTTCAGCGAACGAGGGGAGACAAATCGCCATGACCATCAGAACAGCAAACAACACTTTCTTCATTGTAAAAACTCCTTGGTGTGAATTTTTGCGTTACCGCATGACGAACATGTTGCAATCGGCGTACCAAGTGCCACAACCAGCATGAACAGAGACTTTTGCCTGACCAGGCAGAAAAAGATGGGGAAATCGACGCAACATGTTGGGTGAAATAACCCAAAAGCCGCAAAACCGACTGCGCGATTTCCCTCACCCTTCTCCGAGACCGTACTTTTTCAAGCGATAACGCAGCACGTCGCGCGTCATTCCCAGCAGTTTCGCTGCCTGGCTCTGATTCCCACCGCTCTTCTTCAACGCCTCCTGCAGGTATTTCGTCTCGATCGCCTCGAGCCGGCCGATCAAGTCGATTCCTTCTTCCGAGAGCGGTTCTTCCGGCGTGCCGTTCGTCTTCGGCAGCGCCAGATGACCGGGAATGGAGCCGATGCCGAGCGATTCAACCGAAATCGATTCGGCAGTTTCCAGAATGACGGCTCGTTCGACGCTGTTCTTCAGTTCCCTAATGTTTCCAGGCCAGGGATACGACAGCAAATGCCTGATCGCCTGTTCAGAGAAGCCCGAGAATGTTCTTCGATAGCGCGTCTGGTAATGCTTCAGAAACTCTTCTGCCAGCTGACGAATGTCATCTCCTCGCTCACGGAGGGGCGGCAGGAAAATCGGCACCACGTTCAGGCGGTAGAACAGATCTTCTCGGAACTCTCCCGCTCGTACCGCGTGGGTCAGATCACGATTGGTCGCCGCGACGATGTTCACATCGAGTTGTATGGGCCGCCGGCCGCCAACGCGCCAGATGCGCTGTTCTTCAAGTGCTTTGAGAAACTTGGTCTGTATCGGCAGCGGCATTTCGCCGACCTCATCGAGAAACACCGTGCCGCCGTCAGCCAGCTCTAGTAACCCTTTCTTGAGGTCTGTCGCACCAGTAAAAGAGCCTTTCTCATGCCCGAACAACTCGGACTCGAACAGATTCTCCGGGATGGCCCCGCAGTTGATTTCAATGAACGGCGCCTCGGCACGCGGCCCGATACGGTGAAGTTCCTGGGCCGCCACCCCCTTGCCCGTCCCGCTTTCGCCGCAGATCAACACCACGCCTGCTCCAGCACGGCCGATCCGTTCGAGCTGTTCGGTCACCTGCTTCATGCGGGGTGACATTCCAAGAACGCGCGCCGAGTGCTGCCGCCGGGCCAGCTCGGTCTTCAGCGACGCCACTTCTTTCTTCAGGCGAAGCGCCTCAAGCGCATTCTGTATCGTCAGTTGAATCTTCTCGAGGGTAAACGGCTTCAGCACGAAATCGAAAGCCCCACGCCGAATCGATTCGACAGCCGTTTCGACATCAGCGAACGCCGTGATCATGATGACCTGCGTTTCCGGGTCGACCTGCTTGATGCGATCGAGCATGGCCAGGCCGCCGATACCCGGCATGCGCACGTCGACCAGTGCCGCGTGAAAGTGCGTCTTTTCCAGTGTTTCGAAGGCATCCTCGGCCTTCTGAAACGCAAAAACCCTGAAACCCACTCGCTCGAGATCGCGCTGCAAGCCCCAGAGAATCAGCTTTTCATCATCAATCAACAGAATCTGGTTCATGTCGCACTCCGCTGCATTCGTTCCTGATCCGGCGCGGCGTCATCTTCGACAAACCGGCGCGGCAGATCGATTTCAAATCGCGCCCCGGGAAGATACTTTCCACTGGTGACGCGAATGGCTCCGTGGTGTCGCTCGACGATGTCGGCAACGATGGAAAGACCAAGCCCGGTCCCCTTGACGCGCGTGGTGAAGAAGGGAAAAAACACCTTCTCACGCTCCGACTCTGGAACTCCCGGACCGGAATCCTCAACAATCAGGCGAATCATGTTGTCCGAGACAGATTCGACCAGAACCTTCATCTGACCGCTGTCTCCGATGGCATCAGATGCATTCGTCAGCAGATTCAACAGGAGACGATGCATCTGATTGCGGTCGGCCTCGATCTCGTCGAGATCGGCGGGAATGTCGCAGGCAAACCCGATCTTGCGGCCTTCAAGAAACGGATGCATGAGAATCTGCAGCTCTTGTACAAGTTCACTCACTTTGAATGTCTCTGGCTGAACCGGTCTTGGCCGGGCAAATACCAATAGATCAGAGATAATGTTATTGACCCGATAAACTTCCTTCAGAACCTCGGCGAAAATCTCGCGATCCGCGCCGTTCGCCGGATATCCCTTCTCAATCGCCTGAATCGCCGTGCCGATGGCCGCAATGGGGTTGCGCACTTCATGCGCCACCGTGACCGCCAGCGACAGCATCGAGGTAATCCGCTTCTGGTGGCGATTCAACGAGGTGGTCATACGATTGAACGACTCGACCAGCTCGAGCATTTCGGGTGCCGCTCCAGGTGGCGGTGCCACCTCAGACAGCTCTTTCTCGGCTTCACGCATGGTGGCAGAAAGGCTCTTGATCGGCGCTACCGCGGCTCGATGCAGATACAGGGCAAAAATCACGCCGGCCAGCAGCACGGTAATCGCGACCCAGAAGGTGGTTTCCATGATCGAATCGAGCTGTTCATGAAGCAGCTCTTCGAGTGACTGGCGGTTTTCACGTTCTTTCATCATCAGAGCGCTGATCTGCTGGTGCAGTCTGGATCGTGATTCGCGAATCTTCTTCAACGTGGCGGGCGATACCGCCCCGACCGGGAAGTTCGGATCGAGGGAGTAGGTGGCGTTTTCGAGCACATGGGCCATTTCGCGACGCGCCTTGTCCAGAGATTCCAGTTCGTTTTCGGCACGTTCATAGATACGCGTCGATCGAGCGCGATTCAGCAGCTTGTTGACACGCTGACTGAGCTCAAAATAATGCTGCCAGGTTTGTACGGAAAGATATTGGTCGAAGAACTCCTGCGTTTGCAGCAGATAGAGCAGGTCATCCTGAACCTGACTCCCCATGACGATGACATCGTCAGAACCGCGCAGATGAGTCGTGGCCTCAACCAGTCGGGAAAGACGAAACCAGGTCATTCCCATGACCAGCGTCACCAGCAGAAACAGCAGGATCGACCCGATGACGACCCGCTGCGACAACCCGAATCGGCGCATGCGACCTCCAGGAGGGGCTGATTATACCGCCCGGCGGCGGGGCCGCGTCAAGCAGAATCGATGCGGCCCATTCGTCGAAGCCTAGAAAGAGTTGAACTCTTCGCGGGTACAGGAGTCGTCCTGCCAGTTGATGACACCGAAGCCGGCCGGAACATATGACGGATAATAGTCGCCGCCGCCCGCCACTAACGAGTGATCGTACAAGTTGCGGCGCACGAGAAAGAAGTCGTCACGCGTCGATCCATCGAGAAAGACATCGGAAGGCTGTGTTCGCAGATGGACCTTGCCGCCGAGGTGCCGCAACAGCACGCGGGTATCCGAGCCGATAAACGGGAAACAGGCGGCATCCTTACTCGTGATATTGCCGATCTCGGGCAGCACCTTATCGGTGTGATCGCTTTGATCCCAGCGGGCATTCAACTCAGCCGAATCGACGAGAAGAGCGTTCACCGTCATTTCCGGGAAACGGAAACCCAGCTTCGGGTGCGTCACGGCGAGGCGAAACAGGCGATCAGCGACGTTCCAGGGGCCGAGGTTCGGGTCCGGTTCGTCAGCATCCTCCTTTTCCGCCTGATCGAGCAGATCATTGATCACGCTGCTGCGTTCCCCTTTGGTCAGAATGCCGGTCATGTAGCAGGCGGCACCGATCTTGGCGACGACCTTCTCGCGGCACATCAGGCTCTTGATCCCGAAGCGACCGGCCGATTCCGCGCGATTGCCGCCCGGCTCGAGAAACTCTCTGAGTTCTTTCAGGCTCGAATGCATCAACAGACCGGCCAGGGTGACGGGAATGACCTGCGGCGGCTCTTTCGGAAGCGCAAACAGAGAGGCGATGCTCTTGAAATGCAGGGCCAGCATCGGCTGCCGCGGATCTGAGTTGGTGTTGAACCGCGGCGGATAGCAGATGGCCGCCAGAGCCGCGGGATTGAGATCCTTGCCGCCAAGCCGCATCGCGATCTCATAATCGAGCAGGGTGAATAGTTCATTGCGTAGAAAATGTATCGGATGCGAATAATCGAACCAGATGCGCCCCTGGCTCAGGATCATGCAGCCGTTCTTCTCGCTGCCGTTCTCCGGTTGACTCGTGTAGTCCTTGAAGCCGAGTTCGTAATTCTGCGGAAAATCCGGATGCTGATTGAAGTCTCCGGCAATATAGACATCTTTTTCACAGAAGATGGTCAGCGCTTTCCAGGGCGGACACCCCCATACACGCAGCGGAACCGTCGAATATAAAAGCATATCCTCTTTCTTCGACTCGTACTCCCAGCCGAAGAACAGGTCATAAACCACTTCCTGCGGTTTGGCCGGGTTGCGCCACTTCGATTGAGCAAACCCTTTGAATCCGCTTCCCGGGCTTAGAATCGTCGGCTTCGGCCGGGTCGCTTCCTTCCAGTATTTCGCGTTCAACGGCGGCAGGCGTTCACACTTGGCACCTCGCATGCCGTCGAGCACAAAGTGACCGATGACCTTTCCACCGCGCTCTTCGGGAAATGTCTTGAATTTGTCCATTTTCGACGAACTGTTTCCCGGCTCCAGACGGCCCTCCTGACCATTACGAAACGAAAGACGGGTCGACTGGCGAATCTCGAGATAGCCCGGCGTCATGATCTTCTCCATATCCAGCAGATCACTGCCCTGATCGACCATGCCGCGACGTGCGATTTTGATGCCTTCATGCCCATAGAGCCTGCCACGGCGCAGAACCCCCGGAGTCAACCGATACGGACCGTACGCCCCGGTATCGAGAATGCCGCCGTCATACAGCAGGTAGGCCGTCGGCGTAAACCGCTCGAGAATAGCCGTCACCTTGCGGTGACTATCGTCGACGCGGCCGACGGCCTCGAGAAGAAAATACCGGTGCGCCTCATCGACGGTCTTGGTATCGAGACTGTTCTTCGACGACAGCAGACGCACCCGCACTCGAAAATCGCCCACGATGCGGGTTTTCTCGAGCACGATGCGGCCGCCGTAGGTGCCGTTGCCGTTGTGATCCAGTTCAAGTCCGCGCGTCTCACCGACGACGAAGGGGCGGTGTTTTGCCGGACTGGTCCAGTCTTTCAGTGGAATGTAAATGCTGCCGTGCGTGACAAACTGAGGATTCGCGCGCATCTCGGCCAGCACGCAGTTCAAACCGGCATCGGCAGTACAGAGCGCAAGATAATCCTTGGCACTCTTCGAGAGAAGATGCGCCTGCCCGCGTTGAAAATTGAGCACCGCCCCAACCAGCACCCCAAGAACCAGACAGACCATCAGCACGACGATGATCGCCGATCCGCGGCGTTTGATCTTCGCAGACGCTCTGTTCATCAAATTCATGGGTTCACCCAACTCGGACGACCGCGAATGGCAAAACACGTGCGCAACGCCAGTGCGTTCTCCTGATCCTGCACAGGACGATTCGGGCGAACGAACGACACCCGCACATGTACCAGATACGGTCCATGACCATCAAGTTCATACGGTTCATAGCTCAACGAAGGTTTCAAGGCCCCGGCAAAAGAACTCATCTTCACCGGACGCTTGATCGACGAGTAGACGAAAATCTCCTTCACGCCGTCGCAGACGAGGCGGGTGCCCTTGTATGGAGCCGGGCCTCCGGGCGTGGGCGGGGCTTCAGATTCGACATCACGGTGAATCTCGAAGCTGCCGAACTTGTTCTTCTTCAGGCGATACGCGATACGCACTTTCTTCAGAACTCCCGCATCAGGGGGCTTGAGGCTGAAGTCGAAGACCTGTCCGTTGAGAACGCAGAACTCGCCCTCCATGGCCGGCAATAACTTGGGTACCCCTTCCCTCACCGTGGCCGGCGGTGATTCGAGCCACACGGAATTTCGCACATCATTGCCGAAGCGAGCAAGAAACAGGCGGGCATTTTCATTGACCTCAATATGTTCAAGAGCCGACCGAATCGAGCGAATCTCGGCAAAAAAGTACCGGTAGATAGCAAACAGAAGAATCAATAGAAGCGCGAGGGCGAGCATGACTTCCATAAGCGTGAACCCGCGCCCGAAACGCGGACGCCCAGAAGTCACGCCGGCAAAGATTGGCTTCATGGCTACCATTGATCAGCCAGCGTCGTTGCCGCTTCATAGGTCAATAACTCACCGTCTTCGGCGGCCCGCCACTGCACTGTGACGTTGATGAGTTTAAGTCCCGACTTCAAGCCGTTAATCAGCGAAGGGCATTCGGTAACCTTCACGGTGCGCTTGAAATCGACACCGCCAAGTCGAACCACCGGCTGGAAGCCCTCAGCATTCGGCAGGTCATAGGGATCGTTTCCGGACTGAAAATCTGCAACCAGAGAATCTTTTTTCGCGTCCCTGTCGCCGCCGAGTTCACGAAAACGGGCGGCTCGAGCGGCCTCTATCGCCTGCCCCGCCAGAGCGACGGCCAATTCGTAGTTTCTGACCTTTTTGACGCCGGAAAAACTGTTTGAAACAGCATAGCCCAGAATGAAAAAAAGCGTCATCAGAGCCATGGCAACAAGAAGCTCCACGAAGGTCACCCCATGAAGCCTGCGGCGCGCACCTTTCACCAGCCTTCTCCTGAACTGAAAGTCTGACTAAAATACCACACGGGAGGAAGCCCGTGCTTCACTCCCGTGATTGGTTTTCGACGAGTGCTTAGAACACGACGTTCGGATCAAGACCTGATTCGGAAACCACGGAATTGGGAGACGGAGCACCGACGTTATCGCCGCGCGTATCGAGACTGGCCGGCCCGGTCACGATTTCATTGATGAATCGCGGGTCAAGATTCGGGTTTTCCTGCACCGTGCCCTGCGGATTCGGAGCATCGGCCGTCGGAACCCAGACAAAATCAGGATGAGTGTTCGCAGACTGTCCGGTCCATTCGCCACCAGTGATGTTTCCGTTTTCATCGGTGAACAGGTTGTAGGTGTAGGTCACCGAGAACCACTTCGTGCCCAGGAAGTCAGGCCGCACGTTGTCGTCAGCGAAGTAACAGGTCGTGCGCACCTTCAGTTTGTTCGAATTGAGCCAACCACTCGACCAGCTCGATTCAAACTTGTAAATGGGATAGTTCCAGACCTGTTCATCGCATGACGCGTCGACGATCACGGCACTTTTCCCGTTGCCGATGTACTCCAGCAACAGCTGATGAAACTGATCGGGATAGATGTCGTCCATGTCATCCTTGTTCGACCAGTAGCGTTTACCGTAGAACATACAATAGGTGTTCATGTATTGTTCACACAGAATCGCCTTCTGATCAGCCGTTTCAAATACGATGCCGTTGCGCACGCGGCGTTCACGCGGCTCAGGAACCAGCATGGAAGCCGCTGCCCAGCCGTTGCAGTGCCCTTCCCATTGTTGAGCCTTCGGGTTGTAATGCTGATTACGCGTATCACGTTCCCAGGCGTGAACGCCGGGGTTGCGCCCGGTGCGAGTGACCACATACTGATCATACCGCTCAAACGGCGAGGGAGAGTGGCCCGGCCAACCGTTCACCATAAACCCCTTGCTGCGCGACCACCAGTCGGAAGACCAGGGAGCAGGCTTGATTTCACCGCGAGCGCTGCCATCTTCAGCGAACAACGGGCCAACGCTTGCAAGAGCCACGATGGCCAGGACCAATGCAAGAATCGTGCGTTTCATCAGCGTTCACCTCCGTTGTTCGGCATGGGGGGCAACTGAACCGGGCCTGACGGGGGCAGCAATCGTGCCTTGCGCGAAGGCGACTCACTGGTGAGCGCCCAGGGTGATCCTTCCTGCCAGACCTGTACAAGGTTTTGACCAGCACGGGCATCGAACAGTTCAACCTGGAACGCTTCACCGGGAAGGCGATAAGCGGCCAGAGAATCAGCATGCTGGCGATCCGGAGCCTTTTTCTGCTGGGTTACGGACTTCTTGAAGCGAAGACCGCCTACGGTCTTCACTTTCGCGAATTCCTTCTTGTTCTCAGGAGCGGCGGCATACGCACCGAACCCGTCGGCACGCTGAACTGAAGCCTTGCTCAGCGGGAACACCGGCAGATCATAAGGAACCAGGGTGTTTTCACTCAACAGCGGTTCGGGATTCGAAGGATCGAATTCACGCTCCTGGTGCTTCACACCGCGAACCACGGGGAAAATGTCGATGACCTTGAGTGGCCGAAGATCCGTCGTCGCCAGATATAGGATCGCCTGCATCTTCAGGCCGCGATTTTTCGGGTAGACGTGAATGACGTAGGCATTCTGTCGCTGTACAGATTTGATATTCTTTACTTCGAAGGTCCAGATGATGGGGGTCATCCAGGGTTCACCCGGGCTTTTCATATCCCGGTAGCTGGCCTCGACGAGCCATTTGTCGCCGATCTTGTAGGACGGAACGTACCCGGTCGAAGAGCTTTGAGCCTGCGCTGCAAGCGCAAAACAGAACACCAGCGCCAAAGCTGCCGCAAGCATGCGTTTCATCGACATCATGAGCCTCCTGCCGCATAAAGTGCGCGTTGACAGATCCTTATCATTGTACCCGTCAAACGAGAAAGCGTCAACCGCCGGGCGGCCCCTGTGTTAACGGACAATGATAATGTCAGTGGTTAACGAGACAGTGAAAATGTCAGGGAGTCGACAGTCAGAATCGCTGGAATCTATGGGGCGCGGCTCTTCTCGGCAGAAGATCAGGACTTGCGTCTCGTGAGGGTATTCTTTACCGCTCGAATCAGTTGTTCGATGGATACCGGTTTACTGAGTAACTCATCAACGCCCAGCGTTTCCGCAGAGGCTTTCGAGTTTTCCAGATTGCATTTGTCGCTGTACCCCGTCCAGAGAATGATCGGCAGATCGGGTCGGGTCTGGCGCATGGCTTGCGCCATTTCAAGACCCGTCATGCCGGGCATGGTCAGATCCGTGAGGACGAGAACAAACTCACCCGGCTCTTCCTGGAAAAACTTGAGCGCCTCTCGTGCATCACTGACGCCGATGACCTGAAATCCAACCATCTCGAGCACACGCTTGGCATAGAGAACCAGAGCCGGTTCATCGTCGACCGCAAGCAGCTTTCCTTTGAAAAGGTCGGTTTTGCCCGTCAGGGTCCACTGTCCTTCAGGAGTCTCGGACGGGAGCGGCTCCATGTACTTCGGGAAATAGACAAACATCGTCGTGCCCTGGCCGATCTTGCTCTGTACCGAGATGTCACCACCGTGTTCCTTCACAATGCCGTGCACGACGGAAAGCCCGAGGCCGGTTCCCTTCCCGACAGACTTGGTGGTGAAAAACGGCTCGAACAGATGCGGCAGAACCTCGGGCGCAATGCCTGACCCGGTGTCTGACACAGCCATGACGACATGGGGGCCGGGCTTGCAGCCGACCAGCTGCTCGATACGTCGGGGTTCGAGAACATCCTCGAAAACCCGAATTTCGAGGGTTCCCTGACGGTTTTCCATGGCGTGAGCCGCATTTGAGGCGAGATTAAGAAGAATCTGGTTGATCTGGGTCACATCGATCAGAACCGGAGCCACATCCGGCTCGAAGCGTGTTTTGATCTCAATCGAAGCCGGCAGGCTCGGACGAATGAACTTGATGGCATTTCGCACCACTTTCACCAGATCCATTGGTTGGCGGCTTTGTTCCAGTTTTCGGCTGAAGGCAAGAATCTGCCTGACGAGTTCCTGCGCTCGGCGAGCTCCGTAGATGATTTCCTGCAGACTCTCACCGGCCGGATGGCCTACGGGCAGATCAGAGCGTGCCAGATCGGCAAACCCGAGAATCGCCCCGAGTATGTTGTTGAAGTCGTGAGCCACGCCGCCGGCGAGAGTACCCAGCGCTTCGAGTTTCTGCGCCTGCAGCAGTTGCTGTTTCAGCATCATTTCTCTCGTCACATCACGCTGAACTGACACGTAATTCGTCAGTTCCCCGGAGGGCGTGCGAACCGGAGAAATCGTGGCATCTTCCTCGTAGATGCTGCCGTCCTTGCGCTTGTTCACAAAATGACCCTGCCACGACCGGCCCTCTCGCAGGGTCTGGAAGAGCTGCTGATGGAACTCGGGAGGTTGTTCGCCGCTTTTCAGGGCAAAGACATTCTGTCCGATGATCTCGGACCGGGAATAGCCGCTGTTGCGCTCGAAGGCCGGGTTGACATACTGAATCACGCCGGCCGGGTCGGTCACGATGACCGTTTCCGCCGACTGATCGATCGCCGTGGCCAGGCGTGCCTGCTCGCGTTCAGCCTGCTCGCGGCGGAGAATCTCGCTCTGAATCTGATCGAGCATGTCGTTAAAGCAACGAGTCAGACTGCCGATCTCTTCCTGAGTGCCGGGGTCGGGGCCGCGCAGGGCATAGTTTTTCGTTTGCGAAACCGCCCGCGCCGTCTCAGCCAACTGCAACAGCGGAGCGCTGATCAGCTTCGAAACATACGATGAAAGCAGGAACGCCAGGATCACGCTCGCAAGAAAGATCAACAGCCCCATTTGAATCAGCGCTCCCTGACGTGCGATGAGAGCTTCCATCGACCCGTTCAGGACGACGACGCCGATCACCTGGTCGGCGAGGCGAATGGGAACGAACACTTCCATCTCATGAACCGCATCCCTGATCGTGGTGCTTGCCAGGGAATCGGGGAATACAGGTTCCACCCCCTTCGGTCGCGGAAAGCCATAAGCGGCAAACAACGTCTGGGATGCGGTAAAAACCTCGGCACGTGTGATGTGAGGGTGAACACGCAATGATCTGAGCGTCTCTTCAGCCGCTTTCGGGTCATTGAACGTAAGCGCAGCCGCGCAGTTTTCGCCGATGACGGCGCCGAACAGCTCAAGCTCGTGTTCAAACTGCCGATGAAATCCGTGCCATTCCATCGCCATCGCAAAACCAATCGCCAGCAGCAGGACAATCGAGCTGGACATCACCGTCACCAGCGTCAATTTGCGGGCGATGGAAAGATCCGCAAACAAGCGACCCTTGATCATGGCTGCGACATCACCAGCGAAGCCAGGCGCAGCAGTTTCGAACTCAGCTGAATGCCGGCTTTGCGCGCCTGACCGGGATTGGCAAGAAAACGCACCCGGTTGTTTTCCACCTGGAAAGCCAGCATGCCGCCTTTTTTCAAAAACTCGACGTTTTCTCCGACCGTTAAAACACCGTTCTGAACAGCGATTTCGAGACCATCGGCCAGAAGCCGCATATCATTCGAACCGAAGTAGACGATGTGGCAATCAGCAATCTGATCCACATTCTTCAGCCCGATCAGCTTGACGAGACGCCTGTCAGATGTTTTACCATCCAGGACTTTTGTAAACGCCGGCGCAGCTTCGGACTGCCCCTCGAAAATTCCGATCCGAAGTTCTTCCGTGGCCACCTGCGGCCTTTCCCAGGAGGCGAAGAGGGAAAAATTAAGCACAAACGCGGCCTTCACCTCGAGATCCGTCGGTTTGTCAACAGCAAATGACGGAGTGGATATCACAGCATAGATCAGCAACAACGCGACAATCAACCCGGACTTTCGACATGGTTCTGCACCTGATGGTCGGTTGTCCGAGAGGGGGTTCATGATGTCATTCACAGTCATCATCAGAATGAGAACTCCGCCTTGAGTCGGTACAATCTTCCATCTTGTCTGATCATATCCATGGTATGTTCTGTCGAGGCGCCATCGTAGATCTTCTCGTCGAACAGGTTGTACACCGAGAGCGACAGATCAACCCCAAGATGCTTCATCGGCCGAGACAGCGTCAGATTCGTCTTGACGTACGCCGGCGCCCGCGAGCCGGCCACGGTCTCGCGAGAACTGCAGGCCAGTATCTCGAGACCGGCGTACAACTTGTTATCCATGAAAGGACTCATGGCATGCAGACGAGCTAACCGAGAAACCGAGTTCACCAGATTCTTTCCCGTGTCATCGTACCAGGTGCGATGCCACGACATGTTCGCCCTGACCCACTTGCCCGGAGTCCAACGTTTCTCGATACCGACCTCGAGAGCCCGGCCGCGTACCAGGGAGTCGCCGGCATAGAACAGCATGTTGTCGGCAGGATCAAGCTGCTGACTCAGCAGGTTCGACAATCGGTACTGATACCCGGAGAGGTGCGTTGAAATGCCATGTTGGTGCTGACGTTCGAAGATGACCTCCGTGGTGGTGGTGCGCTCGGCCTCGACGACTGTCGACTGTTTCGTGACCGGATCAGTGAAATAGCGTTCATAGGTGTTCGGCAATCGAAACGCGTTTCCATGCATGAGTTTCAGCGAAGTCTGCGGCTGCGGGTGCCAGACCAGGGCGTATCTGGGGTTGGTGAAGTTCCCCTCGTCGTCCATGTTGTCCCAGCGAATACCGGCGCTGAGCGCCAGATTTCGCCGCAGCTTCCATTCATCTTCGAGGAATACGCCGGAAGTGCGCTGCGGGAAGTTTCGATCGACATTCACCGCTCGATCAAAATTCGAGAGATACCGCTTCCAGATATCGTTTACCTCAAAACCGCCTGCCCAGTGATGCCGACCGGTTCTTCCGGAGAGGACCACCTCGATCTGAGTGCGCCGACCGCCGCCAAAGTCTTCGTTGATCACGCGATCGAGCGGATCACCCGGGTTGGCGAAGTCGAATGGATACTTGCCGGCAAAGTCCAGGCCACCGGTGATCACGCGAGCGTCGAGACGCCGTTCGCGGGCTAATTCCCCGTGATAATGCAGAGCAAGGTGGTGAAAGGAATCACTGGTCGAGACATCCGGATCGTTGAAAATCGTACCATACGAGCCTGTAGGAATTCCTTTCAGAAACCTGCCGTGCAGGGCTTCGAAGGTCCAGGGGCCGCGCCGAAAGCGCAGAAAGGTATCGCTGTCGTTCGCCCAGTCACGGTTGGTCGCCACACCGAAATTGGTCGCAGGATCGTTGAAGGCCGGGTAAAACAGACGTTGAGGCCCGTTCGAACCCATCGCCGAATGCGAAAGCAACAACTCACTGCGCTTTCCGCGCTCGACCCAGGTGGCACGTGCCCCGCCGGTGCCGTGCGTTCCGACGAAGCCGGCAAGTTCGCCACGCTGCGGAAGCGCGTCTCCCTTGCGCGTAACAATATTGATGACCCCGAAGAAAGCATTATCTCCATAGAGTGCCGAACACGGCCCACGGATGATTTCGATCTTCTCGATCAGATCAAGATCAAGAGGAACATCATGCCCCACGGGCGATGAACCATACACCGGATCGCTCAAGCGATTTCCGTCGATCAGCATCATCAGACGACTGTTCAACTCACCAGGTCGGACAAACCCACGCGTCCCGAAATAGGAATAATTCCGATCGTAGGTGACAAACACACCGCCCAGGCTGTTGAGGATGTCGGCTACCGTACGAAACCCAAAGCGACGAATTTCTTCAGCCGTGTATACATCGATGCGCGCCGGGGCATCCTCGATCTTCTGTTCGAAGCGTGAAGCACCAGTTACCATTCGGACTTCGACGGTCATCAGCTCTTCCAGAGAAAGGGTCGTCAGATCACGGGGCGCAAGAGCGGAACAGATGGCAGGAAGAAGAAGAATGATCGACAGGGCGATCATCGAACAAAGCTTCCGGAATGTGGTTACAGAACGCATGACCATTGAGACCTTTCTTTGAGCAAGCAAAGTATCGCACGCAGTCCGTTTACGTTTCCCAGGCCGGGCGGACAATATCGCAGAAACCGCCATGGCAAGCTGTGGTTCCATGATAATCATTCTGGGGGTCGAATTCAATTCATGATCTCTGGCGAACAGCTGGTCTGATGATGGGCGTATTCGCATGGAGCATGTTCTTTCGCTCTGTCATAGTGGAATTTCACATGCGTTCAGGAACAGGGTTCTCAAAACTTCCTCTCCCGCCATTCGCCCAGAATAGCCTTCATCACATCCGCATTCTCCTGATTCGCCACCTCTCAGTCTCTCACAACCGGACCCCCGGTTTCTTTACCGCCACCTTACTTCAAACAAGGGCTATGCAAGAATCTTGCGCAACCATGAAAGACACTTGCCTGCGTCACCGACACGGACGGAAACATTCTCTCGGATCTCCGGAGCGGTGATGTGTCGGCGGTCGAATGACACCAGAAAGTCAGCGCCACCACGCACTGCGGCTGCAATAACGTGCCGATCCTTCTCGGCCACCACCGCCGGCACATCTTCGATATCTGCAGCCGAAATCCAAACCTCAACCGGGTCAATCACCTGCAGGACTGCCTTGAGGTCGGCTGGACTTCGCCTGGTTTTACCCAAGTTCCGGTGTATCTCCTCGAGAACGCCGGCGGAAGTGAGGATTACCAATCTCCCGCGTCTTGCCAATCGCAGAATCTCCCCCGTTCCTCCGGCCGGTCGACCCAGGAAGGCAAGCCAGGCCGAAGTATCGAGAAACACCCGTGGTGTTACTTTTTCCTCAGCCATGCCTTGATCTCTGCGGCTGGAGGCTCATCGGCCGCAACAAAGCCATCGACCTCTTCCTGCGTGAAGTCTCGGGCACGTACACTGGCAGGTGTGTGTTCTTTGATCCACCGGACCAACAGGGCCGACATTGAGGAATCTTCCTTCGCCGCCAGCACCCGGAAAGCCCTTGCCAATTCATCTGGTATCTTGAACGTCAGTTGCTTCATATCAGTTTGGCCTCCGCTTCGCCGTTTCCAAGCTCACTTACCGACAAGTTCGCTCTTTTGAAACCCGAATGGAATCAGTTGCTTTCACTGGACCCCTTCGGTGTTTTTCTGTATATACAGAATTTATGTATCAATGAAGTTTCTGTCAATTATTAATAAACAGAACAAGGAATCTCTTTCTGAGACGCCATTCCAAACGACCGACCTTTGCTCTCGGTATATGATGTTTCTCGTTGAAAAAGAGAAATCTCAATCGCGATCAGGATCGGCAATCCACTCACCACGTAACATGGCCCGAAACCGGGCTATTAAACCTGCGCATCCCCTTTTGCGCCCAAGGGCTTCAGTCACCCCGATAAACCGCTTCAGAAGCCGATAAGAGAGTGCGCCTACCTGGACTCGAACCAGGGGCCCCAGGATTAGGAATCCTGTGCTCTATCCACCTGAGCTATAGGCGCAGCAGCGGAGATGATACTCGTATCCCTGATCGAGGTCAACCCTCATCGGGCCTTTGCGACTCACGTCAAGGCAAAGGTGAAATTTTCGACAGACTGGGGTAAAATATGGGCACTTCAGGCCTCGCAGGAGAGAATCGATGATCCGTCACATCAGTACCCGCAGCTTTTCGCCATCAGGGCTGTCGCTCATCGCTGCCTTTCTGTTCCTCACAGGAATGTTACAGGGAGCCGACCCCAGCTTCGAAAAGAATCGCGAGTGTCGGGCCAACATCAAAATGCTTAACGAGGCCACCGAGAAATTTTTTCAGGAGAACCAGCAGGAACTTCCGCTGTGGGCTGATTTCGAGCAAGTGTATACCATGGTGTTGACGACAAAGTATGTTCCCAAGAAGCCGGTGCCGCCTCTTCCCGACTGCGGCTATTTCCTGATGTATCGCAATCCCAAGGACTTTTCGTGGTATTGCAATCTTCACGGCATGAATTCCGGAGATGAGTCGATCTCATTTCGCTATCATGAATACAGGTTCACAGCGCATGTTCAGACCAAATATCTCACCCACCCGAAGTATAAGAGTCATTACGACGAACTGAATCGCTGGACCTCCTACTCGCCGACCCTTGTCGAGAACCTGAAGTTTCATTACAACCGCAATCCGAGTAGTACCATCGTTCTTGTTCTGATCGCAGTCGCCGTGCTCTGGTTCCTCGTGCGCAACCTCTTCGGCGCGTGAGAATTCCGAGCAAAGGGGAAGGTTGCTTCTCGACCTTACCTCAGATATCCTTGGGGAGTTCTGACAAGAGAGCTGCTTTCTCATGACTGAAACGACCACTACTCCAAACCAATCGGCATCCGCGCCGGCGATCGTCTACATCCCGGAGACATCAGCTCCACTGCCCGCAGTACAGAGTCCGCTTCTCGGCTGGGTGGTCTTGTTTATCTTCTTTCTCGCGCTTCCCATCGCAGCCTTGTATTTCGGCTACCAGGACTACATTCATCGCCAGTATCTCGAAGAGATCAGCAAGATGTCGAACTTTTTCACCTGCGAACTCTCTTCGCTGCGCTCCCGGTCCACGAACGCGAAAGTGCTTTCCCATCTCTGCAATCTGCTCGGCGGAGACATTCGCCCCGTCATTGACAACCCGAAGAAGCTGCAGAACGTCATCGCCGATTTCCAGGAGCAGATCCCCGCATCCGTGACCATTCTGGTCTGGAACGCCCGCGGGAACCTCGTGGCACCGTCGGCTTCCGAAGCAGGCATCCTCGAGATCCTGCCCCGCTTCTTTCAGATCGGCAACACCTCGATTGCGGGCGAGCTCTCGGTGCAGCAAGCCGATTCTGCCGATCGCTTCGAGAAGGAATTTGCCGGCGAAATTAGTCAACTGTCAAAGATTCTCGGGACCGCGTTTCCCTATGCAAAGTGCGTCACCCAGCCCGGGAAGATCATCAGCAGTTCGGATGTCCTTCACCCGGCCACGCTCTACTGGCAGTTTTTCCCGGACACGAATGCGGGGAAGATGGGCTATGCGGTCATTCTCGCCGGCCACCAACTCCCGGAAACCTTCGGCCTCAGCTGGCAGCTGCGCAACAATCGGAATGCGAATCCGGAGTTCACCAGCGGGTTTATCGATCTCGAACAGAACTCCATCGATCTGTCGTTCCGTGAACTCGAGAAGCACGCAGCCTCAATGCTGAACGAGTACCGCCAGACGCTGGTTTCTCCCGTGACCCGCGGCGACTGGGTGCTGACCGTGCTGCCCCTCGGTGAAACGTCACCGGTTCGTCTGTTCAATCTGTTTTCGCTGCGGCGACTCCGGCAGAATTATGAAGACAGCGACTTCGAGGCACTTGTCGTCACCGGAACCCTTCTGCTGTTGGGCGCTTTGTATCTCGGCCACTCGTACCGCAGACGAACCAGAGAGGGTCTGTCAATCCGGTTTCGACTCGTCGGCATGACGCTCCTTTCCATGTTTCTGCCGATCGCCTTTCTGGTTGTCGTTGCGCTTCATTTCACGCTCGATCGCTCGAAAATTCTGGCCGGACATACTCAGGAAATGCTGCTTCAGGAAGTGAAGCACATGGACGAGGGGATCATCGAATTTTTCCGTGCCAAGATGGCCTGGCTGCGCTCCCTGAAAAACACCATGCCTGAACTTGCGACACTCGATGTTACCGCCCTGACAGGCAAATTTCTCGAACTGCACAAAACGCAACAACTCGAGCGGGTCTATCTCGTCGCTCCCGACGGCAGCCTGCTGTACGACCAGGACCATCTCTTTCAGGAATTCGGCCGCAAGGCGTTCATCAGTGAACTCGGACGCAAGACCATCGAGTTCGCGAGCATGAAGGCGCATGCCGTCACGACGGACACCAGCGCGCGCGACACCATCGGCAAGGACTTTATCAACAACCTGGCATCCGGGCGCGGGATTCTTCACAAAATCTTCTGGCCCGGCACCTCTGAGCAGGTGTATCTGTTCGTCGACGTGCTCACACCCGGCGCAACCTCGGCAAACAAGGTCGCCGGACCGATCGCTCTCATCATTACGTTAAGCAAGAACCGCATCGAAGAGGAGTATGTTCGCAAGGCCATCGCCACTCCGAAACGTCGCGGCTCGGAGGTCAACTTCTTCGCCGTCAAACGTGACGGCTCGCTCTCCACGATTCCCGAACTCAAAGGCTCATTCAAAGCAAACCTGCTGCCTCTGCTGGACGCCGCTCAGGCCCTCGAAACCCCTGAGCCTGAGCGCGTTAACGTCGACGATCGCCATCTGCTGTTGACGATTCGCTCAGGTATTCAGCTCGATGACTACTTCCTCGGCGCCTACACTGACTGGGACGTCGTCATGGGTTCGATCGAGTGGTTCGAACGCATGTCTCTCAGCACGATTCTGTTGAGCATCTCAGCCTCTCTGGCTCTGGTCTTCTTTCTGGTGCGCGGTTTTCTCTCACCGATTCGCGTGCTCTCCGACGGCACGCGCGCCATTTCCGGAGGCGATCTGACCCGGCATCTGCCCATTTACGACCGTGACGAACTCGGACATTTGTCACAGGCCTTCAACGAGATGACCCGACGCCTCAACAATCGTCTCAACGAATTGACCCTGTTGTACAATCTGGCGCAAAAGGCGTCGACCACCCATAGTCAACGCGAGATCTTCGAACTTGTCGCTCAGAGAATGCGTGAGTATCTCTGTGCCGATTCCTGCGGCACTGCCTGGATCAACGAAGGGGAAGGCAAGATGAATCTGTATCTGGGCGAATCTCCTGATGCGGAAATCGCCGAAAGAGCCAGACAGGCGACGATTACCGCCATCACGAATCGTGCTCTGCATGTGGAATCCATGGGCGAGGGAGCCATTCTCGGGATTCCGCTGCTGTTCGAAGAAAAGGAGTTCGGCGGGATCTACCTGGTCTACACGAGCACCACGCCCAACATCACCCCCGAGATCCGCAGCTTCATCGAAATGGTTCAGCGCCAGTTGTCGCTGATCATCGAGAACCAACGGCTCTTCGAGCAGGCCGTCACCGACGGGCTGACGAAGTTGTACGTGCGACGATTTTTCCTGGCCAATCTCGAGAAGGAGCTGGCGCGGGCGCGCCGGTATCATCTCGACATGTCGCTGGTCATGATCGATATCGATCACTTCAAGAAGTTCAACGACAATTACGGTCACCAGACAGGCGACCTTGTGCTCCGCGAAACAGCTCAGCGTATCCTCGAAACCATCCGTTCCACCGACACTCCCGGTCGCTACGGCGGAGAGGAAATGGCGATCATTCTGCCGCAGACGGGAATCAAAGATGCCGCCATGGTGGCAGAGCGCATGCGTATCGCAGTACAGGAATCGAACTACGTTGACAAGGACCGCAATCTCAAAGTGACCATCTCGGTCGGTGTCACCTCACTGCTCGGCCGCCAGATGAACATGGAAGAGATGATCGAAGAATGTGACCAGTGCCTGTACAAGGCGAAAGATCTCGGTCGCAACCGTGTCGTCGTTGCCGATGTGAAGCCGGCATCCATCGAAGTCATTCCCTGTGATTGATCGGCTCATGTTCTTCATCAACCGACAAAGATTTCCACATAAAAGTACGAGTGGCAGAAACGTCATTTACCGTTCGAGAAACGGTTTTACGCTGGTAGAAATCATCATGGTGCTGTTTCTCGTGGGCATCATCGCCCTGCCGTTCACCCGCATGTTTTCTTTCGGCGCACAGGGAACCGTCGAAAGCTTCGAGCATGTTTTCGCTTTCAATCTCGCTCGCGAAAAGATCGAGGAGGTACGATCGCTGCCGTTTGAATTGGTCAAATCGGATTTCGAGAACTTCCGCGATATTTACAGCGATCAGAAAGATCTTGATCAGATGTACACCACGGCAGATGTCTTTGAGAAGAACTTTACCGACATCGTTACCGAAAGCCGCCTGAAGGACGACAAGGAAAAAGACATCGCCAACCGCATCATCAAAAAGTATGAAACCGCCTTCCGGCGGCCGTATGAAGTCTATCCCGATGAAGCCGGCGCGTTCCGTCGCTGCCTCATCGTTGATGACAAGTATGACCGCAAGAGTCCGCCCCGGTTGAAGAAAGTCACGGTTCGCGTCCTGGACAAACGAGGTCATCGCATGGCTGAAGTCGTGACACTGGTGGGTCGTCACGAATGAGACGACGAGTCGCATTCACGCTGGTCGAGCTGCTTATCGGCATGGCTCTCACCATTCTCATGGGCGGCACTCTCTATCTGTTTCAAAGTCAGGGGTTAAGCACGGTCACCAAAGGAACGATCAGGCTGAACCTGCAGTCCGAGATCCGTCGCAAACTCGAAAAGCTGGTCATCGATCTGCGGGCCTGCAACGAAGTTCTTGAAATTCAGCCTGACATGATCAAGTTCACCCGGTTTCGATCTTCGGCCGAAGAGAGCGATGCCGGGGAAATCAACCTGGATACCATCACCTATACCCTCGCAAAAGCGGGAGGGCGCTGGACTCTGCTGCGAGCGGAGAACAACCAGCAGCCCATGGAACTGATCACGCATGATCACATCGAAAGCAACCTGTTCTTCCCGCTCTATGAAGATACCGTCGACCCGGGGAGCGATCAGCCGCCCCGACTGCTGCCGTTCGACATGAACTCGAATGATTCGGGACAGCGCAAGCGCATCACGTTCATCAGACTTCGCATCAAGGTTCGGCAGGCGCGCGAGTTCGTCGGTTTCACAACGGCTGTGACTTTGCGCACTCCCTACCAGCGTTTACAGCAACCCAACTGGAAGTTCCGCTAGCGGGACCATGCATCTCGCCATCTTCTTCGCGGCCATGTCCATGGTCACCCATTTCGTCATGGGTTGTCTGGTACTGGTTCGTTCACCGCGAAACCCCGCTCACCGCACATTCAGCGGCATGCTGTTTCTCTTTTTCGTCTGGTCGTTCGCCGAGTTGATGTTACTGACCTCCCCGGAAACCCCCGTGTTTCGCTCTGTTCTTCTGACTCCGATCGTGACACTGCCGTATCTGTTTGCCCGCTTTGCGGCTCTGTTTCCGCGTCGCCAGCCTGACGCGTTGATTCTGAGCGAAGGTTATCGCGGGCTGCTGCTGTTTCTGCCGGTCGTGCTGCTGGTCTGCCTTGCCTGGGGCGATCAACTCTTTCTCGCCATCGATCCGTACCCGCTGGGGCTGCGTTTTCACTTCAGTCGCTGGGAATACCCCGCCAAGCTGATTCTGGCCGGTTATCTTCTTCTCGCCCTGCAGGCGCTCAAGCGGGCCAGGCAAATGGCTTCGGCGGATATCCAGGAAAAGCGGATTCAATATACTTTTGCCGGTCTGACACTTCCTGCCGCGGGAGGAGCGCTGTTTCTTCTGTTCGGCCGCTGGTACTTTAACCAACCCGGCTTTACTCTCTATCTGTACGGATTGTTTCCGACGCTTGGGGTCTTCATGGCGGCGCTGCTCGGATACGCCATGCTGCGCTACCGTCTGCTCGAAATCGATCTGATCTTTTCCATCGGGCTGGTCTACACCCTGATGACCGCCGTGCTTGCCGGCGTGCTCGAGATTCTCGAAAATCTGCTGCAGGGCTTTTTCGAGGTCACCGGCATCTGGGCGACGGTGTTTTCCACACTGGTTCTGGCCGCCGCTTTCAACCCGCTCAAGAATCTGGTCGGCATGCTCGTCGACTATCTGTTCGGACGGCAGAGTTTTGATTCTGCCGCCGTGATTCGTCACCTGCTGCGCGAGATGCGCAAGGCCGAAACGCCGGAAACCGTTCTCGGCAGCCTGTTACGCGAAAGCGCTCCGGTACTCGGCTTCAGTCGTTCGGCCATTCTCCTGCACAACGGAGTCCGAGTCGTTTGGCCGTCAGATTCGCCCGATATCGATGCTTCGGTGTTGACTATTTCACCTGCCATGACGGAGAAAACCGAAGAGATCGATGCCCTGGTCGAGATCGCCCTGGAATCGTCACCACCGGAAGCCCCTTCTCTTCTCGCTCTGCAGAAGTGGGGAGTCGCACTCATGTATCCGATCATGCGTGAGCAATCCTTTCTCGGCCTGTGGCTGATCGGCGTGAAAACCTCCCGTCTGCCTTTCTCCGAGCAGGAACGATCGTTGATCAACAGCATCGTCACCGAGATCGGCCCCACTCTGGACAATCTGCGCCTGGTCGCCTCTCTGGTCGAGCGCGACCGCGCCGCCCGCGATGTCGAAGTGACCCTGAGCATGTATCGGCAGATTCAGGCGGCGAATGGTCGACAGACCATCGGCAGTCGTCAGCTCTTCCTCTACTCATCGCTGGCAGAAACGATCAAAGGCGATCTCATCGACATCGAGTCCGGCGCCGATCTTCCATTTCTCAGTCTATGCGACGCTTTTCACCAGGGTATTCCAGCCGCCCTCACCTTGTACATCATTCGCACCACCCTGCGTGCCGCCCAGCCTGAACGTCGGCTTTCCATTCTCCATCGACTGCTGAGCGCTTCGGCTGAACCGCCGTTGCGAGCAGCCATCACTCTGATCGAATTTCATCAGGCGGATCTTCAACTGACCTGCGCCGGCAATCCGCCGCCGTTACTGCTCGTACGTGAGCAGCCGCCGCGCGCCCTGCTTGCCGCCGGCTCACCGCTTGGGCTGACGGCAGAGCCGCACATGGAGTCTGTTCGGCTTTCCCTCGCCCCGGGGGAAATTCTCTGTCTCTCGACCAACGGTTTATGGAAGGCCTTTGGTGACGATACCGGCGAAGGATTACGTTCATTTCTGGCAGCCCATAACACCGGTTCAGCAGAGGAGTTGTATCAACGTCTCACGGAACATCTGACAATCGCCCATTCTTCCGTTACAATACTGGACGATATCAGTTTTGTTCTGATCCAGGAGCAACCAACCTCATGACTTCATCACTCAGACGACGAACCCGGGCCATTCGCGTGGGCAATGTCACCGTCGGCGGTGACGCCCCGCTCACCGTTCAGACCATGACCAAGACCGACACTCGCGATGCCGCGGCAACCACGGCCGAGATTCGTCGATTGGCG
The DNA here is from genome assembly GCA_964472075.1 of uncultured bacterium. Taxonomy (GTDB): domain Bacteria; phylum Muiribacteriota; class Ozemobacteria; order Ozemobacterales; family Ozemobacteraceae; genus CAYYIY01. The sequence goes on along the minus strand of CAYYIY010000016.1, from coordinate 61,007 downwards.
CTCGCCGGCTGCGATATCATCCGCCTCGCCATTCCTGATCTGGCGGCGGCTGAAAGTCTGCGTCGAATCATTCCCGAGGTGTCGATTCCGGTCATCGCCGACATTCATTTCGACCATCGCCTGGCTATCGCCGCCGCCAACGCCGGGGCGCACGGCCTGCGCATCAATCCCGGGAATCTGCGCGATCGAAGCCATGTGCGCGAAGTGCTGGCCGCCGCTCGCGACCACGGCATTCCGATTCGTATCGGGGTCAATGCCGGCTCTCTTGATCCCGCGATGGAAAAACGTTTCGGAGGTGTCACCGCCGAGGCTCTGGCTGAGTCAGCCTTGCAGGAAGTGCGCCTGCTCGAGGATGAAGGGTTCACCAACCTCAAGATCGCCATCAAAGCCTTCGATCTGGCGCTCATGATCGACGCGGTTCGTCAGGTCGCGAGCCGATGCGATTATCCATTGCATCTCGGAGTCACCGAAAGCGGCCTTCCCGACGAGGGGATCGTGCGCTCGAGCATCGGCATCGGCGCCCTGCTGCTCGAGGGGATCGGCGACACGATCCGCGTCTCGCTCACCGGCGACAGTGCCGACGAAGTCGCCGCAGGCATCCGCATTCTACGCGCCGTCGGCCTGCGGCAAAGCGGGGCGGTCATTGTCTCGTGCCCGACCTGCGGCCGTTGTCAGGTGCCGTTAATGCGCATGGCAGAAACGGTTCGCCAACGACTTTCTCACCTGACTCAACCCGTACGCATCGCCGTCATGGGCTGCGCGGTGAACGGGCCGGGCGAAGCCAGGCAGGCCGACTTCGGCATCGCCGGCGGCAAAGACAGCGGACTCATTTTCAAGCACGGGCAGATCCTGCGGCATCTGCCTTCTGATCAACTCGTCGAGGGATTGGTACAGGAGATTTCCTCATCTCTCGGGATCACGATCCCGCCCGAGCCTTTACCAAAGCGTTCTGACGCGAAGGAGTAACTCATGTTGCAGCGTTCTTCCGCCCCCCTTGCGGTCCGCCTCTGCTTTGTCATTGCGTTTCTGCTGCTCTTCTCACCGGCAGTTCAGGCTGAAGACAACACGATCAACCTGGACGGAACCCGTGTGAAGATGGTGGTTCAGGCTCGCATACGCGCCAGCGGCGCCGATCAGCGTTCGACAGCCAACGAGTTTGCCCGCATCAACCTGGTCTTCAACACGCTCGAAAACTACCTGATCTACCTCGAGAAACTCGGACGCATTGCCCCTGATACCGTTGTGTCGATGGAATACGCTCCGGAAGGATCGACTCGTGATCGTCCCGTCGACCGCTGGGTCGTCTTTGACGAACTGCTGTTCAATTCCGTGCTCAGTCGTTTGAACGCTTTTCTGAGCGAGCGACCGGGCACCAAACGCAACGACTTGATTCAGGATCGAACGGCACTGCGCAACGTTCGCGATCAACTGCCGCGTCATGACGACGTCGTGGAGAACAGCTATCGCTGGAAGAATTTTTCCGATCTCATGCCGGCCATCGAGCCGGATGTTGATTTCGCCGTTCTGCACGCGCAACGGGTCGTCGGCCTGCGGCCCACCGATATCGGCTATTCGCTGGTTCGACTCGATGCTTCCGAGAGCGCCGGTATCGAACTTGCCTCTTTCAGTGAAACCGTATGGGATCTCACTCCCTCACCGGACGGCACCTGGGTGGCGTTAACCGTGGGCGGAGAACTGAAGCTGGTCAACTGCATCAATCGACAGGTCGTGTCGGTGTTCGAAGCCAAAATGTACCAGTTGCTCGACATGGCTTGGGCCCCCAGGAACCACTTGCTCGCCGGCATCGTTCTCGACCGTCGCACCGGCGATCGCGATATTTTTCTGTACAACGCGACCACTTTGCAGATGCTGCCGATCAAGTTGAAGGAGCAGGGCCTGAACGGGAACTATCAGTTTGCGTGGCCCTGCTGGTCACCGGACGGATCACGGCTGATTTTCACTTCGGGGAACGATTTTTCGCTGATCGAAGTCTCAACCGGCAAGGTGTATGCCGGCTTGTTTCCGACTCCCAATACCATCACCGAGATCATCTGGTCCCCTGACAGCCGCTCATTCGCCTTTGTCGAGATTTTGGGCCAGTCACGTAACAAGAGCGAGTTCGACGATCGAGATTTTCGCGGTTCCATTCTGCATCGCTTCCGCATTCCGACAGACGGCGCCCCATTCGAGGAAACATCGCAGCGGTATCTGTCCGAGCAGACAATCAAGCTGATCAGCTTCTGGAGCCAGGATCGTCTGTTCTTTCTGGAAGGTCGCCTGCGCCAGCAGAAAGTTCACTCCGCCTTCTGGGATCTCTCGACGACTTTTGCCGCACGCCTGACCCCTCCTCCAATGTCGGGCGCCACAGCGGCCACGATGACGGCAGGCATAACCCGAGGCGGCATGGAAATGCGACTCGACTACTGTCACGTTTTCCGCAACCTGGACGGCCGCTTTCGCAATACCTACGACGCCGGCAGAGCTGGTACAAACTGGTTGTTCACCGATCGCATGGTGAACATCTGGTTTCTTGGAATATCGCCACCCGAAGGTGCCGCACAACGAATCGACAGTTACAGCCTGCGATCGCAACCGTACCCGTTCGGTGACCGCAACATCAGCTTTCTCAGCACTCGTCAGGCGAATGTTAACAAAACCTTGTGCGAGTTTCTGGCTTCGTACAATCTGCGACGAGTGGAGTTCATCGACAACAGCGACCGCCTTTTCTTCCTGTCGAACTCTCGCGGCCCGCTGTCGATCTGGGGCGGTGAATCAGCCAATGTCGGAGCCTCGGTCATGGCCTTTCCCAAACCGACCGACGAAGGCAGCGAGTCTGAAGGCGAAGAAACGGAAACAGCCGTGGTCACCGGAAGTTCAGGAGACTTCGTGCTCCCCCCGCCGCCGCCCCCACCACTCGATCCCGGCGTGAAGATTCTCGACCAGGCGACTGAAGCAAAACCGCCTGTCACCATGTCGACCTCGGATGGGGTTTCGAGTGATTTCGTTCTGCCCCCGCCGCCGCCGCTTCCCGGATTGAGCACCCCGGCAGCAACCGAGAAACCGCCGAAAAAGAAGAAAGAGAAGAGTGCTTCGTCTTCAACGCCTCAAGTTCAGGAAACCGGCGACTTTGTACTCCCCCCGCCCCCGTCCCTCCCCGGATTTGACAAAAAGTAGGAACTGACAACCGGTCTGAAAGCATCACGCCCGGCTCATGAGCCGGGCGTGATGCTTGTTTTGCAGGTTACAGCGTTATCTCATCTACTTGCCCGCCGCATCCTGTAGAGAAACGAGGTCAACCTGGAACTGCCCTTCCGGGGCTTTGTTGAAGTCCGCTTTCGCCAGCCAGAACTTGCCTGGGATGTTCGAAGAGCACAGCAAGCGATTCATGACCAGCGGGGGAGTCAGCTCGCCTGCATGCACCAGCTTCCCCTGTCGGTTGATCTCGGCCGTCTTGACCCGCCCGTCAAAACCCTGAGAATCGATGAAGGTGATGAAAAGATTGCCCTGTGACGTGACCAGCCACAGCTCAGGATTGAAATGATCAGCCGGGAGTTCAAGCGCCAGATCGAGCGTCTGTTTGCCGTCGCCATCCTGTACCAGCAGATGGGTCTTTTTCTCCTGTTCATTCCAGTGGAGACGATAGAGGTTCTCTTTGGCATCGATGAAAAAGCCCGACCACTGCCATTCCACTTCTCGTTTGCAACTGCCGTCAGGCGCCAGAACCGAGATGATGCGACGAGCCTTGTCGGCAACAAACAGCGTACCCGTCGGCCCGACCTCCAGCAGCGTCCCCTGCAGGAATTGCCCCTTGTTCTCGCCGCGACCGCCGAATTTCTGCAAAAGTTTTCCCGAGGCATCGCACTTCCAGATCTCCTGCGTCGAACCGTTGAACAGATAGAGTCCGGTGACTTTTCCGTCGGCATCTTTCATCAGAGCCAGGTCTTCCCAGAGAGCCTGCTCGGGCTGATCGGTCACACGAATCTCTTTGATTTTGCGACCATCGACCCCGAACTGATATACGCGACCGCCGCAACTGTCGGCCACCCAGACTTCGGAAGGTGTGGCCCGGAAGGAAAGCGGCCCGAGGGGAAGCGGTTCTTCCCAGCCGGGATGATTCGCCTGATTGATGAAAGCGACGGAACCTGCCTCCGACCCGTAGCCGATTCGCACTTGCGCCTGACCGTTCGACATCGGTACCAGCCAGAACAACACCCACATCAGAACCCATCCTCTTCGCATAGCTGCTCCTGTTCACACCTGCGCCACTACGGGCGGGAATTTGACTGGCCAAAGCATATCACGTTGCGGTATTCTAGCATGAGAACGCAGATACGCATACCTTTTCTCCAGACGAAGGAGTGACTTATGAACGGCTCACGGTTTTGGCGTCTCGCAGCCCTGGCGGTCTTGATCGTATTCGGTTCCACACCGCTGTTGGCCCTCTCAGGGTCGGCCCAACAGGAACTGGACGGCTTTGTGAAAAACCTCCGTGAAGCCAAGCGGGTTGATATGCTCGGCTACCTGATCTTCGTGCGCCAACCGGCAAATCAGGCGGCTGAAGATCGTCTGTTCACGCTCACCGGAAAAGTCATTCTCGGCGTGAAAGACGGTTATCTGACCCATTGCAGTTTTTCCCGCCTCGAGCGCCTGCGGAAAGCCGGCCTGACCGTTTCGATCATTGACAAAAAGCGTTTCGATGATCGCAGCGAATTCTGGTATCTGACTCGCATCGACACCCCAGCCAAAGACCAGGCACTGCGCGAGAAGTTCGAACCGCTGTGGCAAAGTGGGCAGACGGTGCTGGTGCGCCTGCGGCCTGCAGACGAAGCCTGGCTCGCGGATCACGACATTTTCTACAGCCGCGTCGATGAAACTTTGATGCCTCTTCGCCGCCCTCTGCCGCAACCCAAGAAGGTCAAGATTGAAGTCAACCCTGACATTCAAGCCCTGATCGAAAAGATCACCGCCGATGAAATGAAAGCCATTGTCCAGACGCTGCAGGATTGCGTCAGTCGTCATGTGCGCTACGCGGGCAATGCCCAGGCGGTGCGGTGGCTGGCTCAGGAATTCGCGCTGCTGCCGGGTCTCGAAGTGGCCACCCCCACGTTTACCTACAGCTCCGGGCTGTATTCGAACGTTGTCGCCATCAAGAAAGGCACGCAAGATCCGAATACCGTCTTCGTCGTCTGCGGACACATCGATTCCACGGTCGGCTGGAGCGGCGGACCGAACGCTCCCGGAGCTGACGACAACGGTTCCGGTGCTGCCGGAGTTCTCATGATCGCTCGTGCGCTGCGCGATGTGACGTTGCCTTACACCGTCGTTTTTGCCGGGATGAACGCGGAAGAAGTGGGCTTGATCGGCAGCAAGGCCCTGGCGAAGAAAATGGCCGCTGATCAGCAGCAGAAGATCATCGCCGTGTTCAACATGGATATGATCGCCGACCGCGACGACAACGAGGTGGCCGTGATCGGCAACACCCGCTCGAACTGGCTGATCGATGTGTTCAAGGATGCCGCTCTTGCCTACACCGGACTCAAGAGCAAGACGCTCTACGACTCCGACATCTGGCAGTCAGATCATTCCGCTTTCTGGAACATCGGTGTGCCGGCCATTCTGACGATCGAAGGATACCCCGAGATGTCAGCGCACTATCACAAGACGACCGATCTGGTGGTCAATCTGTCGCCGGCCTTCATGGAACGCATCACCCGCAGCAACCTTGCGGCCCTGCTGACCCTGAATCCGCTGACGAAGAAGACCAACTGACAACGGAGCGACCGCACATGCACCCGACACCGCTCATCGGCCTGCCGGGATCGGCTCAGGTCGAACCGTATGTTTCCTTGCCGGCAAAATCGCTCGGGAAGATCTATGTAGACCTTCCGCACCGGTACTTTTCATCGATCGACGAGATGAAAAAATATGTGCGAGAGGCACGCGATCTCGGCGCCAACGTCCTCCTGCTGCTCCCCCACTTTCTCCCCAGCTTTTCGGAGTATGTGGTCAAGGATTACGAAAAACCGTGTCCGCTCTTCGGCACCTGGAAGGCTTTCACGGAGTTCATGATCTGGGTTGAAGAACTGGGCATGGACCGCATGATCGACATCCCCTTCAATCACGCGGACTGGCAGGCGGAACATCTCAAGCGCAGCTGGTACAAAGAGGCCGACAGCAACGGGATCGAAGCCGGGGCTGACGACTGCGACGCGGACGGGAATCGAGTGCGCATCAACTGGGGAGCCTACGTTCTCGACAACGGCAACCCGGAACTGATCTCCTACTGGCTCGAGAAAGTCATCTATCCTCATGTCCGCGATTATCATGTCAACGCGATTCGCATTGATGCGGCATGGGGACTTGATCCGCAAGGGCTGACACGCGTGATTCGGGACACCAGGTCCCGCTTTCCGCACGTGTGGTTTCTGGCCGAGAACCTGGGCATGGATCAACTGATCAATCTGGCTCGCACCGGCCTTGCAGCAGGCGCCGAGCGGTATTTCAACAACTACTACTGGTACACAGGCGGGCGCGGCATTCCTATCGACGTCTATCGTCTGCAGAAGCAGGGCGGCAACAAGCCAACCTGTACCATCTTCGGCAATCACGACGTTCTCATGCCGGCCATGCGCGCCCTTACACAACTTCGTGCCGATCGATATCAGGATGTCGACCTCAATAATCCACGGGCCGTTCTGCGTCGCATCAGCGAACAAGAAGGCCTGATCAGTTGTGCGGCACTATCGGCAGAAGAACGCAACGCCGTTGTGCGGCGTTTAGCTCTCGACTTTCTGCTGGCCGCCTTTCTGTCAACCGATGTCATGTTCGGGGCCGGCTCTGAACACTGTCTCGTCGAAAAAGTCGACGTGCTGCGTTCCGGTCCCGATCACTTTGCTCGCGGCATTCGTACCGAGTTACCCGCGCTGATGAAGCAACTTTTACAGATCAAGGCCTCGGACCCTCTATTCAATCAGGAAGGAACCGTCATGCCTGTGGGCAACTGGAAGCCCGGTACAGCTTCGGTGAAAGGATACGTTCGCCGCAGCGGTTCACGCTACCTGTTGGCGCTCGTGAGTACCGACCATCAGTATCCCCAGTCGTTCCGCCTTCCCGAAGTGTTTCGCCGGTCCGCCCGTGTAGCCGAGTACACGCTTGCCGGCAGGCGCATCAGCGCCGGGCGCAGCCTGCCGCGCAGCATCGATATCCCGCCCGCGGCCGGTCTGCTGCTGACCACCCTGGAGGACTGAATGCTTTTTGAAGAATCCGTCCGTACCAGTGCACGTCAGTGCTTTGTCGATGTTACCGCCATCATCCGCCAGGCGATCAGAAAGGCCGGGGTGAAGGAAGCGCACATTCTTGTTTCCGTCCCCCACACGACGGCCGCTCTGACGGTCAATGAGAACGCCGATCCTGATGTCGTGCATGACCTTTTACATCGCCTCGAAGACTTCGCGCCAACCTCCTTCGGCACCGATCGCCACGGCGAAGGCAACAGCCATGCCCATCTCAAGTCGAGCCTGCTGGGGTCATGCCACCCGTTTATCGTGCGTGAAGGCGATCTGGTGCTCGGCACCTGGCAGGGCATCTATCTGTGCGAGTTTGACGGACCACGTTCGCGCAAACTGATCATCAGCATTCTTGAACGGGGTTGAGAACCGCGCACGCCGCCGCGACCACCGACGAAAAAGAAAAACACGGCTTCGGAAGTCATATCCCGGGCCGTGTTTTTGGGAAAACCGATCAGCGACGAGCTTTGATGCGGAACCCGGTATAGGCGAGGCGGTAGTGTTCCCACAGGCGGCTGCGATTCGACGAACGCAGATCACGGCCGTGCGAGTTCCAGGAGCCGCCGCGCGTGACGGGCGTCGGATGTTCATCCTGTGCCGGCAGCTCGAGCGAGCTGCCCGGATACGGCGCATAGATGTCGAGGACCCATTCGGAAACATTGCCGGCCATATCGTACAACCCCCAGGCATTCGGAGGTAACTCTTTCACACGATGCGTCTGCCCACCGGCGTTATCGCGATACCACGCAAACCGGCCGTCGATCTCGTCGCCCCAGTAATACGCAGAATCTCCTCCGGCACGACAGGCATATTCCCACTCGGCTTCGGTCGGCAAAGAGTACCGGTCGGTATTCTCGAGAACATTGAGCCGACGCACAAAAGATACCACTTCGATCCAGGCGACTTTCTCGACCGGACGATCGGGGTCTTTGAACAGCGACGGATTGTAGCCCATCACCTTTTCCCATTGGGCCTGGGTAACTTCGGTTGCGCCGAGGAAAAATCCTTCGGGAATCTCGACCCGGTGACGTGGGGCTTCGTCCGCATCGGCAGTGTCGCAGCCCATGAAAAACGAACCGGGATTGATGGAAACGAACTCCATGCCCACCGAGTTGGTGAACCCGTCACGGAGTTCCTGCAGATAGCGTTCTGTCGATTCGCGGGCCCGAACTCCGTCGAACATAGGTTGAGCCGCACAGACCGAAGCCGCCGACACGAATACAACCAGCAACCAATGGAATAACGAGCGCATACGGCCTCCGCATCGAGAAAGCTTTCCTGATAAGGTAGCTGAACTTCGTTTGTATTTCAAACTTTTGAGCGAGATTTTCCCGGTACATTGCCGTATAATCTATGGACAACGATACTTATGCATAGAGAGGGAGGAAGCAGTATGGCAAAAACGGGTATTCTGCTCGAAAGCGGTACCAATGAACTTGAAATTGCCGAGTTCTATCTCGACAAGCAGAGCTACGGCATCAACGTCGCGAAGATTCGTGAGATCGTCCTGTACGATCCTTCGAAGGTGACCAGATTCGCCGGGGCTCAGCCCGGAGTACTCGGTACCATTCTTTTCCGTGGTCATTCGATCGTACTGGTCAATCTTCTCGAGATTCTCAATCTGCAGCCCCCCCCGGAGGGAACGCGACAGGTCGTGTTGATATCGGAGTTCAACCAGCGCACCACCGCGTTTCTGGTCGACGGGGTCTCACGCATTCATCGCATTTCATGGGCTGAGTTCACGCCGATTCACCCCTTTCTCGGGACCTATACCTCATACACGACCGGCAGTTTTCACATCGACAAGCGCGAGATTCTCATCCTCGATTTCGAATCGATTCTGAACGATCTGTTTCCTGAAACTCGCATGCATGAACAGCCCGAGTCAGAGAAAACGCTGGCGGAGCGGCGCGCCAACCTTCGCGTTTTCATCGTCGAAGACTCGCGCACGATTCAGGCGTTGATCATCAGCCGTCTGAAGGGGGCCGGCATTACTCACATCAAGACATTCAACAACGGTCGACTGGGTCTCGAGGCTGTTCAGCAGATTGCGGAACGCAAGGCTTCGGGTGCCGCCGGGGCCGATGACGATGTCGATCTGATCATTTCAGACATTGAGATGCCGGAACTGGACGGCCTGACCTTCTGCAAGCAGATCAAGAACACCCCGGGACTGGCTCGCCCGACCATCATGTTTTCTTCGCTGATCACCGATGAAATGGCCCGCAAGTGCCGGGATTGCGGCGCGGACCGATGGGTCTCGAAGCCGGAACTGGACAAAGTCATCGGTTTTGTGGACGAACTTTGCCTGGGCGGAGCTCCTGCCAAAGCGACGTGACGGCCCCCGATCCTACATCGTCCACGACACTGCACACCCGAATCTGCGTCGGACTTCTGGTCGGCGGCTTTCTGGGAATCGTTGCCAATCTGCTTCTGGGTGAGAACGCGGCGCTGCTGTGGGTGATTACCCGAATCACAGAACCCTTCGGGCAGATTTTTCTTCGCCTGATGGTCATGGTCGTGGTTCCACTGGTTTTTTCATCGCTCGCACTTGGAGTAGCAGGCCTTGGAGACCTTCGCCAACTGGGACGAATCGGACTGAAGACTCTCGCTCTTTTTCTTCTCTCCACGACCATTGCCGCCACTGTCGGCCTGCTGCTGGTGAATACCATCCGCCCCGGAGTCGGACTGCCGGAAGAAGTGAAAAGCCGCCTGCTGGAGAAATATGGTGCCCAAACGCAGGAATCGGTAACCGGGGCGGCCGGCCGGAAATCAACCGTGCCTGGTCTGGGCATCCTTCTCGACTTCATTCCACGGAATCCGCTGGCAGCTGCCGTTCAGGGCGACATGCTCGCCCTGATCTGTTTCTCGTTGCTGGTCGGCGTTGCGCTGACAAGAATGCCCCGGGAACGCGGCCGGCCGCTGGTGGCCATTCTTTCGGCGATTGCGGACGCGATGGTCGTCATCATCGATCTGGCCATGAAGCTGGCGCCCTTCGGCGTCGCCGCGCTGGTCTTCAGCGTCACGGCTCGCTTCGGCATCGATCTGTTGTACAAGTTGGGGTGGTATGTGTTCACGGTTCTGTCCGGTCTTCTTTTTCATCAGATCGTGGTCTTTTCACTCGCCTTGATGGTGTTCGCCAGGCTTTCGCCGCTGCGTTTCTTCGTCGCCATCGAATCGATCATGCTGACCGCCTTCTCTTCCAGTTCGTCGAACGCCACTCTTCCGACCAGTATGCGAATCGCCGAAGAGGAAGTGGGCATTCCACGAGAGATCTGCGGTTTCGTGCTGCCGCTGGGCGCCACGATGAACATGAACGGCACCGCGCTGTTCGAGGGCGTTACCGTGCTTTTTCTGGCACAGGTGTTCGGCGTTTCCCTCGATCTGACATCTCAGATGCTCGTCATCTGGTTTTGCATTCTGTCGGCCATCGGCACCGCAGGCGTGCCCGGGGGAACATTGCCGCTCCTGATCATGGTATTGCAGAGCGTCCAGGTTCCCGGAGAGGGGATTGCTCTGATCATGGGAGTCGACCGCTTTCTCGATATGTGTCGTACCACGGTGAACGTAACCGGTGATGTAGTCGCGGCGGCGATTGTGACCCGCTCGGAAGACCTGCCATTTCGACCGCACCAGCCGCCACCCTCGCCGACGCCGCCGGAATGATTTCGTTTGCTGTTATCCGTCCTGGTTGGCATTATTGTGATTCGTTTCTGCGATCAGGTATCAGGAGTGCTATATGATGAAGAATGTGGTAAGCAAATTACTGTTTCTCAGCTGCTTGTTTTTCCCCGGTCTGGTCGGCGCAGCGGAGATATCCCTGGTCGATGCCCCCAACCGCCTGGCGATCATTGCTTCGCACGAACAAGGCATCAGCGGCAGCTATCTGGCCGCGGGGCTGCAGATCGCCGAAACGCGAGCTGACGATTTTCCGCTCCAGATTTCCACGCCACGTTCAAGCGAGGGAGATATCTATGCCATCGGCGAAGAGTTTTCGATTCGCTGTGTCGTGCCGGGCGATACTCCATGCCACATCAATCTCTTCAGTCTCGGAACCCGCGGCAACCTGATTCGCTTGTTCCCGAATCAGTGGGCACAAGAGTCGCTGGTTCACGGGTCTTCGGCGATTCAAATTCCGCCTCCGAAAGCCCGCTTTGCTCTTCGTACCAGCGAACCGCCGGGGACCGATCTGATCCTGGCCATCGCCGTTCGCGGCGATGACACGACGATGCAGCAGGCAACCGCCAGAGCCGCCGGACCGTTCGCGGTCATGGATGATCTGTCTTCTGCCGCGGCTCTGATCTCAGAGTGGACACGCTCGCAGCCCGGCAGGCAGGTCAGCGTGCGCCCCCTTGCCATCCACACTCGAGGCGCAGAGCTGGGCGACGGTGCTTTTTGCGTGGCGCGAAACGGGAACTGGATTGCCCGCGTCTGGATCGATCGATCACGGATGCAGGCCGGTCGGCCGCTGTTTCTCAAACTGTTGAGCAATCAGAACGCGCGCCTCACGGAAGCGCACTTTGTCGCCTCATCGACAACTTCAACCTCGCTGCTTCCTGAATCCGGTTCCGCTGTCTGCAAAGCCGATGAACTACTGATTCTGCCGCGCGGCAACGATTCGTGGGCCTGGCTGTGCCGTGGGCCATCCGGCTCCGGAGTCCTTCAGCTCACGCTCCAGAATGAAGCAGCAGCATCGCTGACTCTCGAACTTCCCTTGTCCATCGAGGGTGGTGCTCCGCTGCCTACGGAGGTCGAGACGCCATCGTCCGCGAAAGCTGATGCATCAACCGCAGTCAAGATCCCGACACCCGTTGAAAACACCGCGCCGCCTGCAACAGCAGCGGCAACGGGAACCGAACTCACCCACACAACCGTCGCATCGCCGAGTGCGCCGGCCGCTTCCGTTCCAGAATCTCTTTTTTCACCCACTGTTATCGCTTCTGCCTCTTCTTCTTCGCCTGATACAACCAGTACAATTTCGTCGCCTGTCACGATACCGGCGGAAACCTATTCTGAGGAGAAACCGCCGACTCCCGCTTCACGTTCCGTGTCGATCGCGGCATTCCTCGAGGCGACCCGCAAGGGAAAACAACGCGAGGTCGAAGGAATGCTGCGCCGGTTCCCGTGGCTCGTCGAATCGCGCGGCGAACGCAAGGCAACGGCCCTTCACTGGGCGGCAAGCGAAGGGCATGCTGAACTGGTTTCACTGCTGGCTTCTTCCGGTGCCTGGGTGAACGCCCCGGCCGAAGGTGACATGCGACCGATGCATCTGGCCGCGTGGCACGGTCATCTCGAAGTCGTGCGCCGACTCATTGCTGCCGGTGCGGCCCTCAACCCGGTCAACCGCTTTCATGAGACACCCCTGCTGTTGGCCGTCAAGGAACGAAAGCGCGAGGTGGTGCAGGAGTTGCTGAAGCATCGCGCTTTGCCGCACATCGCGGACAGTAACGGCAGTAATGCCCTGGCCTGGGCCGGCATCAATCAGGATCAGGCGATGACAGCTCTGCTCGAGCAGGCAGGCGGACGCCCCCCGGCCGATCTTCAGAACCCCGAGATACACCGACTCATCGCCGCCGGGGATATTGCCGCGGCAAGTCAGAGCCTCGAGAAAAACCAGGCTCTTGCCGGCCTCATCGATTTCCGAGGTCGTACGCCTCTGCACGAAGCTGCCGCTCGAGGGGCAAGCGATCTTGTCTCCCTTTTACTCAAATCAGGAGCGAGCATCAACCAGCAGGATACGGAAGGTCGAACCGCCCTGCATCTTGCCGGTTTGAGCGCACACCCTGAAGTCTTCAAAATCCTGCTTGCCGGGGGAGCAAACCTGACGATTGTCGACAAAGATGAACGCAATCCAATTCACCTGCTCTGCCTTTCCAGTGATGCAGAAGCGCCGCTGGTCGAGATTCTGAAGCAACTGTCCAAGGCGTCTCAGGCGTTTGTTCAGCGCGACCTCGACGGCTGTCTGCCGTTGCATCTGGCCGTTCAGACGCGCAAGACTTCTCTGATCCCCCTGCTGATAGCCGCTCATGCTCCCACACACTCGGACAAAACCGGCGAAGGTCTTTCTCTTGCCGGCCTCGCGGCACGTCACGGGGACGAGAACATATTAGCACTCTTTTTAAGTTCTGAAGCCGATGTGACAGCGACAGAGTTTGGACGGTCATTCAGTCTTCCGCTCATTGCTGCAGAATCGGGAAACGTTGTTGCGCTGCGTTTTCTGCTGCAGCGTCAGGCACCTGTAACGCCCGCCCGAGACGGCACCACTCTTCTGCATGCGGCCGTTCGCTCCGAGAATCTCGAAACGGTCCGGGAGGTTCTGAAGCTGAACCCGGCCATCGACGCCTTCGATGTCGAAGGCAACACCCCGCTCCACCTTGCGGCCGGCCTTGGTCAGGCGGAAATTCTGCACGTGCTCATGACCGCCGGTGCCCGCCCTGAACTCGTGAACGGCAACGGTCTGAACGCTCTTCATTTAGCTGCCCTCAACGGATCGACGGATACTCTGGCATCGGTTCTGAAAGCCGGTCTCTCTATTCATTCGCTATCAAGCGCCGGAGACGAGGCCCTGCACCTGTCTGCCGAAGCAGGCAACTCGGACATCGTGGAACAGCTGCTTCTTGCCGGTGCCACGGTCGACAAGCCGGATGCCCGGGGACGAACGGCCGCCATGCGTGCACGCGCGGCGGGTTTCGACGACATCGCCGACTTTCTCGAACGGAAGAAACGCCCATGAACATGGCACAGCGCATTCGTTGGTTTGTAATCTCATGCTGTCTTGCCCTCATGGCAGGAGCGATGGCTCATGTGTATGCGTCTCCCGATGCCTTCGAACCCAACAATACGTTGGCAGAGGCTCCCGTTATTCCGCTCGAAACCCCCGTTTCGGCGACGATTTTTCCGACCGGCGACCAGGACTTTTATCGTGTTCCGATCGCTACCGGGTTGCCGCTGCAGCTTGACGTTTCGATCGATGAGGTCGCCTCAAATCTGAACCTGCACCTGACGGTGTTCGATGGAAACAAACAGGAATTGTTCAGGCATGAAGCGCCCGTCGGACAACCCCTGCGTTGTCTTTTGAACCTGGCTGATCCCGGCAGTTTGACGCTGCAGATTGTCGACAGCAATCACGGCATCAACGAGGTGGGTTATTCTTCCGAGTGGAACAACCAGGCAGCCACACAGCCGTATCGTCTGACGGTGCGAGCGACCCCGATGCCGGATCCGAACGAGCCGAACAATACGCTTGAAAGCGCGTGTCAGGTCGGCCTCGACGCGATCATACGAGGTCGGTTGTTCCCGGCCCGCGATGAAGATTGGTTCAAGGTGACCGTCCCAACCGGGAAACGTGGCTTATTGAAGATCGTGTTCACCCATCCGAGCGATCTGATTCAACCAACCGTCCTGCTGCGAGACTCTGGCGGGCACGATCTCGATTTTTCCCAACCGGTACGCGGCACCCCGGCCGTCGTCATGGCCGAAGTCGCTTCCGGCACGTATTTCTTCCGTCTGCTGGACGGTCATCTCGGCAAAAACGAAGTCGGGTACTCGTCGGAATGGGGAAATCAGTGTTCGATTCATGAATATCAGGTTTCCGTACGCTTTCTCGAAGTCACGGACGAATTCGAGCCTTCGAGTCAGGCAGTACCGGCAACCATCACGGCAAACACCGAGATCTCCGCGGCCCTCTTTCCTCGCGGCGACACCGACTTCTATACTCTGGAGATTCCCGCCCCCGGGGTCGGTGTTCTGAATATCGAAGCGGACTGCTCGCAGTCTCCCGTCGTTCCTGTGCTTCACATCATGAATCCGCAGGGCCGGGAATTCGCCCGGACAATCGGGCCCGAAGCCGGTATCTGCCGGCTTTCCACCAACATTCGCGCTCCCGGACGATATGTCATCGGTTTGTTCGATCACAATTCCGGAACATGGGAGGTGGGATATTCTTCTGAAATCGCCAACAGAAACGGCTATTATCGTCTTCGCACGTCATTTTCCCCTGTTTCCGACTCGGACGATTCTCACACTTCGCATGAGACTGCGCTCGCTCTTCCCGCGAATGATGTCGTTCGTTCCTTTCTGTTTCCTGAAGGAGAGCAGGAGTTTTATCGACTGACGGTTCCGGGAAGCGGACCAACCATCATCGAGCTTTCGTGCCCCGATCTGAGTTTTCCCATCGCTCCGGCTCTTGCCTGGATGCGAGCACCGAATGAGGACGAGCGGATTTTCCGCGTCGGGAACCACCAGCCATTGACGGAACGGCTGCGACTACCGGCTCCCGGTTCATTCACGTTTCGCATCTTTGATGGGAATCACGGTCTGAATGAAGTCGGATACAGCAGCGAGATCGGCAATCGCTGTTCCACCGTTCCATATCATGTCTCCTGGCGCATTCTGCCGCCGCCGCCGGCACCGACGGCGAGTTCATCCATTCCCTGCGAAGAATCGCGCACTGCCTCTGCCGCGCGAACCCTGACACTGCCGGCAAGCTTCTCGTTCTATCTGTATCCATCAGCAGACCAGGAATGGCTGCTGCTTAAGCAATTCGGCCCCGGGCTTCTGGAAGGACGCTTCGACGCACTCGATCTGTCACTGAACCCGATGATCTCCGTTTTCTGTGCCGCCAGCAGCACTGATCAACCATTTCTTCAAATCAATAACTCGGACTCGAGCATCGAACACTTTCGCGTGCTGCTCCCTTATCAGTCCGACTGGCTGTTCCGCGTTTCCGCCTCGACGGGTTCGTCGAGCTGTCCGATTCACGCTCAGTTGTGGTCGCACGACATCGGCAAACCATCAGGCCCGCCGGGAACAACGCCCGCCGTGGTGGCCGATCTGCAGGCAGGCTGCAGCAACCGGATTCTGCCGAAAGGTGATATCGACACCTGGCTTCTGCCGTTCGCCGGTCAGGGGATTCTCCGCGTGTCCGGGTTTGACCCGGACGGTATCAGCCTTCAGACAACGTTTCACGCGTATGCCTCTCAACCTCTCAAAGTATTGTATCTGGTCGGCGGTCGTACAGACTATTCACTCTTCGGTCAATACTCGGCAAGCGTGGTCGCTACTCGCCTGCAGGAAGACTCTCGGGAGTATCTGAGCCGGTTCCCTTTTTATTCCGGACATTCCCGGCATGATTGTCCATTACCGGAAGCTGCAACCACCGCGTTTTCCCTGTCTATTCCCGATCATCTGCAGTATGGGCGACTGGTTGTCACCGGATTCGCCTTCGACCGGAATAACGTGCGTTTCACCTGTAATGGGCATCCACTGATTGCCAAAACCATTGCCGAATGGGGCGGCTGGGCCGAGGTCGCTTATGAGATCGCTTCGCTGACGGGCGTTTCCTCGCTCTCGATCGAGCTGGATGCTCAACAAGGCAGCATTCTTCTGGCGCACGCCCGTTTCGATGCCTGGACAGGTTCCGCTCCACTGTCTCTCCCGTTGCCGCCCTTCCAGGAAAATCCGTTGCCGCGTTCATTCTGGAAAGAGTATGACGCCATCGTCATCGACGGCCTCAATCATCCGAACCAGTTTTTCCTGAACCGCCCGCCGGTACGAAACGAACTCGAGAAACTGGCTTCCGAGGGCAGGCGTATTGTCATCGTGTGCCCACAACACTACAATTACAGCCTATTTTCGGCACACGCAGGTGGGACAATTGCCGTTAGTTCGCCCGAGCTTCAAGGCCCTCCGCAGCTGATCGACGGCAGTCACGGGCCTCATGGGCAATCGACCGCCTGGTATTCGGGAACCCCGCCCGGATACGTCGTGCTGGCTTCTCCGGGAGAATGGCCCGTGCTTTTCAATCGAGTGATCATTCAATCGACCGATTCGAAGAAGCCCAACCAGATGCGTACGGTGCTGCTGGAAGCGTCCATGGAAAGTCCGACCACCGGCTTTCAGCGACTTGGGGAATACACGCTCGAGCCGGGTAAGCGATTTTTCGATTGCCGATTTCCGATCGTCGGCGCGCGTTATCTGCGCGTCACCGCACTGGCACAGACCGGCGCAAGCGGATTCCACATCGGGGAGTGCGAGGTGTACGGCCCTGGATCCGTATTCGGCCATTACGGGGTACTGCATCAGTCCGAGTGGCGCAACGACACCGTACAAGCCGTCTCAATGACCGACGAAATGGTCTCCGGTCGTGATTCAGGAGACCCGAATCACTGGCCGGCCTCTGAGAACAACGGTTGTTGGATCGGGTGGCGCGAAGCCGGGTATAAAGCGGCTTTCGTGGATACAGAAGACCCGGATCAGCTTGGTATCACCGTCTATAAAAGCCTCGGCAAGGGCATGATCATTCTTGAAACCCAGGAACTCAGTTACAGCAGTAACCTTTCACGCTCTTTCTGGAAAATGAACAACTATCTCGACCTGCCGCCGAATCCGGTTCAACAAGGATCCAGCAACGCCTGTTTCAATGTTTCGACCGCCGGGCTTTATCACTTGGCGGTGCAGGCTTCAGACAAGGAAGCCTGGTCACCGGCCCCCTACACCCTGCGCTTTCAGTTCGTCGCCGCTTCAGACACGTACGAACCCAATCAAACTCTTGATACAGCCTGCAGGATCGCTTCAGATATCCACGAAACCCTGTTTCCGTGGGGTGACCGGGACTGGTGGCTGTATTCCACCGCCACCCCGTCGCGACTGCTGTTGTATCTGGAAAACCGTTCACTGTCACTCGATCCGCAGCTGTCCATCACGGCTCAGAACCGAACGGATCGGTTGCCGGCTCGATTCTCCGACACGTGCCGTCACGGGTTCGGTGCGGACGAATGCGGGACGATGATCGCATCTGCACCCGGACTGTATGCCTGCGAGATTCGCGATGCCTTTCCACACAATCGTTCTTCTCAGGGGTACTATCTTTCTATTTCCGAAAAACCCATTAACAGATCGTTTGAGCCGAATGACACCAGCGCTCTGGCGACAAGGCTCGATTCAGGCGTTATGCGTCGGGCCGGCCTGTTTCCTGACAGCGACCGGGATTGGTTTGTCCTGGATATGGCAACCGGGACTCTTGATCTGACGCTGACCTGCCAGGCGGAAGACCTCGACCCGCAGATAGGTTTGTACCGACCGTTCAGACACAAGAACGGCATCATTCCAGTATTGTATCTGGTCGGTGGCATGAAATCCTGGCACACATTCGACCAGTTTTTCGAGGTGCCGTTTCAGGTAACGCGCATCGATTACGATGATCCACGAGCCCGCAATATCCTGCATCAACTGAACGACTTTCTGATCGTGGTCATCGACGGCGTGACCGATCCCTCACAGTTCGAGCTGTTTTCCCCCGATACGCAGCGACGGCTGGAAGATTTTGCGCGCAGCGGCGGACATGTGATCGTGACCTGTCCGTCCGTAACGTTCAGCGAAGCCCGTCAGTCGGTCGGCGGCAAGATCATCGGCAGTCCCGGCAGCTGGGACGAGCGCTGGATTGCCGAAAATCTCAACGACGGCTATGTCTTTTCAGGCAACGATTCCTTCCTCGGACCTCGCGGTTGGTGCTGCAAACAGGGTGGAGCAACCTTTCCGCAGGAAATCGTGTTGGCTTTGCCGTCCGACCAGACAATGCCGTTGAATCGCATTATTCTTCGCTCGACAGCTCAAACGCCCGATCGCATGATTCGCGACTTCGAACTTTTCATCAGCACACCCGACGATCCGACCGCGTTCGAACGCATCGGCAGTTACACGTTACAGCAGACAGAAGATCCGCAGGCGTTTCCATTTGCGGAGAAACGTGTTTCGCGTATCAAACTGGTCATTCACTCGAACTGGGGTTCACCAGACGAGACTCAAATTGCAGAACTTGAGGCACTTGCGTCGTCTTCTGAAAAGCTTCTTTTCGGCATGAAACTCGTACAACTGTGGCAACGCAACCAGGCCGTCGAACCGGCCGGCCCCTCGCCGGCTTTGCCCACCCATACCAAAGGCCCCTTTCAGCATCAGCCCCATCACGATACCTGCGGCTGGCTCGAGGGCTGTCAGGAGGCGGGGTTCACCCCTATCCTCGTTCACGTCGCGGCGACCGAGAGTCGTGCCATCACGGTCTTTCGACGCATCGGCTCCGGAACGATGGTCGTCGACATGCAGAATTTCGGACACCGTGACCAGCACGAGCTTCGCTGGAAGTTCTACAACCTCTGTGATCAACAGCCGCCGCTCATTCGCCAGATCAACAATACCTGCGGTGGCGGTTCGGGTGCTCCGGAACGATGCGCCGTCAATCTGGCGGGCGGACGATACTTCCTGCAGGTGACCGCCGCCGACAAACAGGGAGCTTTGGACGGATACACGCTCATTGCCACATTCCCTGAAAGCAAACGCGCTCTGCCTCTGATACTCTGCGGCACCGAACCAGGCGACGGTCTGTCAGGACTCCATCCCGACTGCGGCGTCCGACTCAGCTTCAACCAGCCGCCGCTCCCCTCCTCCCTGCGCCCGGATCAGATCAGCCTGATGGGGGAACAAAGCGGCACCATGGCCTGGGAACCCGTATGGAAGCTGGACGAAAACGCCTTGTTCCTGCAACCGCGGGCTGCTCAGCGATTCGTCGACGGAGAACAGGTCGTTCTCAAGGTTGGAAGACAAGCCCTGACAGCGGAAGACGGTTCTTTTCCGGCAACCGACACGACGATCTCCTTCCGTATCGGCCGCACGACACGTACAAACGCTCGCCTGACGATTCGCCTCAGTCGTGAGGGAGCGCTTGGCATCGGAAAGCACGAGATTATCGTGACTGCCACCCATGCTCTGAAACAGCCACCATCTCTGAAATGCACGTATGGTAACGGGAAACAGGCATCCCTCGTTCTGACTCCGATCACCCCCTTGTCATGGCAAGGCACATGGGAGATCACCGCCGACACCCCGCAGGGAACCGCGCGTCTCACCGCAACTGCCGTCACCGAGAGCGGCGACCAGATCCCGGCACCAACACCGCTGCTGGTCGACATCGACACCCAACCACCTTCAGCGCCGGCAAACGCGCCGACCGTGCGCGCCGTGGCGGGAGGCCAGGTGGAGATTTCGTGGGCCGCGCCATCTGAAAGTCTCGGCGTGAGTGGATACATCATCAGTCGTGCGACGGGCGGCGGCGACATTCAGGATGTCGCACGCATAGACCAGACCGGAGTCTTGAGTCATCTTGACGCGACCCCGCGCGAAGCGCTCTGGGAATATCGTTTATCCTACCTCGACAGTGCGGGAAATCGCAGTCAGTGGTCACCTGCGACGACAGTAGATACGGATAGAACGCCTCCGGCAACGGCACCCGGGTCCTTCACCTTTTCCCTCAAAGGTCCCCGCATCAATCTGAAGTGGTCTCCGGTCCGCGAAAAGGACGTGGTCGGGTATCATGTGTTCCGACTGCCGACTGGCAAAACGTTTTCTCTCTCCCAATTCGCCCCCACTCAAACCATCGGTCACAACGAAACGGCAACCTCGGATCAACCGGGCGATGGAGACTGGACTTACTATGTCGCTGCCCGCGATCGCGCCGGCAACATCGGCCCGGTCTCTCCGTGTCGCGTCCTGCTCGACACCACTCCGGCCTGGGCGCATCTGCAGGTTTCATCAGTTTCGCCGTTCCCGCCGGTTGTTGCGACTCAGCCGATGTTTGGAAGGCTTCCACCTGGGACTATCTCCTTCATCGCCACTCTTTCGGAACCAGTACGTCAGCTCGGTTCATTCGCCGTTCGCCTGGCTGATCAATCGACTGTTCCAGGTGAGATCGACACGGCTAGTGGGGTCTCCTTTTCGGCCCACGCCGTGCTGCCCGAGCACTGCTTCGATGGTCCGATCTCGCTGGTTGCGTCTGCCGTTGATCTGGCTGGAAACCACGGTCTGACGATCCATCACGAGCAGTTGATTCTTGACACCGCCTCTCCTTCCATTCACATCTCCTGGCACCCCGATCAACCCATGCTCATCGGAACCGTCACGGTGTATCTCATTCCCGATGAACCCGTCATCGCCACCCCCTCTCTTTCTTATCGTCTCGGCGAAACCATCACTACCGTCGGCCCCTTGTCGCGTCGTTACGATGGGGTCTGGATGGGTTCGATATGCCTCGGAACTCACCCGCCGGATGGCGAGGCAAGCTTCCTCGTCTCCGGCAGTGATGTTTTCGGACGCATCGGAGCGCGGATTACTGCGGGAGCAACGTTCTTCAAGGATTCGACGCCGCCGGATCCGCCGCGACAATTGATGACGACCAGTGCTGCCGGCGGCGGCATCAGGCTCACCTGGCAACCGCCGGTCAACGAAGTGCCGGCACACTACTCCGTCTATCGATCTCTGGCCACAGACGTCTCTCAGACGGCCGAGATGCGCATTGCCACGACCGTTCAAGAGCTCGAGTTCGTCGACTCGACTGCGACGGGTACCGCCAACTCGTATCGCGTCAGCGCCACCGACCGCGCCGGTAACGAGGGGCAAGCCTGCCCTTCCATCACCGGTATCAGCGATACGACTCCGCCTCCCCCTCCGGAGGGAGCGAAAGCGGAAATCATGAACAATGGGCAGGTGGCGATTCAGTGGCAGAAGCCCCGACTGGAAGATGCGGCCCGTTATCGCATCGTCAGAGAGTACAAGTCGCGTAACGGCACTGTCAGCTCCGAGAAGATATATGAGGACAGCATTCCTCGCTATGTCGATCTGCCCAGGCTTCAGGGCGAGATCTCGTATCGCATTACCGCTCTCGATGAGGCAGGCAATGAAAGCCCACCGACACAAACCGCCACTCTGTCGTATGACCTGACACCTCCGACGGTTAAGGGACTCTTCACGCCTTCGTTCGGTCGGCGAATGATCCCGATCTACGGTTTGATGAGCGTCACCTGGAAGGATCTCGGAGAGGTCGTTCGGCCGGGGCCGCTCGACATCACGCTGCAGTTTGATGAGCCGATGCGCGACCTGCCGAAACTCACCTGGCGCACATCGATAGCCGAAACCCCTCAACTCATAACGCTCACGCGCAAAACCGACTCGTACTTTGTCGGTCGCATCGTTCTGCCACGCTGTCCGGGCCAGGACGTCGACGTTCGCTTCACGCTCGAAGCTGCCGATATGGCCGGCAACCTCGTGAAGACTCTTGGTGACGAAGCTCGCCTGCTTCTCGATTCCGAACCTCCGGCAGCCATCAATCAGTTCAAGGCTGAACCGGCAGCTGACGGTCGAATTCACTGCACCTGGGCGCCCCCGGGAAAGGAACCGGAAGGGGAACCGGAGTACAGGTTGTATCGTTCAGAAGAGCCGTTTAATGAAGCCTCACAGGCAGATCTGATCGTGGAACGACTCAAGGAGACAACGTTCACCGATCGACCACCCCGTGATGGAATATGGTATTATGCCGTCGCGGCCGTCGATCGAGCCGGGTATGTAGGTTCACTCACTCCGGCTGTTGCTGCAAACGCAGATGCTACCCCACCTGTTCCGCCCGCTTCACTCGGCGTGCGCCTCGGCCGCGAAATCGTCGTGTCGTGGGCGCCGGCGCAGGATGCGGACACGCTCGACTGGCAGGTCTATCTTGCCTCCTTCCCGATCGACAGCGTTCGCGGACCGGCACAGCTGAAGCCGGCGGCTGAAGGGCTGACCGAGCCGCGTTTCTCATTCGTCCCTCCGGCCTGGCCGACCATTCATGTCGCCGTCGCCGCTCGCGATCGAGCCGGCAACCTGGCCTTTACCCGCCTGGATCCGCCGCTGGCGATTCAAGACAAACTGCCGAGTGCTCGTATTCGGGTGGAACCTCCGCCGCCGGCGCGCGGTGCCGTGCGCGTCATCGTGGAAACCTCCATGCCGGTCAGGGAGGTTCCTCAACTCTGGTTCGAACCGAGCGGTCATCAACCCCTCTCTCTCGCTCTTGCCTCCGATCCGACATCGGCCGTGACCTTCTCAACCACGTTGCCGATTACCGATCGCACAGGAGACGGCACCGGCACTTTCCGCTTTCTTGGCCGATCTCGAGATGATTTCACTGGTACGGAAATTACCTCCGGCCGGCATCTCGTCATCGACACGCAAGCCCCGAGTCTCAACCTGAGTTTTCCGGACGGCATTCCATTGCGAGCCGGCAAGGTTCCCGTTCACGTCAAGGCAAACGAACCATTGGCGGAGGCCCCGTCTCTGAGCCTGATACCACAGGGAGGTGCGCCGCTCGACATCATCCTGAATCCGACGGGACCTGGCGCTTACGCCGGCGAATGCGTCATTTCCGACTCTCTGCCGGACGGGCAAGCCTACCTGAAGGCCTCGGGCCGCGACCTTGCAGGAAATGTCACCTCTCGTATCGAGCCTGACCGCGTTGCCATCGACAACCATCCGCCTGCGTCACCGACAGTGCTTGCGGGCGTGACGCGGAAACACGGCACCATCGAACTTCGGTGGCAGCCCCCACGTTCGCCGCTCGGCGGGGATGAACGTCTGCGCGAGTACGTGGTCTATCGAAGCGATCGACCGTTCAGCCATCCGGCTTCAGCCACCGTGGCGGCACGAGTCTTACACCCAGCGTTCATTGACGGCAGCATACCCGCCGACGGGAACTGGTACTATTCCGTCGCGGCCGTCGACGAAGCCGGGTGGATCAGCTCCCTCAGCGCTCAGATCTCCGTGCGTTCCGACCGCACCCCGCCGCCGGTGCCTGCATCACCCGTCGTCACCGCCGGCGAAGCGCATCTCACCATTGCCTGGGCCGCAGTATCCGACGGGGCTTCCAATCCGGTCACTTACGAAGTGCGGTGCGAGTCCGTCGACCCCCTGAACGGAAGAATGCGTTCCGAGAACGTTTTCGGGCCGGGCATCGCCACCGCCGCCGTTCATCGTCCTTTGTACGGTGGAGATTTGAAGTATCTGGTTCGCGCCATCGACAGTCTCGGACATGAATCCACCTGGTCGGCGCCTGGTACGATTCATTACGAACGACAGTCCCCCGCAGCGACTCTGCAATTCAAACCCGCCGCGCCCTGGGCTTCGGGAACCATTTCCGTCCAGCTCACCTCGACCCGCCCACTCGTTGAGATGCCGAAGCTGTCACTGCTCTCGATTGATCGTACGGCTTCAGCACCGGCAAGCGCCACGGCGATTCCGCTCAAAGGGGCCGGGGCGACCTGGCAGGGACAATTCGTTCTGCCGGATAGCCAGAGCGTAACTGACATCGAGTTTTCCTGGATCGGCACCAGTTCAGTCTCTGGGAAAGCGCTTGCCGGTACTGATCTGCTTTCACCAAAACGCTTCGCCGTCGATCGGCTCGGCCCGGAAGGACGCATCCAATTTGGCGTTGACGTGCCGCAGAAAGATCGCCAGGCCATTCTAAAAGCCGGCCGGTACCCCTTTACCTTGATTCTCAATGAGCCGGTAACCGGTGTTCCGCAACTGTCTTTCGAAGCGGAGGGAGGAAAACGCCGTGAACTGTCCCTGACACCTTCCGGAGAACAGCGCTTCGATGGCGTTCTGACGATTGATGAAAAAACGGGTGACGGTCTTGGCCACTTCTTTCTGAAAGCCGTCGACCCGGCCGGGAACATCGGCACCAGCATCGAACAGGGCGGTGTCGTGCTGATCGATACGACGCCTCCCGGCAGAGTCGCCAGAATTCGCGCGGTATCGTATCCGGGCGGGAAAGTGAGAATCGACTGGACTCCGCCACAGCTCAAAAACGGCCGCCCCGACACTTCGGCCAATCGTTTCCATTTGTACAGATCATCTCAGGAGATTATCGATATCCGAGGCTTGTCTCCGATTCAAATGATACATCGTCAGCTCGGCGCCTTCGATCACCCGACGGGCAGCCGCAAGGTCTACTACGCCGTCACGGCCGCTGACGAGGCCGGCAATGTCGGCCCGCTGAGCCTCAATGCCATGACCAGCATCGACGCCGAACCGCCCGCGCCACCGAAAGCGGTTTCCGCCCGCATCATGGAAAACGGCGTGATCAAGGTCACCTGGGAACCCCCGCCGGGAGAGATTCCGGCCATGTACAACGTGTATCTCGAGAAGTTTCCGATCGTTTCCGTTGCGGGTCTGACGCCAAATGCGCGCGGAGTACCGTTCACCTACCTGTATGGAACACCGAACGATGACGGCCGGTACTACTTTGCGGTCACTGCCGTCGACGGGTCTCTCAACGAAAGTCAGCCGTCAGAAACCGTTTCAGTTGATTACATCAGAACGCTCCCCATCGCCGGCTTCACCATCCTGCCCGACATCTGGCTGCGGGACGGAGTGTTCGACGTGCGTCTCGACACCTCAAAACCGCTGGTCGAAGCGCCTCTCGTTGAAGTCAAACATGAGAAGGGTCTGTCGTTCCCTCTGCGCTTCACCGGCTCCGAGACGAAGTGGAGCGCCCGGTTGACCATCGATCAGACTCTTCCGGAGGGCACCTGCGGGTTCGCTTTCACCGGCAAGGGAACGGGCAACACCATCGGTCGAGAGATTGCCCGCGGACCGCTGTTTCACATCGATCGCACCCCGCCGCTGTCGCCATCGAATCTTCGTGTCGTCCCGGACGACACCAATACGCCCGGCGCCGTGAAGATCAGCTGGAACTCTCCCAAACGCAGCGATCAGTCCACCGAGGTTCCACATTTCTATCGTTTGTACAGGTCATCGAGGAAGCTCACAAGCACAGAAGGCCTTCTGCCGATTCACGAGTATCGCGTTCAGTATCAGAATCTCGACGAGTATGTGTATCACGACATGCCGCCGACGGACGGCACGTGGCACTATTGCATCACCTCGCTTGACCTGGCCGGTAACGAAAGCGTACCGTCCGCTGATTCCGAGGTGGTCTCATCGACTCTGGTCCCGAGACTTTCGGTTCGACTGTTTACCAGTTTGAGCGGCAACACGCCGGTCGATCGCCTCGGATCAGGAACATCGCGTATCGAAGTCCTTTCGTCCCAGCCACTCGCATCGCTGACCCTCTCCTGGTATGAGATCACCCGCGATGAAAAGCTGGCCGGTGTCATTGCCACCCGCACTCCGATCATCATGAAGCCTCGTGAAAGTGGTATTTCGAGCGGCAGCCGTCTCTGGGAAGGCAGCCTGACCTTCGATCGTCCTGTGCCGGTGGAACTTGAAGCGGCATTTGAAGCGTCTGCCGTCAGCGTTGCCGGACAGGTCGGCACCTTCATCGGCTCGGGAAAGACCTTCTTCGTGGATACGATCGGGCCTGAAGCCCGTATTCGCATTCCCAGCATTTCAACCATGCGTATCGATGCGGCATCGAATACGCTGGTAGTGGCACCCGTCACCGGAGGCATGATCGAAGTCACTGTTGAAACGCTCGGCGAATTGTATCAGCCTCCTGATCTTGCCTGGGCCTTTGAAGGTTCTGAAGAATGGCAGACCATCGTACTGAAGGGCTTCGGCGATCGATGGTCCGGGTTCATGAACATTCCGCAAGGCATTGCGAGCGCCGCGGCGCGCTTTCGATATCGCGGCGTCGATCGCATGGGAAACGTGTCGACCATCATCGAAAAACGCACCTACGAGCGTAAACTCGATGAAGATTGCGACCCGCCCCGCACGCTTGAATCGTATGCCACCACGGGGGGGGTGTTTGACATCGACTCGGTGTCACCGCAGCCGCCGCGCAACGTCCGAGTCGATCAGAAGCAGCTTGGGATCGCCGTCATCAAGTGGGATGAAGGACCGGGGGAACCGAAGAGCTTCAATTTGTACCGGTCATTGACCCCGATTGTCAGTCGCCAAAGCCTGTCTCCCGTGAAGACAGGAATTTTCGCTCCCATCATCGTCGATGACCCGCCGGTCGACGGCAACTATTTTTATGCAGTCACACAGCTCGACATGGCCGGCAACGAAAGCGAGGTTTCAGAGAGCAGATCGATCTTCATCGACAGCATCAAACCCGAACTCAAGATTCGTGCCGTGCCGAGCGGTGAAGATTTCATCATTCTGGCTGATGAAGAGGAAGGACAGACCCTTTCCGTCGAGTTGCGCTTTCCCGGGGGGAAAACGATGCAGGTCGAACTGGGCGGCAGCTCAGGCGAACTGGAGGAAATCGCCATTCCCGGGGAGACGCGCAAGCGACGCGGCAAGGTGCTGCCGCAGATTCTGCAACAGTTCAACGGGACCGTCGAGATTATCGTGCATTCACCTGACCCGGCCGGAAACAAGGTGGAACAGATTACTTCGATTGAAACCAGGCAGATTCCGGTCGAAACCGGTGGTGACATCCAATCCGTCGATCAGAAGGTCACTCTCGAAGTGCCGGCCGGCATGGTACCAGTCATTCCGAAAGGTCCGAATGAATTTCAGCGGGTTGGCGGGTATCAGAATCTGTTCTTCATTCGACACGAGAACATTCCCGCCAAACCGGTAGAGTCTACGGCATCGGCGCCGGCCGACCCGAAAGAACCCGACCCGCTGCCGCCGACTCTCGAAGTCGTCGGCACTCCCTATCGCATCGAGCTGAACGTCAACACCGAAAAACCGATGGAGCTGCGAGCCTCCGCTTCACAAGCCGACTTCAGTCAACTCAAGGAGCTCACGGCGAAACTGCGCATGAAGATTCCCGACCTCGGCTCCGATGCCGTTAACGACACGAACTACCTTGCCAGTCGCCTCAAGGTGGTAAAGTGGGTTCCGATGACGGCCGATGAGGCTGCCGGCGTCAGAAAGACGGACAAGCGCGGTCGCTGGGAAATTGTTCCCGACATCGAGATCAGTACCGCAACGCGTGAGATCATCGCGCCCGCACGTGACATCACTACGTATGTGATCGTCTCCGAGCGCACTCCCCCGTCCATCGTCGATCTCGAGCCGGCTCCAGAGAGCACGGTCAAGACCTTTCGGCCGACGATCAAGGCTCGTTTGATCGACAAGGGCACCGGCATCGCCCAGGGGGCCGAAAATCGTGTGTTGCTGCATATCGACGGCATGCCCGCCGACCCAGCCCGTTTGTCCCTGTCGACCGAGGCCCCGACGGAGGTGACGCTGTCGTATGAGCCTTCCACGGATCTGGCTCCGGGGGCACATATCATCACGATCAAGGCTCAGGATGTCGTCGAGAACCAGGCGGTCAGACGCTGGCGCTTCGTCATCGACAATGAGCCGCCTCGCATTTCCTCCATTCTGCCGGCCGAAAACGTCGTCATCGGCCTGTCACGCCCGGTCATTTCGGCCGTGACGGAAGACGAAGGCGGAGGAATCGATCCGGATCGCCTGACGATGTTCATTGACGACGCCACGCTCACTCCCAGATTCGATGCGGTGACGGGCCGAGTTGTCGCCTTCCCGCCCCGGCCGCTGAATTCCGGGAAGCACGAGATACGGGCGTTGTTCGAGGATCGCGGCGGGAAAAAGGTTTCAAAGACCTGGAACTTCACGACTGACACGGATGCGCCGCTCATCTCCCTCGTACAACCCGCTTCATCCACTCCTCTGGCGAATGGTCGCCAGCCCTTGATCATCGAGGTTTCCGATACCGGCGCCGGTGTCGACCCAGCTTCTCTGCTGCTCGACCTGGACGGTCGCCTGATCGGCCCCGCCAAATTGTTCGACGTATCGGACAATTTCACCTGGGACCCGGTCAAACGACAGATCAGCTTTGCTCCAACCACCGGCTTCGGCGGCGGATCTCACGAACTGCTGCTCAGCGCCGGTGATCGACTCGGACGATTTCAACAGCAGCGCTTGCGGTTCGTCGTCGATTCCGGCGCGCCCTCCCTCTCCTTCGATCAGCGAATCGCTGGTTCACCCCTCGGACACCTGCTGAAAGTCCGCGAGGATCTGCCGGGCGTCCGCGTGCAGGCCTCCGCCACCTTCAGATTCGATCCGTATTCCGGCGTCATTCTCCTGATGACCGAGCCAGGTGCGGCACTCGTCACCCTCACGGTTCTCGATGCTGCGGGGTATTCGGCAACGAGTCAATTCGACCCCGGTTCGGGGGAACTCAGTACCACTGTTCAATCTCCGATCCAGCGCTCGCGCTCCTGGTATCCCTGGATCTTTCTTGTCGCCGGTGTTACCGCCACCGTCTGGATGTGGTGGCGGCGGCGCCGTACTAACGTGAATTCCTGAAGGGGCAGGCTTATGCCATTCCGACGTGTCATTCTGGTCGCCATCTGTTGGTCCTGGTCTTTCTGCTCGCTATTCGCCCAGACCCCATGGGTGAAAAACGAGATGCCGCTGCGTGCCTCAGCACTGCTCGATAATCTCGCGGCCCAACGCTCGGCACTGCTGCGTGAGCCACTCACCGAAGAGGTTCGTTTTCTGCAGCGTCAGCTGTTCCGGCTCGATGACCTGCATCGCAGCAGCGGCGAACCGAAAGGCAAAGAGGCGTCGATCGCCATTCTCAAGGGGGAATGGAACGCCGCACGCCACGCGCTCGCATCCGCCTCCGCCAACGGGATCTCCGCGTGGCAACGCGGCGCTGTCGCCTTCAGCGACGGCCTGTTCGGTCAGGCCGCCGAACATTTTTCGAAGATCGGCGCCATGAACGGCAACTGGACAAGCTCAGCCGCTCTGTGGGCCGCACGTTCGCAAATCAAGGCCTGGCATCACCCGAATACCGCTCTGGCCGATCTCGTCGCGGCACGCGAGGCAAAACTGGCTGCCGGTGCAAGTCTGAAGCCCGACATTCTGATCGACATGCTGTGGTCATACTATCTGCTGCGAGAGGACGACCGACTGTTGTCGAAAGCCGAGGCCTGGTTTCCGCTGCTGGCCGAGGACCCGCGCCTGATGTATGTCTACGCTCTGGGTCTGATTCGCGCCCAGCGGCTCGAAGAGGCGCACGGGGCCCTGGCGCAGGCCATCAACCTCGGCGCAAACCACCCGCAGGTTTCGCAGACCTATGTCTCCGTTTGCCTGCAACTGAAACGCACCAGTGAAGCAGTGCAGGAGCAGATGGCAGCGGACCAGCTGTGGGGAGAAGGTCTGGCGAGCTTCACCGCACCCGTGGACTGGTACTCCTGCACCCCCGAACAGATTGTCTCGCGAGCCGGTGCCGATCGTACCATCGAGCGACTCGACAAAGCGCAAAAACAACTGGAGTTCGTCGGCGAACCGTTTCAGGCCCTCGCATTCGAAGTTCGAGGCGATCTGGTCTGGAGCCGAGGCAACGCCACGGAAGCGGCCGATCTGTATCAGCGTGCTGCCTTGGCGGAACCGTTACTCATGACGGCCCGTTTAAAACGAGTTCTTGCGTTAATCGAACTCGGACAGTTTTCGCCGGCCTTTTCCGAATACCTGACGATGGCTGACTGGGCACTGCTGCCACAGGGTCATCATGCGATGGCCCGCATGCGCGCGCAGTTTCCGGAACTGTGGCAGAATCTCGGCGATCTCTTCGCCCTCGCTCTTTACGAGGCTCTGCAGGAAGGTTCCATCGACAGTACCAACCCATCGCATTTGAGAACGGCGTCTGCAGTGGCTTACGCTCTTTTCAACTTCGATCGCGCCGAACAATATGCCCTCAAGGCGCGGCGTCTCGGGGCCAACGACCCTGACCTGCTGACCCTCGAGGCCCTCGCGCACTACCGATCAGCGGAGATGGCACAGCGACCGCTAAAGGAAGCGGAGATCCAGAATCTGCTCGACACGCTGACCCCAATCGCCGAAAAGGAGACCTCGGCCTTGATCGAATATGTCTGTGCCCGCCTCAATGAAGCTCGCCGGCGAGAAGAACAAGCCCGGATCCACTGGCAGCGTGCTCTGGCGGAAAAAGGGACCGACCCGGTGGTTCTGTTCGCGAATGTCCAGATTGCTTTGAAGAAAGATGAGGTCGGCAAGGCACTGACACTGCTTGAACAACTCCTGCAGCGTGAATTTGAAACCAATACGGCGGCCGTGGCTCGACGCCGTTATCTCAATCTTCTGTCACGGAATCAGGCCAGGGAGACAGAGCGATGAACAAACGACGACTTTCGTGGTGCGGCGTTCTGGTGGTTCTGTGGATCATGTTCTTTTGGAGCGACGCTTCAGGGGTTCTGTCGACGTTGTCGGCTCAGTCGACGAGCGATACCGCGCCTTCTCCCGCGGACCCGGCACCGACGGCGAATTCCAGCCCAGTCTCCGCAGCTCCCGACCAGCCAGGCGATAGCAGACAGCCGCCGCCGAGAGACCTGAAGGAAGCGGTACTGCGCGGCGCTCGTGAAGGTGCTCGAAAAACCTTTTCCGATGCCCTCAAGCAGCTCAAAGAGCAGGTCGGTGACAAGCTGTCCGAGTATCAGAAAGCCATCTTCGATTTCGAAACGAAGAAAAAGGAGATGGAGGAACGCATTAAAAAGGGCCTCGAAACCGCTGAGCAGGCGCTGAACATGGCCAAGGCCGTACGCGACCTGCTCTATGCAACGTCGGGGTACAGAGGCGAAATCGCTCGCGAACCGCTGATCTGGGCGGCGAAGAAGATGCTCAAGGCCGCATCGCCGCTGCAGGCCGTCATGTTCGAATCTGAAGCCGATCTGATCGAAGATTTTCTCACCATGCCCAAGGATCGCGACCCGGTCGACTGGATCGATCGGGCCTCGACGAAGATGCAGGTGCGTCTCGACGAGATGGTGAAAAACCTGAATAAGCCGGCAGAAGAAGCCATCGTCAAGAATGCGGACAAGTTCTTCGGGTTGTTCGGCACGTCATTCGAAGAGGTGTCGAAGATCTATCACGAGCAGGCCGAACAGTCGATCGCCCGCACCATGCTCGAACTGGCGAAACAGGAAGCCGTGCAGGAAAAGCTCAAAGATATGGCCGTCAACGGCAAGGACTGGCTGAAAAAGCGGCTGAAGGAAGCCGGCAACCTGGACAAGTTCGACGACAAAGCAGGCGCTCAGCGCGAGAAGATCAACAAGATTAACGCCGAGATCACGCAGCTCGAAGCCAGAATTCGCAACCTGACACAGAAGAAGAAAGCTGTGATCGCGAACCGGCGCATCCACATGGGATATGTCGAAAAGGGGCGTGACGTACATGCTCGCCTGAAAGAAGAAGAGAAAAAGGCAAACGAGCTCGAAGAGCAGCGCCGGCAGTTGTTCGAGACCGCGAACGAGTTCCCGGCGGCGCAGAACGCCTGGGTCGAAGCCTCTGAGCAGGTTGAGGAACTCGAGAAACAGCTCGGTCGCACGCAGACGCAATCCTGGTCGGCGGCTTCCAAACAGGAGATCAAACAGCGGGAAAACGAGCAGCGCAAGTTGCAGACAGCGCTGAATCAGGCCAAAGCAAAACAGGAGAAACTCCGGCAGAAACGTGACGAAGCGGCAAAAGCCAAGCGAGCGGCTGATGCACTGGAGGAACAGGTACGCAAGGCACGCGCCAATGTCGACAAGTTGAAAACGAAGATGGGCTCTGCGCTTGACTCTTCCCAGGATCTGGAAGGCGAGAATCAGAAAATGGACGAACTCACCCAACAGATCAACGCCGCCAAAGATGAGTTGAAAGAAGCCTTTGAACGCAGAACCAAAGCGGCTGAAGCGTGGGCCAAGGTGGGACAGAGAAAGGAACGGGCCCAGGATGTCGCGGACCTGTACGAAAAAGGCAGA
Source organism: uncultured bacterium (assembly GCA_964472075.1). GTDB lineage: Bacteria > Muiribacteriota > Ozemobacteria > Ozemobacterales > Ozemobacteraceae > CAYYIY01. Next base: position 28,219 of record CAYYIY010000016.1, on the reverse strand, counting down.
CAGATGGGCAGCCGCGTGTTCGGCGAAATCGATCTGCCGCCCGAAAAGGCTGCCGAGCTGATCGAGAAGGCAGAAAAGGGCTATGAGGAAGCCATGCGCACGATCGAATACTGCAAGCAGAAGAAAGAGCAGTTCGAAGGCATGCTGCAACAGGCCAGGCAGATCGCCGAGGTCGGCAAGGGATTCCGCAAACTCTCTGAGGTTTTTGCCTCACGAATGGAAGACATCAAGACCATTCGCAACTTGATTGCCGGCGGGGGGGTCTCGCTCGCCGACCTCGAGAACGCCGAGATCTCAGTGGTCAACTTCATGACCGGCAGCTTCGGCGGGATGCCGCAGCGATGTGCCGCCGCCATGGAAACGATCCGCGGTCTCGACATGACCAAACTGGACGCAGTATTTCGAGACAAAATCGGAACCTCGCTCGGCTTCGTCGATGACCTGGGTTCGGCTCGGCTCAGCCGGATGAAGGATCGCTTATCTACGATGGGCGCCGATTTCGGCCGCCAGCTGGCCAGCTTCGAACAGTTCAACGGATTCGTGAAACAGCTGCAGAAGAAGTTCGACAAACTCGAAGAGCTGTGGGGAGGCGAAAAACTCGAGAAGTTCATCAAGAAGATCAGTATCAATGAAGCATACGACAAGAAGGTCGACGAGTTGCTGGCAGCTCCGGGCAACTACCTCGAAAAGACGATCGGCAAGCGTAATCTGGGAAAGATCGGCAAAGCCGCGAAGTTCATCGCCAAATTCATCAGCAAATGGGATCTCGAAGACCCGTCGCTGTCCTGGGTCAGTCCTGGTCCGGGAGAGCTGGCCTATTATCACGACAAACCCGTCGTTCTGAATCTCATCGCCTCCGACGCCAACTCCGGCATCAACCCGAATGCCGATATGTGGTGGTTTTCGCTCGACGGCACCCGCATCATGTCTGATGCGACGCTGCAACGCTTCAAGTTTCAGCCGAAGATTTTTGAAGAGTTCTACTTTCTGGAAACCCGTCATCGCGAGGGAATCGTACAAGTCATCGTGCCCCCACCGCCGCCGTCAACGGCTCGCTCTGAGCTTCTCTTGAAAGGCTGGGTGCGTGATCGGGCCGGCCACGCCTCGAACGAAGTGTCGCAGAAGTTCTTCCTGCAATATGACCCGGACCCACCCGAAATCAAAGTCACGGCCCCGCCGAGCGATCGTCCGGCCGGCAAGGCCGGGCAGAGCTTTCTCGCCAAAGTCAAGATCTCTGACACCATCAGCCGCATTCGCGAAAAGGACGTTATTTTCTGCATTTCCTCGGCTGAAAACCCGGACAAATGTTGGATCTACCGCGGCAACGACAAGTCGCGCGTCACCTTTACCGCTGCCGAAGGCTCCTACTCTTCGGCGGCCGACGCTTCATATCAACATGCCGAGATCACCTTCAAAACGCCTGAAGAATTAAAGGACGGCTTGTACATTCTGACGGTTCGCGCCGCCAACGGGGCCGGCATGAAGAACGGCGTCGATCACACCTTTTTTATCGGTGACGCCTATCAGGATCTGGTCGTCACCCCGAACTTCTCCCCAGCCAAGATTTCCTTTACGAGCAGTGAAACCTTTGATCTCCGCTTCACCGCCACCAATTTCAGCTTCATGGAAATTGAAGACATCGAGATCAAACCGCATCCGATTCTTCCTGCCGGAGCGCCGCTCGAACGGATTGCCAGCGCCGAAACCATCGTGATCAGACACGTCTCGGGAAAATCCGGCAAGGATTCCCAGGACCAGTTCACCGTCGGCGTTCGTACCAGCGATGCATCTGAGCGATATCGTGTCGGAGCGGTTAAAGAAAACAAACGTTACGATCTGAGGTATGACTACCAGTACAAAACCGCGGGGAATTCGGAGTGGAAGAAACGCCCGTTACAAGTACCGGTGTATCTGCAGGCAGAAGAGGCTGCAAGGCCGACATTCGTGCAGGGAAACCTTTTTTATCAGGTCGCCGACAATACCGGGAAAGTCACCGATGAGCTTGCCGTGCCTCGCGGCACTCAACTGCGCGTCAGCCAGATCTACAAATTCCCCACATTCGGGGGCGACATGCCGAAGTATGTCGAACAGTTCATCGGATATGGACAAGTCCGAGATGATACCGGCTTTTTCCGCATTCCCGTGCAGCTTGTCGGGCAAAGTGAACTTCGAATTCGCCTGGTGGCCGACGCCATCGCGGTCGATGACTCGCAGCTCGATGACAAAGGACGTCAGGTGCGCAAGGTCATGGCGGCGGTTGCGTTTCCTCCGGCTAAAATCCCGTATCGCTGCATCACCGAGGCGTTCAAGCTCGAAGAAATCGCTCCCGAAGCCGACATCGAAGGTGATGTCCGGGGTCAAACCGTGTATCAGGTCGGACGTCGCACTCTTCCCTACCACCATTATGGGGCGGGCGGCAAAGAGCGTGGCAAGGGCATTTCGATCACCTGGGAAGGCGAACTCTCGACCGGCGGGTTCATCAGTCCGTTCGGTATTCGCATGCAGGAAGGCATGTTCGCCGCGTCTGCCTTTAACGCTCAAGCCAATCTTCTGAACCCTGCCAACCCGGACATGAACGGGGTCTTCGGCACCACCCCCGGCCTGAACTGGCACAACCGCACCGAAACTCTGTATCTGCTCGGCCTCGCGGTCAAGGCCTATTCCTTTGCCCGTTCGATGATCAAGGTCTTCGAGGGTATCCCCGGATACGCGACTGACGGCACGTTTATCCCCATTCTCACAAGCACCTTCACCCCGCCGCCACCGCCCGATCCGATTGTGCCTGAACCGGTGAGCGAGGCAACGACGTCGGTACAGTTGCCGCCACTCGTCATTGAACCGAACAAACCGCCGGTGATCGTCGACCCTCGCCCCCCTCAACGGCACCTTCCCAGGAGTTTAACGCTGGTCGCCGAGACTGAAGCCTCGAGGGTTCGCGCCTTTTACACGCTCAATCAAGGGACCCACTGGGAATATGCACCGGACGACCGTTCGTTCAAGCCGGTTGCCGCGCGTTTCCTGCCCGGCAACCACGTCGTGATTCTCGATACCGGAAAGCTTCGGGTCATCATCGTCGACACGATGGGAAACGTCATCGAAGAAGCCGATCTGTTCGCCGACGCCGATGGCATCGCCCTCCCCCTGAAACAACCCGCCGGTCTTGCGGTGGTAGACGGACCCTCGATTCTGATCGCGGATACCGGGAATCATCGCGTGGTGGAACTGGATCAGCAGTTGCATTGTCTCTGGACGCTCGGCGGCGACACAGAGGAAGCGTCCAGTCCCTTCCATCTGCCTCTCGCCGTTGAACGCCTGATGAACGGAAACACTGTGGTGATCGACGGGGAGAAACAAGAAATCGTCGAACTGACCTCTTCCGGAAAAGTCGTGCGCCGAATCGGTCGAGATGCCGGCATCAGTGATCCGGTCTGTCTGTTTCGTCGTTCAGGAGAAACGCGTTTCTGGGTCGGCGAGAAGTCAGGCCGCATCACCTGTTTCGAGGAATCCGGACAACTCGTCAGAACGATTGCCCGCGTCAAGACACAGAAGCGCGGAAACGACCCCTTCGGTGGAGTAGCCGAAGAAGCCCTTTCAGGGCTGAAGGCGCTTTATGCCGACCCGGACGGAAATCTACTCACCGCTCGGCAGTCCGCCGGACTGGTGACATTTCTGCATCGCGGCGAATCGGCTTGGGAATCGATCAAAGATCTCCAGTCTCCATCAAGCGTCGATATGGGCTTGTATACTCCGCCGCCGGAGGTACCGGAAGAGTATCTGCAACTGCCGCCTGAGAAGATGGTATTGGTCGAACCGCCTGACGAAGATGAGCAGACGGAGGAGTTCGACCCCTGGTATGAAGAGCGTCGCCTGCAGGAAGAAGAAAACAATCGCCTCGAGGAAGAGGCACGACGCCGAGCCGCCGCCAGACAGGCAGACGTCAAGGTCACGATGGCCCTGGCAGAACGAAGACCGCGTCCGGTTCTGCGCGAACCCAGCCGCGTTGTCGACATCAGCGGCACCATGATCTTCTACCCGTTCGCGAAGACAATCGGCGACTTCGCTATGGCTGAACCGCACTACGGAGCGTACCAGGCCGGCAAGGGCCCGCGGTCGCACGGTATCTATGTCGATCGCCCGCACATTCGATGCGACGATCTGTTTTTCCGTGCGTATGGCGCGATGGTGCGCAACAAAATCTTTGAGGCTTACGACCACCCACCCACCTACAGAATCGAGCAACGTCACTCGTCAACGCCGCTTGGTTTGCGTGATGCATGGTATCACGGCTGGGACACTTTCTTCAGTTATGCCGTGCGCAACTCGCCGACGATGCCGAACCTGAAAACCACGGACCGCAAAGAACTGGTACCGTTGCAGCTGTTCGAGAGTTATGCGGGGCAGGTATCGCTTGATGATCAGACCGGAGAGTACAAGTGGCTCGATGAACTCAAGAGCAAACCCGGCCGCGGTCTGAACTGCGAACTGGCATGGTCGCTTATCATGTGGAAGCTGTTCGAAAGTTACGGCGACCTGTTTCTCACCAATCTGCGCAGCTATGCGTTGAATGCGGTGACACCCAAATACATGCCGGTCAGCGTCATGGCGGAACTGTTTGCCGACCGTCTTTCCGACTTTCTGGCGCTCGGTCTCGTGCCGGTCATTCGACTCGAATCGCCCGATTCGTCAATTCCCACGCTGACGAACACGGCCCCGCGCATCAGCTGGCACGCGAACGGGCTGTTGGGCGACGATGCCGACCGGCAGCTGAAGTTCACGCTTCTCTACGCCGACAACATCGACTTCATCAACGCCAGGGAAATTCCGATTCCCGAGGGGAAACTGCTCGAGTTCGACTTCGGCGCCGTGTTGTCCGAAGCCGATCAGGCGGCCAAACTGAACAACCGATTGAGCAACGGAGTCTGGTATTTCCGCGTCCGCTGTGACTCTGAAGCCTTTCCGAACGTGGGAGCCAAATATGGGGCCGGCTCGGGAATCGGCGCCTTCCGCATTGCCCGGCCGACCACCACCGTTGATACGGCCGGCGGCGTGGTCAACTTCGAGGGGGGCAACGGAGTTACCGGCAATGTTACCATTCCGGCCGGAGCGACGACGAAACCATTGCAGGTTTCTGCGCAGGCGATCAGCGTTGCCACCGGCACCAACCCGGACGATGTCGTCGGCAATGCCGCCATCGATTTCGGCCCGGAAGGAACGAAGTTCAACCAGGTCGCGGAAATGAACTTTCGCTTTGATGAAAAACTGCTCGGTGGAGTATCACCAAATACCCTTGTGGTGAAACGCTGGGATGCCCAGAAGAACCAATGGGTGCCGATTCGCACCCGCGTCGACCCGGACAAACAAACCGTTCAGGCCAAGTCCGGCAGTTTCTCGGTGTATGCCCTGATGATCGACAAGACGCCGCCGCAGATTCTCTCACTAACCGACGGCCCCGACCCGCTCGGTCGCCGAGCGACCGACTCGTCCTTGATCACCATGCAGGCGAGCGAAAACGGTCTCGCCACGCTCGAGATTCTTGATGCTGCCGGGAAGCATGTGCGCACGCTGGCAAGCAAGCTCGAGTTCTCGAACAACGCCTGTCGTACCCTGTGGGATCTTACCGACGACGGCGGACGTCGTGTTCCTGACGGAACGTATGTCTGTCAGGCATCGATGATTGATTTCGGCGGGCATGATGCCGCGCCGCTCCAATGCCGCATTCACGTCAGCACCAACCCGGACGTTTCGATACACGGCACCGTCACCTTGCAGGGTCGTCAATCGCACGACGGCGTTCGTATTGAGGCACTCGACACCACCGTCACCGCGACGACTGATGCTTCCGGAGCCTTTCGTCTTTCAGGGTTGACAGCGGAACCGTTTGCTCTGCGCATCAGTCGCGAGGGATTCTTTCCTGATCTGGTCAACGCATCGGCCGGCAGCATGACAAACGAACTGGGCATCGAACTGCGCAATCTGATCGTGCGCGAGGTGCGCACGGTTCCAACCTTGCTGACCCCTGACGCCGACGGTCTCGACGATGTGTTCTCTTGTACGTTTCATCTCGAGCGCCCTGCGACCATCCGTGCCGAGTTGCTCGATCTGCATGGAAAGCTGGTCCGCCGCCTGCAGAAGCCTCAGAGTCAGGCCTCGGGCCCCGTGACCCTCGCCTGGGACGGTCGCAACGATCGACAGGACATCGTGGCCAACGGCAGATATGCCCTGCAGGTGTTTGCGGCTATTGAAGGCGTCGAACTACTGCAGGTTCGTCATCTCATTCGCGTCGACACCGGCCTGGCGCAGGAAGTGTTCGCTTTGCCGGCCGTCTTTTCGCCGAATGGTGACGGCATCGAAGATGAGGCCGTCATCACCTGGCGCCTGGCGGAACCCGGCATCATCACCGTGAATATCCTCGACCAGAGCGGGCGACCCGTTCGTTCACTGGTACCGCGTTCGTTCTGCCGCAGCGCCGAATACAATGAGCCGTGGGACGGCAACGATGATCTGGGCAAGCCGCTTCCTGACGGCACCTATCGCTACGTCGTCGACACCGAATATCCGGATGGGACACCATCTCGCCCGAAATCCGGGAAGCTGCTGCTCGATCGAACGGCACCAGTCATTCGCAAGATGTCGCCCGCGAACGGATCACGCCTCGACACCGGTTTACCGACATTCTCGGCCATTGTCGAATCGAGTCCGGGCGATGTCTCGACGGCCAGCATCCGCATCAAGATCGACGAAGTGACCGCCGATATCGACTCGTACGATCCGTTGTCCGGTCTGGTGTGCTTCACTCCCCGAACCTCGCTGGGGGAAGGAGTACATATCGCTATCTTCTATGCCTACGATCTGGCCGGCAACGCCGCGAATCCCGCCGCCGTCAGTTTTGAAGTCGCTTTTCCGAAGAGCAAGGGAGTAGACGGGCGCGAACTGCCGTTCCGCGATCGGCGAGTCCCGACGATCTCCGAGCTTGACCCGGCCGAGGGAACAACTGTCTACAGTTCCAACCCCGTGATCTCATGCCGTTTGTTCGACGCTGAAGCCGGCATTGATCCTCAAACCATCAGCTTCCGGCTCAACGACGAAAAAATTGCCAATCACGTGACCTACTACATACCAGGTAAAACCGGCGAAGACTGGGACTGGTGGAGCTACCAGCGCGATGTCATTTTGTACAATCCATTGAGCGGCAAAGTCATGTTTAGTCCAGTCAAGCCGCTCGATGAAAAGACCTCGTGGTATTCCTTCTCTTTCGAAGCCTGCGATCGACATGGCAACCCGGTACGATCTCCGACTGTCAAGTTCAAGGTCGTCTTCGATCGGCAGCCGCCGACGATCTCATCGTTCGAGCCGGCCGATCAGGCGGTGCTCACATCTCTCACACCCGCGGTCAAGGCTCAGATACACGACAAGGGCGGCAGCGGCATCCATCGTCGTGATCTTCGACTTTTCTTCGACGGCGAGCGCGTCTCTCCCGATGACATCGAGTTCGATGAACAGACGGGCGCGTTGTCCTGGCTGCCGCCGAATGCTCTCGACCCGGACCAGCAGCATATCGTATCTTTGGTGGTATACGATCGCGCCGGGAACCGCTCGGCAGAATCGGTGGCCGCGTTCTACCTGCGCCCCGATACGCAGCCCCCCATTCTGGCTTCGTCGCTGCCGCGCCGCGGGCAAGTGATCAACACCAGAACGGACGGTCTGAAGCTGCGCTGGATCGATCCGGGCTTTTCAGGTCTCGATGATACAACGACTCGTCTGTCGCTTGACGGCAGGAATTTGCTGCCCGATAACCCGGACACACCGCTCATCGACGGCTATCGGCTGTCGTTTGAAGATCCCCAGGGAAAACGGGTCGCGCGCATCGAGATGCCCCTCAGCGGGAACGATTCATTGCGCGAGGGAGCCCACCAGCTTGTCGTCTCGATTGCCGACCGGGCCGGAAACCGCAGCTCACCCGAGGTCATCGACTTCCGCGTCTCTGACGATGTCACCCCACCCGTCATCACGTCTCTGACACCGGAAAACACGGCAACGGTTCCGCCCACAGCCATTCGCGTGACTGCCTCATTCAGTGATGCAGGTTCGGGCATCGACCTGAGCCGTTTGGAACTGGCGCTCAACGGACAGCTCGTGGCCGTGTCGCCCGAGCAGATTGCAGGCGGGAACACCCTGACCTTGACCATCATGCCCGCCCAACCGCTCGAAAAACAGAGTCTGCACCTGCTATCACTCACGGTCTACGATATGGCCGGCAACCGTTCCGAATCCCGCGTCCACGTCCTGCGCTGTAACTAATCGGAAAGACAAGCTGCTCCCCGCGCCCACAGCAGCGGCGACACGCTCATCCGGTCGAGGCAGCCCCTGTCGCTGGAGTCGCGATGAAAATCATTTCGCAGGGGTATTTTTCACTGTATGGAGTTCGCTGATAATCACCCCAGACATGCTGCAGCTCAAAGCCGCATCGAACCAATAGATGCTCAACTTCGAACCGGTACAGATAGCGAATCTGAAAGACATGCATCGGGGCGGCAGCGATAGGCGGGCAGATGATCGTACAAGCCGGCGATGAACGCGTGATCGTGGTAGCCGCCGCACCGGTCGGCCATGGCTATTCGTCCGGGTCGCCGACTGGCGGAAATGCCTCTATGACCCGTTCAAACTGCACGACGATATCGTGCAGAAACGTCTGGTCAATCTCGAACGAAAAAAGCAGCTGATTGCCGACGCCCGGCTGATCACTCAAGGTGCCCGATACGGCAATCTGTCCAGTGTGGTTCATGGTCAGCGTCAGAGCAACCTGTTGTTCAAGCGTGAGAAATTCCGCTTCGCCACTGAGGGTGCGATGCATGGTCACCAGCGCATCGTGAAACGCCTGAATTTCTTCGACCCGCAGATCGGCCTCATACAGGGCGCGAAAGCCGCCGGTACGAGCAGAAACACGCGTACCCAGCCAGTTCCCGTCCCAGAAGTCCGCGGCATCCGGATGCGAACGCCCGATAAATGTCAGTTCGACATGCTCGCCCTCGCGGGCCCCAATACAGACGCTCAAATCGTTCAGGTCAGCCATATCCCACCCTCTATCGTTTTGTGTCGCGAGTGTTTGTCGGTGCCGGGTATCGTGCCGCCAGCGCCTCGGTGACTCCGCCGCTCTTTACCAGATCGCGGTAGACGGCAACCGACGGGGTCGGCACTCGACGAAAATCCTGTTTTTCGCATTCGACCGAATAGAGGCCGAACCGGGGTTCGTACGAACCCCACTCATAGTTGTCGGTGATCGACCAGTGAATGTAACCCAGCACGGGAATTCCCTCACGCATGGCCTGCTGCATGCTCTTCACATGCTGAACCAGAAAGGCCTCGCGAGTCCAGCCGTCAGCACGCGGCTGCAGATTCCGAGTCGCCATGCCGTTTTCTGCGACCAGCACCGGCAACCGAAACACCCGGTGATAGTTTTTAATAACCTGAGCAAAGCCCGACGGGTCGGGTTCCCACGTATAGGCCGGCGTAAACGCCTGCGGCAGCCGCCAGCGGCAGTAGTAATCAATGCCGATGTAATCGAGATGCTTGCCCCGCATCGGATCGGCCAACTCGAGCCAGGGTTTGTCAAGCGCCCCGGTCGACAGGCTGACCCGCTGATTGTCGACGCAGAAGTGAATGACATCATGCCCGAGCACATTGTAGGTGCCGGTGTAGTTGTTGAACCCCACCATGGCTTTCGGGTCATTGCAGTGAATGATGTCGTAGGCCGCTTTGTGCGCTTCGACCCAGTGACGGGCCACCTTGGCCGCCAACAGCGGCTTTTTGAGACCCGGCGCCAGCTGCCCGGTAGCGTATCCGCCCGCGATAACAACGGTCGGCTCATTGAACGTCAGCCACCAGTCAACTTCAGGGCCGTATTCTTTTGAAACGAAATCGACATAGCTGGAAAAAGCCCGCAGACTATGCGGATTCTGCCAGCCACCCAGGTCATCTTCAAGCCACTGCGGCCACGAGAAGTGAACCAACGTGACAACCGGCGTCAACCCGCGTTTGTGCATGCTCTGAAACAGTCGATGATAAAAAGCGACGCCCTCAGGATCAATCTCACCCTGACGCGGTTCGATGCGACTCCATTCGATGCTGGTTCTGAAGGCGTTGAGCCCCATAGCGCGAGCACGATCGAGATCCGCTTCGTACTGATGGATTCCGTCGGCCGCCCGACCGCATTTCATGGGAACCGCACCGGTCGTTTCAAACCTGGTCCAGACGCTTGCGTCATTGCCGCCTTCATACTGATACCCAGCGGTGCTGACACCCCAGAGAAATGCATCTGCACTCTTCGTGACTGGGACTGCCGCTGTCGCGGTGCTGCTCTTCGTTTGCCGCTCAACACGACGAACACGGGTTCTTCCCTGCTCCGACGCATCAAGTTCGTCAGCCGGCAGCATCCACCAGACGACGACTGCCGCAATGATCATGATTCGACCAAGGGTTCCACGATCGGCTCGCATTTCGACCTCCTCGCTCTTCCCTGCTCTTGTTTCGTCCTGCGCCTCAAGTATCTCACAAAAAGAGAACCGGCGCACCGCCGAGTTCAGCAATGCGCCGGAAAGAGACGTGTTCAGACTCAGACTTTGCGCATCACGCGCGAGACGGGCATATAGGTCGCGGAATGCAGACGTGGCATACGCTGACTGCTCGAGTTACTCATGGCCTGTACAGAATTGCCATTCTGCATGATAATGCCGATATGCGTATCTGCGTCGTTCGCTCCATCACCGTTTCTGTCGTAGGTCTTCCAGGTGATGACATCGCCCGCCTGATACGGCGGCACCCGAACTTCGCGCCAACCGCGCGCCCGAAGGTCAGAGAGCACCGTGAGCACGCCCAGCGACACATTCGGAATGACGCCGGCGGCTTGCAGAGCGGTGCTGACCACCTGAGCACACCCGAGCCTTCCGCCGTTCGTCGCCGGGGCATACGGAAAGTTGCGCCGTCCGACCAGTTTCTGCGCTTCCTGAACGATGCGGGTCTGCATCGCACCTGTGTTTCCGGTGGGCTGATCACCGTCGCCGACGCCTTCGGTTTCTCGGCTCGAGCCGCCGCAGTCAACATAGTTCGAATGCACGTAGGCTGTTCGACCGTTATAGCTGATCTGCAGCCATTCTCCGGACCGGCCGGTAATCTGGACTTTTTTGTTTTTGGTGAGCGAACCGATGATCTGGCCCCAGGGTCCGGTGCGAACGTTCAAAGACGAATTGACCCGCACCGTGCCTTCCGAGGCCGAACTCTCGTTGGTATCACCACTCGTCTGACCGCTCGCTTCGGTCGTGATCGGTCGTGTCTGCGCGCCCGGCGGGTTGTATCCGTTCAACGCCCCGGTCGGATTCGTCCCGGCCGCTTCATCGCCGACCGGCGCTCCGAACATCTCGCCCGGAAAGGCAACCAGAACCGCGAACACGAGCAGCACCCAGCAGGCTTTGTGAATCAATCGCATATCAGCCCTCCTGAAAGTCAGGTTTCTCGGTCTCTTACCATCAGAAACGAAAATCACCACAGGTTTGTGACACCCGGCGTTTCGCTCTTCCGATCAGTATTTGTAGATACTACCGCCAATGTATTCTCGAATCAGAGCGTCTTTGGGAATAACACCCTCGTCTTCCCAGGTATGGAAGCCCTGCAGCATGTCATGCACCCGTTTGGCCCGAATATAGGCATCCTGGCGCTTCGGATCATCCTTGTAATCGTGCATGAAGGCGGGGAAATGATGGAACAGGTGCTTCTTGTAGACCGGCAACTCATAGGGCAGCGAGCCGTCAATGATGTGATCGACGGTATCAAGGAACGGAATGATATTCTTGGTCTCGGAACGGCGCACATAGTGCCAGTGTTCAAGCGTCTGACGGGGGTTGTAGCTGCGGTGCCAGGAATCGCGCACCATGCGGCGCAGCAGGCGAACGTCCGTCCAGCGGATGAACTGCCCGTCATCGAGTTTGATCTGGCACAGAGTCTCGATATACAGCTTGAATTTTTTCGCGGCCGGAACGCTGTCGGTCATCGGGCCGTACAAACCGTGCAAGGAATCGAGCAGCACGATCTGGTTCGAAGCGATCTTCATCGGCACGCGTTCCTGCTCTCGCTTGCCGGTCTTGAAGTTGTAGACCGGCATCTGAATCTCTTTGCCCTTCAACAGATCGGAAAGGTGCTGATTGATGAGTTTGAGATCGAGTGCTTCGGGGGTTTCGAAATCATAGTCGCCGAACTCATCGCGCGGATGGTGCGACAGATCGAAAAAGTAGTTGTCGAGATTCATCGCCACCAGCTCGAGACCATGCGCCTTGAGAATCTCTTCCATTTTGATCGTCGTCGTCGTTTTGCCTGACGATGAAGGGCCGGCAATGATGACGATACGCACATCGTCGCGGCGGGCTATCACCTTCTCAGCGGCTGAACGCACGTCTGCCATGTACTTTTCCGTGACTTCCTGAACCAGATCAGGGTATGTGCCTTCTTCAATGCGCCGATTGATGCGCCTGATACTGAAACAATCATGATCGATAGACCAGTTGAGCACCTGCCAGATCTTTTTGTACGGAATGTTCCCCGATGTGGCGTGAATCTTTTCCTGACCCTGACGCAGCTTGGTATGTTCGGCGCGATAGAGAATGAACGCCTTGGCCGTCTTGGCATGCCCGGCTTCGATCAATTCCTTCTCGATGACGTCCTGCACCTCTTCAACGGTCGGAATCGCGGGCGGCTTCCTGGTCACCTCGAGATGATGCACGACCTTCTCGGCCAGAATCTCGGCCAGACGTCGATCTTCACCACCGACTTGTCGCGCGGCGCGAAAAATGGCATTAGCGATCTTCTCAGCGTCGAAATTCACCACCTGACCATTGCGTTTGGTGATCTTGGTGATTCCCTTGGTATGTGGGCTCATTCCTTTTCGCTCTCCTTCTCTGATTTCAGGACGTACGGTACAGTACCGCTTCACCTCAGGGTTTGTCAAACGTCTTCACCGCCGTCAGCGTTTCCAGCATCTCCTGATCGACATGGTTTCGGTCGAGTCCGGCATTCATTCGTCATCTCCGTATAGCTTCTTGCGGCACTCATCGCAAATACCATGGCTGAATTCGGCGTTCGAATGGTCGCGTATGAACACTTCGATCTGCTCCCAGTACCCTTTGTCGTTGCGAATCTTCTTGCACGAACAGCAGATGGGAAGAATGCCGCTCAGCAGCTTCACCTTGTCGAGGGCCTGACGCAGCTCTCGCGTCAACTGTGCCTTTTCTCGATCGAGACGTGATTTGTACAGCCCGACGTCAATTGCGATCTGCAGTTCTTTCGTATTCACGGGTTTCAACAGATACCCATACGGTTCGGTGGTTCTGGCGCGCTCAACCGTCGAATCTTCAGAGTGCGCGGTCATGAAGACCACCGGAATCTCACCGAATCGCTCACGAATGCGTCGTGCAGTCTCGATACCGTCGATCTTGCCCTGGATGCTGATATCCATCAGGATCAAATCAGGCTGGTCAGCGGCGACGCACTCGATCGCCCGTTCCCCCGAGGCACACACACCGGTCACAAGGTGTCCCATCTGTTTGATGGTGTCTTTCAGTTGCAGCGCCAGAATCGCCTCGTCCTCAACGAGCAGTATTCTCCTGCCGGTTTCCATGCCTACCGCCTCCTTTTTCGGAACGTCAGAATCGCCTGCACGCCTTCGTGTGAATGCAGCTTCAGGTCGCCACCCAGCTGTCCGGCGAGCACATGAACCAGTTCGAGTCCGAGTGTCTGTGTGGATTCAGGATTGAAGTCGCTTGGCATGCCGACACCGTCATCACTCACCTTGAGCGTGTACACTTCACCGTCACGCGTGAAGTGCACACGTATAGTCCCAGTCCGATTTTTGGGAAATGCATATTTGAAGGCGTTCGTCAGCAGTTCGTTGATGATCAGACCACAGGGAATCGCCGTCTCGAGATCGAGCTGAATGTTCTCAACCATGATTTCCGTCTTGATGGCGCTGGGATCGATCTGAAACAGACTGATGATCTCACCGACAATGGTTCTGACGTATTCGTCAAAGTTCACCGCCGAAACATTCTTCGTCTGGTACAACTTCTCGTGAACCAGTGCCATTGATTTGACTCGCTGCCGGCTTTCTTCGAGCAATGCTCTCACAGCAGGGTCGCGATTCTTGGCCTGCAGGGACAACAGGCTGGAAACCACCGCCAGATTGTTCTTGACCCGATGATGAATCTCCTTCAAAAGCGCCTCTTTCTCACGCAGAGACTTTTCCATCTGCCGGCCGCGCTTCTGTTCGGTGATATCGTACAGGATGATGAGATGACTTCCGACATAACTCGCGCCCAAGGGAGATGCACTTCCCATAACTGTGCGAATTGTTTCGTCACGGCAACGAATCATCAATTCAATCGGTTCGAACGGCTTGCCGTCATGTTCTGCAGATGTGAGGTGATGCTGCCACTTTTCCTGAGCCCATCTTCGATACTCCGGACCTGGACAGACATGCTGCCAGAATGACTCCATGGTTGGAATGTCAGACATGGCATACCCGTACTGGCTGACAAAAGCCTGATTGAGGAAGTTCAGTCGTTGATGCTCATCAACCAGCATTTTCGGCACTGGTGAGACATCGATAATAGTGCGAAACTTCCGCTCACTTTCCTTCAATGCCTCTTCGGCACGTTTCGTTTCCGTGATGTCGCGTGCCACCGCGAAGATTCCAGCCACCTGACCGTGATCATCGAGATACAGGGTGGCATTCAACAAGACTTCACAGGTGACCCCGTTTCGATGACGCACCGACAACGGATAGTTGGTGACGTGCCCCCGGCTGAACACCTGCTGGTAGCCTTCCTGGGCACGCTCGGGCTCGCAGAAGCAGGACTTGAAATCGGTACCGATCAGCTCGTCTCGAGAGATCCCGGTCATTCGTTCCATGGCCGCATTGGTGTCGGTAATTCGTCCTCCGGCAGCGATTGCCACCATCGGATCAAGGCTTGACTCGATCAGACTGCGAACGTATCTCGAAGTCGCGCGCTGCTCAGCCATCTGACCGTCGCGATACCTGATAGCCAGCAGCGAATGAGACAGGGCCAACAGCAGCAGCGTCACCAGAGTTCCAACGCTCAGCACAATAAAGGTCCGATAATCCGTCGGCAGATCATGCGGGTGTTTCGTCAGCACAATTGTCCAGCGCCGGCCGGCAAAATCAACGAAACGATGCGTTGTCAGGCTCTTTATATGTTCTTTTTCAGCTTGATCAGCCTGGACACTTGAAAACAACAGACTGCCGGTCGCGATCTCTTCACCGTCGTAGATGCTGAAATTCACCTGATATCGCTTCGCCTTCTCCATCAAATCCTGTATGCCCCGAATCAGGTCGCCCATGCGATAGGGGCTGTAGACCCACCCGACCAGAGCAGCTCGACGTTGTTCGACGGTTTCTCGCTCAGCTCCATGCCGATAGACCGGCACGTACATGAGAGTGCCGGCCTGCACATCGGTGTCCGTTTCCTGGACGAGAATCACTTTTCCGGAAAGAGCCGCTTCATCATTGTCTCGCGCCCGCGCCATGGCTTCGCGACGAATCGGCTCTGAAAACATGTCATAACCGAAGGCGCGAAGATTGCGCCCGGTAAAAGGCTCAAGATAGACGATCGACGAGTAGAGATCTCGTTCTCCCGTCGGCCTGACGTGATAATCCGAGAACCCTTCCGCCCGAATCATCTGTTCATGGCTCGCCAGCTGATCCTTCGGAATCAGTTGCGCGAAGCCCACCCCCTGAATGCCGGGAAGAACCTCATTCAGTTTCTGTCGTTCCACGAAGTGACGCCACTCATACCTTGAAACCTGTTCCGAGGCATCGAAGAACGCAGATCCGCTCCAGAGGATTCGAGCGTGTTCCGACAACCGGTACCGAACGATAGCCTGCAGTTCGTTGGCGGCATTCTCAAACTCTCTCTCGATCTCTCGCTCCACGCTGCCGCGGGTAAGCAACGTCATGCCGGTCACCATGCACAGGCTGGCAACCAGAATCACCCAGAGCTGCCACGACACACCGGCCCGCTCTTGCCGCTCTCCATCATCGCCAGGTTCTCGTCGTGCTTCTTCGCCCCACGCGGAGGGTGGGTTCACCTCGTGTTCCATTATTCCTCTCAGTTCAACGTGTCAGCAGACGCAGGGTGCGCGCCAACGCATCCAGCGCAGCCGGCGCCATCTCGCATGAATCCTCAGTCGCGATTTTTCGCACATCGTCGATGATTTCGACCATGTCTTCGGACTTCTGCGGGTTCATTCCAGGTTTCTGCTGCAGGTACTCTTCAATCGTCACAGACTTGCCGCTCGGGTCTCGAAGCCAGCGAACGCGCTTCACAAAACCTTTGCCGTCGAGCGCCCAGAAATAGGAAAACGCACGCGCCGGATCTTCGACGAAGTCCGTTCCTTCCAGAGCCGGGGCGAAGCGCTTCACCGCCTCACGCGCCATCTTCGCTCCTTCCCCATTGTCGCGGCTCAACACCAGTCGCGTCATGTGTTCATACCACTGTCGATTCTTCTCTAGTACAAGTTGCGAGTCATTGTTACGCTGACTCTGAATGGCATCGCGAGCCCTGAAAAGCCACTCGACAGCCTGGTCGAGATGACGACGGTCTCGCAGTGATTCGACGGTCTCGCGCGTCGAACGCCAGGTGTCATCACACCACTGTTTGAACTCGGCCGGGGCGGTCCGATGCAGGCATCGAACGCATTTCGTCATGCCGCGAATCGTCTTGCTGCCGCAGATTTCGCAGTTTCCACCTTCGGCGTTCTTCAGGAGATCCTCGGTAGCGCTGCCGGCCCAATCCTTCAGATCATGGCTCGCACTGCCCGCCCACTCCCTGAGCGAGGTTCCATAGTTGCGAATCTGTTCGCCCCACGGCCCTGTCTGGCCGAACACGACGTAAGCAGGCCGGAAAAACAGAATCAGGAACAGGACAAAGGTCAGCCTCTCGCGGTTCAATAGAAGCGTACTCACGAAACCTGCGCCTCCTGCAGGTGCTGCGCACAGTACCACTTGCCGTCAAAGTGAGTGGCCAGCCACCGAAGTTCGCGATCGAGAATGACATCTCCCGCGGGCAGTTCAATGCCGAGAGCCGCTGCAGGGCTGAAACCGACGGAAAGGGCGAGGTCGCGCAACGACAGACCGGCCCGACGCGAGAGAACGCGCAACGCTTCTATCAACGGCAATCCGCCGCCGAACAGCTTGCCCGACTCGAGGGCACAGCGACCGTCTTCCACGATCAGTTTCTGTCCGTAGGCTTCGTAAGTCCCGTTCGGCATACCGAGCGGGCAGATACCGTCCGAGATCAGCGAAATGCGGCGGGCACCGAAGATACGATAGGTCATGGCAACGATTTCGGGCGCCACGTGAATGCCATCGCCGATGATCTCGACGGTCACGCGCGGCTGCTGAAACAGAGCGGAAAGGACACTCGGTTCACGATGGGAAAACGGTCGCATGGCATTGTACAAGTGCGTGACGTGTCCGATGCCCTCGGGGCATGCGCGACAGGTCGTCTCATGATCAGCATCGGTATGACCGATCGCCGGAATCACCCCCATCCGACGGGCGGCCGACATGAATTCGATCGCTCCGTCGAGTTCCGGGGCGATCGTGATCAGTTTGATCAGCCCGCCGGCAGCATTCTGCCAGCGTTTCAGTGCTTCGAGATCCGGTTTCATCAGCAATGCCGGTGGGTGAGACCCGCACCGGTGCGGTGACAAAAAGGGACCCTCGAGATAGATGCCGAGAATGCGAGGCGGTTTGCGCCGCCGCAGGGCCACCGTCTTCAGATCGGCCAGAGCCTGTATTCTCGCTCCCTCCGGGCAGGTGATGAGCGTCGGCACGATACCGGTCAGGCCGCACTCGATCAGCTTGTCCAGGGTCGCCTCGATACGATCGGGCCCTCCGTGAGTGAAGTCAAAGCCGTAAGCCCCGTGAATATGCAGATCGATCATTCCCGGCAGGCGAAATCCATCGGGGCAATCGGCCATGGGACGATCGCTCAGTTCCAGGTCGTAAACCCGCAGCGTATCAAGAAAATTCGGCATGGTAGAGGTAACGTACATAGTCATGCTGCTTCTCGCTTTCTCACAGAGGAATCAGAAACGGAGTCCGATGTCGAAACCCGCAGACGTCAGTAAAGCCGCACCGTTTGAGCATCTCAACGGCTTCCGCCGTCCAGTAGCCGACGTCATCCGGCACATGGGCGTCAGAGCCGAGACTCACCCGTCTGCCGCCCAGTTCGCGAAACCGCTTGAAAACCCACTCTTCAGGGTGCGGGCCGTCAAGGCCGTAGCGAAACCCTGAGCTGTTGCATTCCAGCGTCTTGTCATGCATCGCCAGCCATTCCAGCAGTCGATCAAGCAGAGAGTACAAGCTCTCAGGCATGCGAGTGCCCTTGGCCGGCGGATATCGACGCATCATATCTAGATGTCCGAGGATGTCGAAATCGGGTTCGGCCTGCAGAGCGGCGATCATCTCTTCCAGAAGGCCCTGCCACCAGTCATGCAGGTTTTTCCCCTTCATGTAACTTCCGTCGCCGATGTCGAGACCTGCCGATCGATGGAATGACGCAATAACAACATCACAGGAGTGTTTTCTAATGCGGTTCAGGAAAGACTGTACCTCGGACGTATGACTGACCTGCCAGCCGATCTCAATGCCGACGAACACTTCAACACCGTCATGAACGCCGCGCCATCGTCCGAGTTGTTCAAAGTAAGCATCCGGATCAATTCTGAAATCCGTCGGGGCAAAATCAGCATGGTCGGTAAAGGCCAGATACCGAACCCCGCGGCGACGCGCCGCATCGATCATCTGCGCCGGTTCGGCCCGGGAATCATTGGAGAAGCAGGTATGGGTATGAAAATCGAGCACCCGATCCTCTCTCCTTTCTCTTGCTCTCGCCGAAATCTATACCAGTCGAGCGCGTAAAATGTCGTGCAGATGCAGAAAACCGACGAGAAACTCGCCTTCAACCACCGGCAAAGCCGTAATCGATTTGCTTTCCATGATCTTCAGCGCCTCGGCAGCCAGCCGATCAGGGCTGATCTGCTTGGGATTGCGGATCATGATTTTCTCGAGCGGCACGTGCAGAGAACCATCAGAGCGTTCGAAATAGCGGCGCAGATCGCCATCGGTGAAGATTCCGAGCAGGCGACGCTGTTCGTCGGCGATCAGCAGCGTGCCGAAGCTCTTGCGCGACATGGTAATGATCGCTTCGCGCAGCGGAAGACCACGACCGGCCATCGGCATCTCATCACCGACATGCATCAGATCGCGCACGGTCAAAAACTTGCGACCCAGGCTTCCAGAGGGGTGCAATCTGGCAAAATCACGTTCGCGAAACCCGCGAGCCTCGAGCAGAGCAACAGCCAGAGCATCGCCGAGCGCCAGGGCCACCGTCGTCGAACTGGTCGGGGCCAGGTTCAGCGGGCAGGCTTCGCGTTCGACGCCGCCGTCAAAGACAATGTCTGCCGCTTTGGCCAGGGTTGATTCGAGTTGGCCGGTAATCGCGAGAATGCGAGCCCCGATGCGTCGCAGGAACGGTATCAGTCGCACCACCTCTTCGGTCTCGCCGCTGTTCGAAAGCAGCAGCATGACATCCTGCTCGGTGACCATTCCCAGATCGCCATGCAACGCTTCGCTGGGGTGCAGGAAAAAGGCCGGCGTACCGGTACTGGCGAGTGTCGCGGCGATCTTGCGCCCCACATGCCCCGACTTTCCCATTCCCGACACGATGACCCGACCGGGAGCGTTCAGCACGATTTCGACGGCCCGGTTCACGCGTTGGTCGAGGCGCCGCGCAACAGCCAGCACGGCTTCGCCTTCCTGCTGCAGCACCTGGCGGGCGGCGTTCAGTATGACTTCCGGAGACGCAATCGGTCCGTGGTTCATATTCCCATGATAGCCTGTTTGCGAGCCTGTTTCAATGCTGTTCCCGTCCGTGCTTCATTATCGATGAGAAAGGCGCTTCTCGAACTCATGGAAGCGGTCAAGCTGAAGCCTGACCATACCGAAGCACGCGAGCGCATGAACGAACTCAACCGCGAACTCAAGAAAGTCGCCTGCTGAGCAATTCATACGCATCGGCGCCGCGGTCAAGACAAGTTTCGTTTACCCGACGACGCGGCGAATATCGAGCAGGCGTTTCAGCAAAGGCTTGAGCTGATCGAGCGGCCAGATGTTCTCGGCATCGGAAGGTGAACGTGCCGGCTCAGGGTGCACCTCGAGAAACAAACCATCGACACAACCAGTCGCCATCGCCGCTTGTGCCAGATACGGAATGTACTCTCGCTGTCCGGCCGTCTTGCCACCACCGGCTCCCGGCAGCTGCAACGAGTGGGTCGCATCGTAGACGACAAGATCAGCCCACTGCCGCATGATCGGAAAACTGCGCATGTCGACGACAAGGTTGCCATAGCCGAAACTGGTGCCACGTTCCGTGAGTACCACTTCATTTTCCGGTGACACGCTCTTGATCTTTTTGACAATATGTTCTGTATCGTTCGGCGACAGAAACTGACCTTTTTTCACATTTACGCACCGGCAGGCCTGGGCAGCCGCCACAACCAGATCGGTCTGCCGGCAGAGAAACGCCGGAATCTGCAGCACCTGGCAAACCCGCGCCGCCTCACCGGCCTGTTCCGGCCAATGCACGTCAACCAGCATCGGTAGACCGGTTTCGGCTTCGATGCGCTGAAAGATCTTCAGCCCCTCTACCATGCCGGGGCCGCGATGAGCTGCACCTGACGTCCGATTCGCCTTGTCGAAACTGGCCTTGAAGATCATGGGCAGGCCGAGAGATTGTCCGATCTCCTTGACGGCGCGCGCAATCTGCAGAGCTTCATCGGCAGTCTCGAGCACGCACGGCCCGGCCACGACAAAAAACGGCGCATCAGCACGCCAGGTTTTCAGCGAAAAGGCGGAACGCAGCTGATTCATCGAGTGACTCCTTTGACCTTCACGAACAGCGGCTCGCGGCGGCTTTGAACAGACCGTCGAACAGTGGGTGCGGTCGGTTCGGACGCGACTTGAACTCGGGGTGGAACTGGCAGGCAATGAAATACGGGTGATTCTCGATCTCGACCATCTCGACCAGTCGCAGATCTGGACTCGTCCCGCTCATGACCAGCCCCTTGCGCGCCAGACGGGCTCGAAACTCGTTGTTCACCTCGAAACGATGGCGATGTCGCTCATAGACCAGAGTGGTGCCGTAGAGCCGATGCGCCAGCGTCTTCTCCTCGATGCGACACGGATACGTACCCAGGCGCATCGTGCCGCCCTTCATCAGCCCGTCCTGATCGGGCATCAGACTGACGACGGAATGCTTGCCTTCCGGCACAAACTCGGCGGAATGCGCCCCATCGAGCCCGGCCACATGTCGCGCGAACTCGATGACCACACACTGCATTCCCAGACAGATGCCGAGAAACGGAATCTGATTTTCACGGCAGTACTTGATCGCCTGAATCTTTCCCTCAATTCCTCTGTCGCCGAAACCGCCCGGCACGATCACTCCGTGAATGTCAGCCAGGACTTTTTCAGCACCATCCTTTTCGACCTGTTCGGAAGCAACCCAGACCAGCTCGAGTCCGAGATCATGAGTGAGAGCGGCATGCGTGATCGATTCAATAACACTGAGATAGGCATCGGCAATCTTGATGTATTTGCCGACCAGCGCAATACGCACCTTGCGCGCCTTCTTCTGCTTGAAATTGCTGACGATCCCCTTCCACTCGGTCAGGTCGGGCTTCGGTGAACCGAGACGAAACCGCTGCAGCACCAGATCGGCAAGCCCCTGTTCTTCCATTGCCAGGGGAATTTCGTACAAGCAGTCGACATCGCGGGCCTCGAGTACATGATTCTTTTCGATGTTACAGAACAGAGAAATCTTGTCGCGAGCATCATCGGTCAGCGGACGAGCGGTGCGGCAGACGATGACATCAGGCTGCAACCCGATCGCCCGCATCTCGCGCACCGAGTGCTGCGTCGGTTTGGTCTTCATCTCGCCGATAGCCTTCGAATAGGGGATGTACGTGACGTGCAGGTAACACACCTTGTCACGTCCGGCATCGATGCGCATCTGGCGAATGGCTTCCAGGTACGGTTGGCCTTCGATGTCGCCGACCGTACCACCCACCTCGACGATGACCACATCGGCATCGTTCACTCTCCCGACCCGCTGAATCATTTCCTTGATCGCGTTGGTGATGTGTGGAATGACCTGAACCGTGGCGCCAAGGTAGTCGCCGCGCCGTTCCTTGGTGATGACCTGCGAATACACCTGACCGGTGGTGATGCTGTTGTGTCGGGTCAGATTGACGTCGATAAACCGCTCGTAGTGTCCAAGATCGAGATCGGTTTCCGCTCCGTCCTCCGTCACGAAGACTTCGCCATGCTGATATGGACTCATGGTCCCGGGGTCCACATTCAGATACGGGTCACACTTCATGATGGTGACCTTGATGCCGCGAGCCTTCAGCAGCGTACCGAGCGAGGCCGCGGTAATGCCCTTGCCGAGCGAGGAAAGAACGCCCCCGGTGACGAACACGTAATGCGCGTCAGACATGCTTCAGCTCCTTTGCATCAATGCACGAACACGTTCGAGATCCGACTGCGTGTCGACGCCGACCGACTCCCGGGCGGCATCCACCAGTCGAATGGGAATTCCATGGTACAAGGCCCGCAACTGCTCAAGGCTCTCTATCAGTTCAAGCGGGCACGCAGGCAACTGCACCAGTCGCATCAGCGTTTCGCGACGATACCCATAGACACCGATGTGCTTGAGCGGCGCGAACCCTTCGCGGCGACGTGGGTACGGAATCAGACTGCGCGAAAAATACAAGGCGTTGCGCCGTGCGTCCGCCACGACTTTCACCGCATTCGGATTCTCTTCATCGGCAGCCGCCAGCGGAAAACACAGCGTGGCCATGCCGAGATCCGCATCATGGCAAAAGGCATCGGCGAGGCGCCTCAGACCTTCCGCGTCGATGAGCGGCTCATCTCCCTGCACATTGATGAATACGTCTCCCTCGATACGAGAGGCAATTTCAGCAACCCGGCTGGTACCCGACGCATGATCGGGCGACGTCAGCATGGCTTCATAGCCCGCTCTCGAAACGGCCTCGACAATGCGCGGATGATCGGTCGCCGCCAGCACCCGGTCGAAAACGCCGCTTTTCATCGCTGCTCGCACCGTATGTACGATCAGCGGTTCACCGCAGATATCCGCCAGCATCTTTTCCGGCAGCCTCGTCGAGCCGAGACGAGCGGGAATCACCCCGATCACGACCGGTCGGCCGTCACCCACGCGGGGTTCAGCGACCATGACCGTTCTTTTCAAGAATGCGTGTCGTTGAGTGCCCTTCCACGAGCGGAATGATCTGCACCCGGCCGCCGTGACGCTCGACCCAGTCAGCACCCACTACGGAATCCCGGGTATAATCGCCCCCCTTGACCAGCACACGCGGGGTCAGCGATTCGATCAATCGCTGCGGCGTCTCCTCATCGAAGGAGATTACATAATCGACACACGATAAAGCACTCAGTACCATCATTCTGTCTTCAAGTCGATGGTACGGTCGCTGAGGCCCTTTCAGTTTTCTGACCGAATCATCGGAATTCACGCCGACGATCAGCAGTTCGCCCAGACGGCGCGCTTCCTGGAGATACGTCACGTGTCCCGGGTGCAGCACATCAAAGCAGCCATTTGTAAAGACACTTTCATAGCTCTTGATAGCCCGCGCAAACTCGGACAAACGTGCTGCCCCGATCTTCTTCTCCGCCGGCAGAACGATGATCTCGGGTTTCGGGAACAGCGCTTCCTCGATACCGCGGCACAGACTGTGAACGAGAATCGCATGAATTTCCTGAATGCGCGGCGTTTTAATCGAAGGCGCCCTCAGACAGATATCGGCAGCCTGAGCGCAGGGAGAATCACCGGACCCGGTCAGCACGATGGTCTTCAAGCCTTTCGCTTTGCCCGCCTGCAACGCGCGCAGCACGTTCGGCGACTTGCCGCTGGTCGTAAAACCGATCGCGATATCGCCGGCCTGTCCTAATCCATCGATCTGGCGGGCGAACAACTGCTCATAGCCGTAGTCGTTGGCGATCGCGGTTACCGTCGACGCGGGAATAGTCAACGCCACACCCGGCAGGGACGGACGATCGTACCCGAAGCGGCCGACTAGTTCGGCGACCAGATGCTCGGCATCACAGGCCGATCCGCCGTTTCCGAACGCCAGCACCTTGCGGCCGGCTCGCAGAGCCTCGATGCAAAGGTTCAAGGCTCGCGTGAACTCTTCAACCAACGCGGTGAGATCAGATGAGTACAAGCGACAGAGAGCGGAGAGATCCTGGCGAAGCGGCGACTCACCCGTCATTTCTTCACCTCATCCTTGTAATGGATGCGATCGTAATGATCGAGCACCATTTCGGGAGTGGCTACGGCGGTACCGACAATACCCACGACGACCCCGGCCGCCAGATTGGCGACCTCGGCCGCTTCGGGCATGGCGCACCCGGCAGCAAGCGCGAGACTGAAGGTCGCGATCACCGTGTCGCCGGCGCCGGTGACGTCGAACACGTCGATCGCCCGGGTCGGAATCGTCATCGGCGGCTTGCCTCGCTCGAACAGACTCATGCCGTGTTCACCGCGCGTGATCAGCACCGCGTCGGTGTTGAAACGCTGCAGCAGGGTCATGCCGCCCTCAAGTACATCAGCCTCGCATCCGAACTCGTCGCCCAGGGCATGTTCCGCTTCACGCGTATTGGGCGTGATCACGGTCGCACCCTCATAAAGCGTGTAATTCTTGACCTTCGGGTCGATGGCCACGAACTTCGCTTCACATTTGTACGAGTTCACGGCATGCGCAATGATGTCGCGAATAAGAACTCCCTTGGCGTAATCAGAGATGACCACTCCGCCGACTCGCGGCCGCAGCCGATCGAGTTGTTCTTTCAACGCGCGACAACACCCTTCACCGATCACGCCGCTGCTTTCGCGGTCGATGCGAATCATCTGCTGTTTGTGGCCGATGATGCGGGTCTTGAGCGTTGTACGCCGGTCCGGGTCGATGACCAGTCCTTCCGTCGAGATTTTTTCCTGCTCGAGCGACTCTCGCAGCTTGCGACCGGCTCCGTCGTCACCGACAACGCCGACGATGTGGGCTTTGGCGCCCAGAGAGACGATGTTGGCAGCCACGTTGGCGGCACCGCCCGGACGCGATGTCTCATTTTTAACCTGGACAATCGGCACCGGAGCCTCAGGAGAAATGCGATCGACCTTTCCCCAGAGAAACTCGTCGAGCATGACATCGCCGAGTACGGCCAGTTCGAGCTTCGGGAACAAGGAAAGAATTTCCTGCAGACGCGATCGTTTCAGCATGCGTCGAGTCCTTCCAGTACCGCCTGCGCCAGCAGCGGCACCATGATTTCGTGATGACCGGTCAGGTGAAAGCCGTCCCCCACTCCGAGGCTCGGACGCTTCACCACATTCGTCATCGACCGGTACTGAATCAGCATGTCCATGTTGATCGTGGTCATGCCGGCCAGGTGAAAACCGAGATTGTGAGCGCGCGACACCGCCTTGAGAAACACTTCGGGCAAGACGACCGCCGAACCCAGATTCCAGTAGACGCCGCCTTCGAGCTGTTCGACCTGCTCACAGAAGATCTCGAAATCGCGAAACGTGGTCGCCCCGAGAGCCGCGCCATCGCAGGCTTCATGCAGATGAA
Source organism: uncultured bacterium (assembly GCA_964472075.1). Classification (GTDB taxonomy): domain Bacteria; phylum Muiribacteriota; class Ozemobacteria; order Ozemobacterales; family Ozemobacteraceae; genus CAYYIY01. Next base: position 2,431 of record CAYYIY010000016.1, on the reverse strand, counting down.
TGAAATCCGTTCCGATCGCGACATGCACCGAACAGGGAACTCCCAACTCGCCGCACTGCCACAACAGGCTGCTCTCTCGATAGGGAAAGCGTTCGGGTCGGGCTTTCATGGCTTGGTGCAAGCCCTCACCCAAGCCCTGCCCCTTCTGGTGCGCCGCACGCATGGCTTCGCCCATCCAGGCACCGGTCTCTTCAACGCACCCGAACCGCCCGGCCGCCAGCTCTTTGGCCACGTCTTCAGACGTTTCACCGCAGAAAGCCAGTTCAAAATCGTGAATCGAGCCGGCGCCGTTCAGCGCGATCGCCGTCACGACCCGACGCTGCAGAAGCGCGATCAGCCAGGGGTTGAGGCCGCACTTGATCACGTGCGCCCCCATACCGAGAATGACCGGTCGGCCGGCGCGCCTGGCACGCACAATCGCCTGGATCATGTTCCGCAAGGTCTTGCCGACGTGGATCTGGGGCAAGCCTTCAAGAAACGGAGTCAGACGGAACCCCGCTTCCGGCAGGCGCGCAAAATCCGCCCGCTTCACCAGGTTGCTACGCTCCTTCATCGGATACGTCTTGAGGCGCTTTTTCATGAAAATCCCCTTGCAAAAAGACGGCAAAGTCTACCACCGAGGCCATATCCGGTCAACATCAGACAAGGGCTTTGCAATCTCGGCCAAAGCATGGCACAATCTGACCGAAACCCTGCTGCGTTTTCCCTGACAGCGATTCTACTTTGGAGGCACTCCATGCGTATCCGGCTGCGCGATACACTTTCCAGGCTTCTTCTCGTCGGCCTGCTCGCGGTATCCCTATTGCTGACCGCTTGTGGCGGCAAACCCGCGGCCAAATCCGAGGCCCCGGCCGTGAAAATCGAGGTCTTCACCGCGCAAAAGGGCCTGCCTAACAGCGACATCACGGCCCTGGCAGTCTTTGGAGGACAGATCTGGGCCGGCACGCGCAACGGCCTGACCCGCTTCGACGGAACCAACTGGCAGATTCATGTCAAGAAGAACACCAACGCTCTGCCGTCAAACGAGATCGAAAGTCTGTCGGCTTTGCCTGACTCGCTGCTGATCGCCACAGAAAACGGCGCTGCGCGGTATCAGTCGTCCGGGTTCTCGGGGCTGGTTTCCGGACTGCGCGTCCGTTCCATCGCGCAGAACGGACCGACGATCGTGTTGGCGACCGCGCACGGTATCGAGCAGTCGACCGGCGGACCCTTTCAGCCCTACGGCAAAGAAAACGCCTCACTCGTCGATGACGAAGTGAACGTCGTGGCTTTCGACCGCAAGGGGCGCATCTGGGCCGGAACCCGCGTCGGGATGTCCATGTTTCAGGGCGCGATGTTCCAGAACTTTTCCGGACCGGCCAAGACGATCATGGGAAGTTCGCTGGTCGAGATTCCGCCCTCGCCGCCCAATTGTCAGCTGATCGGCAACAACATCAAGTGTATTCTTCCCTGGAAGGATCGACTCGTCATCGGCACTACCAGCGGCATGACGATCACCGACATGGAAAACTCCTACATTTCCTACACCGCACCGCACAAGGAATGGGTGCAGCGCGGCGCGCAGATTGTCGAGGAACCGGTGGCCGGGAACAGCCCTCTGCCGGACAATGTCATCAACTCGTTCGCGCTCAGCTCGGATGAAAACACGCTGTATGTCGGCACCCGGCGCGGTCTGGGAATCTTTCACAACAACGCCTGGGTCGATCTTTCCGGTAAGCTTTCCGAACTCAACGGTCTGTCGATCTCTGCTCTCGCCATCGACCGCACGACGCTCTGGGTCGGAACACCGGCCGGGCTTCTGCGGGTGGAGAACATCGATTCCGTTCTCCCGACCACCGCCAAATAGTTCACCCAAACCACCATGCGTTCGCGTCTGCTTCATCAACTGCTCTGTTCAGCTCTGGTTATGACCCACGACCTCTGCCTTGCCGCGGGCACCGGCGCAACGGTACCGGCACGGCCGCCTGCGGCCACGACCACGAGCGCGGCATCCTCGCTGCCACCCGAGTTCAACTACTACCTCGGCACTCTCGGGTTCGGCGGCATCGCCGGCTGGTCAGTCGGATTCACGCTGAAGAAGGTCGCCAAACTGGCGGCTATCGTTCTCGGCATTGTCATCATCGGGGTTCAGGCGCTTTCGTATCATCACTTCATCTCCATCGACTGGGACAAGATTCAGATGGCCATGCCCCCGGGAACATTGACAACCTGGTGGGATAAACTCTGGGCGGTGCTCAGTTACAATATGCCCTTTGCCGGAGGCTTCCTTGCTGGATTTCTACTCGGCTTTCGCAAGGGCTGAAAGAAAAAAGTTCGGGAAAGAGCTTGCAGAGGCATGCTGATTGTGGTATTCTTGCCAGACCACGCCGGGGCGTGGCGCAGTTGGTAGCGCGTGTGGTTCGGGACCACAAGGTCGCTGGTTCGAGTCCAG
>CAYYIY010000015.1:1331-93471 GCA_964472075.1 uncultured bacterium | reverse complement strand
TAGGTGAAGCGTTTATCCGGATTCTGTCGAGGCTCAGAAAGCTCGATGTCTTCGGGAATTCCGGGAATGCGTGACGTTGTCATTGTCTAAACCTCGTTTCAGTATCTGACGCCGTCGATCATCTCGTGTATCGGAATGGCGTCATACCGGCCGGGGCGCTCGCGCACACCGTTGGCGGGCGGCGGGGGAAAGACCTCTTTCAGATCGATCTTCAAGCCGGGGAAGAGCGGGGTCTCGATCTGCATCTGATCGTTGTAGATGTCGGGGCGTCCGTACCGTTGGTCTTTCTGCAGGCGGAAGATCATGACGAGTCCGTCCGGGTTGATGACCCAGTATTCCGGCACCCGATGCTGTTCATACAGGTTCAGTTTGCGGAGCTGGTCGTGAGAAAGCGATGATGGCGACAGTATCTCGATCACCAGATCGGGTGCGCCGCGGCACCCTTTGGCCGTTCGCTTCTTCTCATCGCAAACGACGACCAGATCAGGAATAACCATGTTAGTCGTCTCTTCAAGTGTTTCACCCTTCTTCGGCAGAAAGACCCCATAAGGCGCGTGAAACACTCGACATGGCTTGCCGTCAAAATGGACGTCAAGAAAACGCGTGAGTTTAACCGAAATGTGCTGGTGATCAGCCGATGGAGTGGTCATCGCGTATGCGATACCGTCGATGACTTCCCATTGTTCGTCTACTGGCTTTCGGCACAAATCGGCATACGTGACCGGTCGAGGTCGGCTCTCTTTCTTCTTGCGACTGGGCGCGGCCATGGGTGGCACCTCCGAACGTCTGATGCTGACCTCATGTTATCACATGCACCGTGTCTGCGAGAAGGTCTCACTGCATGCGATACATATGAATTCTTTGTCTCGAGGTCAGCGACTGCTGTGGGGCGGTATTCACATCGCGGTGAGCTGGCGGAACCTTGACGTTGCATTTCGAGCGCATCGATGTGATAATCGAACCCCATGACGATGACCGAATCTCCGATTCATGCTCCACCCATCGCCGAAGCCATCCCTGTCTCATCCACTCAAGGACCGTCGACTGGTTGGAAGGCGTTCTACGCGGGTTTGTGCATCTTTGCCGCGTTCAGCGGGTTTTCGATCTCGGGCATGCAGATCGGCTTGGGAATCGCCTTTCTCGGCTGGTGCTTCTGTCGCTGGGGTGAAGAGGTCGAGTGCAAGCCGGTACCGTTTGCCTGGCCCTATATGGCGCTGTTCGCGGTTTCCGTGCTGTCTCTGACCAATGCGGTCGATCTGTGGCGTGGGTTCACCGAACTGAAGAAGTATCTCATCATCATCGTTTTCCTCATGCCGTTCTCGGCACGGTTCTCTGAGTTACAATGGAAGCGCCTGCTGGCCCTGCTGGTGTTTTCCGGGGCTCTCGCCGGCGGAGTGGGTCTCGTGGGTTCCATCAAAAACATGCTGGCGCAGGCGCAGGATTTTCGTGCTCGTGGCTTCTACTCGATGAGCATCACGTTTGGTGAGTGTCAGGCGATGTTTCTGCTGCTGACGTTGTCATGGATCAAAGCCAATCTCACGTACGCCAAGTCGAATCGGTGGCTGTGGCCGGCGGCCATTCTGCAATTCATCGGTTTGTTGTCGTCATATTCACGTGGCGCTTTCATCGGTTTCGGAGTCGGTCTGGTTCTGTTGATCGGCCCGAACTGGAAGCGACTGGTCGCGATTTTTGCCGTGCTCGGCCTCATCATCATCGCTGCCGCCGGAATCTTTCGCCCGAATCTTGATGTGTACCAAGTCGAAAGTCAGAAACCGCAGAGTATTGGCGGTAATCTGCGCTGGTCGATCTGGAAAAACGGTCTGTCGTTCTGGCAGAGTAATCCGATTCTGGGTGTTGGTCTGAACAACATCAAACCGCATTACAAGGAGTTTTTGAAGAACAATCCGGATTGGCCGGATAAAGAAGCATACGGCCACCTGCACAACAACTTTCTCCAATTCCTGGTGATGACCGGTGTGACAGGGCTTATCGCCTTTGTGTGGCTGGTACTTTCGATGGGGAAGTATGCCTATGACGCCTGGGGGAGTGTTCCCGAGTCGTGGCGCGCCTCATTTATGGGTGGCGGTTTGGCAATCTGGGTCGGCTTTATCGGAACGGGCTTCACCGAGTATAGTTGGGGTGACGAAGAACTCGCCATGCTGGTGTTTTTCCTGATGGGCTTTCTGATGGTGATCAACCCTTCGAGCGAACCCGTATCAGTGGCCGAACAGAGAGTATCTGAACCGGCGGTGCCGGGGACCTGATCGGCAGGTGAAAATCGCCTGGCCTGCAGCTTCCCAACTACCTGTCAGGCTCAGGCAGGGGTTGCGACGAACTGCACCTTTTCCATGATTTCGTGAAAGGTAATGACCTGCTGTAGCTCGCAGGAATCGTTGAGCACTGGTACGAGCGTGATCGCAAACTTCTTCACGAGTTTGAACGCGGCGGCGAGATCGGGGGTGGACAGTGAGTGAAAGGACGGCTTGACCACCTTGCGAATCGGCGCATGCAGGTCGGTGCCGGCGAGGAGGGCGCGCAGAACGTCGCCTTCACTGAAGACGCCGACCACCTTGCGCGCATCGTTCACCACGACGCAGCATCGCGAAAGGTTTCCCTGAATCACGGCGACGGCCTCGATGATCGGCTGTTTGTCATACACCACATACTCGTGCAATTTCTTCATGGCATCCTCTTCAATAGGTCAGGTTTTTTACGACCAGATCTTCGTTCGTTGCCGTCTCTGACAAGATCCTGAGAATTCGATCCGACGATCTTCCGTCGCCATACGGACTTGTACAATTACGCTCGAGCCAGTCGTGGAATTCGCGAGACAGGCCTTTCCGGATCGCCTCGACGATGGCTGGGATCTCGCACCCGACGTCGATAACGTTATTGCCGCGAACGCGCTTTGTCTGCCTTCTGCCGATGTTGACGGCAGGTACTTTGAAAATCGGGGCTTCGATCAGTCCAGAACTCGAATTCCCGACCATGCAGGCGCAGTGCTTCATCAGCCCGAGATAGTCTTCCCGCTTGAGATTCGAGAACATGCGCACTTTTCCATGCCGCAGGTTCTCGATGCCTTCGCGAATATATTCGGAACCAGCGTCGTTGTTCGGATAGACGATGATCTTTGGCACAGAGAACTCGCGCAGGGCTTCCATGGTAACCCTGATCTGGTCAGATGCTTTCTCTTCGGTCACGGGGTGCTGGGCCAACAGCAGGTAGGGTTCTGATAAGTCGATGGCCAGACGGTTCTCGAGTTCTTCGCGCGAGGAATACTGACCCTGTACCAATTCGTCGAGCTGGGGAGCTCCGACGTTGTGAATGCGGAACGGCTCTTCACCCAGCTTCGCGAGCCGATCAGCCGCATCCTGGTTCGAAGCGAAGTGGAGATGCGCGTATTTGCCGATGGCATGGCGGGTCATGCCGTCGATGTTTCCCGAGAGTTCCCCGGCCTGAATGTGCGCGACAGGAAGGTAGCAGAATGCGCCGCAGATCGCCCCCATCAACTGCTCGCCGCGATCGCCTGCCAGGATGATCCAGTGCGGGCGTTCACTCGCGATCACGTCGGCGAGCGACATCAGGAAGATGCCGAGCGACTTGACCATCGTCAGATGGTTGTACCCGTCGAGCGACATGAAGATCTTGTGATCGATATGGAAACCGTCGCGCTCGATCTCCTGGTATGAAGACCCGTAATCGGGCAACAAATGCATGTTGGTGACGCAGAGCGAGAAGTCGAAATCATCGCGTTTCTGGCAGAGCCGCAGAATCGGACGAATGTATCCCCACTCGCCGCGCGAGCCAGTGACGAACAAGAGTTTCTTTTTCATGATGCGTTCAGATTGTAGCAGAAAACGAATGCGACTTCAGAGGTTGAGCAGTCGACGAACCTTCTCTTTCAAGCCGAACAGCTCGAGCAGGTTGACGCCGATGTTTCTGGTCTTGAGTTGGGCGAATCGGAACAGCTGACGCAGGGTTTCGGGAACATCGTGATTTCTCAGCGCATAGTGAATCTCAGAGAGATTGTTGCCCTCGGCGATGATCTGCAGAACCTCGGTCACACTTGCAAATCGGATCATGTTGAAAACTCCTCGTGTCTGCGAGCTAAATTGTCATAACGGTGACCCAACTTTCAAGAGGAGCACTGTACATCAGCGCGAAACACAGGAGATCGCACGCGAGAAAATGCCATAGCTCGATTTCTACGGTTTTTCCGAATTCTACTTCGACTGAAGACTGAAAAAATCTGCGGAATGCTCTCGACTTCCCCGGTTGGAATCGTCTCCAGCAGACGCGACTCGAGCGCTTGGTATAACGTACATGTCGTCATACTGATCGCGCCTCAATCGACTCATCAGGCCTTCTGTCTAACAAAGACTCGTACAAACGCACATATTTAGCCGTCTGGCCCTGAAGCGAAAACTCACGTTCGGCGCGCCGCCGCGCTTGTGCGCCCAGTTCTTCGGCTCTCTGTGGGAAGGAGAGGATCGAGGTGATCCCCTCGGCCAAGGCAACGCTGTCGCGAATCGGAGCAAGGATCCCATTCACCTGATGTTCGATCAGATCAGGCATCCCGCCTGTGTCGAAGGCGACTACAGGGCGTCCGCAGGCGACGGCCTCGAGGACCGTACTGGAGAAGTTCTCCTCGAGTGATGGCGCGACAAACACGTCGGCCGCATTGTAAGCGAGCTTGAGGCTCAGATCATCTTTCAGGACGCCGAGGAAACGAGTGGGAAAGGGAAGGGCTCGATTGTCGGCAGGGCGAGAAGATCCGAAGACCAGAAGTTCGATGAAGTCTTCCGGAAAGCGGGCCTTCATCTGTTGAAGTGCTTTAAACAGGAAGGCAAAGCCTTTGCGTTCATCGGTGGTGCCGTGGATCGCGCCAAACAGCACATACTTGCGGGTCGGGTCTAATCCGAGGGCTTCGACGGCCACTGATCTAGGAATCGGCCGAAACATGTCAAGGTCGATGCCGTTGTGAATGACGTGGACCGGATGAGATCGGAAGAGCTGACTGCGTCTCGCGTGTTCCGCAATCCAGGTGCTGGGAGCCACGATCGTGAGATCGAGGTGATCGTAGGCGGCTTTCTTCCGGTTGAATACCCAGGTCGAAAGATCGCGTTCGTTCAGACTTCCCAACTGCGGACAGGTGCCGCATGACTCTTCAAATCTGCGGCAATCCCACGGATAGTGACAACCGCCGGAGAATGGCCAGAAGTCGGAAAGCCGCCATACGATAGGCTTCTGCATTGTTCGCAGACTCTCCGGTCTCAGGAATCCGCCGCTGACCCAGTGCAGCTGAACGATCTGTCCTGCCTGAACATCGGGATGCCGGGAGATCAGATCAAAGGTCCAGTTCGGAAAGAACCACGGGGCCTGAAGCCGCGGATACAAGGCCCGAACCGGCAGACGATCGATCGCGGCACGATGATACGATAGAAAACGGCTGACAATACCGGTGTGCAGGGGAATCACCGTCTTGTCGTCGCTGAGTTTGTGGCGCACGAGAAAGTGCGAGTCGACACCTGCCTGCACCATGCCGGTATGCAGGCGATAGGCGGCCCGGGCCGCTCCGCCGTCGAGGTCGGAGAAACTCAGATGTCTGATTCGCATGGTGGATTCTTGAGACATGAAAATGCTCGCGGGAAAGCCGCTGCTGGAGGTTATACTCCACGACGGTTAATCATGCAAGTCTCCTGTCTTCACAGAAGGTGCGCCACCAGAGCTGAAACATGAACAGCGTCCAGACTAGGCCGCCGAAGTCGCACTGCCCTTTGAGATGCGGCAGGATTACTCCGTGCCAGACTTCGTCGGAAAACAGTCCCTGTCGACGGAGGGCCGTCGGATTCATGAGATCCTCGACCATGGGGCGCAGACGGCCTCTGAGCCACTGTCCAGTCGGCAGGATGAACCCACGTTTGCGTGTCTGTAACAGCTCGGGCGGGAGCAGGTCCTCGATCGCCTGGCGGAACAGAATCTTCAGATTTCGCGCTGACGTCCGAATGTCGGGTGGCAGGCGAAGAACGAAGTCGACAAGCTCGCGATCGAGAAACGGCGTGCGGGCTTCGATAGACCAGGCCATGGAAAAGCGATCGGTCATGAGCAGGAACTCTTCCGGTAACTGCAGTTGAAAATCGATTGCGGGGATCGCGTCTCGCGGATCGAGAGCCCGACTTTCACGCCAGAGATCTTCGAGCAGACTGGGGCTGGAACGAAAACACGCATGAACATCGGGGGACCAGATTTCCGCCTTTTGCTTCTCGCCGAAACCTGACAGAGAGAGAGCCCCATACAGCGCTCCATGCGGGTGGCGCCACCACTCCCGCCAACCGTGCGAACGGACTCGCTGAAAGGCGAGTGAGGCGAGGCGCGGGGTGAATGGCGAGAAGATTCTCCACTTGCCGTAGTTGCCGAACAATTCGTCACCACCGCTGCCGGTCATTGCAACCTTCACATGCCGACTCATCTCGCGAAAGACGAACCAGGAGGGGAGACCGCCGGCGTATGGTTCGTCAAGGTGCGAAACCATTGTCTGCAGATCATCGAGCAGAGAATCAGATCGGACGATGATCTCTGAATGTCTGGTCCCGTAACGTCTTGCCACCGCCAGCGCCAGATCGCGTTCATCAAGTTCGGCGGCGTCCGGGTCGTCGAACCCCAGGGTCCAGGTTTGAATCGGAGTGATGCCGCTGCTGGCCATCAAACCGACGACGGCTGTGGAATCAAGACCGCCGGAAAGGGAACAGCCAATGGGAACGTCACTCATCAGCCAGCGCTGAACCGACTGTTCCAGCAGATGGCGAACCGCTCGAGCTGGATCCTCGGGCGGTGGACAGAGCGGGTGGGACGAGGCGGATGGCGTGCGCCAGTACCGCTCGACATGCAGGCGCCGAGTGGCGAGATCGAACGTGAACGAATGCCCGGCGGGAAGTTTGTGGATGTGTTGAAAGGCGGTTCTCGGAGGTGGGGTGAACTGGAAACTCAGGTAATGATGAACGCTCTGTGGGTCAACCTCTGCTGGAATGAAGGGAAGCGACAGCAGACTCTTGATTTCCGATGCGAAGGAAAAGCGCTCGGAGCTGTGATACCAATAGAACGGCTTGATGCCGCAATGATCGCGTGCGCCGAAGAGTTTGCCGGCACCGCGATCGTAGATGACGAATGCGAACATTCCGTTCAGGTGCTCGACCATCCGGGACCCGTAACGGTCATAGAGGTAGAGAAGGCACTCTGTGTCTGAGTTTCTGGTGACAAAAGAATAACCCTCGTCACCAAGCTTGCGACGCAGTGCGGGGGCGTTGAAGATTTCCCCGTTGAAGACGACCACGTGACCGCGTTTCTCGTCGATCATCGGCTGGTGTCCGTCTGTCAGATCGACGATGCTGAGGCGGCTCATGGCCAGGCTGACTTGGGTGTGCGGGTCGCGATACTCGCCGTTGGCATCCGGACCGCGGTGGCGTTGAGCCCGGTTCATGCCGCTGAGCCATTCCGGCTCCTGGGGACCGATCAGGCCAACGATACCGCACATGACGTAATCCTCCTCCACATCAAAACGACTCGGGTAGTCGCAGATGGTCGTCAGCGCCCGATCTGATCCAGTCGGCGGCAGCACGGAGATCGGGAGACGTCTTCAAGGCGTCGGGCGAATCCAGTTTCCAGCCGACGGCCAGAGTGGCTCGCGCATCCTTCTGATACTCCATGCGAATGCTCGAAAGCGGGAGCGGTCTGCCGAGAAAGACGCCATAGGCGTAGCGCTGGGCTAACTCGATTTCACGCGCGTCCGGCAAGGGAATCTCATGTAGCCGGGTGAGAGCCTCGAGATACTCCCGGGCCGATGAGAAGTCGTGGGTGAACCCGAGCCTGTCGTAACGACCGGTTCCCGCCGTGAGAACGCGCTTTCCGAGAAGAGCGGCCTCGATTCCCACCGTACCGCGGACCGTCAGGCAGTAATCCATGATCTGGAACAACGAATAGGTGCTGATATTCCAGTCTGCGGGCAGGACCGTGACATGTGGTGGAAGTTTCCCAACCTTCTCCTGAAGGGCTTTCACCTCGGAGGGAACGCTCTTCACACCGTCGCGGTGATCCTTGACCACATTGGCCGGGTGCACTTTCACCAGCCAGTGCAGTCGGTCGTTGCGGCAGGCGGCTTGTACGGTCTGGACGAACCAGTCTTCGTAATCCCGAAACAGATCAATGCCCCAGAAAAAAGTCGCGTCCCAGAAGATATGCGAGAAAATCGTGGCTACGGGCTTGTTTGAATCGATGCCTATCTTCTGTCGCAAGGTCTGGTTCTCGAGGTTCTGCTTGTTCACCTGCGTTCCCACCTCGCTGTACCATTCTCCGCTCGAGTAACACCAGGAAAGCTCCTGACGAACCTCTTCCGCTCGCTGAGGCGTCCAGGGCATCTGTTGAAGCTGATGCCATGACTCAGGTGAAAGGGAGGAAGGATGGACGTCGCGAGTGTCGCGGTTGTACTTCTTGAGCATGAAAGCGTTGTTGCGATGCGCGGCACACCACGAGTAGGCGGGAATGCCGGCATTGATCGAAGCGTCGATGAGTTCTCCAGCGGGAGAATACCCACGGTCGACGAACACCGTCGCCGAGGGTTTGAAACGGTCGATCATGGCCAGTGCCCCGTCCGCGAACGATACCGAGTCCGCCAGTCGCTCGAGGATCACTCGGCCAACCTGTCGGTTGTCGAGGGGAATACTGCCCTGCCGCCACTTGCGCATGAGCGTCGATGCCACATATTTACCAACCCTGATTCCGCGGTATTCGAGTTTGATCAGGTCGTCGAACGTGCGTGCCTGGGTCATGAGGCGGGCGGCTTCGACGTGGTTGGGTGGTGGAAAGAACCCTTGCATGATGTGGTTTTCAGAGACGCCTTCGACACGATACGCCTGACGCACCGGGCAAGACGGGACCGTGATGACCACGGGGCGATAGCCCGCGAGTTCGAAGGCTTTGATCATGAAGGACTCGAGCATGACGAAGTCGACACGGGTTTGCCCGAAAAACAGCGCGGTCTTGCCGGCTTCAGGCTCGTGCAGAGGGTTGGCAAACAGGCGCCGTGCTTGATTCGACCATTGTCGCAGGGAGCGTATCTCGTGCTTCAGTTCGTCGCGTCCGCCGGCGGAAGTCAGCGAGCGCACGAGATTGAGCCAGTCGAGACCCGGTAAACGAAAAACATACGTCTTGAGGAATGAACGCAGAGCGGATTGATCCATGACTATTTCTCCGTATGTCGACGTCTCAGTCTGAGAGCATGATTGATCGCCAATGAACTCGGACAAAAACACTGTTCGCGGTGAGGCTCGGCATCTCAGGGGGGCGTCTTCAGAAGCTGTTCCGCGATGATCAGATCGATGGGTTCGTTGATATCAAGCGCTTCGCGCTCGCTGATCACGAATCCGGTCGAGGTGCGGCCGAGAATGAAACCGGTTTCACGAAGGGCGTAGACTCGGGTCGCGTAGAGGGCACTGTTTTCGAGATAGAGCGGTTGGCGTTCCTGGCGCCGGCGTGGGGCGTTCGGGAAGAGCCGCCGAAAGCCGCCGTCCGGATTCTGGATCCAGAAGTCGCCGCGGTTTTCAGAGAGAGACAGAAGGGCGTCGTATTGAGACGAGATCTCCATGAACCGTGTGATAAAAGCCTGGATCGTGGCCGGAGCGCGAAGGGGTGACGTCGGCGGCAGGGTCAGAATCGTGGAAAAGCGTTGTCCCTCCGCCTCGGTCGCATCGAGCGCGTGCAACAATGCGGCTTCGGTCGAAGCGGTATCATGGGCGATGTCCGCCGGGCGTCGAATCACCCGGGCACCGTATGCTGAGGCCACTGCGCTGATCTCCGGGCAATCCGTCGAAACGTAGAGATGAGGCGAGATCCGAGAGGCGAGAGCCGCCTCGATGGTGTACGCCAGTAACGGCTTGCCGCAGAGGGGGGCGATGTTCTTCCGCGGAATTCCCTTCGAACCGCCACGGGCTGGAATGACGATCAGGAGATCGGAATGCGTCATGATCACCCGGACTATTCGCGAATGGGATCGCCGTCGAGGTCTTCCCAGGTAACCAGTTTGTTCCCAGCGATGTCTCGCCTGGCGCGGCGTCCGATGATCTGGTCGCGAAATCTCGAGGGAATGCCCGTTCCGGGTCGTTTCGCCCAGATCATTTCTCCGGTGATGATATCCCCGGACTTCACCGCTCGGGTCGTGACGATACTGCGGAAAGCCCATTCGCGAATCTGTTTTTCGCGACCGTGAACCTTCTTCTCGTTTCCGAGTGAGACTTCGATCTTGCGAATGCCATCGACCAGCTGCGCCAGATCTCGGAAGTCGATGGAGACGCTCTGGTCAGGGCCAGGCTGGCGCTTGTCGAGAATGACGTGCTTTTCGATGATCCGCGCACCGAGAGTGACGGCGGCGAAGCAGGTAAACAGATCGGGGGTGTGGTCCGAGTGACCGATAATCGCCTTGGGATACCGTTCGATCATGGTTCCGATAACGCCCAGGTTGATGTCTTCATACACCGGGGGATACTCGGAGACGCAGTTGGTGAAGGCCAGAGCAACATTGCGCGAGCTGAGCGCCTGGTAGGTGCGATCGATCTCCTCCAGCGTGCACATGCCGGTCGAGACGATCATGGGTTTGCCAAACTCGGACATGCGTACCAGTGACGGAATGTCAGTCATCTCACCTGAACCGATTTTGATAGCCTCGAGACCGATCGAATTCATCTCGACGGCGGCCTGGTAGCTGAAAGGGGTGCAGAGATACTGAATGCCGATGTCGCGGCAGTATTTCATGAGTTTCGCGTGTTCATCAAGCTTAAGGGCATACTTCTTCAGAAACTCATACAGCGGAATGTCGAAGTTGTCCGACATGGGGATGTCGGGAAGCATTTCCTCGTCAGGAAGATGGTGCTGAAACTTGATGGCATCAGCGCCGGCGAGTTTCGCCTGTCGACACATCTCGATGGCGGTTTCGACTTTGCCGAGATGGTTATCGCATCCTTCGGCGATGATGTATACCGGTGACATGCGATTGATGATGCGTTTGCCGATACGGATTTCCATTTACTTCCTCCTGACCATGTCTTCGATCTTATGGACGATTTCGCGGGCGGCCACCGACTCGCAGAAGAGACGACAGAACGTCTCGCGGGCCGCGCCTTCGAGTTGATCTCGTTGCTGCGGCGATTGTACGACACGAATGAGATGCCGCGCCAGTTCGATGCCGGAATCGGCGACCAGAGCATTTTTCTCTGTTTCGATCTCCGGAATGCCGGCCCGGTTGGCTTCGTGCGTGACCAGCGCGCACCCGTAGGAAAAGCCGGTGATGATGCGCACGCGAATTCCAAGCGTGATAGGTGTCGGGACGAACAGGACGTCGGCACTGAGAAACTCTTGATCAGGCGGAACGACGCGGCCCCTGACACGCACCGCCGGGTGAGAATACAGGGATTGGAACTCGGATTCGATCTGTCCGCCCCCCACGAGGTGCAGTTCATACCTCTTCTCTCCGAGGGTGGCATCGAGGGTCGGCAGTACCTCATGAATCAGAAGACGCAGTCCCCAGCGCGCGGCGGTTCCGGTGATGTCGCCGATCATCAGAATCTTGGGGAGAGACGTTGGGCGAGCTGCTCGCGCCGTCATGCGCGCCTGACGCCAGTCATCGCCGACCGGGTCATGCGCCGGAGTTCGGAAGTAGACGGTGGTGTCGAGACCGGGCTGGGTTCTCAGCCACTCGGCATAGTGCGCGGCAAACGCCCCTTTCAGCGCACAGGCGGCAAGCATTTTCTTCATCCAATGTTCGCTGGCGGCGGTGTGGACGGCTTGAAGAGCGAGGCCGATGGTGTACTTTCGCAGGGTGGCCGGCTGGGCCTGCCACAGAAACGCGGAGGGGAGATGCCAGAGATCGCCGACTCCGGCGGCGACAGGCGCGCATGTCGTGCGGAAGACCGCGGCCAGAGCGTCGAAATGATAGACGAAGATGGCGTCCGGTCTGGTTTCGCTCAGAAGACCCTCCAACCGGTTTCTGAGCCGCGCCCAGGGAAAGAGGTTCTCAAGTCTGGGCGGCAGATAGGTCGTCACCCGCTGGAACAGACTGCTCGGTGAAGGTGAGATTTTGAAGTGGTCATACTCGATGAATCGTACATCAGCGCCCAGTTCTCGCGCCAAGGCGGTTTGTGTGGCTCTCGATTCGAGATAGGGGTTGGCGGTTGAGGTGTCGAAAAGACTGATCAGGGTTACCCGATGCCCCTCGCTCAGCATAGCCCGAAGAACGGCCCAGCAGGTGACCGCGCCTCCGTGGTAGGCAGGACCTGGCAGACCGCATTGAACGAACGCGATTTTCATTGGACGACTCCCTTCTATCGAAAGCGCACATCTCTGCGAAGCAAGTAGTCGCGAAAACGTACCCACTCATGAAGTAGTGATTCTGTGGATGCGAGGGTGTTGACGCTTAGTACTGGAAAACCTCTTTCTTGTGCAAGATGCGCCAACTCCTTGAAAAGCGTTTGTTGGGACACAAATCGATGCTCTTTCTCTTCAGGAGAGACCTCTGGATAATAGGATCGCTGAGAAAATAGGAACTTGTCTGGAGGAGAGTTGATAAATACAAAAGCACTGTGGTATTTGGATTCGATTGATAGCAGTATCGGAAGAATACTTTGGATGATGTCGAATTGTGACTTGGCGTTGCAACCATTTTCAAACGGAATCAATTCGATGATCTTCTTTACAATTGTTTCATCAGCAATCAACAACATGCCGGGGGGTGGGGGAGGGAATCTCTTTCTGGAACAGAATAGCCCAATCCACAAGAGTCGTCTAACTATGCGATAACTGCTTGGGTGATAAAGATTCCACAAGAAACGCAGGTTGGACAAAACAAAGGAAATCTGAGAATAGCGACTACCTGGATGACAAAAAGGATTTAAACTGACTACTTCATCAGGAAAGTATTTGCAGATTGTTTTGGAAAAAAACGATTTTCCACTGCAGTTTGCTCCCCAAAGTCCAATGATCAAGGCAGCTCCTTGAACAATACAAATAAATGACGTTTTTCATTTGGTCTGAAATCGGTTGGAAGAAACCCGAGACATTTTGAATATTTTACGCTATCGGTGGGAATCAGACCGAGTAAAAAAGTTCGCATGTCGTCTTCTGTTTGGCCAATAGGAGGCATCCAAGATGCAATTTTCTTATTGTGACAAGTGTTTGGCATTTCTATAAACATGCAAATTCGCGTTGATTTCCAGAGGCAGATTAACATTTCTTTCGCTTTAGAAAAAGAAAAGTCTTTCACCCACCAATGAAACACCGAGCAAATCAACGTGACATCTGCAGTTGGTAAAGAGCAAACATTTTGCGGAGTCAGACCTTGGTTAAAAAAACCCACTCCTCGAATACTGCAGTGCACAGAAGCGAATGATGCGATTCGAAATAGAAAGGGGTCTGGCTCAAAACCGCACACTAAGTGACCCATTTTGGCGAACTCCAGAGAATAATAGCCATTATTGGAGCCGACGTCAAGAATGAAACACTTCTTATTAGGAAGTTCTGCTTTGATTAGATTTAGCTTTTCAGATGATGAATTGCCCCTTCCCGAGGAAAAACTATGGCCATGCGAGAGGTTGAGATGTGGCAGAGGAACGTGAAACCTATTCAATTTGTCGAGGACATAAAGGAAAAACAAGAAGATGGTATCGCTCTTAACTGCAAGCCATTCGAGCATACGAAAAACCGAGCTCTGAAACACGACAAAGCAACTTCCTAGTAATCGCTTAATACTCGGAGACATGTGAGAACTCCTTGTGCAGCTGTCGGACTAGAGCACATAAGGTTAGGAAAAAAAAGAACATTTTATTGAACAAGCAAGGCTTATAAGCATAAATCACGCCATCGATAAATACAAGCAAGATTAGCAAAAGCCAGAAGAGACGGTCAGCGATTCTAGGACATCCGAGAAGTTTAGCATAGGCAACTCTTGCAAATTGAACTGCCAAATTGTAGCTCAGGACAAGCAGAGTAAAAGTGAATAACCCACCGTGCTGTGCTGCCACGAAGAACAATGGAATGAAAATGATGGCTAAAACGGTGTTCGAAAGGCTTAGGAAGATTTGCTCTTTTTTCGATATCAGGTATTGAGTATAATAGAGCGAATATAAACTAGTGAAAGGAATGAAAAACCATAATTGGACAAGTAAAGCTACTTTAACTAGTCGCCCGTGAGTAACAATGTTGAGTATTTCAAATGAAAAGAATGAAAACACTAAGCCAATAATCGAAAAAGCGACTAAGACGGAACTCACAGTGCTAGAAACGGTATCTGATGCGAAGTCGTTTGATTTTGCAATCTTTGGTACAATTGTTCGACTGAATGATTTTGCTGCATTCTGCAGGGCAACTTTGTAGCTCTGAGAATGCGAATACACTCCTAGAGGCTCTAGCCCCATGTAATTTTGAACTGCATATCGGTCAAGTTGGTTAAGTATGAATTCAAGCAACGAAGATGGAAGAAATGACAAGTAGTTAGACAAGATCACTCGTTGCCACTTCCCTGAGATTGAAAGAACCATTTGGGACCAGATCGAGTATAGGCTAATGAATGAGGAACAAAACCCGGATATAGCTTGAGCAAGAAAATACGCTTCTACTTTTTGTGAGGAAAACACTAAGAGTATGGTTGAAATGAAAATGGCTGTGAGAGTTTGAACAATTTCCAAGAAGCTGTGCTTCTGGGGTGATTCGGAGAAAATTAACAAGAATGAGGCCGTTGCCCCAAAAGGGGTAAAAGCAGACTGTATTATTCGCAGTTTGATTAAGAAATTAAACTGCGATAAGTCTCTCGAACAGTAATAGCTCCAAATCGATGGATAGACAGACAAGAACAGAGCAACCCAAAAAACTCGACAAACAAAATCAAATAGTAGAAGATTGCTAGTGACAATTTTCTTCTCATTCGTCTGAGAGTAATATTTTGAGTAAATCCAGTAAGAACTGCTTGAAGACAATACGTCAATTGGGGTTACAAATAGCGCCACTAATGCTATTTCCCCAAAGTTTTCTGGAGTGAGATAATACGTTGTTAAAGGAATGAAAAAAAGGAAACTGGCAAAGCCCGAAAAGAGTGTTGGAAATGAATACGTCAGAACAGAGCGAACAAGTTTGAGTTTGTTGCGAGTCAACAATTGGCCACGACATCCTCAAGTTGATCGATCAACATTTGATCATCTTCTGATTCCCAGAATCCAGACTTTGCAAGGATATTTGTCTCATATATCTCGAAGAGCTTAGTTGTCAGTTTTCGTCCGATGAGTGTTGGCTGCTCAGAGAGCTCAATGAACTTCCAAAACTTCTTCGGAAACTTGATGTAAAGTAGGAACCTCTCGCGCAACGCAATCAGTTCTTCTCTCGTCATTGTAGAGAACGACAAATTGGGTTGGTCGTTCGTAAAGACTTGCCTGCACTCGGGGCTGAAAAAACCATTATTTATAGCGATGTCTCGAAGGGTAGTTCCTTCAAGTGGATAGAAAAATCCAACATTCGGATATCTAACCTTCGCCTGCCGGTTCAATTCAATGGTTTCAAAAATTGTTTCTCTTGTTTCGAATGGTATCCCTAGCATGTTGAAGGACGAAGTTCGTATTCCGACTGAATTAAAGAGCGAAACAGCCTCTACTATCTGCTCTGTAGTTTCATTTCTGTTGAGGATCTCTTTTCTTAACTTCGCATTTCCTGTTTCAATTCCCAATGTTACAGAAACGCAATTCATTAACTTCAAAAGATTCACTTTGTCTCGAGTGACATTCTTTGCATTTGCCATTATTGTAAACGGAATGTTCACTTTTGAACGATACTTTTCAGCTAGATTAGCGAAATAGTCATATGGTTTTAGACAAAAATCCTCGTCATGGAATTTGAAAAACTCAAGATTCCACTGAGCTTTCAAGTAGGATAATTCATCAATGATCCTATCTACAGAATAGCGTCTCAAAAATCCGGATTGGTGATTGTAGATTTCTCGATATGCTTCGTTTATGCAGTAGGTGCATTTGTTTGGACATCCCCAGTAAATCATGTGATCACCGCCGCGAAGCAATTTGCCATCATAAGGCTTAATGAATTGTCGTGGGTCGAAAATGGTCCAGTCTAGATAAGGCAACTCATCAAGCTTTGCAAAATATGGTGCAATTGGATTAAGCTCAAGTTGGCCAGATTCCAGTTTGAAACCAAGATTTCTTATTTGCCTAGGGTTTGATTTCTCGCAGAGAAATGTCAGGAACTGAGTGATAAACTCTACGCCTTCGCCAACACAAACGTAGTCGACAAAAGAGTAATTTAAGATCTTCTGGGGACTCATGCTTGCGGCCTTGTTCCCCCAAACAACGACAACTTTTGGATCATGTTCTTTAGCAAGTTGGGAAATTCTAAGCCCAATATCTATTTCATCGGACAAGGCTGATACGGCTATGACATCTGGTGCGAAAGAGGAGAGGCGTTCTAATAGAGGACGTCTGATATCTGTCTTTTTCTTAGAAAAATCGAATTCCGTGTTACTGATAGATTTGAAAATTCTGAGGCTGGAGCGGACAGAAGTGTTGTCTCTGAATCCGAAATCATATTCTGAGGTGTCAAACAAGGCGACCTCATGCCCGTGCTGTTTTAAAATTGCAGACAATAAGGATATTCCGATTGGCTTAAAACCAAACTGGTCTTTGTTGGGCCAGCAAAACAGAACCTTCATTTAGTCTCCTCCACTTTTCATAGTCGTGCGCTTTTTCATGCCTTCGAAGATCTGCGTCAGGATATCCCGAAGACCGAATTCGTACTTCCACTCGGGGTAGTGCTTCTGGAACTTGCGAACGTCGCTGACGTACCAGATGTGGTCGCCAATTCTATTCGTTTCCGAGTAGCTCCAGTTCATTTTCTTGCCGGTGATCTCTTGGCACAGATCGATGGCTTCGAGCATCGAGCAGTTCGAGTGACGACTGCCGCCGGCGTTGTAGACCTCGCCGATTCGCGGGTTCTGATAGAAATGCCAGAACATGTTGACCAGGTCGTGACTGTGAATATTGTCGCGAACCTGTTTGCCCTTGTATCCGAACACCGTGTAATGAGTGCCGGTGATGGCACATTTCATAAGATAAGCCAGAAATCCGTGTAACTGGGCCCCAGAATGGTCGGGTCCGGTCAGGCAGCCGCCACGGAAACACGCGGTTTTCATGTCGAAGTACCGGCCGTATTCCTGTACCATCACGTCTGCCGCCACTTTTGAAGCACCGAAGATGCTGTGCTTCGACTGGTCAATGCTCATCGTTTCGTCGATGCCGTGCTCGAACCAGGGATGCTTTGAATCTAGCTCCCAGCGCTTCTCCTGCTCGATGAGCGGCAGGAAATTGGGCGTGTCGCCGTAGACCTTGTTGGTCGAGGTGAAGATGAACACGGCCTTCGGACAGTGCTGTCTCGTCATCTCTAGAAGATTGAGCGTGCCGTTGGCATTGACGGAAAAGTCGGTAAATGGCTCTTTGGCGGCCCAATCGTGAGAAGGCTGGGCGGCGGAATGAACGACGATCTTGATATCACTCTGATACTGCTTGAAAATCTTCTCCAGATCGGCGACCTGACGGATATCGACGGTATGATGTTCGTAGTCACGGCACTCTGCCTGCAGACGCTGACGATTCCAGTCGGTCGAGGCCTCAGGGCCGAAGAAATACTTGCGCATATCGTTGTCGATCCCGACAACTTTGAACCCCTTTCGGGCAAAGAATCGAACGCTCTCGGCCCCGATGAGGCCGGCGGAACCGGTAACCAGTGCGATGTTCATGATGTGTCTCCGATGTTGAGGCCCGTCAGGGGGCCAGAATAGGTTGCAGCAGCTGACGGTGGTCTGTGATCCAAGCAGTGATCTCACGGATGATCTGATCCGTGGTGATGCGCGGTCGCCAGTCGCAGAGAGAGTTGAGCTTTGTACAATCCGAAAGATACCAGGGAATGTCGGCACTGCGGGTTTCGGGCACCTGACTGATTTCAATGGTATTGCCGGTAGCCGCGCGGCACAGGTCGGTCAGTTCGCAGAGTGAAACCGATACCTCGCGACCCCCGCCGACGTTGACGGTCTGCGCGTTGAACACTTTCCAGTTGTTTATCTGAGCGGTGAGTAACCGGTACAAATCATGAATGTGCAGAATATCCCGCACCTGTTTTCCGTGACCGCCGAAGCCGATATACGATAGCTTCTGACCGTACAGGTGCCGGGCGACCCAGAGCACCACGACGCCCTGATCGACCTTTCCCATCTGCCACGGGCCGGTGAGAACGCCGCAGCGATTGACGACCCCGCGAATTCCGTACATGTCGATGTACTCGAGCACCAGTAGTTCGGAAGCCAGTTTGGTCGTGCCGTAGAGCGAGCGGGCGGCATGCAGGGGAAAGTCTTCGGAAATGCCTCGCGAAGAAGCGCCGGCGGTGCGGCACTCGTGTGCGACTTCGAATCGGGTTGCGCTCTCCACGAAGGGCAGACGACTGATCAGACTGATGGGATACACTCGACTGGTCGAAAGAAACACGATCGCGGCCTTGTGACGGCGCACCGCTTCGAGGCAGTTCAACGTGCCGACCAGGTTCGTGTTGAGAACATAGTCAGGACTGCCGTCATACCCGGCGAGCACCGAGGGTTCGGCGGAGCACTCGAGCATGAGATCAAAGGCTTCAACGGTGTCTAGATCTTCGCGATTGCGGACATCGCCGTGAATGAACTCTACTCCTGCCTCACGAAGTCGGCTCAGGTTCAGTTCCGAACCTCTTCGCTTCAGGTTATCGAGGGCGATGACCCGAAACGAAGGGTTGTCGCGTTTGAACTGGATCGCCAGCGACGAACCCACGAATCCCGCGCCACCGGTGACGAGAATCCGCATGTATACCATCCCTCCAGTCGGCGGAGAACGGAAGCTCCGCCACCGTTTCTTGTGAGTGCAGACTGCGGGCCAAAGAATCGCAGATTTTGCGGCAAAAGAAAAGTCTTTTCTTCTCTGCTCGTTCTCCGCTCACACGAAAATCGACTTGGCGATCGGGTGAGGGGCTGTTAGAATCAGGCCTGCTCATGTCACCACTTATTTCTTTCGTCATCGCCACGTTCAACTGCCATGCAACCCTGCCGCGTTGTCTGAACAGCCTGTGGGAACAGGATTGCCAAGACTTTGAAGTAATCATCATGGACGGCGGGTCGACGGACGGAACGGCCGATCTTCTGCGGGCTACGGATTCGCGACTGGCATACTGGCGTTCCGAACCCGATCGTGGGGTATACCACGCCTGGAACAAAGCCTTGAAACAGGTGCGCGGGGAATGGGTCTGCTTTCTCGGTGCCGACGATCGCCTTGCTGACGGTCAAGTGCTGATGCGCATAAAACGCCATCTTGAACAGATTGGGCCTGAGGTCGGACTGGTGTATGGCCGGCTGGCGATGGTGAACCCGGCTGGCGAGGTCATCGAACTACTGGGCCAGCCTTGGTCGCAGATTCGTGAGAGATATCGACAGGTGCACTGTATTCCGCATTCGGGAGCGTTTCATCATCGAAGACTCTTCAGGAACGGTGGGTTCGACGAGACGTTTCGCATCGCGGGCGACTATGATCTCTTGCTGCGCGAACTGAGAGTCTGCGAGGCTCGCTTCGTTCCGGATGTGACCGTTTGTCTGATGGAGATTGGCGGCATGAGCAGTGATCCAGCGAATTCGCTCGTCAACCTTCGGGAGAATCGCCGGGCACAGCGTAAATGGCTGGGTCGGGAAGGACGCCGCCCCGGTTTGATCTGGGTATCGGCTTGGATTCGTGTCTGGCTACGTTTGGTATTAGTTCGCTGTTTTGGCCATCATGGTGTGGCGTGGTTGCTGGATGTTGGACGCCGTGTCATGGGAAAAGAGCCCTACTGGAGCCGCGTTCTGTAATGACTAAATACTTTTGCGGATTCATCTGGTTGTTCTATTTGTTCGACTGGATCGGAAATGACCATGAGTGACCAACGGCTGGTTCCTGTCAGAATGAGATACAATGTCGAGTCAAGCTTCGCGCTTATGACAGACAAAGCAAGCATGTCTGGCCATGAAATTGAATAAAGGCTTACCCGGTCGCGTTAGCGCATACAAAGTTGCTCTGATCGTTTTGTTGCTGATCGCAATTCGGTTGGAATTGCATCGATCCCACGGTTTGGGAAGTGTTGCTACAGGTCAGTTTCAACCCAATGAAGTTGAGATTCAGCTGATACGTGGAGAGAGTTGTGTGCTTGCAGCCTACGAACCGACTGTATTGCTGTATCAAGGCATTTCGACGGCAAGCATCGTCCTTAGAAGCACGTATGAAACTGCATCGAACACTATATCATATGAAATTGGAAAAGATTATGAAGTTGATGCTGCTCGCGGGCTTCTCTGGAGGGTTCCCGGGTCGCGCATCCCGGACTTTTCAACCCATCCCTGGTATGGGAAACATCGGTTCAATCATGTGGAAAACCCGCAGGCATCGAACAAGCCCTACATTGTCTGGGTGGACTATGAGACGACATGTGGAGTGAGTTTGGCAACGGCAACCGATCAGCACGACCGGCTCACGAAGCTGATGGCAAAACTGAATCAGGGTGGCACCGTGCGCATTATGGCCTATGGTGACAGCATCTCTGCTGGTGGCGAGGCCTCGCGGCCTGAGTTGGCTTTTTTCGACCGCTGGATCGAGACGTTGCGAAGTCGGTTTCCGAAAGCAGAGTTCCAAACGTCCAACAAGTCGCGAGGTGGGGCGACCAGTGCCGATGGGGTGGCCAGCCTTTCCGAGGTCGTCTTGCCATGGAGGCCGGATCTGGTGTTGATTGGATTTGGTATGAACGATTTTGAATTATCCGAAGAGGCATTCCGACAAAATCTCACGACGATGGTCGAAACGGTGAAGCGGGCTTGCGGTGCCGATGTGTTGCTCTTGTCGTCTTTCCCGGCGCATCCGGACTGGAAGTATGAGGATGCCAGCCGGAAGACGCCAATCATGGCGAAGATCACTCGCGAAGTGGCTGACAGTACCCAGAGTGCGTATGCCGATGTCTTCGGCGTCTGGCAGCAGGTTCTGAGGCGAAAAGATCACTCGAGCCTCTTGGCCAACAACATCAACCATCCGAACGATTTCGGGCATTGGCTGTATCTGCAGGCACTGGAAGCTGTGAAGTTTTGAGTATGGATTGGATACAGTAGTCATGAAACCACTTATCTCTGTTCTCGTTCCGGTTTTCAACTGGGACGCTTGCGACTTGGCACAGTGCCTTCGACGCGAGATCGTCGAGGGGAATCTTACTGGACGGGTGAATGTCTTCTTTCTCGATGATGCTTCGACAGACCAGCGGAAGCGCGATGAGAACCGACTCTTTTTTGCTCAGTCGCCCCACGACTGGGAGCACTATCGAGAGAATCCTCGAAATCAGGGTCGAGCTAGAACCTGTAACACTCTTGCGGAGATGGCTGACGGCGAGTGGATTCTTTTCATCGATGTCGATTGTCTTCCTGATGCACCGGATTATCTCCGACGCTACTTGGAAGAGGTTCAAGCTGGCCGAGCCGAAGCGATCTGCGGTGGAACGGGGTATTCCAAGCGGGTGCTATTCGGGCCCGAGTATGACTTCTACATTCACTTGGTCACGGCGGCCGGACAAAATCAGGCCGTGATCCGTAATCGCATTCCCTGGGCGATCGTCCTGACCTCGAACATGCTCGTGCGCCGTGACGTTTTCACGAGAATTCCCTTCGATGCGCGATTTCTTACCTATGGATATGAGGATCAGGAGTGGGGAATCCGCGTGCAGAAGTCTTTTCGTCTGCTCCATATCGACAATCTCGTCTCACATCTTGGTTTGCAGACCAAAGAGGAGTTGTATCAGAAGATGCGCTTGTCGATCGGGAACTATCATCTCATCAGGCAGTGGCATCCAGATGCATTCGCTCAAAGTCGAATCGCGCCGGTGGAGTCCTTCTTTGCTCGTTTTTCAGAGCGCACTCTACGTAAACTCGATCGTTGGTTTGCCTGGGGATTTCGGGCTGTCACAAAGCCATTTGCGATTCCGTACCTGCTGTATCAATTGAACAAGGCTGTATTACTGGCTCTTGAGGCGCTGAAGTCGCAGCGCCATGAGGCATAAGCGCGTCACGGAGAACGATATGAAAAGTACAGGCATCGGCCAGATCTTGTCTCGCTACGGGCTTCTCGGCGGCATTCGACTCGTACGCGATCTTCTGTTCACCAAGCTGGTGCTGCTGCACGCTCGGATCGTGCGATGGCCCTTTTACATTCGTGGGAGACGTTATATCAGTATTGGCAAAGGTTTTACAGCCGGGGTGGGGTTGCGGCTCGATGCGTTTCCGACGAATGATCGTGTTTGTCTGACCATCGGGGAACGGGTTGAGGTCAACGACTATGTGCACATCGGCGCGGTCGAATCCGTGAAGATCGGGAACGATGTTCTGATTGCGAGCAAAGTATTCATCAGTGACCACAATCATGGCACTTATTCTGGCCAGGGTGAGCATTCTGACCCCGCGATATCGCCGTCAGAACGCCCCCTTTCCGTGGCTCCGGTCGTGATCGAAGACCGGGTCTGGCTGGGGGAATTCGCGTGTGTGCTGCCTGGCGTCAAGATTGGCGCAGGATCAGTGATCGGCGCGCACAGCGTGGTCAGTCGGGACATTCCGGCGAACTGCATCGCGGTCGGCTCCCCGGCCAGAGTGGTGAAACAGTACTGCCCGGTGTCTCGACGCTGGGTGCCGGCAAAACAGGTCGGAGACGCCACTTGAGTTCGATCACCATTTCCCTGTTGTCGTTCAGCCAGAAGCATCATCTGGAACGGCTCATGCCGACGCTGATGCCGGCGGCGGAACGTTGCGGGGCCACGATTCTCATGGTCGACAATCGCTCGCATGACGGCAGCAGTGAGTTCATGCGAACTCGGTATCCGAGCGTGCAGGTGGTCAGCAATCCGCTTCGCACCGGCTACGGCGGCAATCACAACATCAATCTGCGTCGTGCCGACTCGGACTATTTCGTCATTATGAACTCGGATATGATGGTACAAGTCGACACGTTTGAGAAATTGGCTCAGTTCATGGATAACAACCCTGACATCGGGATCTGCGCGCCGAAAATCGTGAATGAAGATGGGACGATTCAGGGACTCAATAAACGGATTCCGACCATTTTTGATCTGTTCGCGCGCAAGTTTCTGCCTGCCTGGATCCAGCGTTTTTTTCAGCGACGGCTCGATGCGTATGAAATGCGCGACATCGGGTACGACCATCAGTATGATTCGCCTCTGCTGAGCGGGGCTTTCATGTTCTGCCGAACCGATCTGCTGAAGAGACTTGGCGGGTTTGACGAATCGTACTTTCTTTATTTCGAAGACTACGACCTCTGTCGTCGGGTGCAGAAGACGCATCGCACCGTGTATGTGCCGATCACCGAAGTAATGCACTTCTGGGAACGCTCGGCGCACAAGAGTTATAAGTATGCGCTCTGGTTCATGGAAGGCGCGGCGCGTTTCTTCTGGCGCTGGGGCGTGAAGCTGGCATGATGCTTCTCGAAGGCGACCTGTGAAGATTCTTGTTACTGGTGCCTCCGGTTTTGTTGGCACGGAATTGCTCAAGTTCTGGCGCAACGCCGCGCACGACATTACTGGTACATCTCAGGTGATGCCTTTCCCGCCGTCTGACATAACGCAGTCTTCTTTCGATCAAGCTGGTCAGAGCCAAGTCAATCATCAGAAAGACAGTAGCGTAACCTGGCTTCTGGTTGATGATCTAGTCTCAGCCGACTGGGACAAAATCGTCTCCGGACACGACATTGTGGTTCATCTTGCCGCGCGGGTGCATCAGATGACCGACGGACCTGAGGCGGCCAGATTCTACTTCCAGACCAACACCGAAGGAACCCGGCGTCTGGCGGAAGCCTCACATAAGGCTGGAGTGAGACGATTTGTTTTCATCAGCACGGTCAAGGCCATGGGAGAAGAAACCCCACCAGGAATAACCTGGACGGAAGATACCCCCTGCCGACCACTCGACGCATACGGAGAATCAAAACTCGCCGCAGAGCAACTTCTGCTTGAAATGCATCGACAGAGCGGTTTTCCCGCCGTCATTCTGCGCCCGCCTCTGATGTATGGGCCTGGAGTGAAGGGAAACATGGCTAGTCTGATGAGTCTGATAGAGCGTGGCTGGCCTGTGCCGGTAGGTGGAATCGCCAATCGGCGCAGTTTTCTTAGTGTGAGCAACCTGGCGAGTGCGATTGACGCCGTCATTGAGCATTCGGCCGCTGTCGGGCGAGTGTTTCTCGTTACGGATGGAATGCCTATGTCGACCGGTCAGTTGGTGGCAGTGATGGGTGATGCGCTCGGTCGCAGGCCTTGGGTTATCGGATTCCCTGAACTCATGTGGCGGTTCGGGGCGGTGCTGCCGGTTCTCGGCCCGCGTATTCGCCGCCTGACGGGGTCGCTTGCCTTAAACAGCGCTCGAATCAGCGCCGAAGTCGGTTGGAAACCGCCATTCTCGATGCTCGAGGCGTTCCGTGAAGCGTTCGCCGCGAGACAGAAAAACTAGATGATCGTCCGTTTTTCGTTTACACTCGACTCGCATGCCGTTCACCACCAAGAATCATGTTGCTGAAGAGATGAGACCATGACGCATTCGCCGACCCTGCTCATGGAGGTTCCGTTTCTTCTGGTGATCGTTTGCATGGGGACGACGGTGTTGGCCAGTCTCGGGTGCGGGCTTATCAAGTATGTGGCGACCAAGCGGTCGGTGTTGCTCGATGTGCCGAATGAGCGCAGTGCGCATTCTCAGCCGATGCCGAGAGGTGGGGGCGGGCCGATGGCGGTTGCGGCCCTGCTGGCGATTGCGTTGATCGGGTTTGTGCGGCCCGAGTTGCTCGCCAAGCCCTGGATCATGTCTCTGTGTCTGGGCGGCGGCGCGATCGCGCTGCTGGGGTGGCTCGATGACTGCTTCAGCCTGCCGGTGCTCCCGCGTTTTCTGGTTCATCTGGGGGCTTCAGCCTGGGCGGTCTGGTGGCTTTGCCCTCCCGAAACCACGCCGGGAATGCGCCTTGCGCTGACACTCTGGGTCGCCTGGTCGATCAATTACTACAACTTCATGGATGGTCTCGACGGATTAGCCGGTTCTGAAGCTGTGTTCGTCGGCCTGGCCGGAGGGTACATCGCCGGCCGTCTCGGTTTGCTGGGGCCGATGACCGTGGCCTGGATCATTGCCGCGGCCGCGCTGGGCTTTCTGTTCTGGAACTGGCCGCCGGCGAAAGTGTTTCTGGGCGATGCCGGAAGCGGCTTTCTGGGCTATGCGTTCGGATGCATCAGCATTGCCGGAGGCATGCATTTTGCCGCGGGTTTCGGCACTTGGGTGATCTTGCTCGCGCTTTTCTGGCTCGATGCCACAATAACTCTTCTGCGCAGAATCATTCGCGGAGAGAAGTTCTGGCAGGCCCACCGGGAACACTTCTACCAACAGGCGGTTCAGAGAGGGTATTCCCACCTTACCGTTGTACTTGTCTTCATCATGGTAAACATGCTGCTCTTCATCTGGGCGGCGACGTGGGCGGGAATCGGCCTCGGGAGAGGGTGACTTTTCGCTTGCTTTTTCTGTGAAATGGGCTGAAGTTTCGTTGGTGAGCGAGGATTCTGAAAAAAATGAGGGTACCACCCCTTGCGGTTTTTCGGTGGGTTCTTATAATCGAAAGAAAACAAGCGGTGTCGACCGTAGTGGCCGAAAGGAGTAAAAGGTATGAAGAACAAGACTCTCCGGTTCCTGTGCAAGGTCATGTGTCTGGTTCTGGTGGCCGCGTTCGTCATGGAGACCCCAATGCTCGCCGCGTTGGAAACCATCCCCGTGAACGTCGGTGGTCAGCAGATTCAGGTGACCCCTGGGCAGTGGCTCGCCGTGCGCCAGGGAACCCAGATTGTCCATTACAACGTGCGCTACGTTGATGGCAAGCCGGTTGCCCTTGAATACAGCCAGTATATCAAGTTGATCTTCGGGCCTGCCGGATCAGGTGCCGCCAACACGGGCACTGCGGCCAACAGCGGCAGCACGGCAAACTCCGGTTCTACCGTGAACTCTGGTTCAACTGCGAACAGCGGTTCGACCGCCAACACTGGCAGCACGGCTAACACGGGTTCGAACGTGAGCGGCAGCACCGGCCAGACCGGTCAGACCAGCCAGTCCGTGCAGAGCGGATCAACCGGTCAGACCACTCAGACCAGCCGCCCATTGCCGGCTCGTGATCCGAAGACTGGCCGTTTTATCAGCTCCAGCGGCAGCTCCAGTCAGACCTCCGGTTCGACTTCCTCAGCCCAGTCGACCTCCGGAACGACCTCTGGCAATACGACTTCGGGCAATACCACTTCTGGCAACACCACTTCCGGTGGTAACTACGGCTGGGACGGCGGGAATGGCGTGTATACTCCTGATGGTCAGTTGGTTGCTGACAACTCGGCGGCTCAGACCTCTGGTTCGACCAGCAACAACGGTCGCACGCTGCCTCCCCGCGATCCGGCGACCGGCCGTTTCGTGAAGGCTGACGGCAGTTCGACCATGACTTCAGGCAACACCAGCTCTGGCAACGTTGACATGAGCGGTGCCAACTCGACCTCCGGCAGCGGCAATCAGATTTCCGCTGACACGCAGCAGGCGAACGCCGGTTCGACCTCGAGCGGCGGCCGCAACTGGGATCCGGCGAAGCACCCCCGCGACCCGAAGACGGGCCGCTTCATCAAGGCCGGCGAAGCCAATCAGGCTGGTGCCGGTGTTTCTGAAGAGCTGATCGGGTTGCCCGAAGGCGGCACCTCGGCTGACGGTTCGATGCAGACCGGCCAGAATGGCCAGTCGGGCCAGTCAGGTCAGGGTGGTCAGAACTCCGGATCCGATCCGGCTCTTCCGACTGATCCTGCTGATCCGACTCTGCCCCCCGGTGGCGATGCGGCTCAGAGCGGTCAGGCCGGCCAGGCCGGTCAGGCTGGACAGGCGGGCAAGCCCGGGTTCAAAGAAACGATTGGCAACAAGTTCCATTCCGGTTATGAAGCCGGCAAGGCCATGGGCCAGCAGGGTGTGCAGAACGTAAAAGACAGTCTCAAGTCCGGTTTCAGCCCGAAGAATATTCTGGTGACCGCCGGTATCACGGTCGGTGTCGACCTGGCGACCCAGATCATGCGCGGTGAAAAGCCCAGCATTAAGAAGGCCGTGAAGACGGTCTGCTCGGCGGAATTTGCCGGCAGCGTGGTCGGTGGTGTGACGGGTGCCGCGGCTGGTTCGTTCTTCGTGCCCTTCCTCTCCGCGATCCCGGTGGTGGGTGGTGCTCTGGCGG
Source organism: uncultured bacterium (assembly GCA_964472075.1). GTDB lineage: Bacteria > Muiribacteriota > Ozemobacteria > Ozemobacterales > Ozemobacteraceae > CAYYIY01. Next base: position 66,082 of record CAYYIY010000015.1, on the reverse strand, counting down.
CTCTGGCTCCGACCTTCGGCTCCATCGTCGGCAGCTCGGTTGGCGCCTACACCGCGGGCGATCTGAAGAACGGCCGCTTCTCTCTGAAGGCTGCGTTCAAACAGATCGACTGGATCGGCGTTGGTGGTCAGACCGTCGGTTCGACCGTCGGTGCCATGCTCGGTTCGGCCCTGGGTCCGGTTGGAACGATCATCGGCGGTATGGTTGGTGGTTACGTAGGAAACTGGGCAGCACATAAGATCGCCGCTTTCTTCGGCAAGGACAACAGGCAGCAGGCCGGCGGCGGCAACTCCGTGGTGGTCGGCCCGGTCGGAACCAATCCGTTCGACAATGCGACCTTCGGCGGCGGCAGTGTGACGGTTGGCAACGGTCAGAGCACCTCGACGACGAACAACAGCGGCGAACCGGTGCTGGTGATTCCGGGAAGCGAGCCGGTTGGAACCTACAACTCAGAAGTCGACATGGCCTTCTCTGAATATCAGGAACTGTATCAGCTCTACAAGCAGCTTCTGGAACAGGGCCGCCAGGAAGATGCCGTGAAGGTGGCTGCCGAGATGAACAAGGCCAAGGCAAAGTATGATCAGCTGCGCATGAAGTCGAAGTAAGCACAGCGCAGACGACAGAAAAGACCTTTAAGAGAACCCCCGGGCCAATGCCCGGGGGTTCTTGCCATCGAACAGCTTCGGGGAACACCCGTGCCTGTTTACATCACGTCGATCTCGTGGCATTGCACACCAAACCCGTCGGCAACGGCGATCATCGGCGTATCAACGTCCGTTTGCCGGCTGTCAGTGCATGGGTTTTGAATCCGGTTTGAAGAGTTTCCCGCGAAACCTTCGTGTACGAGCCAAAGAGGGGGGGGCGGCTCGATGGGTTTACTTCAGGTCTTTGGGGTGAGTTTTCTTGTAGGGAAAGTTGCGGAACACCCTCCAGACTCCGTCTTCATACTTCCAGTCGACGACGGCGTTGGTGAGACCCCAGTCTTCGATATAGCCGGTCGCATGGCTGATAAACTTCAGATGAAAAGAGACGCGAACCTTGGCTAGCTCAGATGTGACGAAGTCGATCGAGCGAATCGTATAGGAGGCGAGCTGTGTGTCATTTTCATCAAACTGTTTCTTTGTCTGCAGCAGAAAATCGGTGTAGGTGCTTTCGATATCCCAATCGTTGCCAAACCCGGTCGAGAAGAGCGCTTTGAAGACTTCCATGTCTTCGCGATACGTCGCGTCCCGAAGCAGGACATGTGCTCGGGCGATTTCGCCCCAGCGGGCATCAGCTCCGATCTGGGTCGGGTGTGTCGGCTTGTATGGCAGATTGCGTCGAATTTTCCAGTAGGTGCCTTCGCGTTGCCAGTAGGTGTCGGTGTGATAGAGCGCCGTCTGGTGCTCGAGTTCGGTCACTCGATGCCGGGCGGTCACTTGCGCGAAGACGCGAGCTCGCACGATTTCTCCGGGCAGAAACTCCAGTTCCTGAATGGACCACGAGGCGACGGTGATGTCGTAGGTGGTGAAGTAGTCTGCAAGCGTTTTCTGAAAGTCGGTATATGATGATTCCGTGTCCCAGTCGTTTGAAAAGTCGGGTGAAATCAGATATTGCAGCATGCGCTCGCTTTCGTTGAGCAGAGCGTTCTCGAGCACGGAATAGGCTTCTCTGACCAGCTTCTCTCGCGGAATGATGACCTTTGCCGCCGCGGTCACCGGGGTTGTGACCATGCTGAGGTCGAGAATGGTTTTGGGAACGTCCTTGGCCGGCATCTGCAGGGCGAACTTGAGAGCGGTCGTGATGCTCGCCAGCCACGGTTCATACTCTCGCGCCGAGATATCGGCGTCGGTCAGTTCGACTTTGTTTTCGCGGGCTTTTTTCCACACAAGAGCTTTTGCCGTCGACAACAGAGAGATATCGAGTTTGCGCGAGTCGGTTTCGCGCAGGTCGCGCAGGTAGACGTGCCGCAGAAGCACGACTTTTCCGGCTTGGGCCTGCAGCAGGAGGTCATCTGCGGGCTTGACCGATGCCAGTTCGAAGTCCCCTGACTTCTCGGCATTCTTCGCTGCCGCTGTGCCGCATGAGACAACGAATTTCGAGAAGTCGACGACAGCCGCAAGGTCGGCGGCGATGCCTCGAACCGACATCATGAGATCGCTTTCGGTAATGGCGGTCAGATTGATGCGCCCGGCGACGGTGTAGTGTTCCTCGGCGGGGAAGGGCGCGAAACGCAGGTCGCCATGCCCGGTGCAGCCGGTGGCCAGGCTGATGATCGCGAGTGCCGGCAGCAGCAGGATCACCCGCGCAATCCTGTAACGGACCGGTAACGTTTTCATGTTCGGTTTCTCGTGGGTCTGATTTTTCAGAGAATTACTCCCTTTTTCGGAAGAAGGGGTCCGTTTGTGAAGTGATCGACAGGGTCATTTCGTTCTCTCGCAACTCAGGTTTTCCGCCGGCATCGCTCGACGTTTCGCCCTTGCGGCAGGGAGTGCTCTCTCGTCTCGAGATCGAGGCTGAAATCTTGTCGACTTCGTATCCATGCGAAGACGACAAGGCCGAATCGCCTCCTGCGATCCGGCAGCCTGCTCTCGGACTCCGTTCGCCTCTTGCCGAACGGCTCACACGTTTCGCTCTTGCCCTCGGAAAAACGAAGGAGAACGAAATGACCTTGAGTGATCGAGGCGGTTTTTGACAGAGAAGCCGGACAGGAATACTATGAGACCCGAGGAAGAAAGGGGATGAACATGCTTACCCGACTCCGTCTGCCACTATTGATCGCTATTCTCGTCGTTCTCGGTGCGGTGGTTCCGGTTGAGGCGCAGCGTGAGCCTCCGGCGCTGTCGCAGATTCGCGAGAACTTCGCCAAATCCTACCAGTGTCTGCAGGAGCGCGGTCTCGCCACGTTCAGTGTTCGGGTGACGAGCGATCAGATGCGCGACATTTGCCGGTCTCTCAAAATGACAGCCCCTGAACTCTGGTTTGATTTTCGCAGTCCGGCCAGCTTCAGTCTGCGTCCGTTGAGCCTGGACAACGTTCAACCGTCTCAGCAGAGGCTCATGGTCGATCTCTACGATGTCATCAAGAACTCGATCGAAGGGTTCTTTCAGGCCTGGGAACCCGTGGCCTACACGAATCTGATTCCGACCGGCTCGTGTTCGACGCGTCTCGACGGCGACAAATTGATTCTGGAATATGTCGAGGTTGAACCTCACCAGATTGTCACTCTGACCTTCGATGCCGATTTCCGTCTGATCAGCATGGAAGCTCGGGATGCGGAACGCAAGCTGGCGAGCCTGGCGAAAATGAGCTGGGAACAACAGGGCGAACGCTGGATTTTGCGCACGATTCAGAGCGAGTTTCGCAGCCAGGGGACGATGACCTTCATGACGCGCATGGCTATTGAAAATGGTGCGTTCGGGTCGTATCATCTGCCCACGCGTGTGTTGATTCAGGCGCTCGACGGGGAGTCGGGCCGACCGACACAGGCGACGTTCGAAATCAGACTCGACGAGTATCAGTTTTAACGCTCGTGTGCCTGCATCTCAGGAGCTTGTATGACGACTGAACCTTCGTCTTCATCTACCGATTCCGGGGTTCCCCTTTCATCACCTGCTCAAACGCCCGCGGAAAGCGATCCGAAGCAACCGCCGCGCCGCATTTTCGGCATCATTTTCGGGATTCTCGTGGTGCTTTTGCTGGCTGCCGCCGGAGCTGGATACTACGCCTACGTAACCTTTCTGAAGCCGGAAGCAATCAGAAACCTTATAGAGACCAGGGTCGCCGACAAGCTCGGGCTGCCGGTGCGGCTGGGTGAGATTCAGCTCGAGTTTCCGGCCGTTCGCATCAGGGAACTTGAGGTCGGATCGGCGTCAGCGGTTCCGAATCTGCATCTGACGGTGGGCGAAGCCCTTCTCTCGCCCGATTTCTGGGAGCTGATCGCCGGCAAGGTCATCTTCGATCAAGTCACGTTGTCGACGTGTTCGATCACGCTGTTCCGTCGAGAGGACAACACGCTGGTTTTGCCTGCGGCGGCCGGGGCGTCCTCTGGCGCCGAAGCCACGGCTTCCGGGACGTCGACGGTCGGGGGGGAGTTTCCGCTGCGCGCATTTTCGGCGAACGGCATTCGCCTGGCACTGGTGAATGCCGATGGGAGCAAGCAACTGGGGCTTCTCGAACGGGCCGAACTGCAGCATGGAAAAGCCGGCGAGGGAATGCCGTTTTCGCTGAGCGGTGCCGTGGAAGGAATCGGCAAAGTCGAACTGTCCGGTCTCATGGACTGGCCGTCGCGGTACGTCGTCAATGCGCAGCTTAGCGGTGTTGACCTGAAAACGGTGAAGCCGCTGCTCCCGCCGTCCGTGGTCATTCCTGCGCAGATCGCCGATCCGGCTTTGAAGGTGAAGCTTGAATATCGCGTCGGCGGCGGGCTGAAGATTGAAGACGCGCTTCTGGAAGCGAAGCCGGGGATTCAGATTCAAGCCAAAGCGGACATCGCGTCGTTTACGCCATTGACCGGCAAGGTCAGCGTGCGCAGCCAGCCTCTCAATGCAAAGCTGCTGTTTGATCTGACAAAACCATTCGTCCCCGCTGATTACGGCCTGACCTTTGAGGACGGCCAGCTGAGCGGCGGTGGCGAGTTTTCGTGGATGGACGGAAAAACTCTGGATTCGACGTTCTGGGTCAAACCCGAGTCGCTTGGATTCAAGGCGCGCGAGTTGCCGTTCAAAGCGGACAAGCTGCAGGGCATTCTCAAATACACCGATGGACGCTTGAGCTGGGAAAACCTGGATTTTCAGGGGGGCGGAGTTGCCATCACGTCGGCGAAAGGGAATCTCGACACGGCAACGTTGAAAGGGCAGGCCGAACTGAGAGCGACTACTGATCTGACCAGACTGTATGCCTGGGCGCAGAAGCGCTTGCCGAAAGCATATCAGGGCATGGGACCCGCCGGCGAACTGGCGGTGTACGGCAAGCTCGACATTCAGGGTGCTGACACGCGTGTCGACGGCAGCATGCAATTGAAGGGGGTGCGAGTGACACCGCCGCAGACGCAGTTGCCTGTCGAAGTAGAGAAGGCCGCCGTCACTTTGCAGAACGTCAGCCGTGCGGGCGGCAAGGTGGTCGTTGAAACGCTCGAGGTCAAGGGAATGGGCAACCGCCTGACTGCGAAGGGCAGCTGGGACGACGTGCCCCGAGGTGCCTTTACGCTCGAAGGTGGAGCGCAGATTGATCTGAGCAAGCTGCAGGCACAGCTGCCCATTGAAAATCGCGAGTTCAAGGAAAAAGCCAGGCTGGGGGGGCAGGCCAGGGTCGATGTCGTGCTGACTGGAAGCCTGCAGGCGCCAAAGCTGACTGGGACGGTCAAACTCGAGAAGGCGTTGTTTCATCTGCCTGATCGCGGTCTCGCCTTCGATGCGGTCAACGGAAGCGTCCGAGCTGACATGCAGTCGGTAACGGTTGACAAGCTTGAAGCGAATGTTGCAGGTGCCAGATTGACGTTGAGCGGAGAACTGAAGAACTTCGCGAAACCCCAGCTGCAGGTTCGTGCGGCGTTGACCGGGCTGGATATGTCCGAGGTGAGAACCTTTCTGGGCCGTAATATGAGCGGATTCCCAACGGATCTTGATTTTTCGGGCGGTACCGATATCGAAGTACAAGTCACCGGGTCGCCCGAAAATCCGAAAGTCAGCGGTTCGGCCATTCTTGCCGGGGCGCGATTGTCGCACCCGGTCATGTTCAGGCCCATTCAGCAACTGGTGGGGCCGATTGCGTTCGACAACAAGACCATCAGCACCGAAAATCTGACCTTCAGTTGGGGCAGTTCAACGGCCCGCATCAAAGGGAAGGTGGAGGATATCGCGAAGTTTGCGATGAACTTCACATACGCTGTCGAACCACTCGATCTCACAGACATCGGTGCGTTTTTCCTGGCGGGAACAGGATATAAGGCAACGGGAACTGGGACCGGGCAGGGAAAAATTCACGGACCGATCGAGAAGCTGGTCATCGAGGGAACGGCGAATGTCCCAGCTTGTCAGTTTGAAGCTCAGCTTTCCAAGGGCAGTGCGTCGACCTTTAAGTTTCCTTTTACAGATTTGAAAGCGCCCTTTGTTCTGACAGACGGCGTGCTGTCGATCAATTCTTTCAAGACGCGCAGTTTCGAAGGCGCGCTGGAAGGGTCCGGCAAGGTGTTTCTGAAAGAAACGCCGTTGCGCTTTTCCTTCGATACGAAAGCCACACAGTTGATGGTGCAGAACTTTCTGGCGTTGAACACGAGCATGAAAAATGTGTTGTCAGGTGCTCTGGACGCGCAGTTGAAGATGCAGGGCAACGCGAACGGACTGGACTCGATTCAGGGCGAATCTGATATTGCCATGAAAAATGGGAAGTATCAGGCCCCGCCGGTGGCCGCGCAGATTTTTGAAGTTCTGCAGGCGCCGCAGCTTGCCGCGGGGGATATCACCGGAGCCCAGGGGCGATTCCTGATCAAGGATGGCAAGATGAACTCGAACGACCTGCTGTTCCGCAGTCGGTACGGCAGTCTCGGCTATGTGGGCACAGTTGGACTCGACACGTCGCTCGACGGGACCGCAAAGGTTGATTTGTCCCAGGAAGCGTGTCAAATGAGTTCGACGCTGAAACAGTTGGCGGGCAGCAAAAAGTCGCTGACTCTGCCTGCTTCGGTGAAGGGCAGCCTGCTGTCTCCGAAGGTGGGTTTGAAAATTGACGAGTTGCTCAAGGATGCCGCAAAGCAGAAGCTGCAGGATACGCTGATGGATGCGGTGTTGAAGGGTGGCAGCAAAGAGCCTGTCGCGTCAGGTTCCGCGACGGCTACCCCGGGGGCCGCGAAGCCGGTTTCTGCTCAAGACCTTCTTATGCAGGAATTAGGGAAGAAGATCGGCATCAAGATTCCCGGGCAGACGACATCTCCGGCGCCGACGCCAAGCCCCGCGCCACCGCCGGTGCCGCTGCCTGCATCAGCGCCGGTTTCCCCGAGGCCCGATGTCGTTGCATCCGGCTCGGCGGCACCGGCGCCGGCCAGTTCGACGGCCGCCCCGGTGCCGGAAAAGAAACCGGTCGGTTTGAAAGAGGTTGGGAAAGAGATCAAGAAGATCGGAAAAGATCTGAAAAAAATATTTAAGTGATCGGCAACACTCGTAGTAGACTATTCCCATGACTGAAAAGAAAGATTTCGATGTTCGGTTCGAACTCAACGGAAAAATCGTCAAGATCTTTGTGCAAGGCCCCTTGAAGGAAGAGGCCGGCCAGGATCTGCGCGCCATTGTCGAGCGAAAGCTCGAAGAGGGGTTGACCCGATTTGTATTCGACTTCGGAAACTCGCGCGCCATGAGCAGTCCGGCGGTTGCGACGGTTCTCGATCTGGCGGAAATGATCGTGGATGCCAAGAGCGGCAAGTTGATTATTTCGGGGTTGACCGATCTCAATATGAAGGTATTTGAAATGGTCGGCATTTTTATGTATGCCGAAGCCTGTGCCACCCACATGGAGGCGGAAGTTCGGGCCTTGATGTAGGCTTGAAGCGTGGCTGCCGCTCGATGTCGCATTGCCGACAATGAACTTGTCGTGACGAAGACGGTGCCGTAGGTCGCCTGCAGTTCGCTCTTCTATTGATCCACACCATGATGAAAAACCATAAGCTGGTTGAGCAACTGAAAAACGATCCGTATCTGTTTTCGGTTCTCGCGGCTTTCATCATCGGTTCAGCCGTGCTTGCCGGTGTCGTCTATGCTTTCCCCGGCGGGAGCGCGCATCTGCTCAGGCTGTTGCTTCTGGTTCCCTGGTTGGGGTATGCGGCGCTGTTCAGCCTCTCAACGTATGCGGCTCTGGCAGCCGTTTCTCTGGCGCCCAGTCTGCTTCTGTTGGCAATTGTCTGCGTTACCGTCGGAGCCTGGTTGCCGCTTGGACTTGAATTCGTGGTGCATGCGTTGCTGGCGGGTGCAGGCGCGGGTCTTGCCTGGTACATTGAAACGCACTTTGCGCCGCGCACGCAGGCTCTCGATCTCCTGGAAGCGTTCGACAAGGAACGCAAGAGCATGGGTGAGATGTTCGGGCGATTTGTCCAGATCAGCTCGGCATACGAGATTTCCAAAGTGCTGGATGGTACGGTCAAGGTTCTGGCGCAATCGTTCGATGTCCAGCGAGCCATCATCTTTACCGCGGAACATGACACGCGTCTGTTGAAACCGATGCGAACGGTCGGCTATCGACTGACATCTCCGGATCAGTTGTGTATCAAAGTCGCAGAGCCGTTCTGGATGTTCCCGGACTTTGATCCGTACAACCTCAACCCGGCGGCCAAGCAACGGATAGCCGATCTGCAGCGAGTCGTTTCGGCAGTAGCGAACGATGTCGTCGTGTTCATTCCGGTGATCAGCGATGGCCGAATGACCGGCGGTCTGGGGATCCAGAAGCCGGCGACTCAGGAACAGCTGCAATCAAAATTGTACCTGTTGTATGCACTTGGACTCATGATCGGAAACGGCTTCTCGAATAGTATGAATCGGGGAGCGCTGGTGAAAAAAATCGATCAGGCACATCAGGAAACGGCGAAGATCCAACAGCAGCAGGATACATTGAAACAGGCTTTTTCCCGCTATGTGTCGTCGAGCGTCGTGGAAGAAATTTCCCGCAATGCCGGCATGATCAATGTCGGCGGGAAACGTCAGGTCATCACGATTCTGTTCGCCGATCTGCGCGGCTTCACGGCTCTGGCTTCGAAGATGCCGAACGAGGGTCTGGCGCTGCTGCTGAATGACTGGCTGGAACGGGCGAGTCAGCGACTGTTTCAGCTGGATGGCACGATCGACAAGTTCCTCGGTGACGGAATCATGGCCCTTTTCGGCGCGCCGCTGCCGCAGGCCGATCATGCCCTGCGTGCGGCTTATACCGCGTTCAATCTGCAGGAAACCTTTGAGGCGTATCTGAGCGAAAACCGCAACACTCTCGAGGGAAACACCGTCGGCCTCGGGATCGGCATTGCAACGGGCACCGTTGTCGTCGGCAACTTCGGTTCGCGTCGACGAATGGAGTTTACGGCCGTGGGAGATGCGGTCAACCTTGCCGCACGACTTGAAAAAGTCGCTGAAGACGGCGACATCATCGTCGACAAAGCCACTCTCAATCTGTTGCAGGACCGCTTTGCCTTCGCGACGAAAAGCAAAGTGGCGCTCAAAGGGAAAGAGCCGATGGATGTGTACCGGCTGACCGGAGTGAAGATCCCCTGGGGGAGCTGAACTGAGGAATGTGTCGGTGAAAGGCTGAAGACGCAGGGCTGAGATCTGCTCCGCATGCCTTTTGCAGCAATAGTCGATCTGGACAAAACAAAACCCCTGTTCGCGAAGCGAACAGGGGTTTGCGATTCAGTGACGTTATTCTTCGACTTCTTCGTCTGCCTTGCGGCCGTATTCCTTGACGATCTGCTCGGTGACGTTGCCCGGTACTTCTTCGTAGTGGTCGAACTTCATCGAGAAGTCGGCGCGCGATTGGGTCATCGACTTGAGGTCGGTCGCGTATTTGTACATTTCGGCGAGCGGGACGGTTGCCTTCACCAGCTGGTTCCCATCGCCGAGAGGTTCCATGCCCATGATGCGGCCGCGGCGGCTGTTCAGATCGCCGATGATCGTGCCCATGTACGAGTCGGGAACGGTGACCGAAACTTCATAGATGGGTTCGAGCAGTACCGGTCGGGCTTCGGCAATCCCCTTCTTGAAGGCCAGAGTCGCGGCCAACTTGAATGCGAGTTCCGATGAATCGACATCGTGATACGAGCCGAAATGCAGGGTCGCGCGGAAGTTGATGGTGTTGAAGCCGGCGATGACGCCGCGCTTGCGAGCTTCCTGCAGACCTTTTTCGACAGCCGGAATGAAATTGCGCGGAACAACGCCGCCGACGATGGCGTCGACAAACTCGAATTCCTTGTCGGGGCAGGGTTCAAACTTGATGGTGACATCACCGAACTGACCGCGGCCACCCGATTGCTTCTTGTGCTTCCCTTGCACGTCAGAGGTCCCTTTGATGGTTTCGCGATACGGAATGCGGGGTTTGCCGATGTCGACTTCGACGTTCCAGCGCTGCTTCAGACGGCAGATGGCGACATCGATGTGGGTGTCACCAAGACCGGAGATCAGGCCCTGGCCGAGCTCGGGGTCGAATTCATACTTCAGGATGCCGTCATCGCCGCAGAGGGTCTGCAGGCCGGTGCCCATGCGTTCCTGGTCTTGTTTGGTGCGCGGGTTCACCGCGTAGGTCAACCGTGGTTCGGGGAGAGCGGGAATGACGACCTTTACCGGCTGGCTCTTCTCGCACAGGGTGTCGCCGCGGGTTGTGATTTTGGGCTTCACGATGATGCCGATGTCGCCGGCGCCGAGACCGTCGAGTTCGATCTTGTTCTTGCCGCGCAGGGTCGAGAAGTTGGCGAGGCGTTCGGTGTTTTCCTTGTTCGCATTATAGTATTCAGTGCCACCGGAAAACTTGCCGGAGATACCACGCATGAACAGCATTTCGCCGGCTTGATCGCTGGCTTTCTTGAAGATGAAGCCGACCGCGGGGCCGTCAGCTTTGGGTTCGATCTTCTTCTTCTCGCCATTCGCGGCCTCGACTTCGACGGCGCCGCGTTCGAGCGGCGATGGCATGCAGTTGATGACGAAATCGAGCAGTTGATCCGTGCCGAGATTTTTGAGCGCCATGCCGCAGAGAAGTGGCTTGATCTTATTCTGAGCCAGACCGGTTTTCAGCGCGCGATGCAGTTCGTCTTTGCTGATGCCGTCGGCGCCAACGTCGAAGAACTTGTTCATCAGATCGTCGTCGCATTCAACGATCGATTCGACGGCTGCTTCGCGCAGTTTGGCGGCCATATCCTTGTACTCTGCCGGAATGTCTTTGACTTCGAATTTTTTCCCCAGGTCGTCCTGATAGAAGTAGGCTTTCATCTCGAGCACATCGATGATGCCCTTCAGGTTCGCATGGGTTCCCAGAGGAATCTGGATCGGAGTGATCTTTGCATCAAACGCCTTCAGCTCATCGACGATCTTCTGAACGTTGATGTTTTCCTTGTCGAGCTTGCTCAGATAGACGATGCGCGGAATATTATGCGTGTTGAGAATCTTCCAGTTCTTTTCGGTACCGACTTCGATGCCTGAACCGGCGTTGACGACGACAATGGCGGCATCCATGGCTGGTACGATCTTCCAGACTTCGCCGAGAAAATCATCGAAACCGGGGGCGTCGAGCAGGTTGATCTTGGTGTTCTTCCATTCGATGGCGGCGAGAGAAACACCAATGCTGATCTTGCGGCGCACTTCTTCGGGATCGTAATTCAGCATGGTGGTGCCGTCATCGACCTTGCCGATGCGGCTGTTGGCGCCGGTGTGGAACAGGATGGCCTCGGCGAGCGAGGTTTTGCCGGCTCCGCCGTGGGACACCAGGCCGATGTTACGAATGGACTCGGGGGCGTAGATCTTCATGATTGACTCCTGAAAGCGTTCTGGAAAGAAAAATTACGGGTTACATGTATAACGGATTTTCCCGGCGAATGCAACGAAAATGCGGCGCAGTACGGGAAAATACCTCTTGAAACCTGTTTTACGTTTACGGTACAAGTTCACCAGTAATCCTTGAGGAGAAAAACGAATGATGCGGATTTCGCCACGATACGCCGTATTGTTGTCTATTCTGCTGCTGGTCGCTGGAGTCGATGTTCTCTTCGCCCAGACGGCCTTCGAAAAACAATTGCCGGCCGTGTTCCGCCTCTGGAACGCCGAGAAGGCGGCCGAGCTGGCGTTGATGCTGCAGCGCCTGGGAAACGGCGGTCCCATCGAGGACATCCGCCTGTATCTGCTGGCGGAGTGCATGAAGAAAGCAGGCCACGATGCCGAAGCTTTCGAGTTATTCGGTCGTCTGATGAAGCAGTTCCCCGATTCGATCGGCGCGCGGCGGGCGGGGTTGCCGTACATCGTGATGGCGGCGAAAAACGGAGTGACAGGGGAATCGCTGGCGCTGCTCAAACAACTGGCTTTATCGTTGCCGACCGCGTATCAGCGAGGTCGTTCACTCGAGGGGCTGGCGATTGCGTTGCCGCCGGGTCATCGCGAGAAAGCCCCGTTGGCGTTACTGGCGCTGAGAGCCTATCGCGAACCATCAGGATCTCTGGCACCGGCGAAAGAAGCCGGTGTTCTGTTGAAAACCATTGTCGAAAATCATCAGGTCTGGTCATTTTCTCCGGAAGAATGGGTCGAAGTCTGCCAGGCCGCGACGGCCGAGGGGCTCGGGCAGGCCGTGTTGCGACTCGGTGCTTTTCTCAAGCCCGTTCTCGGGACGCATGGCGGCGCTTTGCAGATGCTGATTCAGGCTGATGCGCTGCGTGTGCTCGGTCAGCGTGATCGGGCCGTTGCCCTGCTCGAGGGGATACTGCGTACCGCCGGGCTTGATGAAGGGGTGCGCGCACTGGCGGCACAGATTCGCGGACAGATTCTCTCGGCGTCGAATCGCCACGAAGCTGCTGAAATGGATTTCCGTACCGCTCTCGCCTGGGGCAAGCCGCCGGTGGATGTTGATCTGGTGCGAGTTAGGTTGATTCGTTCGGCCTATGCCGCCGGTCACGATCGGGTGGCGTTTGAGCATTTGCAGAAACTGTGCCAGACGCGTTCCACGTTGCCTTTGCTGCCCGGGTTGGTCTTTGACCTGGGGTTGAAGCGTTATGACGACGGCTATCCGCAGGCGGCGGTTCCGTATTTGTTGTTGTTGCCCGAATACTTTCCGGGGCACTATCGCGCCGATGACGCTCTTGGGTATGCCGCTGTCGCGCTGGGCACGACTTCGCCCGACGGCGTCAAGCTTCTGGGCCGACTGAAGCAGAGATACCCGCATTCCTTTTTCCTTTACTGGCTCGACGAAAAGTCGCGGACGTCTGCGTTGCCGAGCGGCGGTGCGAAGAAGAGTTCCGTGCCGAACTGGGCCGCCAGGCGGTTGCCGGCCTGGAAGATTCTGCTCAGGAGTGATTTTGCCGGCTGGGCTCGCGACGAGATCAGGCAGATGCAGGACGAACATCCTCTGGATGCGGGCCTGTTTCAATTGTGCATGCAGGTTTACGAGCAGGCCGGAGATTACAATCAGGTGACCGCCTGCGGCGAGCGCTATCTGAAGAACCTGCTCGATGCCGGCAAGTCAGGCGGGGACATGCCGCGCTGGGCCTGGGAAGGATACTACCCGCGGCCGTATTGGGCGAAAGTGGAGGCTGAAGCGAAGAAGAACGGCATCGACCCTTATTGGGTGCTGTCGATCATGCGTGAAGAAAGTCATTTCAACCCGAAAACGCTGTCACGCAGCAACGCCATGGGTTTGATGCAGATTCTGCCGTCGACCGGAAAATGGATTGCCGGGAAACTGGGGATCAAGGGGAAGTTCGATAAAGACAGCCTTTGGGACGTGTCGCGCAATATCGCCTTCGGCAGTTGGTATCTGGCGTATCTCCGCGATCTGTTCGGCGGCGATCTGTTTCTGGCCGCGGCAGCTTACAACGGCGGTCAGGGAAACATACAGCGAAAGGTGGAGGCCGGCCCTCATTCCGGGTTGCCCGTACTGTCAAGGCTTGATCGGGTGCCGCTTCCCGAAACGCGTGACTATTACAAAAAAGTCATGGGCAGCTGGTGGAATTACCGCCGCTTGTACGGAAAGGATTGAGAGACGTTAACCACCGACCCGGCGTTGTCGTCTGCGACCACGCCGGTCGGTCGGTTCTTCGGCCATGGTTTCCAGCAGGCGGAAAATCGTCTGGCAGAACAGCATGCCTGCCGTGGCCGAAACGGCCAGAACGCCGACGATTTCAGGAATTGGCGCGGGCATGAAACCGGTCAACTCAGAGCAGGTGTGAGCTGTCTGGAATGACGTTGCCGATGAGAGGGCGCTCGAGATCCGACATCTGGCTCTTTTCATGATGACTCAGCCAGTTCATGATTGAATCCAGGCGGAAACGCACGGAACGGCCGATTTTCACGGTCGGCATGCCGAGGCGGCGCAAGGTGTAGATGGTATTGCGCTTGACCTGAAGAAACTTCATCAATTCGGGGATGGTCATGAGGGTATCTGCTTTCACAAAGGCCTCCCGATGCTTTTCGTTCGTTGTGATTGGGTTATTGTGACTATCGTCATCGCGTGAATCGAAATTGAGAGACAAAAAAAGTGAAAAAAAGACTAAACTCGGTTGAGAATCGTTCCGATAATACCCGTGGAGTTCAGAAGCGAAGTGATCAGTGATGTGAGCCTCGCAACTGGCCTCTGACAACCAACTCCCTAACTCCCTTTCAATGTGTCGTGAAAACGGCACATTTTTTATTTCTCCTGAATTCAATAAGAATGCATAAAAACATGCATCAAAAGATAAGATTGTCAGCATAATATTTGTGTGAAATGAAGAGATGTCTTCTTGCTGGAAAGAAGCGATAGATTTGCTAAAGAGAGTTTCTTCTTCCGATCCTGAGCAAGATGTAACGAAGCCACCAGAAGAAGGGGTGTTTCGGGTCGACCTTGCCGGGGATCAAGTGTCGCCTGCTTCCGTGAAATGAACAGAAGACAACGGGGGTTGGTGAAGCAATGTTGAGCAGGAATGCGCCTGATGCCGGGCAGATCAGATTGTCCTTCAGATAGCCCGCGTGCCTCAGCCAGGCGAGATCGAGAATCTTCTGCTGCGGAGCCTCGGTTGGAAGGTGTTTCATCGCTTTTTCCTGCGCGGCCTGCAGCTCATCCACATGAGATTCGCAGGTAAACAGCCATTGTCTCAGGATGAAAGCCTTGGTGGAATGCACCCAGTTGTGGATGATGAGTGAACCGAACAGCAGCAGCGGAATCATGACAACGCCGCAACCGAGCGAACACCCGGAAGCCGCCTGTCTGGAACCGCTTTCGGATGACGAGGGTGGCAATTGATCGACCATGCGTGTAAAATGCATTATACTTTCATCCATCATTTCAGAACAGGACAATCATCGTGGTAGATAAATTTCGTTTGACGTCGCGTCGTGAAGGAGATGTTGTCATCGTTGCCGTGTTCGGCTACATCGAAGGCTCAGGTGGAAGCGAACTGAAGCAGTTTGTCGACAAGGCTCTTGAAGAAGGCATTCGCCATTTCATCATTGACTTTCGCGGCGCCGAATTGATCAGCAGCCCGGGTGTGGCCGCTCTGCTCGATGTTTCGAACCATGCCGTCGATGATTTTGATTCGCGCATGGTCTGTTACGGACTGGATCAACATCACAACGCGGTCTTGGAAATGTCCGGTTTTTTCTTTCTGGTTCAGCAGGCGGCTGACGAGAAAACAGCGTTGCAGGCCGTGCACGAGTAGCCAGAGCGTCTCGCCGGTCGTCTTTTCATGAACCGGCGCTTTTCGTGCCGATCATGACTCAGCCCGTTTTCGATTCCAGGCAGACGTGGCGGCTGCTGTTGCGGCTGACGCTTTTCCTGATCGTTCCGCTTGGAGTGTGCGGGTATCTCGGTTTTTTCGCCGTCGACCTGGAAGAAGCCTATCGTCGGCAAAAGGCGCGTCGCCAGCTTGAACGCGACCTCGACGACTGGGTGCAGCGCATCGATCCGGAAGGGACGGTGCGTCAGAGATTCCTCCAGTATGCCGGCCAGCTCGAGGAAGACCAGATCTCGGAGCGTCGGGTGGAGTGGCTTCTGACCCTGGCGCGCCAGAAGTGGGGTCTCGATTTTGAGCCGTACGTCTTCGATGCCGAGGGCAAGCTGCTCGCGCCGCGAAATCTCAATCTGCGAAACCGACCGTTGTTTCAGAAAATGTGGGCGGCGCTGGCTGGAGATCCAAAGTCCGTCGAGGAAGCAGATCGATTTCGACGTCCGTTGCAGACGCTGCTCGGCTACGAGTTCCGGTTGAGAAACATTCTCAATGCGCCGGGAGTTCTGCACCCGATACGTTCGCAGGGACGAGATGGGTATCTGCTCTGGGCCAGGCGGCAAAAGGGCGATGCCGGGGGAGTGATTCTGGTCTGCTGGACCCGGCCGACGCATCTGGACCTGCTGCTGTTGGCGCTGCAACAAAGCACGTTTCACCGACATACTATTCTGATGAAAGAGCGTGATGGGCGGCAGCATGTGCTGGGATTACCGTTCGCCGGGAATCTCGAGGAGTTGTTGAAGCAGGCTGAGGTCTACGGGCATCCGTGGTTTCTGTCTCAGGGTTGGCAGTGGTCGTCTTCCATGGTGGGAGACAGCCGCCTGGTGATCGGGGGGCCTGCGCCGGATCTCACCATGAATCAAGTGCGACAACGCCTGTGGATCGGCTTGATACTCTGCGCAAGCTTTGGTTTATGGCTGTTTCACGGGTGGTTTTTTCGCGATCGCTATCTCTACCTGTCTTTGCAGGTGAAAACCGTCCTGTTTTTCATTCTGGCTGTTTTTGCTCCTTTGATGGGGATTCTCTTTCTCTCATTTCAGACGGTGAATCTGCGTCGACAGATTCTTGAAGATCGCATCGAACGAGACGCACGCGAGAATCTGCTCGCGCTTGATGCGGCATTTCGGGGTTCGCTCGAGACATTTCGTCAGTTCTGCCTGGACACGAGGCAGCGATGGGTTTCCCGTTTTAATCGCGAATCGATGCAGGCAGAGATGCAGAAGATGATCGTCGATCGCAAGATCGTCCATGCTGAAGCGCGTGATCTCAACGGGGAAATGCTCTTGAAGCACCTGGACAATCGGTTTTTCGAGGGCATGGAATCGACGATGAACGCGATCGCGAAGATGTGCATTGAACGCAATCTGGCGGAGAAACGCAAGAGCCAGGCACTGCCGGTCGACATGCTCGACGGAACCACCCGCGATGTACTGCAGAACCGCCAGTCCGGCTTCCCGAAACTGATCGCTCCCGGAGAGGTGCAGAACATCCGTTTCGGCTCGACCGAGTTTCTCTACTACTGGGACACGGTGGATGTTGCTGAATCACCTTTATCGTACATTTTGCTGGTGCAGTCACTGGCACAGCATGCACCCGGGTATTTGCGTGATCTGTTGAGTCGAAATCAAAAGTACGAGTCGGAAAGTCTGAGAATCTTCGCAAGAAGCGAAGCGAGTGGCGAATGGTTCCCGGCCGGGGTGGCAATGGGGACTCGACTCGAGCAGTTCATGGAACGTCTGCGCATCAGCGGCAGATCGCTGTGTGACAAGGTTTTCTGGAAAGGGACGCGATACTACGCGGTGGGCATGCCCGGGCGCAACTTCAAGGGGATCGGTCTGTTGGCGCTGACACCGGAAAAAGTTGTCAATGATGAGATGAATCTCTGGCATGGTCGCATTCTCGGCGGTGTTCTCGTCATGCTGATCACTGCCTTCTTCATGGCAACCTATCTCAGTCGCGAGTTCCTGGGGCCGATGAAAAGTTTGTCGTCGGCTGTCACGGCGTTGCGTGAGCACCGATCTGACCTGCGGGTCGAAATTACGACCGGAGACGAACTCGAACAACTGGGCGATGCCTTCAACCGCATGATGGGCGATCTCAAGGAAATGGAACTGGCGCGGATCGTGCAGAGTGCCTTGATTCCGCAACATATCCCAGCGATTCCCGGGTATGAGGTGGCCATTGAAAGTGCCATTGCCCGGAATCTCGGCGGTGATTACTGTGACGTTCTGCCCATGAAGGACGGCCGCTTTCTGCTTGTCATGGGAGATGTGTCGGGCCACGGCGTCAGTTCTGCGCTTCTCATGGCCATGGCGAAGGCGGTGGCCTTTGACTACGCTGATGCAGGCGGTGACGCGATCGAGTTGCTGCGCCAGATGAATCGTCTGGTGTTTCACCTCATGAATCGCCGCAAGCTGATGACCTATTTTGCCGGGGTGCTGACGCCGGAGACCGGCAAGTTTCATTTCTCCAATGCCGGGCACCCGTTTCCGCTGAAAATCACGGCCGGCGGGGAAGTGGAAGAGCTGGCTCTGGTTCACATGCCGCTGGGACTGCTGGAACGGCGTACGCAGTTTCAGATTCAGGAGACGGAGATTCCGCCAGGTGCCTTCCTGCTATTGTATACGGATGGTCTGGTCGAAATGACCGATCAAGGGGAGCGGCAGTACGGCTACGAGCGTTTGGCGGAAGCAGTCTCGATGATGAAGGGGCGTCCGGCGAGTGCGGTCGTTGAAAGCCTGAGAGAGTTGTACCACCGGTACCATGGTGAACGAGATCTTGACGATGACATCACGTATCTGGTGTTATCGCGATCGGTGACAGCTTGAAGTTGCATGCGCCGTGCGGTAACGTTACAATACTCATGGAGCGTGTGGAGCTGGAACGGAAACTCCCGGACTCGTTGAAAGATCCGAGGAAAAGAGGACGATGCAATGGCCGATGAAAAGAAAGGCGCTGTAAAGACCGTACCTCCGACTGTCTGTCCCTCATGCAAGGCGCAAAATGAGATCGGGGCCTTGATGTGCAAGAGGTGCGGCGAGATACTTTCCAAGAAGGGCAAGCGTACCAGTGGCGAAGAGTTCGACGCCACCGAGGGAAGCTTTTCTCCAAACTGTGTTCTCGTGCCGCTGGTGCTACTGATTGCCTGCGGTCTGCTCTTTTTTCTCGCGTTTCGCGGCCCGGCCAAGGGAACGTGTGCCTACAATCGTGAAAAGCTGCAGATTGCGATTATGGCCTACAACAAACAGCATCGGGACAACAAAATGCTGACTCTCGACCAGGACGCTTTGATGCGCCCGGACAGCAAAGGGAAAGCTCACCTGAAGGAACGGATGATCTGCCCCGTTGATCCGAGTGCCAGGTACTCGCTCGACAGCGACGGCAAGGTAATCTGTTCCCGCTGCGCGAAAAAGTAGCCTTTCTCACGGAAGATAAAAACCGGCAGGTCCTGTTGACCTGCCGGTTTTTATCTTCCCGGAGAACTCAGATGTGTGACCAGTGAACCAATCTGGTGATCACCGGACTGACAAGATCGGCGTGCTTCGGCAGCACGCGTACGGAGAAGCCGATGCGGCCGCTGGTATTCAGGGCCAGATGGCCGGAGAAGATGCAGCGATCGCCTTCCTTGCTGGTGAACTTCAGGTCGATGAAGTGACCTTCGCTGATTTGGTCGTCGCTTCCGACTCTGCCGACATAAGCTTGTACCAGAACATCTTCGGGCTTAAGCCGTTCCAGAAACAGTTTTGTTCGTACGGGTATCTCTTCGCCGACCTGATGTTCCTTGCCGAGGTCGGTTTCGACGTCTTCGATGCGGACATTCGGCCAGGCATTGCGCACTTCGGCGAGCCAGCCGGCGAGTTCGCGAGCCCGCTTGCGATCATTTGCCGACAAGGTGCGATAGCGCTCGTTTCCGGTTTTGTAGAACTTGTCGTGATACTCAGCCACCATGCGGTCCGTGCTGAAGACCGGGCACAGCTGGGTCAGACACGATTTCATTTTGTTGATCCAGCCGCGGGGCAGGCCGTCGTTGCTGCGCGTGTAGAACAACGGCACAACTTCCTTCTCGAGCAGCTCATACAGGGCGTTGGCTTCGACCTGATCCTGGTAATCGCTGTCCTTGTCCTTGTACTCTTCGCCTTTGCCGATGGCCCAGCCGACATCAGGCGTGTATCCTTCGTCCCACCAGCCGTCAAGAATGGACAGGTTGAGTGCACCGTTTGCGGCAGCTTTCATGCCGCTGGTGCCGCTCGCTTCGAGCGGGCGGCGGGGATTGTTCAACCAGACATCGACTCCCTGAACCAGATAGCGAGCCACGTTGGCATCGTAGTTTTCGATGAAAACGATGTGACGGGCAAAACGCGGGTCTTTCTGCATGGCGACGATATCTTTGATGAACTGCTTGCCGGGCTGATCCTGGGGGTGTGCCTTGCCGGCGATGATCAGTTGCACCGGACGATCGCGGTTGTTCAGAATGCGGGCCAGACGATCAGGATCGCGGAAGATCAGCGTGGCGCGCTTGTAGGTGGCGAACCGTCGGGCGAAACCGATGGTCAAAGCTTCCGGATCGAGGACTTCGCCGGCCGCCTGAATCTCTGAGGGGGGAGCACTCTGGTTCTTCAGCTGCTCGCCGAGCCGCTTGCGGGCGAAGGCGATGAGGCGCTCGCGGCGCCGCTCATGGGTTCGCCACAGTTCTTCCGACGGAATCGAGTCCGCACTTTTCCAGACCGAACTTCCTGCGGGTGGTTGCAGCCATTTGGGGCCGAGATAGCGGTCATACAACTGGGACATTTCCTTGGAAATGTAGGAACGCTGATGGACGCCGTTGGTCACGGAACAAATCGGTACTTCGTTGACCATGAAGCCGGGGAACAGATCTTTCCACATTTCCCGTGAAACTTTCGCATGCAGAACGCTGACGCCGTTGCAGTGCGCGGCCAGGTTGAGAGCGCAGACGGCCATCGAGAAGCCGTCGCCCTTCGGAGTGCCGGTTTGCCAGCCGAGGTTCAGAAAGTCCTGCCAGCTGATTCCGAGTTTCGGGGCATACCATGAGAAATAGCGGTCCATGAGTTCGCCCGAGAAGACATCGATGCCGGCGGGAACCGGGGTGTGCGTGGTGAACAGATTGCTCGAACGAGTCAGTTCATGAGCGTCGCTGAAGCTCATATTGTGGCGTTCCATGGCGACGCGGATGCGTTCAAGAGCGAGGAAGGCGGAGTGCCCTTCGTTCATGTGATAGACCGGCGGGTGGTAATTGAGGGCGTGCAAAGCCCGCAGGCCGCCGATGCCAAGGACGATCTCCTGTTGAATGCGGGTTTCGACGGTGCCGCCGTACAGTTCGCCGGTGATGCGCCGGTCCTGCGGCTGGTTGCGAGTGGTGTCGCAGTCGAGCAGAATCAGCGGGATACGACCGATCTGGGCCTTCCAGAGCAGCACGAACACTTCGCGGCCGGGCAGCTGCACTTTGACGAACATGTGGTTGCCCTTCTCATCATGCAGCGGGGTGATCGGCATGTTGTAGAAGTCGTTCTCGGGGTACAGTTCCTGCTGCCAGCCGCCGGCGTTGAGATACTGTTGAAAGTAGCCGACGCGATAGAGCAACCCGACGCCGACGAGCGGCAAGCCGAGATCAGATGCCGATTTTAGATGGTCACCGGCAAGCATGCCCAGGCCGCCGGAGTAGAGCGGCAGACATTCGGCGATGCCGAACTCGGCGGAAAAATAAGCGATCTGAGGCGTTTCCGGCACACCGTATTGCTTGCCGTACCACGTCTGCTTCGAAGACATGTAGTTCTGAAAATCTGTCGCGACGCGGGCCAGATGGGCGAGAAAACTTTCGTCCTGGGCGCGTTCCTCGAGGGTTTCCTGGGCGATCGTTCCAAGCATTTTGACCGGGTTGTGATAGGTGTTTTCCCATTCACCCGGGTCGAGTCTGCGGAAGAGATCGATGGCTTCAGGGTTCCAGGTCCACCACAGGTTGTAAGCGAGGTCGTGAATCTTGGCGAGGGCCTGCGGCAGCCGGGGTTTGACCGAGAAATTCTTGATCGATTTCATGCGTCCTCCGAAAAATGGGGGGTGTCAACGGTGCTTTATATAACACGAAGCCGACAGCCCTGCCAAACGCGTCAGCCGAAAGCGGCTATTCCTGGTGCGAAAAACGTGCCTGGTACAGTCACTTCGATTCCCTATCGCTTGCAGGAAGCAACCTGGCAATCTCGGCCCGTCGATTCATGCCTGGGTGGACAGTTCGAGTGGTCGCCGATCGGCCGCACTCAACGTTTGGATCTCATGGTTTGTCTGTGTGTTTCCCTGTGTGGTAATCGTCTCTACGTCCTGAGAGTATTGGAAATCAGCGGGAGAACTGTTATAATCCGCCCAACACGATCCCATGAATGTCAGAACGCTTCTTTCCGTTCCGCTCGTGCTTCTGGCGGCGGTTTTGACGGCGGGCGCCCTCGAGCGAACGGCCTCAGACCCCTTTGCAATTCCGCTGCAGGAGCCGGAAATGGTCATTTCTGCCGAATCACTCGATCTGAAGGCGAATACCGTGACTTTGCGGGGAAAAGTGCGTGCGGTGCGGGGTTCAGATACTCTCACCTGTGAAAAGGCCCTGGTCAGAAACCGTCCGCAGTGGCTGTTGGCTTCGATGACTCCGAAACTGGTTCGAAAGGAGTCGATCACGCAGAAAATGGTGCTGCGCGAGTCGCAACTTGAAGCGGAAAACATTGTCTGGGAAGAAGCAACCAACCGGGTGACGGCTTCCCCGGCCGTGACCCTGCGAATCGAAGAACGAAGCTGGGATCTCGCCACCTATACCTGGGCTGTCATTTCCGCCGATGCCATGGAAGGCTTTCGCGATCAGCAGATCATGAACTTCGAGGGCAACGTGCGAATGCGGGACAAAACGCGCTACGGCGAAGGTCAGAGGCTCGAATACTACAAGGCCAGTTCGACGGTGATTCTGTCGGGCGATGCACGAATCGAATCCGAAGAGTACGATCCCAAAGAGAAGAAGACGGTGAAACGTCAGGTCAACGGCAATCGCATCATCTACAACATGCAGACCAAGGAAGCTTTCACGGAATAATCCATGTCGATCAATATCACTTTTCGGAACTACGTTCTCGACCCGTTTCAGATTCAGGCGATCACCGAAATTGAGCAGGGCAATTCGCTGGTGGTTTCCGCCCCCACCGGTTCAGGAAAGACTCTGGTCGCGGAGTATCTCATCGAGAAAATGCTGCAGACGAGTCGACGCATTGTCTATACGTCGCCGATCAAGGCCCTCTCGAACCAGAAATACCGCGATTTTTCGAGGTTGTACGGAGACAAGATCGGAATTCTGACCGGCGATGTCGTGGTGAATCGTGACGCTCAAGTATTGATCATGACCACCGAGGTCTATCGCAATATGGTGGTTGAAGACCCGGAAGCGGTCAAGGATGTTGCCTACGTCATTTTCGACGAGATTCACTTTCTTGGTGATATCGAACGCGGCACGGTCTGGGAAGAATCGATCATCTTTTCCCCGAAAACGGTTCGCATTCTGGCATTGTCCGCAACCATTCCGAACTGTGAGGAACTGGCGCGCTGGATCGAGTCGGTTCTTGATCATCGAGTCGGTGTTATCTCGCATAACCAGCGGGTTGTACCGCTGGCCTTCTTGTACTATCACCAGAATGCTCTGGTTCCGTACAAGGAACTGGTTCGGCGCGTGTCAAAGCGTGAGCAGGCTGAGTTCGAGGACGGTGGGCGC
This sequence comes from uncultured bacterium, assembly GCA_964472075.1. Lineage (GTDB taxonomy): Bacteria > Muiribacteriota > Ozemobacteria > Ozemobacterales > Ozemobacteraceae > CAYYIY01. The sequence goes on along the minus strand of CAYYIY010000015.1, from coordinate 42,929 downwards.
AGAAACCGCAAGGGAAAAGAGGAAGAGAGTCGCAGACATCTGGACATCATTCGCACGCTTCGGTCACAGGACCGTCTGCCGGCGCTGTATTTCGTGTTTTCCCGTGCGCTTGCCGATCATCTTTCGCAGGAAACCGCCCGCATCATCGACTTTACCTCCACGGAAGAAAAGGCATACATCGACGAGCAGGCTGATGCCTGCTTTGCCAAGTACGGAATCGCCGATCTCGAAAGCGCTCAGGCCATGAAAGACATGCTGCGACGCGGCGTGGGCAAGCACCATGCCGGCATTCTGCCGCAGCTCAAGGAGCTGGTCGAAGTTCTTTTTGCCGAGAGATTACTGCGGGTGCTGTTCGTCACCGAAACCTTTGCCGTCGGAGTCAACATGCCCGCGCGTACCGTGGTGTTCGATGCGCTGAAAAAGTTCGACGGGCGGTCGTTCCGGGTGATGAAGACGCTCGAGTTTTTCCAGATCTCCGGTCGTGCCGGACGGCGCGGCATCGACCCGCAGGGGTGGGTCGTGGTGCCGTATCTGCCGAGAGATCTCGATCTCAAGGACATGGAGACACTTGTCTACGGCGACGTCGAACCGCTGCTGAGCCAGTTCGATCTTTCGTTCAACAGTGTACTGAACCTGTTTGCCGGCCACAAATCCGATGAGATCCGAACCATTCTGAAGCGCAACTTCGCGCAGTTCCAGGCCAACAAGGAGCTGCCGAAGCTCGCGGATATGGTTGCCAGGCTCAGGGCAGAGATCGACGACTTGTACCCTCGCTGCGTGCAGAAAAAGAACGATCTCGATGTCTACACGGCCTTTCATCGAAAGAAACAGGACATGATGAACTCGTGGCATCGCCAGCTCGACGCGACGTTTCAGGGCTTGCGCGGGCGCAAGTCGCGCGTGGTGCGTCAGGCCATGCAGCAGAAATTTCAGGCGAAGATGGCTGAACTCGAAGAAGAGGAACGCCGGTACATTTGCGGCAATTGTCCGAATCGTGGAAAGTGTACGAGTCGGATTTACAAGATCTTCAAGGTCGATAAAAAGCTCGATTACTGGCGAGGTCTGCTCGAACAGCAGGAAGAACTGCAGTTGCCGCTGTATGAAGAAAAGCTCGGCATTCTGCGCGAGCTGGGCTACATCGATGACAAGAGCCTGCTGGCTCGCGGGGTGTTCGCGTCGCGCATTCATGTGGAAGAACTGGCGGTGACGGAACTGTATTTTAAAGGGGTGTTCCACGAGTGGGATCATCACGAAATCAACGCGCTGGCCCACGCGCTTACTTTCGAGCGCCGTCGCGGTGTTGAAGCCGCACCGCCGCCGAAGGGACAGGCGCTGAATCGCCTGCGGGAAGCGCGTGGGTTTGTCAATTCTCTGGCCCGCCGCATCAAGTATGTGAAACAGCTGGACATTACGCTGGCCATGGTCATGCATGCCTGGAGCAAGGGCGCTGACCTTGAACAGATCGCATCCATGACGAATCAGTCCGAGGGGGACATGATTCGTTCGTTCCGGCAGGCCATCGATCTGTTGCGACAGATTCGCGAAGCGACTGACGACAAGAGCCTGAGAGAGAAACTGACCGACTGTGTCTATCTCATCAATCGAGATATTGTCCTGGCAACTGAATTGCGAGATTAGCCAAGGGAGCGAGAAAGAAACGATGCCCGACGGTTTGCCGCCCGAAGAATTCACCAGCTGCTCTATCGATGATACGATCGATCATGCCCGTGCACTGGGCCGGTTGTATCCGCACGCGCTCGTGCTGCTGCAGGGGCCCCTCGGAGCCGGAAAAACGCTATGGACGCGAGGCTTCGCCGACGGCATCGGACTCAAGGCGAATGTGAACAGTCCATCTTACACCGTGTTGAATGTCTACCGCGAAGGCGGGCGTGCGTTGTACCATCTTGATTTGTACCGTCTTGAGTGCTTTGAGGAAATCTATGATGTCGGTTTGTTCGAAGCAATCGATGCCGGTTTTCCGTGTGTGGTCGAGTGGCCCGAACGTGTTCCGGAGCTCGGACGTCTGCCCCATCTGCTGGTGACGCTCGAACCTCAGAGCGGCGATGCTCGCCGCATCAGCTGGAGGTGGAACGCGTGAGACCCGTCAATTATCTATTCTTCGATGCTTCTTTTCCCACGGCAATCGGCCAGATCGGGACTGCTGACCGGTACCAGGACTATTCCTGGGAAACCCGTCAGGATCTTGCGGCGCATCAAACGCGATTGATCGACCGCATGCTCGATGCTGCGCACCTCTCTTTCGATCAGCTCGACCTGCTTGGGGTCGGCGTCGGCCCGGGGAGCCTCACCGGTCTGCGCATGACCGTCGGGTTCTTTCGCACTCTGGCGAAGTTTGGTAACAAGCCCCTTCTCGGGGTCAGTTTGTTGGACTGGGCGGCCAAAACACTCGAACGCCAGGGGCGCACGGGGAGCGTGCGGGTTGCTCTTCCGGGGCCTCTGAAGGGGCAGTTCGTCGCTGAACTTTCATTGCCTCTCACCGGGCCGGTGTTGCAGACGCAGATTCGTTTCTGCACCGCCGAAGCCTTCGCGCGCGAATCCGGCGTGTTCGTCGTCAGACAGCATGTCGCGAATTGTCCGAATCTTGAACTTGACGCATCGGCTCTGGATGAGATCATGCGAACATATATTCCGGCGACGCAAGGTGATCTGCTCAAGGTGGTGCCGTTTTACGTCATTCCGTCACAGGCGGAAATCAACTGGGAAAAGAGGGCGCAATCATGTTGACGCTCGGAATTGAAAGCAGTTGCGACGACACTTCCCTGGCAATCATCGAAGACGGATTGCGCGTTCGTGCAAGTCTGGTGTCTTCGCAAATCGAGATCCATCGACGTTTCGGCGGTGTGGTTCCTGAAGTTGCTTCGCGGAAGCATCTCGAGGCGATTCATCCGCTTCTCGATCAGGTGTTGCAGCAGGCCGGCATCGAGATTGACGACATCGGACAGATCGCGGTCACCACCGGTCCCGGCCTCCTCGGTGCCCTGCTTGTCGGGGTGTCGGTGGCCAAAGCGCTGGCCTGGCTGAAGAAAAAGCCGCTGATCCCGGTCAATCATCTCGAGGCACATCTGTATGCCGCCTTTCTGGCACAGAATCGCGCTCCTGACTACCCGTTCCTCGGACTCATCGTCTCGGGCGGGCATTCGACTCTGGCGCTGGTCGAGGGAACAAGGCGTATCACAACGCTGGGGCGCACGGTCGATGACGCCCCGGGCGAGTTTTTTGACAAGCTGGCACGCCATCTGCAACTGGGGTATCCCGGTGGGCCGGTGGTACAAAAGGCCGGCGAGGGAGGCGATCCGACCCGGTATCCGCTGCCTCGACCGATGGTGGGACGTGGGTATGATTTCAGCTTCAGCGGCTTGAAAACCGCGGTGCTGCAGCGAGCCAGGCTTGAAGGCGAAGCGCTGACGCTGCGCGATCTCTGTGCCTCCATGCAGATGGCGGTGGCGGCTTCCCTGACCGAGAAGGTCGGCCGTGCTCTCGAGGAAACGCGGGCGCCCAGACTGGTGGTCGCGGGCGGTGTGGCGGCGAATGCCGTGCTGCGAGAACGCATGGGCGAGCTGGCGACAAAGCACCATGTCGAGCTTCTGATTCCGGGGTTGAATCTGTGCACGGACAATGCGGCCATGGTCGGCGCAGCCGGATACTGGACGGCGGACTGGTGGCGAAATGATACGTTGCTGGTGAATGCGCAGGCTGATTGGGAGCTCGGAGCTCCGCTCAACGACTAGGACATAATCGCGAGGAAATGACGTGGCGGAACACTTGATACAGACCCTCTCATCGGAAGTGGTGAACAAGATCGCCGCGGGCGAGGTGGCTGAGCGCCCTTCGGCCGTGGTCAAAGAACTGATTGAAAACAGCATCGATGCGCTGGCGAAACGCATCGAGATTGAGATCAAGGATGGGGGGCAGAAACTGATCGAAGTGGCTGATGACGGCATCGGCATGAGCGCCGAAGACGCAGTTGCCGCCTTCGGTCGCCATGCGACCAGCAAGATCAGGTCGGACGAGGATCTCGAACACCTGACGACCCTCGGGTTCAGGGGCGAGGCTCTTGCCAGCATTGCCGCGGTTTCGCGAACCACGTTGACGACGCGAAAAGAGGGAGCGGAAACTGGTACACAGGTCGTGATCGAAGGCGGGCATGTTCGCTCCGTCGACCCGACGGCGCATGCACGCGGCACCCGCATTCAGGTGAAGAACCTGTTCTACAACGTTCCCGCTCGCCGCAAGTTCCTCAAATCGCAGCAGGCGGAAATGTCCGCCATCGCCGATATCGTTTGTCACTACATTCTCGGCTATCCGGAACTCGCTTTCCGACTGACTCGTAACAACGTGCCGCTTGTACAGTCTCCGGGAACCGGAGAATTGGTCGATGCCGTTCTGGCCGTGCATGCTCCCGAACTGGTCAAGAGTTTGCTGCCCCTGAAAACGCCTGTCAGTGCCGCCGAAGGATCGGTCAGCATTCAGGGCTTCATTTCGCCGCCGAATGCCGCGAAGCCTGCCGCTCGCTATCAGACCATTCTCGTGAACCGCCGATCGGTGAAGTCGAAACTGATTGCTGCGGCCATCAGCAAGGCATTGTCACCGTTCTTTCCGCGCGGCAAGTATCCGGTTCTGATCCTCGACTTGCGTCTGCCGCCGGAATCCGTCGATGTCAATGTGCACCCGCAGAAGACCGAAGTGCGTTTTGTCGACGAACGATGGGTGTTCGGCCTTGTCCACGAAACGCTGCAGATTTCGCTTTCGGGGTTGAAGATGGTGCAACCCCTCCCCCAGGAAGAGGGAGATCGGGTGCAGAATCTGTCGCTGTGGCCCGAGACGGCGAAAGAGGAGACACCGCCGGAACCGTTGCCTGAAGGCAGGATGTCTAGACCATCGGAGGCAGAGCCGCCGGTTCGAACTTTCACTAAACCTCGTGCGGCGATTTTCGACCGCATGACACGTGAACGCGAAGAGCCTGAGACGCCGCTGTCGCCCGAGACCGGTCCTGTCGTTGATCCGATTCCGCCGCGGCCCTCGGTGCGAATGTACGAGTTGCGAGAGTCGACAGAGCGCCTTGGACCTGAGTCCAAGTCGGTGCCAACGGGTGGTTTTGAGCCGGTGCAGACATTGCAGGAACCGAGAATTCTTTCTCAGTGTCTGAACTCTTATCTGCTCGGCGAAGACCGCGAGGGGTTGTTCCTGGTCGATCAGCATGCGGCGCATGAGCGGGTGCTCTTCGATGCGTTCGTCGAAGCCTATCGAGATGAACGCGTGCATTCGCAGCCGCTGTTGTTCCCGCTGCCTCTAAAGCTGCTGCCCTCCGAGCGCAGCATGGTGATGGAGAAAGCGGACGAACTCAAGAGTCTCGGCTTCTCGATTCAGCAGGAAGAAGACGGCCAGTTTTATGCGGTCGCCATTCCGATCTGCGATGGAAAGCCTCTGGAAGCCTCTGAGATCCAGGATCTCCTCGGACGCTTGTTTGATGACTGGGAAAACCGCTCGCTGCAGGAACGCAAACTGGATCTCTTCAAAATGATGGCCTGCAAAGCGGCTGTGAAGGCGGGAGACCCGATGCGAGAGCCGGAGATGCGTTCGCTGTTCGAACAGTTGTTGAAGACCCCGAATCCGTTTACCTGTCCGCACGGCCGGCCGACCGTCATTCGTCTGAGCCGGCGTCAGATCGAGACCGGTTTCCTGCGCACCTGAACGTGGTGATGGGTTCCCCTGCAGGCATGACGCGACGGCTGGTGGCGGTGTTGGGGCCGACCGCCGGCGGCAAGTCGGCGTTGGCGATGGAACTGGCGTCGCGTTTCCCGTGCGAAATCGTGAACTGTGATTCTCGTCAGATCTACCGCGGCATGGATATCGGAACCGCCAAGCCGTCTCAGGCAGAACGCCGGGCGGTGCCTCACCACTTGTTCGATATTGCCGACCCGTCCGAAGAATACAGTGCCGGGGCGTATTCGCGAGCGGCGCGCACCTGCATCGAAGAGTTATGGCAGAGAAACAAAGTTCCGCTTCTGGTGGGCGGCACTGGGTTTTATTACCAAGCCCTGATGGAGGGAGTCCCGGAGACGGTGAGCGATGCGGCATTGCGCGAACGCATTCTCGAGCGTTTGAGCGATGAAGGGCTGCCGGTTCTCGTTGACGAATTGCGACGCCTTGATCCGGTCGGTGCCGCCGCGACAGATACCGCGAACCCGCGTCGGGTGTGCCGTGCCCTCGAAATCGTTCTGGGCACCGGGCAGACGCTGGCGCAGGCGCGGGCTCGACGCGACGGTTTCGAGGCGCAGGCGCTGGTCGTCATTGCGTCGCCCGCCCGTGAGACGCTCGTGCAGCGCATCGATCTGCGGGTCGAGCAGATGCTGCAGGCCGGTCTGGAAGCCGAGGTGCGGCATCTCGTCGAGACCTGGGGCTGGCAAGCGCCCGGACTGCGCAGTATCGGCTATTCTGAATGGCAACCATTTCCTGAGAGTGAACTCGAGCGTCAGCAGGTGAAGCTGAACATTCAGCTGCACACCCGGCAGTTTGCCAAACGGCAGATGACCTGGTTCCGACATCAGATTGCAGGTCTGACGGTGCAACCCGAGGCTCCCGATTCCGTTGCCGCGGTTTTTCGCGAGGTGAAGACGTTTCTCGAGCCGTCCGGGTGAGTTGTCGTGTTTCGCTTCCCGACGGAAGGGTTTTTCGGCGATTCTTCGGAAACAGCTTTCAGATGATGTTTGCAGGCTGATCGGAAGGAAAGTTCGTGATATACTCTCAACTGTTCAGAAAAATGTGCCGACAATAGACGTTGGAAAGATAGGTTATTCCTTCTTTCTCGGCGCACACAGGGAAAATGGAATGAGTTCCGGGGTGCCGGTTCGATAACGCCCCTGCCGGGGTTGGCCGATCTCGGCTGAGTCCGGCTGATTGCGGAGGTACACCTTGCCCGAAGTAACCGATTTGCAAATCAATACCGGTGTTCGACGAGAACTTTCCGGACGCAGAGTCGACCTGAGCAAAATGAAGGTCTCTGTTGCCGGGGGCGTGGTGACGCTTGCAGGCGAACTGGCTTTTGTCGGTTTGACGAAGACCCAGGAAGAAACGTCGGTTGAAAGCAAATTCCTGGCATCCTGCCTGCCGAACACCCGCGGAATCAAGCATCTCAATTTCCAGTTCGAAAAAAAAAAAAAAAACGATTCGGGAAAGTGGGAGCCGAGAGGCGCCGGTGCCCCTTCCGGCTCGGCGTCTGCCGGACCGGTGGGCGAGGGCATGCACTGCCCGTCGTGCAAAACCGTCATCAAATTCTGTCCATGTTGCGGTGAACCCCTGATGCCCGGCGTTGGTGAAGCTCACTCGCGAGTGGCGGTTGCCGGTCGTCCGGTTTTGAAAGGCCTGCCGCTGCGCAAGCCTGAAGCCGCTCGTCCGGTTCTCAAGCCGTTGCCGGGTCTTAAAACCGGCGAGTCTCGCTTGAAACCCGAGGGAGGACCCCCCGAAACCCCGACGGAGCGTGTTCCCACCGGCCCTGTTGCGCCGCTGCGCCCTGTGGTGCCGCCGGTTGAATCCAGAATCAAACCGCTGCCGATCCCGGCCAAACCTTCGATCGGCACCTCGTCCGCGCCTGCCACTTCCGTGCCCGCTACGACGCAGTCCCCAGTGACACCTGTGAAACCCGTTGTCCCGCTGAAGCCGCCGTTGGGTGAAGTAAAACCGGAAACTCCCCGCAAGATTGAACCGGCTGTTCCACCTGCGCCTGCCAAACCGATTGTACCGGTGGCCAAGCCGGTTCCGCAGCCTGCGAAGCCTGTCATCGAGCCGACGAAACCGCCGCAACTCACGCTTTCGAAAGACGATGAACCCACGGAAGACTTTACGCTGTCACTGGAACCTCCGGCGAAACCGGAACCGCCTTCCGATCAGCTCTCCGCCGGACATGCGCCCCCACAAGTGACTCAGAAACCGGAACCGGACGACCTGGCGACAGATGCGCGCAAACCGGTCGACCTGGAACCGCCCGCGTTACCGCCTGCCAAACAGCCGGATCCCGCTATTCCTTCGACGCCGAAACCTGAGACCCCTGAGCCGGCAAAGCCCGCGGCGACAGCGGCCCCTCAGGCGCGGGGAGAACCTCTGATTCCGCTCAAGAAGCCCGGACCAGTGGCGAAACCACCGGTGATGCCGCCGCTGCCTCCTGATGAACCCACGGATTTCGATCTTTCTCTTGAGCTGAAACCGGCGGCAAAGCCTGAGTCGAAACCTCTGCCCAAGCCCGAAGCAAAAGGAATGCCTTCTGCACCCGCCCCTGCCGGTGATGGTGGTCTCTCCCTCGACGATTCGCTGGATGATCTGCTGCCGCCATTGAAGCCTGCGACTCCGCCCGGCGTTGCCGGGGCAAAAACCGCCCCGGTTAAACCGGCGTCAGCGTCGAAGCCCCCCGCTAAGGCTGACGAAGGTGCGTTACCCGATCTGGGGCTCGATCTCGATGCGGGATTGCTGCCTCCATTAAAACCAGCGACTCCACCGAAGCCGGCAGTCCGTCCGGCCGACAAACACGTTCCCAAAGTCGCTCCGGAAGCGGCAACCGGAGACGATGACGTCCCGCTGCCGCCCATGAAGGCGAAGACTCCAGCGGCGCCGGGCGCGGAACCTGCCGCCGGTGGGGATGACGACCTCGAAAGTCTGTTACCGCCCCTGAAAACCAAGTCCGGACCTGCGACCCCGACAGCGAAGCCTGGAGCGGCCGGTCCCGACGTGATTGAGATCGAAAATCCGTTTTCGCCGCTGTTCGATGATACGCCTCTGCCGCCTCAGAAGCCTGCCGGGAAGCCCGCTGCTCCGGCAGCCGCCAAACCGGGAGCGAAACCGCAGGGTGGGGGGAAGGACGGACTCGATGATCTGTCGAATGTCGACTTTGGTTTGCTTGATCTCTTCCAGCTTGATGGCAAGGAACCCGCCGCCAAAGGGCCGGCCGCCGCACCAAAACCCGCGGCCAAACCGGCAAAGCCTGCGGCAGGGGCGAAACCCGCGACCGAAGACCCGCTTGGTCTCGACAACATCTTTGATCTCGACGCTCCAGTTCCTGATACCAAGCCGAAAGGCCCGGCGAAGAAAAATCCTGACCCACAGGGTTCAGGTGATGTAGACTTTAAAAAATTCAAACTGTAACGTTCTGGGAGTGGAAGGGTATGAAGTTTCTGATTAGTCTCATTCATCCGGTGGTCATGCTTGGTTTCTTCTACGTGTTGTACATGCAGCGCCGGCTTGGCGCTCAGATTGCGGCGTTGAAAGAGCGGTCGCCCGATTTCGATTCACGCCCAGGGCTGCTGGTGAAGCATCTGCAGCAGGCTCGGATTTTGCTGATCGTCGGTTTCGCCGGCCTGCTCGGCGGGGTTGTCATCACCAGCTATGTGCTGGGTGCGCCTCAGCCGCTGGCTCACACCTACGGTCACGGCTTTTTCGGTTTGATTATTCTCAGCGTTCTGGTTGCCGCTTACTTTCTGGGTACCAGTATCAAACACGTGGTGAAGCCGAAGATTCAGGAGCGTTTTTTCGGGTTCCATGCCAACATGGTCTATCTCATGCTGGCTTTCGGCATCTGTTCTGTGGCAACGGGTATCTGGGTTCTGATCAAAGGTCCGGGGCTGCTGGAATAACTGGCGCATGAATTCTCTTTTCTCATGGCGTGTGCCGCCGGCATGGCGATGGCTCTGCGTAGGCGGCCTGACTGCATCTCTGCTGATCTGTGCCGAACTGCCGGGCCTGGCTGCCCGCAAGAAAAAGGCGGACACGGAGATCACGACGCTGGATGAGAAGAAGACGACCAGGAAAACGAAGAAGGCGGCTCCGGCGGCCGAAGAGGTCGATCTGGATCAGCTTTGGCAACAGTATGAAGCCGGCGATGACAAGGACCGAAAAGCGGTCATTACCGAGTTCAACAAGTATCTGAAAAAGAATGCCGAAGACGGAGTCGCACATTATTACCTGGGCATGATCTTCGCGCGTGAAGGCTCGATCAGCAAGGCGGAAGGTCATCTGCGGCAGGCCGCGATGCTGATTCCCGATTCGCCCGATATTCTGTACCAGCTGTCAGATGTTTTGGGTCAGATGAAAAGCGAAGAAGCGGCTCAGGAGTCTGAAGATCTGTTGAAAAAAGTTCTCGAACTGAACCCGGAGCATCCTGCCGCTCTGGCCCGCAAGGGACTTCAGGCAGCCCAATCAGGCGAGGCCGATCAGGCGATTGTCGCACTGATCAAGGCGCGAGATGCCGACCCGCGCAATCGAGAGCTGCAGCTTGAGCTGGGGCGTGCTCTGTTGAACAAGGGAAGAGCCGCCGAAGCACTCGAGCCGCTGAAGATTGCCGTGCAGCTTGATCCGAAAGACATTGAAGGGCAGCAGTTGCTGGGCAAGTGCTACGAGGCGCTGAACCGGCCTACTGAGGCGGCGGCGGCGTTCGCCCTGGCCAAGGGAAAGGGCAAGACGGCGGCGGCCGGCAAAGAGCTGGTCGGGTATGATCTGGCGAGAAATCTTGCGGCCGTCGGCAGAGCTCAGGATGCGATTGCTGAGTATCAGAAGATTATCAAGACCGCATCAGACCCGGCTACGGGCTGGGCTGAACTGGGACAACTCTATCACGATCTCAAGGACCGGGACAAGGCGGTCAAAGCCTACAAAAAATGGTTCGAGCTGGCTGGTGCGTCCGAGGCGGCTTATCGTGTCGCGCAGATTCAGCGCGAGGCAGGAGATCTCGAAAAAGTTCATGAAGCCTTGTCGCTGATTGCGAAAAAGAAGGACGAATGGGGCGAGCGCGCGAAAGTCGAACTCGAAGAGGTGGAACGCGAACTGGCGGAAAAAGAACGTGACGCCTTGATCGAGCAGGCTGATGTCGGCGATGAGAAGACGCGAGAGAAAGCCTATTACAAGATGCTCGAGATGAACAAGAAGGACCGCGATGCTCTTGAAGGATTGCTTGATCTGGCCAACACGAGAGGTGATCTGGAACAGGCAAAACACTGGACCAACGAACTGAAGAAAGCGGGGTACCTGTCCAAGTCGGAAGCGAAACAGGCCGTGGAAAAACTGGTAATGAAACAGGATGCCGGTGATGACATTGCGGCCTGGGAAGCGCGACTGGAAGACTGCAAGCGCGATGATGATTATGACGGGGCTATCGAAGAGCTGTTGAAGTTGAAAGCCTATTCGAAATCGCAGCTCGATGCCATGAAAGGGTCCGGGGATCCAGGTGTGAAAACGACGCTGCGATCACGCATTCAGGACTTCAATCGGGAACTGAAGGAAATGAGAGCGAAGAAGCGTGCCAGTGGAAAGAAAAAGAAGAAGTAAGCTCAAAGGCTGAGCAAGGAGTCTCGATATGATGAGAAAAGGTTTCTCGCTGATTGAACTGCTGGTGGTGGTCGTCATTATCGCTCTGCTGATCGGGGTCGCGGCACCCTACTATGCCGACTACGTGAAAGAGTCGAAGCTGAGCAAGGCGAAAGCCGATCTGGATGTGCTCAAACAGGCTGTGACCTTGTACAATTCCCGCGAAGATCTCCCCTATATGGGAGTGATCGCGACGCAGCCTCCGTATCTGCCCATTCTCGGCGAGAATGACTTCGTCGGCCTGCAGGGTCAGTATCTGACCAACATTCCGCTTGATCCATGGAGCAAAAACTACAAGCTCGACCCGTATGGTGGATTCGTGTATAGCGAAGCCGCTGATTCAACCAAGAAAAGCGATGATATCAGGTTGTACTATATCAAGGAACTGGCTCTTCGCAAAGTCGAGTGGGAAGACAAGAACAACGATCGATACATGAATACCGGAGACTGGATCTATCTGCATTTCAACAAATCACTCTATAAGGCTCCCGGCTCGTTGTTGGGCGATTTTCACGTGTATGAAAACAATCAGGCGACCAGCAGCATCATCTTTGATGTGACCTGGAACCCCACCTTGTTGCCGGAATACACGGGCTATTCATTGACCAGCGCTACTGCCACGACACTGATTTGTGAGGTGAATGCGGGAAATACCACTCGGGTCGGGATTCACTCGATCGCGTTGAGTGACGACCTGACGATTTTGCAGAAGTACCAGGAAGTCGTGGCCGATCGGCTGAATTCGACGCCGACTCAGGTGCGCACCGAGATCGAAAAGACCGGCGCGATTCCATTGCGATATGCCGTGCGCACGGCTCCCGTCAAGATTGTTCCGAAAAACTGAACTCGGACTTAACCGACACGGAAACGCCCCGGTGCATTCACCGGGGCGTTTCTGCCATGCGAGCTTTTGAGCGCTCTATGACAATGATTTCATCACCCGTTCAGCGGCTTCCAGCGTTGCGTTGATTTCCACATGCGTATGCGCGGTCGAGACGAACCCGGCTTCAAACTGCGAGGGGGCAAGATAGACGCCCTGTTTGAGCATGCCGAGAAAAAAGGCACCGAACCGCCTGGTATCAGCCGTTTTTGCTGAGGCGTAGTCGGTCACCGGGCCGGCGGTGAAAAAAGCCGTGAACATCGAACCGTACCGGTTGATTGTTGATGGAATCTTGTTTTGGCGAGCGACTTCGCTCAGTCCGTCCGTAAGTTTCGCCGTTTGCTCGCGCAGGCGGTCGTAGAGACCCTGGGTGTCTCGCAGGATCGTCAGAGTTGCGATACCGGCGGCGACGGCGACCGGATTCCCGGAAAGCGTCCCCGCCTGATACACGGGGCCTTCGGGAGCAATGTGACTCATGAGTTCGGCGCGTCCGCCGTAGACGGCAAGCGGCATACCGCCTCCCACGATTTTTCCGAGGCAGGTGAGGTCGGGCGTGATGTTTTCGTCATGCTGCACCCCACCGAAACGGTTGCGAAAACCGGTCATGACCTCGTCGAAGATGCACAGCGCACCAGTTTGACGGCAGAGTTCGACAAGCTGCTTCAAATATCCCCTGGCGGGCAACACGACTCCGATGTTCCCGGCCACGGGTTCAATGATGACGGCTGCGATCTGCTTCGGATACGTCTCAAACAATCGCTCGACCGCTTTCAGATCATTGAGCGGCGCAACCAGCGTCTGCGAGGCAATGGGGGCGGGAATCCCGGGGCAGCCGGGAATGCCGAGCGTGGCGATGCCGGAACCGGCTGACACCAGCAGCGAATCGCCGTGTCCGTGGTAGCACCCATCGAACTTGATGATCAGATCACGACCGGTAACGCCGCGTGCCAGGCGAATCGCCGACATGGTCGCTTCGGTGCCTGAACTGACCAGGCGCATCCGTTCCATCGATGGAAAGGCCTCACGAATCAGGTCAGCCAGCTCCGTTTCGCGTGTCGTCGGTGCGCCGAAACTGGTTCCCAGGTGGGCCGCCGCCGTGATGGCCGCAATGACATCGGGGTGGGCGTGCCCGAGAATCAACGGCCCCCAGGACCCGACATAATCAATGTAGCGATTCCCCTCGATGTCTTCGATGAAGGCCCCGGAGCCGCGAGCGATGAAGGGTGGATGCCCGCCGACGGCACGGAAAGCGCGAACCGGGCTGTTCACCCCGCCGGGAAAGCGTTTCTGCGCCTCGTGCAACGCCTCAAGATTGGTTTTTGCCATGGCCTTCCTCGGCGAAATATCTCATGGAGGTTTTCTTGAGTTCCTTCACCGTTTTGTACACCTTGCATTCGTTCAAATGATAGTCTGTGCGGAACTTTTGAACGATTTCTTCCAGGTGCTCAGGGGTGCGTGCATGCACCATGGTAAAGAGGTTGTACGGCCAGCCTTCAGGTGTTTCGCGTTCATAGCAATGAGAGACCTCACGCGTTTTCGCCAGAGCTGTTCCGACTTCCTCGATGCGCGCGGCATCCACCTTCCAGGCGATGAGGGCATTGCAGGCGTATCCGATCTGTTGAGGTCTCACCGAAATTCCGACGCGCCGGATCACGCCTTCCTGTTGCAGGGTTCGCACCCGATCGAGAACCTGTTGCTCCGTCAGATTGAGTTCCCTGGCCAGTCGCAGGAACGGGCGCCGTTCGAGTTTGATGCCATTCTGCAGTTCGCGAATCAGGCGAATGTCCTGGTCGTTCATGATGAAGCTCCTGTGTCAGTCAAGATCGGTGCGAACTTTGAAGAGACGTTTCGACGGAAAAAGCATGACGCAGGCGCCGCCGGCAGCTTTGCTGACGCGATCGATCAGCTGCTGCTGTTCTTCATGCGAACGGGAAATCAGCGTGAACCAGAGGTTGGGTTCGCCATCGCGCAGATAGTTGTGCGTAACCCCTTCGATTTCATTCAAGACCGCGCAAACGCCGTCGAGATGCTGGGGCGCAACCTGCATGGCTGCAAGAACGCCCGAATACCCAAGTTTGCCGCTGTCGAGAAATACGCCGAGATGGCGAATGATCCCTTTCTGGTGCAAACGGGCGAGGCGCGAAATGACGGCCATTTCGTCGATCCAGAGTTTGTCACCGATGACTTTGAACGGCTCGGGGTCGAGTGGAAAACCCTCTTGCAGCAAACGTACGATTTCCTGATCTTTTTCGTCCATACCATCATTCCTTTCTCAGGCTGGAACAGGCTTTTCATGCCTGTTTCCATCGCAGATCACGGCCTCGCGGCAGGCCGGGTCCGAGGACAGCGGGTCGCCGTTGCGGGCATGCGCACGCGCACGGCATCCACCGCAGAGGTTCCGGTAGGCGCAGGCGCCGCAGGAACCGGTCAGTCGTTCGGGTTCGCGCAACGACTGCAACAGGGGAGAATGCAGGTAAATCTCATCAAACGGTTGCTTACGAACATTTCCGAGAACCTGGTCGAAATAGCCGCAGGGCTTGACTTCGCCGGTGCTGCTGACGAAGGCGAATCCGCGTCCGGCCATGCAGCCGGCTCCGCCGTGCGGCACCGATTTGCGCTTCTGGGCTCGCACCCGGGCGTAGTGAGGCGCGCAGGTGACTTTCACCGGCACACCGGCCTCATCGGCGACATCGGCCACCCACTCAAGAACCTGTTCTGTTTCGTCGTCTGAGAGAAACGTCGCCGCGGCTTCCGGGGTGTTTTCGCCGGCTCTTCCGGTTGGTACGACAAAGAACAGATGCCACGCCGCTGCCTGCCATTCCCTGACGCGAGCGAGAATCTGCGGCAGCTGCCGGTGGTTCCCGGGCATGACGGTGGTGTTGATCTGAAATTCGATTCCTGCCTTTGCCAGGCGGCCGAAGGCGGCGACATTTTCAGCAAAGGCACCCGGACTTCCGAGAAACTGATCCTGTGCGACGGCATCAGGATAGTGCATGCTGAAACTGTACCGGCTGACTCCGGCGGCTTTCAGCCTGGCGATTCGTTCCGTGCTGAGAAGTTTGCCGTCGTTACAGGCGACGACGACCGTGTGGCCGCAGTGGATGCCTGCCTGCGCCAGTTCTTCGAGGTCGGATCGGAGCAGAGGTTCACCGCCTGAGAGAATGATGATCCAGGGGCCGAGTCGCGCCGCCTGCTCGAACAGGCGTTTTCCTTCGGCGGTCGACAGTTCGTCAGGCATCGGCCGCGCGATGGCGCCGGCCCGGCAGTGCGCACACGTGAAGAGGCAGGCGCGGGTGGTTTCCCATGCCAGCAGTTTCGGACGGGTGGGTCGAGTCATGAGCGTGCGGCCAGCGCGTTCGCCGCTTCGATGGCGAAATAGGTCATGATGAAATCCGCGCCGGCACGGCGTATGGCGGTGAGAGTCTCGAGCATGGCCTGCTGTTCGTCGAGCCAGCCCTGAGCAGATGCCAGTTTGATCATGGCATACTCACCCGAAACCTGATACGCCGCAATGGGGCAGGAAAAGCGCCGGCGGGCTTCGCTGATCACGTCGAGACAAGGAAGTGCCGGCTTCACCATCAGCATGTCGGCACCTTCTTCAAGGTCGCTCTGCAGCTCGCTGAGGGCCTCTCGGCGATTTCCCGGGTCCATTTGATAGGTGCGGCGGTCGCCGAAGGCCGGGGCCGAGTGTGCGGCATCGCGAAACGGCCCGTAGAACGAGGAAGCATACTTTGCGGCATAGGACAAAATTGGTGTGTCGGTAAAGCCTTCGAGGTCGAGAAGCGCACGCAGCGCACCGATTCGTCCGTCCATCATGTCGGAGGGCGCCACGATATCGGCGCCGGCACGGGCATGCGCGAGGGCCATTTCCCCCAGATACGGCAGCGATTCGTCATTCAGTACCAGTCCCTTGTCGTTGACAATGCCGCAGTGACCGTGTGAGGTGTAGGCACAAAGGCAGACATCGGTGATGACCAGTGCCTGCTTTGCCGTTTCGCGGATTTTTCGGATCGCGAGGGGGATGATGCCGTCGGCATCACGCGAGCCTGAACCCGTCATATCCTTTTCTGCCGGCGAACCGAAGAGAAGGAACGATTGTACTCCGGCTTTGAGGGCCTGTTCGACGATCCTGCCGACTTCCATCCACGGCCAGCGGAATTGCCCGGGCATGGAATGAATGGGTTCAGGAGCGGTCAGATTCTCTTCGATAAATAGCGGAAGAATCAGATGGCGGGACAATAGTGCCGTCTCGCGGACGAGGTCGCGCATAACCGGCGACTGCCGCAGGCGTCGAGGGCGATGAACCGGAAACCCCATGCTACCTCCGCTTGCCGTGTTGTTCGTGCCGGAAAAGTGTATCACCTTGCGTACACGCCCGCAACCGACGATGCACGGAAGTTTGACACGGCGAGCGAGAACGGTATATTTAGAAGTACAAGATAATATGGGGATGGTGTGGCTGGAGCAAACAAATGAAGGTTGAACTCGCCAAAGCGGTATATCAGCTGTCTCCGGGTACGACCGAGCGTACCGTGGAGCAGGCAGTTGCGCGTTCAGCACAGGAAGTCAACCGAGTTGAGGCCGCGCGCATGTCGGTTGATGCATCGGCCGGTTCAAAAGTGGAAGATGCCTACCGATCGGTGAAAAACAAACAGTCATCACTGCATTCGGCGACGTATCAGTATCGTATTCAGGAAACCCGCAAAGTCACGGGTCAGGTTTCCGGTGCCGTCGTTTCAACGCAACGTGACATCGTGAAAGTGCTCAGCACAATTATTTCCCCGAACGTTTCGCCTGAGAATCTCGGCAGGTTCATCGATCGATTTTCATGAATCGTGAAAAGCACGAACCCCAGCCGAAGCGGCTGGGGTTCGTGCTTTTCCGGCAAGTTTTTCCGGCAATCAGTCTCGGTCCGGGGTGAGCGAAGAGTCATCGAGACGCAGCATGGGCAACAGATCACCGGTTTCCTGACTGCCGCTCGGAACGTCGACATTCAGCAACTCGAGATCCGAGCTGCTGGGGGAACGCTGCACCAATGAGCTGGTCTTGAGTGAGCGAGGAGTCGGTTGATCGTCATCTGACGGACTCAATCTGCCGAACGAGTCTGCTGGATCCTGGACTCCGGTCTGCAGAATGTCGGTGTCCTCCGTTGCTTTGGGCGAATCGAGGAGAAGCGATTCATTTCCGGCACCGGAAAGGGAACCGAGCGCGGTTTCCATGTACGGGAGATCGCTTCCGAGTTCCCTGGTCAGAATGTCCACTTCGTCAGGTCTGAAGGCGCTTTCGCGGGTCTTTGAGGCGGCAGCCAGGCTGACGTTTTCCTGCTCCGAATACAAAATCGTCGTCTTGCCCTGCGAAGGCTCTCTCGCGGAAGGCTTCGCCGGTGCGGCGGCCGAAGCAGCCGCTTTTCCGCCGAGCAGGAAGAGGGGAAGCTTCCCTGCCGCGGCCTTCTCAGCGACGCGCGCCTGTGAATCAGCGGGGCTTTCCATGGCTACCTGCGGTGGTCGAGCATTCAGTGCTTCACGATTCATGCGATTCATGCCCACACGCATCTCGGCAATCCCTTGTTTGGCACGTTGAAACAGGCCGAGCACCTGATTATGCGCGTAGGTGGAGATTTGCGGCAGGTTGCCCGATGCGGCGTCGACCGCAGTCTGATACTGCAGATGGTCACGGATCTTGCTCGTAATCTCCTCGACCAGATGAGCATACTGCTGCGTCGAGTTTTTCACCTGTGAATCGCCGATTTCAAGCGTGTTCTGCATGCCTTTCAGAGAGTTTTTCAGCATGCCGACCTGTGAGAACAGCTTTTCGCGTGACGGTATCGGGAGATTGATCAGAGCAAACTGTTTGAAGGCAAAGTGATCGGAAAACCGGAGCGTGGTTTTCAACGTTGTTGTCATCAGCTCCAACCCTGCGTTCACCTGCTCGCAGCCGGTTTGCAGATTGAGCAGCAGCCCTTTCATGGCCTCGCCGTTCGATCGAATCTGCTTCATGACCTGCTTGGCGCCGCCAATATAGGTGTCCAGCGCATTGATGGAAAGCAATGGGATCAATTCGAGGGTTTGATATGCCTCTGAACCAAGATTGATCAGTGATTCGGCTCCTGCCAGATAGGACTTGACCAGACTGTACTGACGATCGTTAATGGTTCCGGCCTTCTGAATGGCACTCTCGAGATTTGAGAGCGTTTCGGACCCGGGAGCTGTGATGATGCGTCCGAGCAGTAACAGGTGTTGTTCAAGTTCCCGCGCTGATTGGGCAATGCCTTGAATGGCGCCACCCGAGTTTTTCAGTGACTCTTTCGAGAGACCGGTGACGATCTGAAACAGTTTGGCGGAAATATCGGAACAGCGTTTGATCTGAACTTTGGCGGCCAGTGAGCGTGAGACGGTTTCCAGAACCTGTCTCGAATGGGTCCAGTGTGCCTCGACGAATTTCAGGGTGCTCAGCGTCTGCCCGGTGCTTTCCAGTTGGTCGCTGGGAGCGAAAAAGTCCGGCATGGCCGCGACTCCATCATTGCCGGCTGCAGATGCGCGCGTTTTTGCCGACGACGTATCCTGTGCCGGTGCGTTACCGCGGGTTTTGGTCGTGAGCTTTCCCTGCAGCCAATCCATGGCTCCGGCCTCGACGGCTGAAGGCAGCAGCAGGGCAACCCCAAGGGTGACTGGAATGGCGAGGGTTCGCCACCCACGAAACACTTTTTCCTTGCGGGTCGAACGCTGAGATTCGGACGATGAAACGGACGGGCGAACGGGAATGAACATGTTCCCTCCTTATGCCAGGAAAACACCTTTTGCCAATGTATCGGCAATTCCTGGCCGGAACAGGAGGAAAATCGCGGATTACTTCTGATCCTGAATGTTGATGCCGTCCCAGTCGTCAGGCGGTGGGGTGCTGATCCAGGCTTCCGCCCGCTTCATCAGCATACGTGCAGGAAGATCGGTCGGAGTCTGTTCGAGCCAGGCTTTCAGGGTTGCAAGTGCATCGGCGAAACGCCGCTGCGATACTTCGCCGAGTGCTTTCTCATACGCGGTCTTGGCTGCCTGCTTCTGTGACAGAACGGCCGGGTCGGCGTTGTCGAGGCTCAACAATACCTCATATACCTGCACCGGTTGTCGGCGTCCGACCACCCGCAGCATTCCGAGAAACCTGGTCAGAATGGCGCCCTCGACCAGCTCGGCGGTCTGGCTGCTGATCAAAATATCCGAGTGAAACAGCTTGTTGGCGGACTCGAGTCGCGCAGCCAGGTTCACGTTGTCACCGATGACCGTATAATCGAAGCGCATTTCCGAACCCATATTGCCGACGACCACGTTGCCCGAGTTGATGCCGATACGCACGCGAATCTCGGGCTTTCCCTCGGCCTTCCATTTGGCGCGCAGCCGCTCAAGGGCTTTCTGATGCTCAAGAGCGCAGCGACAGGCGCGAATTGCGTGGTCGCGCTGGTCGACCGGGGCTCCGAAAACGGACATGATGGCATCACCCTCATACTTGTCGAGAAGGCCGTCGAACTTGAAGATGATCTCGGTCATCTGGGTCAGATATTCATTGAGCAAAGCGACGACGGTGAGAGGACTCATTCCCTCTGACAATGTCGTGAACCCTTCGATGTCTGAAAAGAAGATGGTCAGGAAGCGTTCTTCCCCGTGCAGGTTGAGCTTTTCGGGGTTTTTGAGAATCTCGTTGACGACGGAAGCAGTGACGTAGTGCTGAAAGGCGTTCTTGATGCGATGCTTTTCCGAGCGTTCCGCGTAGTAGCGTAACCCGATGGCGAAGACGGTCGTCGCGAGAACGGCGAACATGGAGGCGGTCACCTCAATAACCATGCGGGCTTTCCAGAGACCGAAGGCGGAAAGGCTCAGCAGGCCGATGATTGTGATGAAGGCGGAAAAAGCCATGCCGTATGGGGAAAGCCGCGGCAAAGCGACGAGCAGCCAGACAGTCAGCAGCAAAAGAGCGAGCAACGTGCCTGCATACGCGGTGCCGGGGGAAAGTGAGTGCCCTGAGATCAGGTTCTGGACAATGACCCCATGAATGGATGGTGAAAACTCGGGACGACCGAGTGGAGTGAAATACCGTTCCTCGCTCATCGAGGTCGCGATCCCGACGATGACGATCTTGCCGGCAAACAATGCCGGAGAAACGGTCTGCATGAGAATATCGTGCACCGACACAAGCGGAATGGAGCGAGGATCGAGGTGATAGCTGATCAGTCCATGCTCGGAATCGAGCAGTGAGAACCGGTGAGTGGTCGAGCCGATTCGGTAGGTCAGCATTCCGGGTTCGACCTGGAAGGATTGGCGATCGAGATCGAGAAACCGCATGGCGAGCTGGGCCTGAAAGCTGAGAACGGCGTCGCCGCGTGTGGGCTGGAAGAAGAGCGAGAACGTGCGCACCGCTTCGTCGAGATGGGGACGAAAGTAGGTGGGAGCGACGATGCCGCTGCGTGCCAAAGCCGGAAACGGCGGCGTCATCTGCTGATCGCCGCGTCGGTAGGCTTTGAGTACCACATTGCCGAGCTGTTGGACCGTATCGGCGAGTTCGCGATCGGCGGCTTCATCGTGTGAGGTGGTACCGGCAAAGAATACGTCGAGTCCGATGACTTTCGGTTTCCCCTGGCCGATCAACTGGAGCAGCCGGGCATACGCACGGCGATCTGACTGGAACAGCCCCGGAGTGCCGAGGACGGATCGATCGTCCACGAGGGCCAGAACGACGTCGCGAGATTCCGGAAAAGTCGGGATCAGCCAGGCGACAGGGGCCAGCCACGGAAACTCGGTGGGGTGTGATGCCTGAATCTGGGTGCGAAACCACTGATCGCGAAGCCGAGTGTCGAACCACGAAAAAAACGACTGGCCGACAATCAGAACCAGAGCGACGATGATTCCGTACAGAAGAATGGCAGATTGAAAGCGTGTCGTCAGAGAAACAGCATCTTTGTTTTTCGAACCCATGGAGTCTCCGGGAAAAGGGTGCGGCGTAACCCACGGTGGGGTTACGCCGCAGTGGTCATTTCACATCAAACAGAACATCGATGAAGGCAATGGGAGGGCGATACAACGGCCTTTAGAATGGACCGGGTCGTCTGCGGCCGTCTCGGTCAAATCGGTCTTCGTCGCGGTCCCGGTCGTCAAACCGAGGGGGCCTGATATTCGGCGGATAAGGAACATTTCCGGGTGTCCCTGTATTGGGGGCATAGCCGTTGCTGATGTTCCACAGGATCTGCCTGGCTTCGATGAGCAGGTCGTCAGCTTCTTCCAAATCGGCAATCGGCGCTTTCAACGCGTACAGGGAATCGCGATACGCCCGAATCGTGTCTAAATAGGCCTCGGCCGAGCAGGGATCCCAGCCGTTGCAGATGGCGTTGTTCTTCGCATCCTGAGCCGCTTTTTTGGCGTCAGCGATGCTGGTGAACCGGGGTGGTTGCGCCGGTTGCGGAGCGGCTTTGGGATCAGGTCGCACCAGATGGAGCGTGGCCTTGATGTGTTTCTTGATCTGCTCGGGCGTTGCCCCCTGGCTTACCAGTTGTTGAATCTGGGCCTTGAGCTGATCGATGCCCGGGGTGCGGAACTCGATCGGTTCAGACTTCACGGCATCCCATTTCTTTTTGTACAGATTAGCGTGGTCCTTGGGGAGCAGGGGATGGTCGATGCGGTCTTCGCGAACTTCGGCGAGAAAATTTGCGTAGGCCTCACGGTAATTCTTGAGATAGGCGGGAATTCGCTCCTGGACCTTTTTGTCTGAGGACTGTCGGGCTTCGAGATAGGCTTCGTAGGACAAAATGTAAGTCTGCATGGCGTTTTCCAATTCCAGGATGTCACGCAGCACGACTTTTTGAGCATCATAGGCGGCCTTGTTCTGCAGGTCGATTCCATCTTTTGCCGCTTTGGCTTTGGTGTCCTCCGTGATTTCTTTCGGCTTTGCCGATACGGTCGGGGCAACGCCGACACAGACGGCGAGTGCGCAGATCAGAACCATCATCCATCTCGTTCGCTTCATGGCTGTTTCCTCCTGATATCCCGGTGGTCCGGGTCGTTACTCGGGCATCTTCTCTTCTTTAAGGATACTCGCAACGGCACTCCAGTCGCCAGTTAATTGCGCCGGCAGCCTGCTCAGCTTCTGCAGCAGGTCTTTCTCATACTGGTCTGCGGTTTTGCTGCGTTCATACGTGCGAATTTCTTCCAGGGTAAGGGCATCCTGGCCGCGAAAGTTTTCCATGCTGGTGATGTCGGCGAGGTTGTTGATGTCATAAGGCTCGACCGTATTCCAGTAGTCGTGAGACATGATGGCGCACGGAGGATTGGGGTCGGCCCGGTATTGCTCGGCGGCAGACATGAGAATGTACGAGTGACGTCCGATCTGCGATCGCGAAAACACGTAGTAGAAATCCTGAAGAAACAGGCCGACCCCCGTCGGGCGAATGGTGAGATCATACAGATACTCGCCGATGGGTTGTGCCGTCAGTTGCTGAAGTCCGCGCAGATTGCCGCGAAGGCGCGAAAGTGCGGTAAAATTGCCGGAAAGCACGATGGATTCGGTCTGCAGACTCTCATGAAACTTGATGGCCTGCTTTGCCTGAGAGCTTCCCATCATGCCCAGATAGATGGCGATCGGCACCAGCATTGCCATGAAGCTGATCACGACGATCATGGCGACCCCGCGTTGAAAAAGACCGGGCTTGATTCGGGAGAGAAAGTTCATATCAATCCTCGTTCAGCAGATACACGGCGTCCAGGGTATGGACGTCGCTGGCCTGCAGGTGAATGTCGATCAATCGATTGCCGATATCGCGGGCGGTGAACGAGGCTGAAGCGATGCCGGTTCCGATCGGTCGATCGTCAATCTGTGGATTCAACGTGGTTTGCGGCGGAATGACGCAACGACGAATTTCGTGTGTATCGGGGACGTGATAAAACGAGACGATTTCTCCCAGCATGTTCTTGAAGACGACCTTGGTGTCGCTGCGAATCGATTTGTCCGAGTTGAGGCGAGGCCAGATAATGACTCGGCCTGTTTGAAGCTCTTGTACCATATTCCATATCGCCAGGCGAAAGCGATCCTGCGTGTCGGCGACCTGCGTGATACGCTGTTGGTACCCACGCTGCATCATGAACCAGCGCATCACAATTCCGAAAATCATCACAAGAATTGCCGTGCCGATGACAATCTCGGTAAGAGTGAAGCCTGTCTTACGCCGTTTAAAAGCCTGGAACATGAACCTGGAGCTTGTACAAGAGATCCTGCCCCCCCTCCTTCCAGGTAATGATGATCGAGACGCTTTTCATCTCGTCTCCCACGCCGAAGCTGACGTTGTTTACAAGCAGGGCATAGCGAAACTCGAACTTGCGAAGAAAATAGTACAGGCTGGGCATTTGCGACTGGTTGATCGACACGGCACCTGCGGCGGACGTTGTCCAGTTTTCCACGGGGTTGAAAAAAAGGTCGTCACCCCCGTCGGCAATGGGTGCGCCCGGGAGAGGGATGGGTTGAATCTCCTGAAACGGCACGATATACAGGTGCTGGGCGATACGATGCGCCAGGCTGACCGCAAGACCGAGGTTCTGGCTTTTCTGCGCCGTGCGACTGGTTGATCCGAACAGATGAATGATCGGCAGCAGGCAGGTGATCAGGACGCCCAGAGCCATGATGACCTCCAGGAATGAAGTCCCCCGTTTGAACCTCTGCAGCGTGAATTCACCTGGTTTTGAGGTAGTACTCTGTTCACGCGGGTCGGCTGTTATCGACAGGAACACGGTTATTTCCCCTTCATCTGTTCGCGAGCGAACGTCAGCATGGAAGAGATGACCAGATCTGCCGGAAATCGCCTTTGAAGTTCAGACAGCACCTGAATCGATTCGGGAAACCTGCCCAACTGGGTGAGAAGCCTGGAATACTCGAGACCGACCCGTAGATCTCTTCGCAAGGCATATTCCTTCTGCAGATGATCGGCCGCCTTGTCCGGTTCGAAATTGACCAGAGCGATGCGTCCCAGATACAGGTTTGCCAGAGGATAATCCGCTTTCTGAGAGAGTACTTTGCGAAAGGAGGCCGCGGCACCTTTGTAATCATGCATCTGCATGAGACAGTAGGCTTCGCGAAATCTGGCTCCAAGGTGCGCGGGATACTCGGATAGAGCATCCTGAAACAGCTTCAGAGCCGAAGAAAAGTCCCCGCGATTGGCAAACAACTCGCCCATTTGAAAGTCGCTGTCGGCCTTCAGGAAAGCTCGAGTGATTCTCTGCCTTGAAACAGCGTCGATCCAGTAGTCTGGTGCCGGCGCGCTGCTGCTGAGCGGCTTATAACGTGATACCACCTCGGACTCACTGCCGGAGAGAAAGAAACCGAGAAGCAGAATTCCAAGGGATAAGCCGATAAAAGGCGGCCAGAAGGCGCGGTTGGGAATTCCGAACATCTCTCCGTCGACAAACCTTTTGCCCGGTTGTTGTTCGGTCGTTGTCGCGGCGTTCAGAACGGGAGCTTGAGAGCTGACGGTCGGTCTGATGAAGAGAGTCTCGAGTTGAGACTGCTTTGTGCCGGAGGTGTTGCTCGCAGATTCATCGGTGGAGACAGCATCCTGCCGGTTTGCCACCGTCGGCTTCAGGGTGGCGGGTGGTGGCTCCGGGGGAACCGCTGGTGCCGGTTCAGCTTGAGAAGCGTTTGGCGAAGAATCAGGAGAAATCGGGTCGCCGGGTGGACCATCGAGCAGAAAATCTGCGAATGTGTCAATTTGCGCGGTCTGGGCGTCTGGTGTTTGCGATTTGCCGTCGAGCAGCTTTTGGCGCAGGGTGAGTTTCGCGGGTGGGTCGACCAGATGGGAGAGATTGACCAGAAAAGATCGGTCATGGATCTGCAGGTCGAGAATGGCGGCAATCGCTTCGGCATTGAGGCATAAGTTGAGTCGTGCCATCAGATACGCCGCTCGTTGTCCCTGCACTCCCCGCGAATAGACAAGGGGAGCCAGGTTATCGCGAATCTCTTCTGGAGGCAGAAAAAAGAGGGTGCCTAACCCGCGATGACATGGCCGGCTGACGAGTTTGAGCAGAGCTTGCCGTAAAAGCTGATGTCGCATGGCGGTTGCGGGCTGGGTGAGAGCTGTGATCAGAAGCAGACTGCTTTCGGGAGACAGAGAGCGCTCAAGTCGTTTGTACAGGTCTTCGACGCTGTCGCGTGACTCACCAAGCTTCTGTTTCAGACTTCCCCAGCTGGGACGCAGGGTCGGCTGCCCGACTTCCCCGGACCATGATTCGATCAGGCGCAGCAAATCAGGGTCGATTGGGCCGAGGTTGGAGGAGTTCGCTTCAGAATCTCGTGTAGCCATGCTCTCTGATATAGATTATTCCACAGATTTGTCTCATCAGCAACTTCAGAGATAAGCATCATCTCTGAATACGTCAGTTCTTGATCCCGTTATGATGACTTTTCATGGCGACGTCGAGATAAAGGCGGTAGAATCAGAGAACTGAATTGAGCGGTCGCGATCTCGCGCTGGAGGCACCGGTTATGAGCATCCTTCGACAACTGACGGCAGGAGAATCCCATGGGGCTGGACTGATCGGCATACTCGACGGTCTGGTGCGAGGCATTCCGGTTCGTGAGCAGGCGATCACCGACCTGTTGCGTCGTCGTCGGGGCGGGTTCGGGCGAAGTGCGCGTCAGACGCTCGAGGCGGATCGATTTCAGATCATCGGCGGGGTACGCTATGGAATGACGACCGGCAATCCGTTCGGCATTCTGATCGAGAATCGGGCTGCAGCGGGGCCGACCGCCGCCGTGAACGGGCGAAAACGGACAGGTTCTGCGACGCAGCGCGAATCAGCCGGCACGCTTGTCTGTCCCAGGCCGGGCCATGCTGATTTTGCCGGTCTGCTGCGCTTCGCAGCAGCCGATGCCACCGATATCGCCGAGCGGGCTTCAGCCCGTGAAACCGCGGTTCTTGTTGCTCTATCCGTTCCGGCCCGAGAGTTGCTTGCTGCTCTGGGCGTGACTTTGCTTTCATTTGTGGCACGAGTCGGCGATCTGTCGGCGGTGATTGATCCGCATGCCTCGTTCATGGAACTAAGTCGCGCGATAGAAGCCAACGGAGAAGAATGGCAGACTCCCGACGCAAAAGTGATTCCGTCGTGGAAGGCCCTGATTGAGAGTGCGTGTGAAAGTGGTGACACGCTCGGAGGTGCGGTGCGTATTCGCGCGGATGGATTGGTCCCCGGACTCGGAGGATTCAGTCAGCGTGATGAGCGTCTCGACGGGCGTCTTGCCGCATCGCTGATGAGTTTGCCGGGGGTGAAGGCGGTCGCGATCGGAAATGCTGACACGGCGAGTCGTTCCAGCGGGAGTGCCTGCAGTGACGACTTTTTTCATGTGAACGAAAAGGGAGTGTGCCGGACCGGAAACTCCGCTGGAGGACTCGAAGGGGGCATGACCAACGGGGAACCCCTGTGTCTCGAGATTTTGATGAAGCCGATCCCGACAGGCTCCGGACGCCGCTCCGTCGATCTGCGGACGATGAAATCCGCTCCGGCCGACTGCCCGCGGCACGATACGACGGCACTGGCAGCTCTGGCGACGGCCGCTGAGTCTGCCGTGGCCATCGAACTCGCCGATGCCTGTTTGCGTCTCTTCGGCGGAGCGACGTTGTCGGACGTCACCGCAGCGCGCCGAGCGTATCTCAAACGCATCAGGCCGTTATGGAAACCCCGTTCACCGACTTGATAACGTGGATCAGACGCGGAAAGCCACGGCGCATTGGTTGTACCCGACGCCTGAGCCGACGAACACGACAAGATGGCCCGGCTTGATTTTGCCGAGTTTCCAGGCGTCGTCGAAGGCGACAGGCAGACAGGCGGAACCCATGTACCCGTACTTATGCATGATTTTGTGTGCTTTCGCTTCGGGCAGGCCCAGGTCTTCCATGACCTGAGTGATGGTCTTGCTGCGCACCTGGGTAAAGATGATGTGATCGATGTCGTTCACCGCAAACCCGCCGTTGGCGGCGACTTCGCGGACTCTTTGCGGCCATCCTTCGCGATTCACGGTCGACGGAAATGCCGTCACGAAACGAACCTGCGTTCTTCCGGCTTGTACTGCTTCGACAGAAGCCGGTTCGGCGGTTCCGCCGGCGAAGATTCCCCAGTTGGTGGCATATGACCCGTCGGCGGCAAACGCCGAAGCGATGAACCCCGGTTCTGATCCGGTTTCCAGAACAACCGCTCCAGCTCCATCGCCGTAGTAGAAGCACATGGGGTCTTTTTCGAGGTCGGCCAGTTTGTGCATCATGTAGACGCCGACGACGATCGCTCTTTTCACGTTCGGTTGAGTCGCCATGATGCCCGAGGCGATGGCCAGCCCTGTGGGAAACGAGGCACAGGCGCAGCCGACATCGAAGGTTCCGGCGCGTTTCAGGCCTGCCTTATGTTGCACGACGACCGAGGTTGCCGGAGTCAGATAGTCGGGAGTGTCGGTGCCGAGAACCAGCAGGTCGATGTCTTCGGGCTTCAACCGAGCGTCAGCCAGTGCCGCTTCGACCGCTTTGACGGCCAGATCAGAAGCCGCCCACTCGCGGGGAGCATAGAACCGGGTCAGAATCCCGGTTGCTTCCTCGCTTTTCGAGATGGTCTCGTCGCCGAAGCGGGCGCGCAGTTCTGCATTCGGGTGTTCCTCGGTCGGGATGTAGCTGCCGCGGGCAATGATACGGGCAATGCGGTTCATGACTGCTCCTCGTGAATGAATGTGAGGATGATATAAACCCGAAACCGGTGTTGCTTGTCAAGCAGAATTTTTGCTATGCACAAAACATGTAAGCATTATCTAAAGCCTATTGTGGCGACTATTCGATCTGCATGCGTTTCCCATGCGAGAACAGCGACGGTGTGAATTGTGCCTTGAAGTGATGTCTCCAGGCTCGAGAGACGATGACGTTGCAGAGAATCGAAGAATTTTGCAATGCAATATCGTTCATTCCCACTCTGACTGGTCGCCACCGCTCCAGCTCGGTCTTGCCGCTCTGTAACCAGGGACCGAGGCCGGAGTTCGGGGCGAAATACTGAAAGTTAACTGATTTGTCGCACCATACGTGCGACAATATCGTCTCACTAACTTGCGAAACCATAAAGAGAACGAGAGCGACTACTTGGCATTACAGTTGCTTGTAGTCAGGTATACTCTGAAAATCAGGGGAGGAAGCCATGAGTTATCGTGATGATTATCTTGAGGGCCGAAAGAGCGACAACGGGGCTTGGTGCTACTGTGAGATCTGTGGGAAAGCCGTGCGAAAAAGCGAATGTGATGTTGATCACATTATTCCGCAGAGTCACAGAATGACATCGGATGAATCGTGGAACCTTCGTATCACCTGTCCTTCCTGCAATCGGCGTCGAAAAGATCAGGCTTCTGTTTCAGATTACGGGAGGGCTATAAAACGGAGAATCTTCGGCTAAGGGAGCAGATGTCCGGTTTGAGTGACGTGAAAAACGGTAGAGATGCTGTTACCCACGTCTGAAAAGAAGATGTTCACTGCGTCTGGTAACGGTTGTCGAAAAGTTCGTTGTCTGCGCCTTTACTTCACCAACCGCTCCACCACGGCGAGGGCGGCTTCGACCGACGCATTGGCGCATTGCAGGTTCCGGTAGCTGTCCACGGTCTTCCAGACGGTGAACGTTCCGTTCGGGTTCTGCTCGATTGCGATCTTCATCGCGCCTTTCACGTCTCGGCCTTGATACGACATCAGCCGGGTCACGAGTTCTCGATGCAGACTGACCTTGGGGTCTGGTTTCGCGACGGGGGGCGTTGTGGCCGACCGCCCGATCGGCGCAGGCGAGGGTGGTTGTGGCACCGGTTTCTCGACCTTCTTTACCGCCTGAGAAACGACGGTAGTGGCTGCGGTTTTCTTGAATCGGCCTTTCTCCCATTCCGTGTCGAACCACTCGATCACCGAGCGAAAATCTCGGGTTCGAAAGGCGCAGAGAGACGATTGCCGGGTCATGATGCTGAACCGGCTCGACTCCGCACTGACCTGGTAATCGATGCCGTGTTTCACTAGATACATCGTGAAAGCGGTTGCCGCCAGCACTTTGGCCGCGCCGCTGGTGCGATACATCAGTTCGACGAGCATGGTCATCAGAGTGCCGTCCCTGGGCCGTGCCATCCAGCGTTCTTCCATGTCCTTCACCAGCAGATCGACGAACGGCCTCTCGTTCTTCGCCAGGAAAGCGCTCAAAAGACAACGGAACGGGTTGCCGACGATACCGTGCGATTCCAGCAGGTGCTCATTCAGCAACAGCGCCTGCACACGCCATGAACAGTGCGGGCACTCGACCATCTTGTCCGTAGATGTTCCCGGTGTTTTCGAAGGTTTGTCGATCGGTAGAATCGACTCGTCGTCGACATCCACTCCACCGTATTTTGCCAGTCGTTCTTCCTTGTCGCTCCGCTGCCAGTTCAGCTTACCACCTGCCATACCCTGTCTCCGTACTGTGTGATTCTGGAAAAGCAACGCTTCGGTCGGTGGAAATGGTATGCAAGCCTCGCGTCAGATTTCAACAGAATTGTGCGCGTCACGTGAAACGAAACCAACTCGGCGCGAGTATCTCACGGCCGATTCCGCAGCGGTACAGCGTGACGATTTCGTTGATTACCCCCGCACCACGTGATATACCTGAAGCGCATTGAGAAATGAGAGGCCGCAGATCACCGAATCGAGGCGAGGAGACTTGCTTGAAACACTGGATTCTTCTGTTCACCCCTGAAACCTATGAACTGGTGAAGAAGCACTCGACCATCGGTGTGCGTTCCAACGTCTGGAAGAGCTTTTCCGAGAACATGAAGCCCGGTGACCGCTTCATCGGATACATCTCGAAGAAGATGCAGTTCGACTGCGTCGGCACCATCACCGGTGATGCAACGTTCGAAGAGACCATGCTGTTTCACGACCAGAAATGGTTCCCGTGCCGCCGCCGGGTGAAGTTTGAGAAGACCGGCCTGGCGAAACCATCCGGCGATCTCTTTCATGGGGTTGCTCCGTTCAACGAGGCCAACACCGGCCCGGGCAACTACCTGATGTGTAAAGGCGGCTTCGTCGAGGTCTCGAAGAACGATTACGACTGGTTGTCCGGCAAGCTGGGTCTCTGAACGCTCATTCGGCGCAAAAACCATCATGGTCAGACTTGAAGATATCAAGAGCAACGCCTTTCTGAACGGCATTGAGCCGGGGCAGGCCGTGCGCGTCATCACCACCGAGCCGGTCGGCACCAACGCTCTGACCATCTACTACAAGACGGTCGACGGGCAAACTCGTGAGCGCATGCTCTTTCGCACTGACGAAGCGACTCTCAGCCTGGCGCAGGTAGGACGGCCGTGGGCATTCGATGCTCCCGGTGCCGATTTCAAGCTGGTGACCGAAGCGTGGCGCATCAATACCGCGTATCTCTTCGACCCGATGATGGCGGTTCACACGTCGAATGTCGAGCCGCTTCCACACCAGATTACGGCGGTCTACGAATCCCTGCTTCCCCGACAGCCGCTTCGATTCGTTCTCGCCGACGACCCCGGCGCGGGCAAGACCATCATGGCGGGTCTCTACATACGCGAGCTGATTCTACGCGCCGATGCCCGACGCGTGCTCATCGTCGCCCCCGGCAGTCTGGTCGAACAGTGGCAGGACGAAATGGAAGAGAAATTCGGCCTGCGCTTCGAGGTTTTCACCCGCGAAATGCAGGAACAAAGCCATACCGGCAACCCGTTCGACGATCACGAACTGCTCATCGCCCGTCTCGATCAGCTTTCCCGCAACGAGGCGATTCAAGAGAAATTAGCGCACACGCAGTTCGACGCCATCATCGTCGACGAAGCCCACAAGCTGTCGGCCACCTGGTTCGGAAGTAAGGTCAACGAGACCAGGCGGTTCAAGCTCGGCAAACTGCTCGGCTCGGTCACGCGTCACTTCCTGCTCATGACCGCCACCCCGCATAACGGCAAGGAAGAGGATTTTCAGCTGTTTCTTTCTCTGCTCGATTCCGACCGGTTCTACGGCAAGTTTCGCGACGGAGCGCACAAGGTCGATGTCACCGACCTGATGCGGCGCATGGTAAAAGAAGACCTGCTCACCTTCCAGGGAACCAAGCTGTTCCCCGAGCGCCGCGCCATCACCGTCAACTACACGCTGTCCGACCTCGAAGCCGAACTGTATGCCGCCGTGACCGAGTATGTCCGCACCGAGATGAACCGTGCCGACCGCATCGAAGACGGCAGACGACGCGGCAACGTCGGGTTTGCGCTCACCGCCTTGCAACGCCGCCTGGCATCGAGCCCCGAAGCGATCTACCAGTCGCTCAAGCGCCGCCGTAACCGGCTGGCGCGACAGCTCGAAGAAGCCAGGCTTCTGCGACGTGGAAACGTCGTGGCTGAAACCTGCGCTCCATACATGGCCGAAGACGTCGACGACCCGGACGATCTCAATGCGGAACAAACCGAGGAACTCGAAGAAAAGCTGGTCGATCTGGCGACGGCGGCCGAGACGATCGCCGAGCTCGAAGCCGAAATCTCGACGCTGACCCGCCTCGAAGCCCAGGCCTGCGAAGTGGTTCATTCCGAGAAAGACCGCAAGTGGGAAGAGCTCTCGAACCTTCTGCAAAACACGCCCGAGATGCGCGATCGGGAAGGGCGACAGCGCAAACTGATCATCTTCACCGAGCATCGCGACACGCTGAACTACCTGACCATGAAGATCGGCGGCCTGCTCGGAGCGCAGAATGCGGTCATTACCATTCATGGCGGAACCAAACGCGAAGACCGGCGCAAGGCGCAGGAACTCTTCCGGAACGACCCGGACATTCGCGTGCTCGTCGCCACCGACGCGGCGGGCGAAGGCGTGAACCTGCAAACCGCCAACCTGATGGTGAACTACGACCTGCCCTGGAACCCCAACCGCATCGAACAGCGGTTCGGGCGCATCCACCGCATCGGCCAGACCGAGATCTGCTTTCTCTGGAACCTCGTCGCCAACGAGACCCGTGAAGGTGACGTCTTTCAGCGGCTTTTCGAGAAGCTCGAAGTCGAGCGCAAGGCTCTGGGTGGCCGTGTTTTCGACATCCTGGGCGATGTGTTCAACGAACGCAGCCTGCGCGAACTGTTGATCGAGGCCATCCGGTACGGCGAAGACCCGATACGCAAGCGCGCCCTGCTCGAAAAGGTTGAAGGCGCACTCGATGCGACGCATCTTCGCGACATCATCGCCAACAAAGCGCTCTGCGAAGAAGTCATGGATGAACAGCGCCTCTTCGCGGTGAAAGCCGAAATGGAAAAGGCCGAGGCTCGCAAGCTCCAGCCGTACTTTGTCCGGGCCTTCTTTGAAGAAGCCTTTCGCCGCCTGGGCGGCGAGCTGAAACCCCGCGAAAGCGGTCGATGGGGCATCTCTCACGTTCCCGCCGTCATTCGCGAGCGTGACCGTCAGCTCGGCGGCCGCGATCGCCGGTATCTGGCCCCCGTCGTGCCCAGGTACGAGCGCGTCTGCTTCGAGAAGAAGTTCGTACGTCTGCTCGACCGGGTCGGAGCCCCTCCCGCCGAACTGTTGCACCCCGCGCACCCGCTCATGCAGGCCATCGTCGACCTGACGCTCGAACAGCACCGCACCAGACTGAAGCAGGGAACCATCTTCGTCGCCCCCACCGACTCCGGCACGACACCGCGTCTGCTGTTCATCATCGAGCACGCCGTCAGAGAAGGCGCTGACCCGACCCGCATCGTCTCTCAGCGCATGCAGTTCGTCGAGATCACCCCCGACGGCAGAGCCGAGAACGCCGGGTGGGGTCCGCATCTCGACCTCGAACCGCTTGCCGATACCGATCGGCACAACGTCGAAGACCTGCTCGACCAGCCCTGGATCAAACGTGACCTCGAACAGCAGGCGCTGGCCTTCGCTTCCGAAAAGCTGGTTCCCGAGCACTTCACCGAGGTGCGCACGCGTCGTGAGCACCAGGTCGACAAAACCATGACCGCCGTGAAAGAGCGGCTGGTCAAGGAGATCAACCACTGGTCGTCGCGTCAGATCGCGCTCGAAGAAGACCTGGCCGCCGGCAAAGATGTAAAACTCTCGATCGACAACGTGAAGCGAACGATCGAAGATCTCACCTCGCGCCTGCAGAGCCGCGAACAGGAGCTGGCGAAACAGCGCCACGTCGTCTCTTCCACCCCCGTGGTCATCGGCGGAGCGTTGGTCATTCCGGCCGGGCTGTTGCGCGAACGGCGCGGTGCTTCGGCAGACACAGATCCTGAAACCGCGCTCGAAGTGACCGGCGGCCTCGATAAGCAAACCGTCGAGAAGATCGCCATGCAGGCCGTCATCGCCGCCGAGCAGGCCATGGGCCACCAGACCATCGACGTCTCAGCCGACAAGTGCGGGTGGGATGTGACCGGCATTCCGCCGGTTCGAGACGGCCATCTGCCCCAGGTTCGTCACATCGAGGTCAAGGGCCGGGCGAAGGGCGCGACGACGATCACCGTGACCAAGAACGAGATGTGTTACGGCTTCAACCAGGGCGACAAGTTCGTGCTGGCCATCGTGCTGGTCGCCCCTGACGGAACCGCCGACGGCCCCTACTACCTTTCTCGCCCGTTCGATCGCGAACCCGGCTGGGCCGAAACCAGCATCAATTTTGATCTCAACCAGATTCTGGCCCGCGCCGTCAAGCATCAAGCGCCCCTCTCCGCGTCTAACTAACGAAAATGCTATTATCCGTTATCAACGCCATCTGGAAGTAACGAAATGTTATCAACGCTCGAAAACTTCACCAGCACACGCATTGAGCGCATCGAAGCGCAGAACTTCCGGTGCTTCGATCACCTGACCATCGATTTTCACAAACGACTGACGGTGCTGGTCGCGCCGAACGGCGGCGGCAAAACGGCTCTGCTTGATCTGGCGGCTCTCATGCTGTATCCGTTTCTCGACAATCTCATGATCAAGACCTCCAGGCGAATCTTTCGCCAGCAGGATGTTCGACAGGTGAAGGGGCCGGCAGGAACCATGGAATTCGTTCCTCCGATTCTCGTGCAAGCCAGGGGGTTGTTCGAGAAGCACGAAGTTCGATGGGCACTCTCTCTGCAATCCATCGCTCGATCGGCCCCAACGTCGCTCAAAGAGGCAGAAGACCTGAGATCAGCCGCGAACGTGCTTTACGGGAAACACCTGCGCTCGATGGCCGGTGAGCCGGCACCAACGTTTCCACTGCTCAGCTATTACGGTACTGGGCGACTGTGGGCGCATCGCGGGTCGATCAACCCCCGTAAGGCTGAGCGACAAGCCGCGATCAATCAGCTGAGCGGATATGACGGGTGTCTGTCGCCAGACTCTCGCTACGAGGCATTCGTCGATTGGTTCGACCGGTACTCTCACGAAGCCGCGAAAGAGCACATGACCAACGACCCGTCTTTGCATCAGCCCAGAGAGCGACTGGCGGCGGTTACTCGCGCCGTGAATCTCGCCCTCGAACCCTGTGGCTGGAAAAACCCGGAGTGGGACTTTACGCAGAAGACCGTCTATCTGCATCACGAGCGGCATGGACGTTTGCCGGTCAGTTCGTTGAGCGATGGAATCCGCAACATGATCGGCCTGGTCGCCGATATTGCTCACCGTGCGGTTCGGCTGAACCCGTTGCTCGGTGCTGCGGCGGCTCTAACAACGCCGGGCATTGTGATGATCGATGAAGTCGACATGCACCTGCACCCTGAGTGGCAGCAGGTGGTTTTGCATTCGCTCCTGCAGGCGTTTCCGGCGATGCAGTTCATCGTGACGACGCATAGTCCGCAGGTGTTAACCGGCTTGCCGAAGAAGAACATTCGCCTTCTCGAACAGAAGTCTGACGGCACCTGGCGAGCCACAGAGCCCGAGATCAGCCCTCTGGCACGAGAGTCGGGAGACGCGCTGGCATTCATCATGCACACGCACCCGCGCCCTGATGTGCCCGAGATCGAAGCAGATCTTCACGCGTATGAGACGCTGGCGAAGCGGGGAATGAGTGATTCGCCTGAAGCCCTGGCCATCAAGGCCCGACTTGATGAAGCGGGTTTCGAGTTTTCGCAGGCGCAGGCAGATTACTTCGCCTTCCTCGCAGCCAGGGCGAAAAACCGGAGCGATGGAAATGGTTGAGCTTGAGCATGGCCCGGAGCCGGTCGAGCTGAAACGCTTTCGTGGTGCGCATCCGGGTGCAACCTGGGAATCAGATGCCTTTCATGCGGTTCGTTCGATTGTCCGAGCTCAGTTGCACCGAGAACAGGGCGAGTTGTGTGTCTACTGCGAAGGAAAAGTCGCGCCGAACGGCGGGCACATCGACCATATCAAGCCGCGCGCCGCGCACCCGGAGAAAACCTTCGTGTACGAGAATCTGGCCCACAGCTGTTCAGCCGAAGATCACTGCGGACATGCGAAAGCCGACAGGCCTCTTGCCATCGAGCCTGGCACTGGTTGCAACCGGTACTTTTCGCTTGCGGGGTCGACCGGAAAGTTGTTGCCGGCACCGGGTCTGACAACCGAAGATCATGTTGCCGCACAAAGGACGATCGACATTCTGGGTCTGAATCGATCGCCCGCTCTGGTGCGACAACGGCTGGAATATTTCAACATCATTCGCGGAATGCCGAATCCCGAAGATCAACAGGCTTTTCTTTCGACAGCACCGTATCGCTGGTCACTCAAAGGAGTCATCTCATGAGCCATCACCCTGTGAAATCACCGCGTAAGCTGATTGAGGTGGCGTTGCCGCTCGATGATATCAATGCGGCGGCGGCGCGTGAAAAGTCGATTCGGCACGGGCACCCGTCGACCCTGCATCTGTGGTGGGCGCGGCGACCGCTGGCGGCGGCGCGTGCGGTGATCTTCGCGCAGATGGTGAACGACCCGGGGTATGAACGGCATCTGCAACGGGGCATGAACAAAGAGAAGGCAGCGGTCGAGCGTGAGCGACTGTTTCGCATCATTCGCGAACTGGTACAATGGGAAAACACGACGAATGAGCGCGTGCTCGAAGAAGCGCGTGAAGAGATCAGAAAGAGCTGGCGCGAAACCTGCGAGCTGAACAAGGATCACCCGCAGGCGAAGGAGTTGTTCAACCCCGAGAAGCTCCCGGCGTTTCACGACCCGTTTGCCGGTGGCGGAGCATTACCGCTCGAAGCCCAGCGACTCGGCCTCGAAGCCTGGGCCTCTGACCTGAACCCGGTAGCCGTGCTGATCAACAAAGCCATGATCGAGATTCCACCCAAGTTCGCCGGAAGAGCGCCCATCGGCCCGATTCCGAAGGGCGAGAAACAGAAGAAGATGACGCAGGACTGGCCCGGAGCGACAGGGCTGGCGGAAGATGTGCGCCGGTATGGCGCATGGATGCGAGAAGAAGCCGAGAAGCGAATCGGACATTTGTACCCGAAGGTGAAAGTCACCGCCGAGATGGCGAAAGACCGCCCCGATTTGAAAGATTACGTAGGCCAGGAACTGACCGTGATCGCCTGGCTGTGGGCTCGGACAGTCAAAAGTCCCAACCCCGCCTACGCCGACGTTCATGTGCCGCTGGCCTCGACCTTCATGCTCTCGACCAAGCCCGGAAAGGAAGCCTGGGTCGAACCGATCGTCGAAGGAAAATCCTATCGATTCGAAGTCCGAGTCACCGACGGCAAGAACAAGCCACCCGAGAGCGCAAAAGACGGCACAAAACTCTCTCGTGGGGCAAACTTCAAATGCCTCTTATCCAACTCCCCTATCGAACCAGGTTACATCAAGGAGCAGGGCAAGGCGAAAAAGCATGGCGCAAAACTCTTAGCTATCGTCGCTGAAGGCTCACGATCAAGGGTATATTTGCCGCCAACTTCTGAACATGAGAAAACGGCTCTAGGCGCCAACCCGGAGTGGCGGCCTGAAACGCCCTTGGCACCAGATCCAAGAGCTCTCTGGACTCCAGCGTATGGTCTAGACAAATATGGCGATTTGTTCACGGATCGGCAGTTGGTGGCGTTGAATACGTTTTCTGATCTTGTACAAGAAGCTCGCACCAAAATCATCGCCGACGCCCTCGCCTCCGGCTGGAAAGACGACAAAATCCCCCTCGAACAAGGCGGCCTCGGCCCCACCGCCTACGCCGACGCCCTCGCCACCTATCTGGCGTTCGCTGTTGACAAGGGAGCTAACTACTGGTCAAACATTTGTTCATGGCACTCAGGTCGTGACACTGTTACAAGTACATTTGGTCGTCAGGCAATTCCGATGACTTGGGACTTCGCAGAGGCAAACCCGCTTAGCGAATCTTCCGGGAATTTTCTTGCGGGCATTGACCAAGGCCAACGCCTTGTTAACTCTGCACCTGCCTCCACAATCTCCGCCGCCGTTCAACAAGATGCGCAGAGTCAGACATGGAGTGCCGCCAAGTTAGTGTCGACTGACCCACCATACTACGATAACATTGGGTATGCCGACCTATCCGACTTCTTCTATGTATGGCTACGCAGATCGTTGAGTTCGATTTATCCATCTCTATTTGCGACAATGGCTGTTCCGAAAGCCGAAGAGTTAGTCGCAACCCCCTATCGCCACGGCAGTAGGGAAAAGGCTGAAGCATTCTTCCTCAATGGCATGACGAAAGCGATTCACAATATCGCTAAGCAGGCGCACCCGGCTTTCCCCGTAACCATATACTACGCCTTCAAACAATCTGAAACAAAAGACGTCGAGGGGACGAGTTCAACAGGGTGGGAGACCTTTCTTGACGCCATCTTAGAAGCTGGGCTTGCCATTGGCGGAACTTGGCCAATGAGAACGGAGTATACAGGAAATCTCAAGAAGTCTGTTAACGCCCTCGCATCTTCAATTGTCCTGGTATGTCGCAAGCGTGAGGCACATGCAGAGACAATTTCGCGACGAGAGTTCATTCGTGAACTCAACGCAGTGCTTCCTGAAGCACTCGACGAGATGACTCGTGGGGTAAAGGGTGTGTCGCCCGTCGCCCCGGTTGACCTTTCTCAGGCCATCATCGGGCCTGGTATGGCCATTTTCTCGAAGTACAAGGCGGTACTCGAAGCCGACGGTTCGCCCATGACGGTCAAGACCGCCCTCACCCTCATCAACCGATTCCTGGCTGAAGACGACTTCGACCACGATACCCAATTTTGTCTGCACTGGTTCGAGACGTATGACTGGCGCTCCGGCCCCTTTGGTGAAGCCGACGTGCTGGCCCGTGCGAAAGGCACCAGCGTCGACGGGCTCAAAGACGCCGGTGTCGTCGAGGCAGGTCGAGGAAGCGTTCGCTTGTACAAATGGACCGAATACCCCGCCGACTGGAACCCGGTCACCGACAACCGCACCCCTGTCTGGGAGGCCCTGCACCAGATGGTTCGAGCTCATCAGAATGGCGGCGAAGAGGTGGCGGGTCGATTGCTTGCCGCCATGCCGGCCCGCGAAGAGGCCATTCGCCAGCTCGCCTATCGCCTTTACACCCTCTGCGAACGCAGTAGTCGAGCCGAAGATGCCCGCTATTACAACGAACTCATCACCGCCTGGCCCGGCATCGAATCTGCCGCCACCACCATCGGCCGCTCCGGCACCCAGAAAGATCTTTTCTGAAAGTGAGCTGAACCATGATCGACAGACTGAAGCTCGAAAACTTCACCGTCTTCAAGAAGGCCGAATTCACCTTCTCCCCCGGCCTCAACGTCATCATCGGCGAAAACGGCACCGGCAAAAGCCACCTGCTTCAGCTTTGCTACTGTTTTCTTCGCGCTTCGTATGATGCAAGTCGTGAAGAGAATGTCGAGTTCTCGAAGAGTTTGCCTCTTTCGTTTATGAAACGCCTGCTTGATGTCTTCAAGCCGGAATCCGTGCAAAGCCTGGTTCGTCGCAACGGCACGAGCGAGAGCACCGTTGAATTTATTGTCGGCTCGGCAACTTCGACGTTTCGTCTGATGAAACAGATCACCGAATATCACGGAACAGGCAAGACGCCGCAGGCCGGCGTACCGATTTTCATTCCGTCAAAAGAGCCGCTGTCCTTCTTCTACGGTTTTAATTCCATGTACGATCTGCGAGAACTCAGCATCCCCGGTTTGTATAACGACTTGTGTCTCAACGTGAGTTTGCCGGAGATTCGGACAAAACACCGGGGCGACGTCGAACCTCTGATTCAGGATCTCGAAAGCACGATCGGCGGACGAATCATCATTGAAAACGGACGTGTGTACTTTTTACCAAAGTCCGGAAGCAAAATGGAAATCAACCTCCTGGCGGAAGGCTTGCGAAAGATCGGTATGTTGGCACTTTTGATCAGGACAGGTGGAATCGCCAGAGGGAAGACTCTGTTCTGGGATGAACCCGAGGCCAACCTCAATCCGCGACTTGTCTCGATTGTCGCCAAAGTCCTTGTTGCCTTGGCCGCAAATGGCGTTCAAATCATGCTTGCCACTCACAGCATGTATCTTCTCAACGAGTTTGATTACTGGAGAAAGGTCGAAAGCACGCCGTTGCGCTTCTTCGGGCTTTACTTCGCGAATCATCAGCACCATGTCGAGCACGGTGAGAGGCTGACCGATCTTCAGCATATTACCTCGCTCGACGAGGCGCTTCGACAGACTGAGCGTGAAACCGCACTCTTCTTCAAGGGCAAGAACAAACACCCATGACAACGGATTTGTTTCACATCGGTGTTCCCGATGGGTGGTCGACGATCAGATACGATACTTCTGAGTTTTATCATTCAGCAAACCGGCGCAGACGCAATCTGAGCGGTGTTGATTTCATCGTCGTCAGCCCGGAGAGAACCGTTTACATCATCGAACGCAATGACGATAATTATGAAGAAGTTGTATTGCAAACAGCTAATTCAATTAAAGAATATACTTCGCTCCCCGATGATGCCCGATTGTTGGCAGAGCAAAAAGCCTACTCCATAGCAAGCGAGATCCTTTGGTCAAAACTCATTAAATATTATATGGAAGCTTATTCCATTGCACTACACAAAGCTGCTTCACGACATGAATTATACAAAAACAAAAAACTCCCCGATACACTTTTTTCAGACAATAACAACAACAAACCACAATGGCGTAAGATGTTGGTAAACACATATCTTCCCGACTCGCTGTTCGGATTAAAGGAAATGGCTCAAAATCTTTGGTGGTCATGGAATATACAAGCTCAAGAAATGTTTGAGTCGATTGACCCTGTTTTATGGAGAAAAGCAGATAAAAATCCTATTATTCTTTTAGAATTACTTTCTCTCGACCAGTATAATGAATTATTACAAAACACCACATTTTTAAACAATTACAATGAAGTTTATGGGCAATTTAAATCATATATGGCACAAAAGCCTAATGAGGATGACTTGATTGCCTACTTTAGTATGGAATATGGTATTCACGACAGTCTTAAAATATACTCCGGTGGTTTGGGTGTTTTAGCCGGAGATTACTTAAAGCAAGCCAGTGACTCGTGCAAAAACATGATTGGAGTTGGACTACTTTATCGATATGGCTATTTTACCCAATCACTTAGTATCAATGGCGAACAAATTGCTCTTTACCAACCACAAAAGTTTTCACATATGCCTGTATTGCCTGTTAGAAACAAAGATAACGAATGGGTAACGATTTCTTTATCCTTTCCGGGCAGAACTGTTTTTGCTAAAGTGTGGCAAGTAAATGTAGGCAGAGTTACTTTGTACCTGCTCGATACCGACATCGACGAAAATAATGCTGAAGACAGAGCAATAACTTACCAACTTTATGGAGGAGAT
This sequence comes from uncultured bacterium, assembly GCA_964472075.1. Taxonomy (GTDB): domain Bacteria; phylum Muiribacteriota; class Ozemobacteria; order Ozemobacterales; family Ozemobacteraceae; genus CAYYIY01. The sequence goes on along the minus strand of CAYYIY010000015.1, from coordinate 1,922 downwards.
AATGAAAACCGTCTAAAACAAGAAATTATTCTCGGTATTGGCGGTATAAAAATGTTAGAATCGCTAAATATTCAGCCTCAATTGTATCATTGCAATGAAGGTCATGCTGCTTTTATCGGGCTCGAACGACTTCGTCGTTTTATCGAACAACGTCATCTCAGTTTCTACGAAGCCATTGAAATTGTTCGAAGCTCCACTTTGTTTACCACTCACACACCCGTACCGGCCGGACACGATGTTTTTCCGGAAGACCTTATTAGAACCTATTTAGCATATTACGCCGACAAATTCAACATTAGCTGGCAAGCCTTTATTGGTTTAGGAAAAGTAAACGAAGACGATGCCGGCGAAAAATTTTCTATGAGCGTTCTTGCCTGTAAACTTTCGCAGGAAGTGAATGGAGTTAGCCGCATTCATGGAAGAGTATCAAGAGAAATGTTTCAACCCATCTGGAGCAATTATTTCCCTCAGGAATTACACATAGGACATGTAACCAATGGAGTTCATTTCCCAACCTGGGTTGCTAAACCATGGTTAAAACTTTACAATAAATACCTGCCAAACAACTTTATACATCAACAACATTCTCCT
>CAYYIY010000015.1:0-1284 GCA_964472075.1 uncultured bacterium | reverse complement strand
GAAATATGGAAAACACGCACCTGGCTTAAGCAAGATCTTTTTGTTTTCATACGTAAACGTTTAATGGATAATCTCGAAATACGTCAGGAAAATCCGAAATTTGTTTTAGAACTAATAGAAAAACTAAACGATTCAATTTTAACCATTGGGTTTGCAAGACGATTCGCTACATATAAAAGAGCACATCTACTATTTAGCGATTTAAATCGATTGAGCAGATTGGTTAATAATCCTGATAAACCCATAATGTTTATTTTTGCCGGCAAAGCTCATCCCGCCGATAAAGCAGGGCAAGATTTAATAAAAATGATTTACGACATTTCGCACCGACCCGAGTTTGTTGGCAAAATATTGTTTCTTGAAAATTACGACATGGAATTAGCTTCAAAACTTATTCAGGGCGTAGATATTTGGCTTAATACTCCCACCAGACCCTTAGAAGCCTCCGGAACCAGTGGCGAAAAGGCAATCATGAATGGTGTAGTAAATTGCAGCGTGCTGGATGGTTGGTGGGCTGAAGGTTACACAAAAGGTGCCGGCTGGGCACTTAAAGAAGAGCGCACATACGCCAATCAAGCCTTTCAAGACGATTTAGATGCAGAAACACTTTATTTCTTGTTAGAAAACGAAATTGCACCTCTTTATTATCAAAAAAACGAAAATCAAATTTCACCTAAATGGATTTCGCATATTAAAAAAACCATTTCTTCTATTGTGCCCCATTTTACCATGCAACGTCAACTCAACGATTACTATAATAAATTCTACCACAAACTATACGAAAGAAGAAAAATACTCACCGAAAACCATTACGAACAAGCTCGCTTATTAGCCGCATGGAAACTAAGAATGTTGCGATCGTGGGATAGTATAGAAGTTGTAAACATAAAAACTCCGGACGCAACTGCAAAACCGCTAAATCTAGGCGACAACTTTACTGCAGAAGTGAGTTTAAATTTGCACGAAATTTCATCTAAAGAAATAAATATCGAAATATTATTTGGTAAAAAGGAATTCGATCAAATTAAAGAGATTATGTTTATCGAAAAGCTTAATTCAATTAAAGAAGACAAAGGAGTTGTAACGTATTCTTGTACTCTTCCTACTACCAAAGCCGGTGTTTTCGATTACGCTTTCAGAGTTTATCCAACTCACCCATTACTTCCTCACAGAATGGATTTTCCGTTAGTAAAATGGCTATAATATATTGAAATGAAATGAGAGCGATTTTTATTTTTTTACTTTTAAGCACAAATGTTGCTATTGCTCAACAAATAAATAACA
>CAYYIY010000014.1:0-93767 GCA_964472075.1 uncultured bacterium | reverse complement strand
TCGCATTCCTCCTGTCGTTTCTGGTTTTTCCGGTTCTGGTGCACGCCTGCCCGCCACCCGCCGCGGCGAAGTGCCGGGCTCCCTGCTGCCAGAGCTGCGGCACCAGCTGGTCCAGATCGCCAGGCGCTTTCAGCTGATGTACGGTAAACGGGCGGGTTCGACGCTGTAGTTCCGCTTCGACGTTGCGCCAGCGCTCTGATGCCCCACCTCGATCGGCGGTGAGATTCAGGAAGATGTGCAGCAAGGTCAGGTTCCTCTCAATACCCCGTATTTCCGTCCCAGTTCCTCGAGCATTGTCATGGCGGTATTGATGTCATCATCCGTGTGCGTGGCCATGACCGTCAGTCGCACCCGTTCCGTTCCAGGTGCCACCGCCGGATATTCGATCAGTGACAGGAACAGACCGCGTTCGTAGGCTTCTTTCACGATGCCGTAGGCACGAGCCCGATCACGAATGAAGATCGGAATGATCGCCGTCTCATGACTGCTGATCTCATATCCCATCTCTCTCAGGCGCGCGCGCACCACCGCGGCATTGCGCTGCAGACGCGCCACCAGCTCGGGTTGCTGTTCCATCACCTCAAGCGAAGCGTGGCAGGCGGCGACATTCATCGGCGCCACGGAGGCCGTAAACATCCCTGCTCGCCCGAAGTGACGCATCCAGTTGATGAAAGCGTGAGTCCCAGCCAGAAACCCGCCGAACGAGCCGAAAGCCTTGCTGAAGGTGCCCATGACAATATCGACTTCACCCTCGACCCCGCAGTATTCCAGCGAGCCGCGGCCGGTTTTGCCCACCGCGCCCGTGCCGTGTGCGTCGTCGACCATCAGCATCGCACCGTATTTCTTGCACAGATCGACAATCGGACGCAACGGCGCAATCTCGCCATCCATGCTGTAGACCCCGTCGATCGCCACCAGACGCGTGCACGACTCATTCTGCGTTTCCTTCAGACAACGCTCCAGGTCGGCCATGTCTGAGTGTTTGAACACCAGTCGGCGACACCCGCTGTAGCGCGCTCCGTCGATGAGGCTGGCATGATTCAGTTCATCCCCGATGAAGATGTCGTTCTTTCCCAGCAGACCGGTGATACAAGCGATGTTGGCAGCATAGCCCGAGGCAAACAGCATCGCCGCCTCGCAGTGTTTGAATCGTGCCAGATGCGCCTCAAAACTCTGATGCAACACCGTGTTGCCATTGAGCGTACAAGGCCCGGCCATGCCGATGCCCCATTTCTCAACAGTTTCGATGGTCTTCTTCTTCACCTCGGGGTGGGTCGACAACCCGAGATAGTTGTTCGACGCCATCATGATCATATTCTTGACTTCGCCGGTCTCGAGCGTCGTCGCATCGATATGCGCCTCGGACGGACCGTTCGTCGTGCGAAAGTACAGGTAGAGCTTCAGTCGCTTCGATTCCTGAATGACGCGATGAAACAGATTCATCTTCTGGGGCAGCGTCATGGTCTGATCGAGCAACAGTTGCTTCACATCGAAATTTGCCACATCAAGGTTTTTCACAGCCATTTTTCCACCTGCATCCATATTTGTTCGGCAACCGCAAACACCGGTCGGTCGACATCGACAATCGGCCATCGCTCTCTTCGTGCCATCTCCTGCAGCGACGTGCGCAGCCGATTCTGAAACGGCACGAATGTCTCCGGCCCCGGCCTGGAAAAGCCGCACTCATACGGGGTCAGCGACGGCTTTCGCTTCAGACTGGCCTCAGCGGACAGATCGAGCAGAATCGTTCCAACCGGTCGCGGAAACCCGGCCGTACAGTCATACAACCACTCACAACCCGGATCATGCAGTATTTCAGTCAGCAGATATTTGTACCAGTAGCCATCGACCAGAATCATTTTCGGATGAGAATCGAGAATACTATCGAGTGATTCACGCAACGCATGAAGAATAAACAGACCGCGCGCCCCGCCGTGCAGACTGCCGAGATAGCGATACAGCGCCTCGCGGTCGGCAAGCAACGCATGTGATTGATATCGCGACTGACGCGCGATGTCCCAGACGTTCAACACGGGAACCTGCTCTCCAAGATGCTTTTGCAGCCGATCAGATAATGTCGCCAGATGCGTCGATTTCCCGCAACCATCGATGCCCGTCAGACAGATCATCGGGGGTATCGTCATCGCAGGGACCGGTCGCGGTTCCAAAGCCGGCTTCGTCATGTGTGTTACGCACCTCCCTTGCCAAGTCGTTGTTCCAGATCCCGGTAACTGCCCTCCCAATCCGGCTTACCAGGCCAGTCGCGGCGCCGTACCGTGAACGCCGTCTGCAACAGAAACGTACGAATACCGGTGTCGCCGACGGCCAGATCTTTTTTCGGATCATTCCCGATCATCAAGACCTCGTCGGCTCGCGCACCGATGCGTGCCAGCAGATCAGGATAAAAAGAGGGCAGATGTTTCTGGCCGGAAAAGTCTTCGCTGCCGCAGATGTAAGCAAACCGTTCGACCGGATATCCGGCCTCGGCCAGACGCATCGCGTTGAACCGTGACGGCATGATCGGGTTGGTGGCCACGACATGTCGGAACGAGTCACGCGAAGCAAGACGCAGAAAGAGTTCTAATGCTTCGTGAATCGGACGAATCGATCGTTTGATCGCCGCCCGCAGCAACGCCGAGTTCAGAAATCGTTCAGTTGTCAGGCGCATGTCCTGCACGGACACAGAAAGACTGAACGCCATCAGACGAGCGAACAACGCGTCGTTTCGCGGCATCCCCTGATGCCCAAGCACCCGAACATACGCTCGCGCACCGGCAATAATGGCTGAGAGCTTCGACGTCGAACTCGGACAAGCCGCCGCATACGCATGCACGACATCCGGAATGATCCGTATTCCCGACCAGTAGGCAAGCGTGCCGTCGAGGTCCCAGAGCAGAATGCGGGGGCGAAAGTTCATGCCCGCCCCCGCTTCGTCGACTCAAGGCGGGTGACGACGCCGCTGCTCCCGTCGACTTCGACCATTTCGCCATCTGACAACTGAGAAAAGGCATCGCGACAGCAGAACACTGCCGGCAGGTTGTACTCTCGCGCCGCCACCGCTCCATGCGACAACTGGGCACCGGTCTCAGAGATCAGTGCCGCCAGCCGTCCGAAACTGAAAGCCAGTGCCGGGTCGGGCGAACGCACAACCATGACGTCACCCGGTTGCAGCGTTGAAAGGTCGGATAAACCGCCGATGCGTCGAACGCTGCCGCGTGCGATGCCACGGCTGACTCCCAGGCCCGACAGCGGTTCCCCGTGCGAATCAGCAGCAGCGCTCGTCAGTTTCGGCTCGCGGGGTGGACCGCGTCGACAGGCTTGCCGCCAGGCATGGGCACGCTGCCGTGCCAGCGGCACCCGAGAACGAGGTTCGTCTGAAAGCAGCGCCTCGCGCAGTTCCCCATCCGTCAGCCAGAACACCTCTTCCGCGGCACCGAGAACACGTCGGTGCGTGAGAATCCGGCCGATCTTCAAAACCAGTCGGCGCGTCACTGGAATAATGATGCCGGTGAAGAAGTGGTGTTCCTCATCGATACTCATGAACGTGCGCATGATCTCACGGGCCGTCGTCGTTACGGCTCGTTGCCATTTCGTACGTCCCAGTTGCTGCATGAGATGTTCCTGTTCAACAGACAGGTTTCGCGTTTCACACGGAACGGACTCACGATCACCACCGGAAAGCCTCAGCAAATCGACGAGACGTTCCGGCTGCTCGCCGAGAGTCGGGTTCATGATATCCCAACTGGTCGTCTGATGGCCAAAGCGGTCGAGAAATTCTTTCACGGTGGGATTCCCGAGCCATGATTGATGATCCTCCGTTGCCGCGGGTTCTCCGAGGATCTCGCGCAATCGCCGCAATTCTTCATGAAAACGTAGAGTACAGTTTTCGTGTCCCTCGCCGAGCAGCGCAGGCACGCGTTCAGGGTTCGGCACCCCGCACAGAGTCGCACTCTCACGCAGAATCAGCGAGGCGATCTCTTTCACGGCGAAAATGACCAGATCAGGTTTCACATAGTCGATCATCGCGTTTCGCAGGCGATCTCCAAGCCTGATGATCTCGCGAGGGTCATCGCAGGTATTCAGCGCGTCGTCAACGGCGGCAACTTCGGAGCGAAATCGTTTCAGAATCTCCGGCCATGCCTCGCGCACCGGTCGCGAAACCCGTTGCAGGTAGGCCGTCAAAGCCGTTCCGGTGACCAGATGCGCCAATCGACCACAGCGATTACCCAGTCTCGTGCGCGCACGGTCGGAGTGCCCGAGAACCAGCATCAGTTCTTTGATTTCACTCATCAGCGAGCGCAGCCCCTCACCCCACAGTTGCTGCAGGGCATACCTGATGGTAGCGCCGGCGAGTTCCAGGGCCTCGGCAGCTTCGAGCCTCAGACGGAATCGTCGTTTGAAATCAAAGGCCGTCGGGTTGGCCACGACCCAGCCGTCGTCAATGGCGGCCAATTCAGTCTGTGCATCCAGCGGCATGCCCATGAATGCGGCGAAACTCCGCACTCCCTCCTCAAAAACCGCTTTGATGTTCGTCCACCCCAGCGGACTCAGAGGCCGCGGATACCGTTCGGCCGTCAGTTCGCGACTCCAGGCAATACCGGGGGCGGGCGGAACGGCGAAAGCCGTGACCGGTCTTACCTGCAGGATGAACAACTCGTTCTCCTTAAAAGCCCACTCCACGTCCACCGGCCACCCGGCCTGCCGTTCCAGTCGTTCGACCGCCCGTTGCACCTTCTGCAACTGCGCCTCAGACAACAGAGTCTGCTCACCTGCCGCCGGTGTTTCACCAGGGTTCGCGGGCAGGAGATAGCGTTTGCCTTCAACCGTGCCATCCATCAGGGCTTCCGCGGTTCCGGCCACGGCTTCAACCACGATTCGGCGTTCTCCGGTCAGGGGGTTGAGCGAAAAGGCGACGCCGGCCACCGTAGCTTCGATCCAGGTCTGCACCACAATCGACAGCCGCAGTCCGTCGAGAGAAATGCCGAAATGCTCGGCGTATGTCTTCAGTCCGGGGTTGCGAACTCCGGCGAACACAGCCCGTAGCGACGCTTTCAGAGCCTCGGATTCGACGGGCACACGCAACTGACTGCACCCCTGACCGGCAAAGCTGACGTAACAACCGTCCTCTGCCTGGGCGGAAGAACGCACCGCCAATTTCGTTGCGCCCGCGTTCAACGCCCAACGCCGCAAGGTTTCAATCAGGTCGTCGGAAAGATCAGGTATCTCCGACTCAGTTTCCGGTTCAGGTCGCACAGCCCCCGATCGGTCTTCATGAACAACCCACGTCACCGGAATCTTCAAACCGGCGTCAGACGCCAGTTTCAACCCCAGTGCCTTGCCTCCGGCCGCGGCATTCACCGCAAGTTCAGACAACGGTCGACAGATCAGGGACATCAGCTCTCCACGCGTATCGTTCTGTTGCGGAAAATCGATGGAACAATGGTATCATACACAGGCGCTCGGCACCGTGCCCGCCGAATGAAACGCCGAGCCGAACGGAGCAAGATATGCTGATCCCCTATCGTTCCATCACCCCCGCCATCGACCCTTCCGCGTTCATCGCCGAGCAGACCGTGATTGCCGGAGACGTGCGCATCGAGGCCGGCGCCAATGTCTGGTATGGAGTCACCATTCGTGCCGATCTCGCCGCCGTGATCATCGGCCGCGATACGAATATTCAGGAACAATCGGTCATCCATGTCGACCACCCCACAGCCGAATGGGACGGGCGCACCGTCATCGGCGCGGAAGTCACCGTCGGACACCGCGCTTTACTGCACTCCTGCAAAATCGGCGACCGCTGTCTCATCGGCATGGGCGCCATCATTCTCAGCGGCGCGGAGATCGGCGAAGGATCGATCGTCGGAGCCGGTGCCGTCGTTCGAGAAGGCACCATGATTCCGCCGCGATCTCTGGTGGTCGGTCTGCCGGCGGTCATCAAGGGCACCATCAGTCCTGATCGATACGAGTATATCCGCGCCTCGGCCCGGCGCTATGTCGAACTGGCGGCAGAGTACCGGCAGCAACAGCAGAAAAGATAGATGGAATCTCACTCAAGCGACACCACACGATCTGTGCCTTCTTCCGCGCCGGAAAGCACACCGTCGGTCTGGGCCGGCGCACAGGCTTCCACCGGCCGGCGCTTCCTGTTCGCAATTCTGTCGTTCTTCATCGCCGCATTGATCTGGTTTCCGCAGGCTCACCGCTTGTACACCATCAACCTCGAAGATTATCGCCGGCCCTCGGGAGTTCCACCGAAAGTCCGAGCCATTGCCGCCCGACACCTCCGTCTATGGACGGATCCCGTGCTGCGCAAGCAGGAAATCGATCGCATGCGCGGCAGCAATGCCGAGTGGGACTTCATGGGTCGAACCTTTTTCGTCATGGCCCTGGCGAATCTCTGCTACCGTGACCAGGCCTCACAATCGCTCTATCTCGAGATCATCGATCGAATCATCGGAGAAACCATACGCATTGAGCGCGAGAAGGGGATGTTCTTCTTTCTCATGGATTACAGCAAAGACCAACCCTTTCTTGCCAGCCCGGCCCGCAGCATCTTCGTGGATGGCGAGATCGCTCTCATGCTCGCGGCCCGACAGGCAGTACAACCTCGAGACGATTTCCGCCCGCTTCTGAACGAGCGCGTCGAGATTCTGATTGGTCAAATGGGCAGCGGCACCGTGATGTGCGGTGAAAGCTACCCCAATGAATGCTGGATGTTCTGCAACACCGTCGCCGCCGCCGCGATTCGCATGCATGACATCATCGAGAAGAGTGATCATTCAGTGTTTCTGCAGCGTTGGCTGACCAGCGTCAAAGAGCACCTGGTCAACCCGCAGACCGGCCTGCTGATCTCGAGCTTCATGCTGAACGGCGCGCACGGCGACGGCCCAGAAGGCAGCACCATCTGGCTCGTGGCTCATTGTCTCGATCTGCTTGACCGCGACTTTGCGCGCGACCAGTACACCCGTGCCCGCAAAGAGTTGATTCGTACCATCTTCCGGTTTCCATATTCAATGGAATGGCCGGATTCGTGTCCGGGGGGCCAGGACATTGATTCCGGGCCGATCATTCCCTGGCTGCAGGTCAGCACTGGGGCATCAGGTCTGGCCTTTCTGGGTGCAGCCACGTTCGATGATCACGAGTTGCTCGCCGGCCTGCTGTCTTCACTGGAGTTCGGAGGATTTCCGATTCAAGAAGGTGACAGTCTCCGGTACGGAGCCGGCAACCAGGTCGGCAATGCCGTGCTGTTGTATGCGCTGACCTGCGGCCCCCTCTGGGAAGACCTGCAACGGAGATCAAAACCATGAAGACGCTCCACCTGTTGTTCGCCTTCTGGCGCGCCCCGGTCCTGTCGCCCGCCGGCATGATCACGCGCGGGCTGCTCCTGCTCGCCGTCTACGGCCTGCTTCATGCCATCGGATATCGTGATTATACCTGCGTGTTCACCGGCACCTCGCCGACCGGCAATCCTGGGGATCAGACGGCGATTCTAATCGGCTTCATCTATCTCTGCCTGCACTTCGCTTCCGTCTTGATCGCTCCAACTCTGATTCTCGGCGGTCTCGTCTTCGCTCTTTGCCTGACCTGGACTCTTCCTCCGTCGTCAGGATCGAAGTCCTGACATCAACAAGCCTCCTGGGTTTTCATGATGAGCGTATCCGATCGAATTGATTCGGACAATTCGGTCATCCGTCTTTCGATTTCTCCGTTCAGGCAGGTTCTGCTGATCTGGAGCGGAGCGGTCCTGCTTCCCATCGCCGTTCTCTGGCTCTTTGCCATTCACGCAGTTCAGATAGAGGAACGAGCACTCGAGGGGAAAGCCCATGCCCGGCTGGTCTCCAACATGTCATGCTTTCTCGACGACATTCAGCCCGAAAGATTTCTCAGTCGAACGCTGAATGACATTTCTCTTCAGGCAGGCTTTCCCGATCTCTCTGACACGCGCCTGCACTGGATGGCAACTTTCCCCCCCGGCTTGTCTTCACCGGAGCGGCTGAATGCCGAGCTTTCCAGGATCCTGTCTAAATCGCTCGGCAGCGCTCCATTGCTGCTGATCACCTTCGGCGAGGATGCCGCCGACATTGCCGTGAGTGGTGATGCCCGCTTTTTTTCCCTTCTTTCCCTTGCTTCGAAACGGAACTGGAAAGCGATCGTCGATCAATGGATCGGTCTTTCGCGGCGACGCAAGCGCAGGCCGACGACCAACGTGTATCGCACGCGCGATGGAGCCGTTCCCATTCGCGCCATGTTTGGAGATTTCGCTCCCATCTATCCGGAACCCGGCAGAATCGAAGGGTTCTTCAGCGCTCGTTTCGACGCAAGCCAACTCTGGTTGTACATTCGCCTCTTCACCGCCGACCAAAAGGCCGATGCCCCGGTTCTTGCCGGCTATGTGTCCGTCATCTGCGAGCGTCATCTGTCCCGAGACATTCTGCTGAAGACGGCATTGTCCGAGCCCGATCGCGAGCTGCGGCTGAATCAGACGGTTTGTAGCCCATGCTTTTCTCAAGACCTCGATCGTCAGACCTACCTCTATCCTCTGCCCAGTCCATTACTACACTCCGGTGAACGGCCTCCCGCAACGATGTCATCTGGTCTTCAACCAATACCCACGTTGATGACATCGATACCACGCTCAGAACAGACCCACCCCTGGCGACAACTCTTCCCATCGGCACTCATGCTGTCGGCATTCTGGCTCCTCGCTACCTGGCATCTTTTCTCGCGTCTCAACGACGCTCGACTTGTACCCCAACTTTCCCTGCAGCAGAAACTTCTGGTGTCACTCGGCCTGGCAATCGCTCCTCCCCTGATCGCGTTGTCACTCATCGTCACCTCCCTGCTCGACTACTGGCAAACCGAGAAGCGCACCCTGGTCCAACAGCACCTGCAACAACGTCTCGAACTGATTGAAACCGGGTTCACCGAATATGTTGCCGCACAGCATCAGATCATGCTGCGCGAAAGAGTGCCTCTCGCTCTGCATCTCTTCGAGCCTTCAGAGGTCGTTCATCAGCATCTTGAGCGCTTTCTGCGCAACTGCGACGCCCCGTTCGCATTCCTCATTCGCAGTGACGGAATCGAGTTCAAGCATGAACTCCAAATCATGGGGATGCCGCTGCTCGATGACAAATCGCGAGAACGGCTGTATGAGGTCGCCCGGATCCTGGTGATCCGCATCCTGATGTCCTATCTTTCCGCTGAGCAGTTCGCGGTTCTCAGCTCCAACGGCCCGTCTTCCTTTTTCAAGCGTGATCGCATCGTCATTGCCGCGAACATGTGGAAGGAACGAGAGATGCAGTATTTTCTCGGACACGATCTGTTTTCTCTTGATCCCAGTTTTTCCGGCTTTCGGAACGGCGTCATCAAGGTTCTCGTGCTCGACGCACCTTCCGAGCACGCCTCGCGCTTGCCCATCGGCGGTTTTCTCTTTCTGCTGCAACCGCATCTCAGCGCCGGAGATGCGCATTTTTCCCGTCTGTTCGCCCAACCCGGATCCCCTTTGTTCACCTACGAGGGGTATGACATTCAAGCCGGCGTGTTCACTCGTGCGGTGGAATTCGGTGACACCGACCGACGTTTGCTTGACCACCCGCACTGGCCTGACAATCTGCCGTTGGACGGTGACCTGGCCCGCCTTGCCCGAGTCGGAGTCATGAACCCCTGGGCACCACCCGGAGACACTGATCGGCATCTGATCTCGGCCTGCCGGTCCTTTCACGGCTATCCGTTCACGGCGGTCATTACGGCAAAGTCCAAACCTTCACCGCTTCACAACCTGCATCTCTGGTTGATTTTCGCTGCCGGCTTATTGTACTTCTGGTTTCTGGCTCGCTTATCCGCGCAGCTGATTTCACGCAGTTTCGTCGATCCCATGCGACACCTCGGAACCATCAGCAGCCGCATTGGTCAGGGCGAGTTTCCGACATCCATTTCTCTGCCCGGTCAAGGAGAGTTGTCCGACCTGGCCTCAGACTTGAATCGCATGTGCAAGGGGCTGCGGGAAGGGCGACTGCTGTCACGTTTTGTCTCTACCGGCGCCCAGGCAAGCATTTCACGTGATGCCGGCACCCGCTTTGAGCCGGGCGGAGAACAACGCCATACCGCCATTCTCTTCTCGAAGATCGACCATTTTCATGACCTTGTTGAAAAGATTGGCGGGGAGCCCGCGGTCGAGTTGCTGAACCGGTACTTTTCAATCATGGAACCGGCGATCACGCAAGCCGGAGGCATTCTCGACAAATACATCGGAGACGCCGTTATGGCGGTCTTTCACGGCGATGCGACACAAACGCCTGGGGTTCAGGCCGTCAAGGCAGCCGTCGCCATGCGCGAGGCCCTGAGACAATTCAACGACGCTCAGCAAGCAAACGGGAGGGTGGCGCTTTCCACCGGCATCGGTATCTCCACCGGCCGGGTCATCTCAGGCCGTATCGGCTCATACCGTCATCGACTTGATTTCACCGTCATCGGCGACGTCGTCAACACGGCAGCCCGCATTGAAAGTCAGCGCGCGCGCGTCGCTCCGGGATCGATTTTGATGGATGCCGACACTGCCTCCGACGCCCAGCCTTTCGGAACCGTCATCTCCATCGGGCACCTCAACCTGAAGGGAAAAACGCAACCGGTGGAACTCTTTGAGTTGCGCCCGGGGGAACAGCCTTGAATCGATTTCTTTCCGCAACCCAATCGGTACAAATCTGGATGCTCCTGCTCTTGATCCCGTTCCTTCTTCTGCGCGGCGTCTTCATGTGGTGGGAAAGCATTGAACGGCACAACGACCTCGAGCGTCTGCGCAGTGATCTGTATGCTGAAGCGAAACAATTCAAGACCGATCTGAAGCCGGAAACCTGGCTTCAAGAGCGCATGGGTCATGTCATACGCCGATTCGGATTTGAGCGAAACGCGTCGGCTGATGCTCGTCGCAGCTTCGACATACCGGTGGCAAAACGTTTTTCCCTGATCTGCCGCGCCTTGCGCCGACTCACGCAAGCCCCTCACTGGATGGTGCTTTTAACCGGCCCTCAGGGCCGGGATCTGCACCTCGATTTGAACCCGGCATACAAGACCCGGCTCACCCATACCGAACTACACGCCCTGGTCGCTTCCTCCGCGGCAGCCTTCATCAAAGTGAATCTGCCGGCCCCCACCAGTTCAGCGGCGCTGGATCTTTCCACTCAAATCAATCAACAGTTGAACCCGCTCTTCGGCTGCAACGCCCACCTTTTCAACTCGGACTCAAGTATTCGCCCCTTCACCTCGAATTTTCGAGATTTCGGCACCGGATACATCGGGCGCTGGAACGGACCGGGCCTTGCCTCCGATACGGACTTTCCCTGTCTCGGAACCTTGTTCCTGCTTTATCACGCAGACGATCTTCCTCTTTCTCTCATCGAGCGCTTTGCGCGAAAGCGCGCGGCGCCGGGTTTCTCGCGCGAAATCCGCTGGGAGCCGATCGCGCCGCTGCCGCGTCTGTCAGGGACCGAACGAGGACTCGCGCTGGTCACCAGTCTGGTCGACACGGAGTTTGCCCAGCGCTACCATCGACAGCATCGCGAGCGTCTCAAGAACGGTCTGCAACCAGTAATCATCATTCGCGGCAGCTATCGCCGGTCAGATGCCCAACACAGCCGGCGCTCTCTGGTCGATCACTTCAGTTACCTCTCGCTGTGTTTCAGTTTCATGCTGCTCTGGCGCCTTGCCGCGCAAAACACCTTCGGAGACTGGAGTCTGTCAGCCAAGCTGAGACTCGGTTTTGCACTCTGTCTGCTTCCCGTCCTCGGCAGTCTGGTGATTGCGTCCGGCATCTGGCTTCAACTGCAGCGAGCCAACGAACAGATCAAAGTCAGGCGCTTTCTCGAGACGCATCTCAATCAGCTGAACCAGATGCTCCGTCACCTCGTCGATGCCTACGGCAATGTTCTCACGCATCACAGCGAGAAGCTGGTTCCTGCCCTGTCATTACCTCGACCGGAAGCCGCGCGTTTTCTTCACACCTTCAAGATCACAGCCAGCATTGACTATCAGGGCCTGTACAACCACACCGGCTTGTACTGCGAGAATGTGTTCGGCAAACCTTTGGCTGAGACGCTTGCCATACTTTTCCAGACTATGGCGCCGGAACTGCTGCGCATGGCCAACCCAAATCTGATCGATCGCACCCAGCTGCCCTCGGGCATACACGAAATGTCTCAGACCTTCATGAACGAGTACATGGACATGCAATCATTCGGGTATTCCCTCGGCAACCCCGACCGCCTGTGTCGCACTCCGTTCGGCAACGTGCAAAGCTGGTATCAGATACGCTTTCTGCGACCGCACCCGGACGAACGACCGCAGGGGGTGCTCGTCAACTACGGATACTACACCTTCTTCAACCCGTCCCTGAGAAAGCTCTTCAACTACGGCCTTCTGCCATCTGCGAAACCTGAAGAGTACCAGCTTGATTGTCTGGTTCTGCGGTATCAGAACTTGATCAATCGCAACACTTCGTCGATTGTTTCATCGCTGCCCGAAACTTCCTCTCAGTATGCAGTCAGTCGCACTCTTGCCGAACAAAGCATGAATGATCTGGTATCCCGCTTTCACACGACCGATGATGCGAGTGGTTCCTTCAGTATTCTGGCGCAACCCCTGTCGGAAGACTTCGCCATCGGAGCAGCCTGCGCGCGGCCGATACAGTCGCTCCGGCAGCATCAACTTCTCTTCATTGTCCTGTTCAGCGGCGGCCTTGCGGTGTTTCTGTATGCGCTCATCAGTACTATCTCGTGGTATTTGTTACGCCCGCTGAAAGCGTTTCTTCGGGCAACCGCTCAGGCGGCGAACGGCGTCTTCGACTGGCGTCTCGATCTCAGGACGGCCGATGAGTGCGAGGTCATGGCCGCCGAGTTGAATCAGATGGCGGTGAAACTGATCGAGCGCGGCCGCATGACCCGCTTCGTTTCCGACGACGTGGTCCGCGCCATCTCCGACTTTGAAGATCAGGCCGTCAAACCAGGAGGTCAGTCGATCGTCACAACCGTTCTGGTCTCTGATATTCGCGGTTTTACCACCCTCTCCGAGCAGCATTCCGCCGAAGACATCGTGAGCATGTTGAATGCCTACTTCACCGCCATGGAAGAAGCGATTCTCACGGAAGGCGGCATTATTGTTCAGATGATCGGCGATGCAATTGTGGCGCACTTTCCGGCGAAGGATCAGGAATTAAGGGAATCAGCTTCTCGTGCCGTGCGTGCGGCGATCGCCATGCGTCGGGCCCTGGAAGAGTACAACCAGTCACGTCGCGTGAGCGGTCTTTTTACCGTGCAGACAGGCATTGGCATTTCAGGCGGCAGCGTGTTGTCTGCCGTCGTCGGGTCGACGACCGGCCGTCTCGGGCACACCCTCATCGGGCCGGCTATCGATCGAGCCGTGGATCTCGAAACCCTTTCGAAGCAGGCACGTGCGACAGGAATCATGATCGAAAGCAACCTCTGTTTCGATCTTCCAGAGGGCTGTTCACTCGTTCACACCTCGGACTCTCAGTCTGTCGAACTGGCTGTCTCCACGTGACGATCGCCCGGCGTCTTGGCAGAATCTGACCGATTTGCTATCATGACAGCATTCGCAGCGGGCGGGCACGCCGGCGATTTTCGAAACAGCCGCCCGGCTCATCGTTTGTCCGGACATTCAACGTTTCAGCAGGAGCTTCATTCTTGAACATCTTTGCGGCGGTGCGATTGCTGCTGAAAGGTCGCCGCAGTTCCGCGCCGCCGGACCTCACGCTCATGACCTGCCCGACCTGCGGCAATCGCCAGCAGGAAGACCCGGCGGACAGGAAGTTTGTCTGCCGAGCCTGCGGATACACGAATGCCTTGATCCCCGCGGCGGAAACCAAGTCGCGCATCGACTGGGCAAAACTGCGCCCGGCCATGGATATCGGCTTTCTGTTTCTCGGGATCCTCTCGGCAACCATCGGCCTGAAAAGCTTTCTGCTGCCGAACCATCTGATCGACGGCGGCGTGACCGGCATTTCGATGCTGGCAGCGACCGTCACCGGCATCGATCTGTCGTGGCTGATTGCGCTGATCAACCTGCCGTTCATGTATGCCGCCTGGACTCAGGTCGGTCGCGGCTTTGCCGTGCGATGCGCGCTCTCGATCATCGGTCTGTCCCTTTCGCTGGGCCTGCTTGCCCTGCCGGTATTGACCAACGACCGCCTGCTCGATGCCGTTTTCGGCGGTTTCTTTCTCGGCGCCGGCATCGGTCTCTCGATTCGCGGCGGCGGCGTGCTCGACGGCACCGAAGTCATGGCTTTGATGATCAGCAAGCGTTTTCCGGCCACTATCGGCGATGTCATTCTCATCTTCAACATCATGATCTTTTCGGCAGGCAGCCTGGTTCTCCCCATCGAATCGGTCATGTACTCGATCCTCACGTATGTGTCCGCCTCAAAAACGGTCGACTTCCTGATGCACGGAATCGAACCCTTTAACGGCATCCTGATCGTGTCACGGCTTCATCAGGAAATTCGCCTCGCGATCGTCAACGATCTCGGACGCGGCGTGACGGTTCTGCAGGGCAAAGGCGGCTACTCCGCACGGGAACAGGAAGTCCTGTTCTGCATCATCACGCGTCTCGAGATTCCGAAAATTCGAAACATCGTGCACGAGATCGATCCGGCCGCCTTTCTGATCATTGCTCCCGTCACGGAAGTCAGCGGCGGCATGATCCGCAAGGTGCTCGAACCCGGCACGACCTTGCCGCACGCCTGAACCGACCATTTCCTGCTGACGAAATACGTCAGTATGCCTTCCATCGAGAGCGCCGGCGAACCCTTTATCGACCAGAAAAGTCCTGGTTGTTCGAACCTGTTTCATCGACCAGGAAAAGGAAAGCTGTCGATAATAAAGCTGCCTTCTCCGGTCATGCCGCCTTAATTTTTTGCCGTGGCACTCGGAGACATCGGATTCAACGGACTAGCAGGGAGATTGCGCAGGGAGTTGTAATACCGAACCATGCTTTCTCCGGCAATACTTCTGACCGTCGCCAGGTGCGGATGCTTTTCGGTAAGCTTCGTTGTCGTCAGCGCGAACTGCTTTTCCTGCATGACGAATCGATTGAGAAACGGATTGCGACCCTGAGAAAAAATGCGGAAGTCGTCGAGCGTACGGCGATAGGTCGTCATGGCGCTCGTCAGTTCCGGAAGCATCACGGCCGTTCTTTCAAGAGTGATCACCCGGGAAACGATATCCTGAAATTCTCGCGGACCGCGGGCGATCGCCTGCGGATAATCGAGCAGACGGCGATAATGTGCGGCGGACGATGACAGACTGGTTACAAACGTCTTGTAGATGCGATCCAGTGTCTGCAGACCATAAGCGTACCGGTTCGGATACGTCCAGAGCACTTGTCCAAGCTGATTCTGGTTCATGCGATTCTGCAGTCGGTCAATCGAAGGCTGCAGGGCATGACAGACCTGAAAGCAGAGTTTCGCCAGCTCATAGTTGGTTTCCGCCAGAGACTTGCGGGCCTGATATGCCGTGTCATTCTGGTTCGACCCGAATAGATCCACCTGGCTTTGCTGGGTTTTCTGTTGCTGCAGTAGATTTTTCGTGGTCGTCGACTGCGCAAACGCATGCGTCACCACAAAAATTGTACCGATGGCCCGAATGGTGTCACGATCTCCCCCATACGTCGTGGTCAACTGCGTGAGGTCACCGCCCGGAGTGCGAAAGAATCGGCGACAGATCTCGGCATCGACATCGCTCTGATTGATGGTTACCACGTTTGACACGGGCTTGGCGGTTGAAGGCGTGAAATAGAGACAGCTCGACGAGTATCGCCCGATACCGGTTTGCGTCTTCCAGACAAAATCGAGCTGCGCTTCGCTGAGATGCTTTTTCTCATCGAAGCCGCCGACCGAGGCCAGAGGTTTTCCTGATACACCCAGAGTGAATTCCTTCACCTGCCTGTACAGCGGCTCGTAGTTTGCATCAATCGTTCCCTCACCTGCCGGATCAATCTGCCCGAGCGGCGGATATCGGTCTTCGAGATACGCGAAAAACGTTGATTGCCCATCAATGATCGGCGTGGGGGCGGGCGTGCCGCTCATGCCCAGGGCGAGAAACGCGTGCGGATTCGTCGTTGTCTCTTCGGCGAGATCCTCTGTTACCTTCTGAGCCAGCAGAACCCCGGTGAAGTGCTCCGCGCTGAACGCACTCTGACGACTGCTCGACTGCAAAAAGACAAAGAAAGCGACCGCCAGAAAACTCATGATGCCGAGTCCGATCAGCAATTCCGGCAGGGTAAACCCACGCGGACCACGAGAATAGTTCATTTCGCTCCTCCAAAATTCAGCAACCCTGCGTGTGTGACAAACTGAAACTCGGACTTTTCATTCGCAATCGTCGCCGTAACTTGTACGCTGTTCGGGGAAATCGTGGTGAATGCCACTCGCTGCAGCGCCGTGCCGAGAACCCTTTCCTGTTGCGGCTGAAAACCCGACCCCGTATAGGTATGCGTGTATGAAATGAGCTTGTACAAAGGCCTATTGAATTTCTTGGTGTTTTCAGCGTCTTCGGTCATGTAGATCATGCAGGTATTGTTTACCCCATCGAGATACACCATGTAGTTGCGTGTTTCACCCAGAAACGGACGCACGACTTCCGCTCCCTCTCGAACACGGGCAATGAGCATATCCGCAACTTTGCGCGCATCACTCTGAAGACTGAGTCTGCCCATCAGACTCTGTTCGGCCTGATTGCGGCTGAAAACCAATTGCAGGCCGATGGCAATCACCATGGCCAGAATCGCTGCCACAACCAGCAACTCGATCGAAGTGAACCCGCCTCTTCTCATTCTGAAATTCCCGCATTACAAAAGTTCCAGAAATATTCATTATTTATTATACTGAATATAAGCAATTCGTGTCGGAGAATGAGCATGTTGCCATCGCAGGTTTTTTCGAGAGGTTCTGCCCGTGGGTATGCCTTGTTACTGGCATTGTGCGCCGCCGTCAGCCTGACGTTTTTCGGATTCACGGTATCAGTAATGAATCAGGGGCTGCGCACCCAGGTCCAGCACACAAACGAACAACAAGTTTCGTTTCAGGTTGCTTACTCCGGGTTTCAGCGTGTACTCGCCAGAATCTATCTGAAACCCTGGGAAGAAAGGTTCTTCAAGTCCGCTCCAGTAGCCGAAAACGGGCTATCCTACCTCGGCGCCCGTTATGACCTGTATGTCGAGAATGCGCCGGGTGCACCGAACCAGGCTGATATCTATGCGAGGGTCACGGTCGTAAAAACTCCTCGGGTCTATGTCTGGCGCGTCGAGCACATTCCTGATCTGCTTGACCCGGCTCAGCTGAAGACTCTACTGTTCAGCGAGATCGATGCCAAGAACTTTCCGGCCGGCGGCACATCGTACGGTTCGAAGATCACTCAGCTTCTGACGGATCGCAAGAACAAGCGCCCGCAAGCCGAACAGATGATTCAAACCCTCACGACACTCACGGACATTCGAGACATTGCCCAAGTACTCGGCGCAAGACCCCCGGCCCTTCCGCCGGTTTTCCGACTCGGCTTGCCGCCTCCCCCCACCGGACTTCCCAATTTATACGGCACACTCCCGGCCTTCAATCCCGGCGGACTCACGTCGCCGCCTGGATTCCCCGGCAGCACGGGTGAACCAACGGCTCCCACCACTCAGACCGACTCCCTCCTCGCGCAGAATCCAGCGCCTCCGCCTCCCCCGCCCCCCGGCGACCCCATGGCTCCAACGCCTGACGAACAGGTGCTCATCGGCTCGCTCCCCGGAGCCGCCGACCCGTCGCTGCCTGGTTTCGGCGCCCCCGCTTCAGGAAGCGCCGGGACAGGCTCCAGATTCTGCCCCACGTGCAATCGAACGTTCGACACCGTCGAGCTTTTTCAAGCGCATTTCGAAATCTGCAGCAAATGTAAGGCCAAGAGATGCCCTCAGTCGCCACCGTGCCCTTGTAGCGACATTGCCTCGTCACCGCCGGCGGGTGGTCCGACATGCGACGTGTTTGTCAGAAAAGCTTCATCGACCAGGCCGCCTACGATGCCCATTTGCCTTGTCTGGGAGTCGTGCAACGATGTCGATGGTGCAACTATCCGCCTCCCTGCCCGAACACCTGGACCTGCGACTTCTGTCGTCAAACCTACTGCGCGGCGGCTCCCAAATGCGAATGTGCCTCGTCCTCTTCCGGGATAGGACAAGCCGTCGCCTGGCCGAGATGTGAATCCTGCGGTCCCAAAAAAAAGTGTTCGGTATGCAACGAATGGTACTGCGGACACACCCTGTGTAAATGCCAAAAAATGCTTTCACAGTGAAATTTCCCCTGTTTTCTCATCTCGACAGTATCATCCATGTTCGTTCACCCGACAGCTGCCGGTCGGCCGACTTTTGCAATGCGCGTTCCGCGTAACGATTTCTGCTGCCGTACAGATGTAATAAACTTGATTCAGCCTCTTCCGGGATGGCAAGTCTCGTGAGTATGATGAGAAAATAGCATCGGCATTCGGGGCTTCAGTACGACACAAGGAGTATCGAGCATGATTCGACCGGGAACATGGCTGCTGGCGATAGCGATCATCTGCGCGAGCATCACCACCGGGTTTGCCGGCGCCGAAGCAAAGGCGACCAAAGCCTGGACGTACATGATCTTCATGAACGCCGACAATGATCTCGACCCGTTCGCCGATGAAGACTTCACGGAACTGATGCGCGTCGGCAGCAGTGACTGGCTCAATATCATCACCATCACCGACCGCGAGAAGGGTCCGGCTGCCCTGCATTATGTCGAGAAAGGCAACAACGTTACCATACGTGAGCTTGGCGAAATCGATATGGGCGACTGGAAAGTCCTGGTGAACTTCGTGAAGGAAGTCGCCGGCTTGTATCCCGCCCGCCACTACGCTCTCAGTATCTGGAACCACGGCTCCGGCTGGAAACATACGCAGAAGGTCTTCAAGGGAATTTCTTACGACGATCAGAGCGGCAACTACATCACCACCGCCCAGCTCGGCCTGGCCACCCGAGAAATCAAAGCGATTCTCGGCAGAAACCTCGACCTGCTCACGATGGACGCCTGTCTCATGCAGATGATGGAAATCGCCTGGGAAGCCCATCGGAACGTTGATTACATCGTAGCCTCCGAAGAACTCGAACCCGGGAACGGGTATCCCTACGACAGCCACATGGCCGGGCTGAAGCCGTACACGACACCCCGCGAATTTGTCGGCCACATGGTCGCTTCCTTCAAGAGCGCCTATAACGGCGGAGTCTACGGCACCGAAGAAACCACGCAGTCGGCGCTCGACTGCGGTCGGCTACCGGCTCTGAAAGACGCGATCGACGGATGGGCCAAGGTCGCCATGTCCGGTTCGCATGCGCAGGCATACAAACAGGCTCTGAGCGATGTGCAGAAGTTCGACACCAAAGCCCATATCGATCTGTGGCACTTCATCAAGCTGCTGCGCGACCGCATCAAGACCCCGGAATTCAAAACCGCTGCCGACAAGCTCGAAAAGGCACTTGATCAGGTCATCGTCGCCAACGCCGTGACCGGCGAAGCGATGAAACACGCTCACGGGCTGGCCATCTATTTTCCCCGAACCGCAGCCGGTTTCGACAAGGAATACCTGAACCTCACCTTTGCCCGAGAGTCGCTCTACGACGAAATGATTCGCGATTATCACAAAAAGGCGACCGCCGCCGGCATCATCGAAGATCTCGATGAGGGCAACACCGAAGAACTGCGCACCTTCGTCAGGCAGGCAGAGACTGTCTCTCGCGACGAAGCCCGTTTCATCGCCGAGCAGATTCGCTTTCATCTGTTCGTCGAAGGTCGCTTCGACCAGTCTTTACGACAGACGGCAGCCGGCCTGCTCAAAACTCTGAGCGACCGCTGATTCGCTCCATACACCCCCGGACTTCGGTCCGGGGGTGTTTTTTTCTCTGGAATTTCTGCTATCGTATCTGCACGAACACCGCAAGGAGGCCTCATGAGCACCACTGCCCCCACTCCCGCTTCGCCTGATCCGGCCACGCCTTCAGACTCACGATCGACCGGGGGCCTGCTCGCCGTCATCGAGCGCGTCGGCAACGCACTGCCACACCCTGGTACGCTGTTCGCCCTTCTCGCCTGCTGCATCGTCGTGGTTTCATGGCTGGCGCACCTGGCCGGAATCTCGACCGTGCATCCGGTCACGGGAAAAGCAATTCCGGTCGTCAATCTGCTCTCAGTCGAAGGTCTGCATCGCCTGTTGAAAGAAGTGGTCACCAACTTCACCGGCTTCGCCCCGCTCGGCACGGTGCTCGTGTCAATGCTCGGCATCGGCGTCGCCGAAGCCGGCGGTCTCATCGGCGCTTGTCTGCGCATTCTCGTGCTCGGCGCACCGGTACGCTTGCTTACCGCCGTCGTCGTCTTTGCCGGCATTATGTCGAACGCCGCCAGTGAAGCCGGCTACGTGCTGCTCGTCCCACTCAGTGCCACCCTGTTTCTCGCGATCGGGCGACACCCGATCACCGGTCTCGCCGCGGCGTTCGCCGGGGTCTCAGGCGGTTACAGCGCCAATCTGCTGATCGGCAGCGTCGACCCGCTTCTCGCGGGCATCACGCAGGAAGCCGCGCGCATGATCGACCCGGCCTACACGGTCAGCCCCGCCTGCAACTACTACTTCATGGTCGTCTCGACCTTTCTGCTTACCATCGTCGGTACCTGGGTGACCGAAACGATTGTCAGCCCGAGACTCGGCGAGTATCGCGGTGATGCCGAACCTGAAGATCTGCACCCGTTGAGCGACCTCGAGCGAACCGGCCTGCGCCGTGCCTTCGCCGTCGGGATCTTCTTTTCCGTGCTGATTCTGGCCGGAGTGCTCCCCTCGAACGGCTTTCTGCGAGATCCGCAGAGCGGGGCGGTGCTGCATTCTCCGTTCATGGACGGCATCATCGCCTTTATCTTCCTGTTCGGCGTCGTCTGCGGCTCGGTCTACGGGCTGACTACCGGCAGTTTCAAGAGCGACGCCGACATCATGAAAGGCATGGGAAAAACCATGTCGACGATGGGCGGCTATCTCGTGCTGGTCTTCTTTGCCGCGCAGTTCGTCGCCTTCTTCAAGTGGTCGAACCTCGGGCTGATCGTCGCCGTGAAAGGGGCCGAGATTCTGAAAGCTTCGGGCCTCGGGCCGATTCCGCTCATGATCTCTTTCGTGCTGCTCTCGGCTTTCATCAACCTCTTCATGGGTAGTGCCTCGGCGAAATGGACGATCATGGCCCCGATCTTCGTGCCCATGTTCATGCTCCTGCAGTATTCGCCTGAGCTGGTACAAACAGCCTACCGCGTCGGCGACAGCGTCACCAACATCATCTCACCGCTGATGTCCTACTTTGCGCTGATCATCGCCTTTGTCGAGACCTACGAGCCGAAATCGGGCATCGGCACGCTGATCGCCACCATGCTTCCCTACTCGATCGCCTTTCTGATCGCCTGGTCCCTGCTGCTCGTTTTCTGGCTGCTTCTCGGGCTTCCGGTCGGCCCCGGCGCAGTCCTGTATCTCGCCCGATGAGCGGAACCCCAATCGTGTCGAGCGCTCTGAAAGCCCGCGAGCGGCCGATTTTGCCCCCCGAAAACTTTTTTTCTTCGGCATCAATCCATTTCGACCTCTCGTTCATATTACCTGTTGAAACACCATGAACAACGAAACCTGGGAAACGATGATGCGGCAGTTTCTGAGCGGCGATCGGTCCGCTCAGATTCGGCTGCTGACCACGCTGAAAGCCCCTCTCTTCGGGTTTCTCTATCGCCTCACCCGCAACCCGGTCATCGCCGAAGACCTGCTGCAGGAAACCCTGGTTACCCTCTGCACCCGTGGCGAAACCTGGAACCCGGACCGCCCGCTCAAGCCCTGGGTCTTCACCATCGCTCGCAACAAGTTCCTCGAGTTCAAGCGCCGCGAGCGCAAGATCGTGCCCTTCCACCGCCCCGAAGAACTCGCGCAGCAACAGACGTTCGCGCCGCCGTCTGAGACCCCGCACGTGGTGCGGGAAGCCTTGGCCCAGCTGTCTGAACCGATCCGCGAGGCTTTTCTGTTGAAACACTTCGCCGATCTTACCTTCGTCGAAGTCGCCGAAGTTCAGGAAGTACCAGTTGCTACCGCGAAATCTCGCGTGCTGTTCGCCGTTCGCAAACTCCGCGAACTTCTTGGAGACGACCATGACAACTAAACACTGTCTGACGGAACAGGACCTTCTCGACCTCTTCTACAACGAATCCGAATCCCCTGCCGAAGCACGTCATCATCTCGACGCCTGCCCCTCCTGCCGTGCATCGTACACCGCCCTGGAGCGGCAGATGAAGAGTGTCAGCGATCCGCTGCCGAACGGTGGCGACCGTGCTCTGGCTGGAGCCTTGAAGATGCTCGGTCTGTCGACCCCGCTCGAAACCTCGAAATCACGCGAGGCTGCTCCCGTGCCGACAGCCTCGACCGGTAGCGCCGTTCTGTCAGACGACATTCTGACGCTCAGCGAGGTTGCCGCTTATCTTCGTGTCGATCTCGAACAGGCTCGCAGTCTGCTCGTCGAGCTTCCGCATCTGAACATCGGCGGCGCGATCCGGGTTCGACGCCCCGCTCTTGAAGCGTTTCTCAGACGCATGGAAGCCGAATCGACCCGACGCCCCATGCTCGATGCTCTGGCCCCGATCAATCGCCGTTACGATCTGATCTGATGTCTCAATCGATGTGCCGTGCGCGCCGGCCGTCGCCGTGTGTCCTGTTACTGACGAATCTACGTTCCACCTTACAGGAGGCTCACCATGTCTACCGACCTCAAAGAATCACTGGCGGCATTTTCCGATAAACTCGGCTTCTTTCTCGGCTCCGGTGTTCCGTTGATGGCGGCTCTCGAAACGATCGCCGTCGAAACCCCGGACCCGATCATGGCTGATGCGACACGCCGGATCCTGCACAGCATCTCGAGCGGCAGCAGCTTCTGCGACGCCCTCGCTTCCGTTCCCACCGTGTTCTCGGCCTCATACATCAGCATGGCTCGTGCCGGAGAAAACCAGGGCACGCTCGATGTCATGATGCCCAAGATCGCCCAGGGCGTGCGTGACGGCCTGATCCCCTTCATGGGATCCATGGCCGAATCGTCAGCCGACAACTCGGACAGTCACTCCGATCAGCGGCAGGCGTTTGAGCAGGAGCTCTTCTCATTACTGCAGGAAGCCGTGGATCGCCGGGCGTCTCATCTGATTCTCGTGCCTCTTCCGGAGGGCATGCGCGTGCGTTTCCGCGTCGACAACGTGTTGGTCGATGGGAAAGAGTACGGGCTGACGTTCAAGGAAACTCTTACCTCATGCGCGAAATATAAGGCCTGCCTTGACGTGGCGGAACACATGTTGCCGCAGGATGGGCGCATGGTCGTTGAGATCAAGGGCAAGTCCGTCGACATCCGGGTCAACGTGCTACCGACCGCCCTTGGTGAAACCATTACCATGCGGTTGCTGATTCAGGAAGAACAGCAGTGGAAGCCGGAAGTTCTTTTCCCCAACCCGGACGATCGTGCGGCTTTTCAACGTCTGATCAACTCTCCGTTCGGCCTGGTGGTCATCGCCGGCCCGCACGGCTCGGGCAAGATGACAACGGCCTACCACGCTCTTCAGCAGCTGCGTGAGAAAGGACAGCGCAACCTCGCTACCGTTGAGGCTCCGTATGAGATGATCCTGCCGGGTATTGCACAAACCCATGTCCGACCCCATCTCGGGCTGACCTGCTCGGCTCTGCTCGCGGCCATCGATCGCGGCGACCCCGATGTCATCTATGTCAGTGACATCCCTGACGAAAAAGCCATGGACAGGATCCTGAAACTGGCTCTCACCGGCCACCTGATCTTCGTGACCATGCATGCCTCGTCGGTCGAAGAGGTCATCGGCAAACTGCTCGATTTGAAAGCTCCGCCCCATTTGCTGGCTTCGGCTCTCACCGGCGTCGTCGTGCAACAGCTGGCCCGCAAGGTGTGCCCTTCATGCGCCGTTCCCGCCAGGGTGTCGGCCGCGGCTCTCAAGAGATACGGCGGCGCCGGACTCCCCATGAAGGCGCGTCTCGGCAAAGGTTGTGAAAAGTGCAATCAAAGCGGCTATCGAGGCCGCCTTGCCCTCTACGAGATCTTCACGCCGGCCAAAACCTTTAAGGATACTCTGCAGACCGGCGATCGTCGTGCCATCGGTCGAGCGCTTCAGAAGCCGCCGCGCCGCACCCTTCTGCGCGCCGGTGCCGAAGCCGTCGCTGCAGGCACCATCACACTATCCGAGCTGGAACGCATTTCCATCCTCTGATCTGACAGTTCTCGACCCAACAGGCGAACACAGGTTGTCGAGGTAAAGGCTGGTTCGCTGATGGTTCGTGAGTTCCCCAGGACGAATGCACGCCAGGCACCCGTGACTCGTCGAATCAAGAACCTTTTAATTCGATGTTCTCTGCGCCGGCGCTTTGTACGATTCGTCGCTCAATCCGGTTCGTCATATCGGCCGTAGTCGACCCCGGCATAACGCACGGAATGTATTCGCGACTCATGCCGTGCCAGAAACCTTCAACCCAGGTTTCCCACAGCACTTCGACCTCGCGGCCGATGAAGCGGCGGTGAAAGGCCAGAGCGGAACGACGCCGGACCTGCTCGGCGCGTTCCGCTCGCTCGCGCTTCACGCGGCCGTCAACCTGTTGGCGCATGGCGGCCGCCGGGGTGCCTTCGCGCGGCGAGTAGCGAAAGATGTGCATGCGTGAGAATCCGATCTGTTCCGCAAACCGCAGGCTTTCGTCAAACAGGGTATCACTCTCGCCCGGGAACCCGACCATGAAGTCGGTGGTAATACCGATATCCGGCAGACGCCGGCGCAGACGGTCGACCACGTTCTGAAAGTCGACGGTCGTGTACGGTCGGTTCATGGCGCGCAGAGTCTCATCACTCCCGGATTGCAGCGGCAGGTGCAGATGCGCGCACGCCTTTGGAGAAGTCGCCAGCCAGTTGATCAGATCATCACCGACCTCGACCGACTCGATCGAACTCAGGCGAATGCGATCCAGCCCCGGGATTCTCTCGATCTCTCGCAGAAACGGCACCAACCCCGGAGCATACCGTCCGAGGTGAATGCCGGTGATCACCAGTTCGCGAAAGCCGTTTTGTACAAGTTGCATTGCTTCCTGAACACCATCAGAAACAGGCTTCGAAACTTCTTCTCCGCGGAGATGCGGCACGATGCAGTAGGTGCAGAACTGACGACAGCCGTCCTGTATCTTTAGAAACGCCCGAGTTCGCACCTTCTGAAACAGCGAATGGTGGTCATCTTGCTCGACGCGCCCTCGTACCGTGAACCCGAGGCCGGCAACCAGCTCTTCAATGACCGCGCGCGCCGAGTTCGGCAGCAACACCCCATCGGCTTCGGGGCTGGCCTGAGCCGCCAGGTCACGATTTTTCGCCTCGCACCCGGCGAGTACCAGCTTCGTTCGCGGCCAGCGCCGTTTGACCGCTCCAAGCGTCTGACGAACCTTTTGCGCCGCTCTGCCGGTTACCGAACAGCTGTTGAGAATGAAAAGATCAGGCTCCTGCTCATCGACAACCGGTACAAAACCGAGCGTGCGCAGGTGCTCTTCGAGACGTTGCCCATCATACTGACTGACTTTGCAGCCGAGAGACTGCACGAAATACGTAGGCATCAGGCATTCCTGAGCAGCACGGCAGCTGCCGCAACCAATGGCGCCGTTTCCGCCCGCAGGCGCCGACGACCGAGAGAAACCATCTGCCAGCCCCGGCCGGCCAGCGCATCGATCTCCTTGTCGGTGAATCCGCCTTCCGGTCCGCTGCTGATCCAGAGGTGGGAACTCGTACACTCGAAAGTCGGCAGACAGGCATCGCCGCCGATTCCTTCATGCAGAACCCACGCCTTCGTGTTCTCGTCGGGCTTCGGCAGCCGATCGCACGAGATCGGCTCTTCGACGCGCGGCAAGCGGCAGCCGCCCGACTGCAACATGGCCGCCAGAGCGATCTTGCGATAGCGCTCCGCCTTCGCCGGCGACAGATCGCGCACCACGCTTCGCGCGCAGATCAACGGCACGATGCAAACCACGCCGAGTTCAACCGCCTTTTCCAGCAGCCACTCGAAGCGGTCGCCTTTCGTCAGGGCGGCATAAAGAGTGATCTGCAGTTTGGGGTCACGCTGCGGTTCCGTCACCTGTTCCAGACGCAAAGCTCCATCCGGCGACCACCTGCACCAGCCTTCATGTCCACACCCGTCAACGACCACAAACGGATCGCCATCACGCAACCGCAGCACTTTTCCAAGATAGTGCCGGTTTTCATCGCCTAGAAAGCCTTCAAATGTGGGTTCATAGACCCGAGCATCCGGGACAGCCTGTCGACCTTTGTCCGTTTTCATGTCATGAAGCCGTCGAGGAACAACGATCGACCATCTTGCCGATTGTCAGCCTCATTATCTTTCAGAGGGCCTTGTTTCCTGTTCAAAAGCAATGAAAAACCCGCCGGCAACCAGGACGATTGCGGGCGGGTCATACGGTCAGTCTTCGTCTGCCGACGCCCTGGTCTTGCGAACTTTTTTCTTCGCGGGGAGAAACTCTTCTTCGTCGATTTCGATCACGGGGGCATCACCCCAGA
Source organism: uncultured bacterium (assembly GCA_964472075.1). Classification (GTDB taxonomy): domain Bacteria; phylum Muiribacteriota; class Ozemobacteria; order Ozemobacterales; family Ozemobacteraceae; genus CAYYIY01. The sequence goes on along the minus strand of CAYYIY010000014.1, from coordinate 67,097 downwards.
GATCTTCGAGAGCGTAGAACTTGCGCGCCTCGGGCTGGAACAGATGCACGACGAAATCGCCACCGTCGATCAGCACCCAGACCGTGTCGTGCTTTCCCTCGATGCGGGTCGGCTTGCCGCCGTGTTTGAGTTCCAGAGCGACAGCTTCGGCCATGGCCTGCACCTGCGGCGTATTGTTCCCGGTCGCAATCAGAAAGTAATCGGTATAGCCGACGAGATCGGCGACCTGCATCAACACAGGGTTTTCCGCCTTCTTTTCGACCAGCAGGCGAATCACCTTCTGCAGCAGTTCGGGCAGGTCGCTCGCCTTCTGCTTTTTCGGTTTCGGCGTACTACCGGCTTTTTCGGAAAGCTCGGGAACCGAAGCTCTCGGCAGGCGCACCGTTTTCTTGCGAACCGCCGTCTTTTTCGTTTTCTTCGCTTTGTCGGCAAGAATCGACTTCGCGGTCTTCTTCGGAATCAGGTTCTTTTTTGTTACTGCCATGCCTTACTGACCCTTGAACACAGAGTAGACGTAGCGACCAAACATGTACTTTTTCTCTTTCACGAACGAGTATCCGCGTTCGACGGCCGCCATGTTGATCTCGATCAGTTCTTTTTTCTTGGCCGGCAGCAGATTCGGCAGCAGGCGTACCAGGTCGTCATAGGTGATCACCTTGCTGTACTTGGCATACGCACCCGCCATCACCATGTTCGCCACGCGCGGGTTTCCGAGATCGTCGGCAATTTCACTTGCCGGAATCTCGACCAGGCGAATGTCATCGCGAAATTCCTGTCGTTCAATCAACGATGAGTTGTACATCAACATGCCGCCACCCTTGATGCGAGGGCTGAACTTCGCCACCGAAGGTTTGTTCAGTGCGATGACGGTATCGGGAATCGTCACCATCGGCGAGGCAATCGGGTTCTCGGAAATGACGACCGTACAGTTGGCCGTACCACCTCGCATTTCCGGTCCGTAGCTTGGAATCCAGGAAACATGCTTGCCCGAATGCATACCGACTTCGGCCAGCACCTTGCCGAGAAAGAGAATTCCCTGTCCGCCGAAACCGGCGAGAATGATGCGTTCAATGTTGGTTGACATCGGTTTCCTCCGGTTTTACATGACGGCGGGTCCGCCGGTGGCGTCTTTGAAGACACCCAGCGGGAACACCGGAATCATGTTTTCTTCGAGCCACTTGTGCGCTTCGACCGGCGGCTTGCCCCAGTTCGTCGGGCAGATCGCCAGCACTTCCACGAACGAGAAGCCCTTCTTCTCTTTCTGAATCTCGAAAGCGCGCTTGATCGCCTTCTTCGCCTTCATCAGATTCGCCACATTGTGAATCGACACGCGCGCCACAAAGGCCGGAGCCGTCAGCGTCGACAGCATCTCGGACATCTTGATCGGATGACCCATCGTCTTCGCATCGCGGCCGTACGGCGAGGTCGCCGTCTTCATGCCGATCAGCGTCGTCGGCGCCATCTGACCGCCCGTCATGCCGTAGATCGCATTGTTCACGAACACCACCGTGATGTTCTCGCCGCGGTTCGCCGCATGCACGATCTCGGCCGTGCCGATCGCCGCGCAGTCGCCGTCGCCCTGATACGAAAACACGATCGAGTCGGGGTGAACCCGCTTGATCCCCGTCGCCACCGCCGGAGCGCGGCCGTGCGGCGCCGAGTTGAAATCGACGTCAAAGTAATCATAGGCAAACACCGAGCAGCCCACCGGAGCCACGCCGATCGTCTTGCCGGTCACTTCCAGTTCATCCAGCGACTCCGCGACCATGCGGTGAATCACGCCGTGATCGCAACCCGGACAATAGTGAAACGGGTTCTTGCTCAATGCTTTCGGTCGTTCGAAGATTTTCTGCATCGTCGTTTCCTCCTTAGTCCGGCCGAACGATTTTGTCGATCTCGTTCAGAATCTCGAAGTCGGAAGGCAGTGAGCCGCCCGTGCGACCGTAGAAATACACCGGCTTCTTTCCTTCGACCGCCAGCTTCACATCTTCGACCATCTGGCCCGTCGACATCTCGACGCACAGAAAGTGCTTGGCGCTCGGCACCAGTTTCTGAATCGAGGGCGTCGGGAACGGCCACAACGTGATCGGGCGCACCAGACCCGCCTTGATCCCGCGTTTGCGGCACTTCTCGACCACGGTCTTCAGAATGCGCGAAATGATACCGTATCCCACCAGCACGATCTCGGCATCTTCCACCTGATGCAGTTCGCAGCCGTATTCTTTCCAGCTGCCCGTCGTGAATTCGTCTGTAATGTACTGGTACTTTTGATACAGGTGCCAGTTGTGTTCTTCCAGCAGCTCGACATCCAGCCAGATCGTCGTGCACAGGTTCCGCTCCTTGCGAGAACCCTTGCCCGTCAACGCCCACTTTTTCTCAGTCGGGTCGTAGTTCACCGGCTCGGGCAGCAACACCGGCTCCATCATCTGGCCCAGAACCCCGTCGACCATCAACAGTACCGGGTTCCGAAACTTGTCAGCCGCTTCAAATGCCTTCAACGTCAGGTTCGTCATCTCCTGAACCGAGTTCGGTGCCAGCACGATCGTGCGATAGTCCCCGTGACCGCCGCCCCGCGTCGACTGAAAATAATCCGACTGCGCCGGCGCGATGTTCCCAAGGCCCGGGCCGCCGCGCACCACGTTCACCAGCACGCACGGCAGCTCCGCCGCCGCAATGTACGAGATGCCTTCCTGCATCAGGCTCACGCCCGGGCTGCTCGAACTCGTCATCACCCGAGCACCCGCGCTCGCCGCGCCGAACACCATGTTGATCGCCGCCACTTCGCTCTCGGACTGCAGAAAACAGCCCTCGACCTCGGGCAAGCGCTTCGACAGATACGCCGGCAGTTCGCTCTGCGGCGTGATCGGATACCCGAAATAATGTCGGCAGCCCGCCAATACCGCGGCCTCGCCGATCGCTTCATTTCCCTTCATCAAGACTTTGTCCGCCATCGATCGGCCTCCTTACGGCTTGCTCACTTCGATCGCGACATCCGGGCAGCTCCGCCCGCAGATCCCGCAACTCGTGCACTTCTCTTCATTCAGCATCTTCGCCGGGTGATACCCCTTCTTGTTAAGATGCTCCGCAACGCCCAGAACCTTCACCGGGCACCGTGCGATACAAATTCCGCAGCCCTTGCACAAATCTTCGTTGATCTTCCACTTCGACACGGCAATCATTCCTCCTCGAGGATGTTTGAACGGCCAATCATACCGCAAACCGAGGGGTTTCTCAATGAAACGAGAGCGAAAAAACGTGACCGTTGGCCATTGAGTTATAATCAGTTTCAGGTACTTCGGAAACAACGGAATAGCGAGAGGTCCTGGTGGCAAACATTCTGAGCTGGGCATCGATTTTCATCTCCGGACTCGGTCTTCTCACAGGGTTCGTGCTGTTTTTTCCCGCCCTGGTGTTTTCGATCGCCCAGCGCCGAGGAATCGGCCCGCGATGGCCGGTCGTCGTTCTGCTGTGCCTGGCGTTCGCCACGCATGCGGGGCTGGAACAAGAAATCGACAGTTCCTTTCAACACGGCATTCTGCCCATCATGACCGCCTATCGATGGGTGTCACTCGGAACCTGGATCGTTCGGCGAGATGAATTCTGGCCTGACGCGTTTCGACGTGCCAGTACCGCCACCGACTCCTTCGAATTCCTGTTGCGTCACGGAGCGAATCCGAACAGGGGTCTCGAAGAGATCTCACGGGAATTGTCGATCTACGGAAGCTCACCCCATACCCGGCTCATCGGTCCCCTGTTGCGCGCCGGAGGCAATCCGGATCAGTCGCTCTTCGGAAAATCGCTGTTTTCCCAGCTTCTGCACGGCAAACAGTTCGATGTCGCCCAGACGCTCATGGAGGCCGGTGCGCATACGTTTCACGAGCGATTGTCGCAGAATCAGACGACTCTTCATCTCGCCGCCCGTCACGGAGCACCCGCAGCGTTTCTCAGGCGCCTGGCCGATTGTCTCGGACCTGAAGCCTGGACAGACCAGGATGCCCATGGCCGCATGCCGATTCACGAATTGAGCACCACCGAGCAACTGACGCTATTCGCTTCTGAATCGCAACGGCTGATGGCATCCGGCCGTGATGGCGGCACTCTTCTGCACTACGCCGTCGAGCGACGACACACCGGCATCTACCAGGCACTCCTGGAACTGGGGTTCTCGCCGGACACGCTCGACGCCGGCGGCTGTTCACCGTTGGGCTGGGCACCCGACTTCGCCACGTTCACCCGGATGCGGGTTCAGGCGAGCTCCAGTGCTCCCCTTTCAGCCCCCACTCTCAATCGACTCTGGACGACAGCCCTGCGTAGCGGCGACGCGGATTTCGTTGCCACGCTTCTGCGCGAGGGAGCCGATCCGAAAACCGCTCTTCCAGGCGGTAACGCACCTCTGCACGAGGTGGCCGCCCTGTGGCGCGGTCATGTGCTGATACCGCTGCTCGCCAGTGCCGGTGCGGCTCTCGAGGCACTCAACCTGAAGAACGAAACTCCCCTGCTGACCGCTCTTCGCGAGCGGAATGCCACCGCCGCCGGCCTTCTGCTCGATCTCGGGGCGAACCCCTGGATACGCACGCAGGATGGCCGAACCACGACACAGCTGGCGCAAGAAGCCCTGGCGCATGTCAAAAGTCAACCCCGAAATCTGTCGCTGAACGGGTTCAAGGAGGAGTGGGCGCAGAGTCGCCCCTGGGAAGAGTTGATCCAACGTCTTGAACACGCCACCAGGCTCGCTGAAGTCGAACTTCCCGGTGACGAGACTCGTGTTCCGCCCCTGCCCGGCAAGACTCAGCCAACCAGGGACTCCGACCGGAAGACAACCTCTGAAAGCGTCGACCAGCTCTGCCCATCATGTTCCGGCAGCGGGAACTGCCAGACCTGTTATGGTCGCGGCGAAATCACGGATTACAGCAACCTCAAATGTAAGACCTGCCCGTCCTGTCGTGGAAATGGACGATGCACTGTCTGCAAGGGCAAAGGCCGGGTGAAACGCTGACGCCTTAGACTCGGGCAAGGCTGTTCCGATTGCCGACTCGACACCCGCTCACCACTTTCCGCATCAGAGCTTCGCCCCGCAGGCCTTGCAATACACCGCGTCGGCATCGTGGCCTTCGAGTGAGCAGTTCATGCAAACCTGGGTGCTGACCTTTTGCAGAGAAGCCTGCACCTCTCGCGAAAGTTCTACGGTGACGATGCCGGTGGGAATGGCGATGATCGCATACCCCAGTACCATGACGACGCAGGCGAAAAACTGACCGAGAAATGTTTTCGGGGTGACGTCTCCAAACCCGACGGTCGTCAATGTGACTATCGCCCAGTAGATCGACAGCGGAATGCTGGTGAAACCGTTTTCAGGGCCTTCGACCACGTACATCACGGAACCAATGATCGTCACGAGCGTGAGAACCGCGAGCGTGAACACGGTAATGCGCGGCAGGCTCGCGGTCAGAGACCGCATCAGAATCTGCGCTTCAGACAGATACTGCGACAGCTTGAAAATGCGAAACACGCGCAGCACACGCAGGATTCGCACTGACGCGAGATACTGAGACCCTGAGAAAAACAAGCCGAGATAGGTCGGCAGAACGGCAACCAGATCGACAACTCCGTAGAAACTCAAGGCGTAGAGGCGCGGACTTGCCACGCAGATCAGACGCATAACGTAGTCAAAGGTGAACAGCACGGTGAAGAACCACTCGGCAATTCGCAGCTGATCGCCCCATTGCTGATGCAGATGCGACACGCTGTCGAGCATCACCACCAGAACGCTTGCGACAATGGCAATGACGAGAAAAACATCGAAGCGCTTGCCCGCGGGCGTATCGGCCTCAAAGATGATTTCGTGCCAGGTGCGACGCCACCCGGTCAACGGCTCTTTCTGCTCTGCCTCTCGCACCGGTTTTAGTTGTTCAGTCATGGCACGAAGTATTCCGGAAAACGGGCACCGTGGTCAAGGAAATTTTCTCGTTCTTTTGCACCCAACCCCTTGTTGGACACCCGGCAGGCAACAACACCCCGCTCAGGCGAGTGACGGCCTACAACTACCGGCGATTCCGGGGTCGCGTTGTCAGCTCCGGGTGTGAATAGTCGACTCGGCGCCCTTCGTTGAAGAGCTTATCGTACAAGTCGTACTTCCCCGTATGATTGATGATCAGATTGATAAACCGAGACCGAATCTTGTGATTCAGCAACGCCCGCTTCACCGGAGCGAAGGTGAGAATCGCCTTCAGAAGTGCTCGCACCTGCTGATGTCCCCAGAACTCGAGGTTATCGATGATCAGGTTTTCGAGACGACCGCGCTCGATATTGAACACCAGGTGGCGCTCGAAAGAATCTTTCGGAACAAAGCGCAGCTGCTGCAGACGTTCGAGTTCAATACACTGCCGCGGGCAGAATCTCTTGCAGACGCCGCAGCCAATGCAGATCTCGCGATTGATAACGGCAACTCTGCCCCGGCCGGTGGTCGCGATGCTCAGCGCTTTCACCGGGCACTTGCGCTCACAGATGCCGCAACCGGTACAGTGCGCGGCATCGATGCGCGCCACAAAGTTGCTGGCAAACTTCGGCGCATAGCGCAGACGTTCATAGCTGGTCAACGCCTCGCAACAACAACCGCAACAGTTGCACATGAAGTTGACGCCATCCTGCACATTGTCGCCAAGTTGTACAAGTCCGAGAGACACGCACCGCTGCAGCACGTCGAGAGCCTGGCCGCGACTGATCTCGCGTGCCACCCCATGCTTTGCCAGACTTTTGGCCAGAGCATTGAAGGTCAGGCAGACATCCTGTGGAAAATCACAGGCTTTGTCGAGGTGTTCCATCTTGTGTCGGCAGTAGCAGGTGCCGAGCGTGATGCACGAAGCGGTCTCAATGATATGGCCGGCTTTCTCATAATCGAGAACCAGCGTCAAATCATTCTGAGCAATCATGTCTTCATGGACGAACGTACGAATGATATGGCTGTCCATGCCGATCGCCTGGAACATGAAATCGTCTTCCTGATTTATGTACTGGTAGAAAAGATGTGACAGCAGGTTGCGGTCGAACTTTCCATCGGTACGCATCAGGCTGAATTCGAAAAAACCGGCCATCGGCGGCGCCAGGATGTAGGCCTTCGCTTTCTCCGATTCGACATCCACCAGAACGGCCTTGTCGGCAAGCCCATCAAGAATGGCCTCGGCTTCACGCTCGCTCTTTCCGGTGATGCGAGCGGCTTCTTCCAGAGTGAAGAAGTTCAGCGGCAGACGGGAAACGAAAGACGCTTCCTGTTCCGTGAAGAGGTGTTCGAGAATGCGAAAAAGAGTCTCAGAGGCCGGAACCCCCTGACCGTGCATGTCGAGCCGCTTCTGCAGCGACAGGTATGACCTGGAAGTGACGTGTCCCATGCGAATCTCTCACTCTGTTGTGCTCTCAAAGATTGAACGTCCGAAAACTAGATAATCCCGGTTCTGAAGTCAAGTTTCCCGCAACCCAAATGAAAATGCCGAGCCTCCATCGGAAGCCCGGCACTGTTCAAACCTGTTGATGATCAGTGGCTCGTTACATATTCATACCCTTTCTTGAGCGCATTCAGGTTGATCTCGGCGAGTTCCTTCTTTTTGGCAGGAATGATCTTCGGCAGCCAATCGACCAGGTCTTCAAACTTGATCATCTGACTGTATTTCGCAAAGGCTCCGACCATCACCAGGTTGGTCACCCTGGTGCTGCCGAGTTCTTCCGCAATCTTGCTTGCCGGAACGGGAATACATTTTACTCCCTCTTTCTCCGGCTTCTGATCTGACATTGACGAATTGTAGACCAGGACGCCGCCCTGTCTGATCATTTTGGCGAACTTTTCAATCGACGGCTTGTTCAACGCCAGAACGCAATCGGGTTCGTTCACCATCGGCGAGCCGATCGGGTCTTTCGCAATCACGACCGTACAATTCGCCGTGCCGCCGCGCATTTCGGGGCCGTAGCTCGGAATCCAGGAGACATGTTTCCCGGAGCGCATGCCCGCTTCGGCCAGCACCTTGCCGAGAAAGAGAATTCCCTGCCCGCCGAAACCTGCCATGATGATCTCTTCAGAATTCGGATACATGTACGTTTCCTCCCTGTTCCCGGTTTTACATGACAGCGGGTCCGCCGGTGGCGTCTTTGAAGACACCCAGCGGGAACACCGGAATCATGTTTTCTTCGAGCCACTTGTGCGCTTCGACCGGCGGCTTGCCCCAGTTCGTCGGGCAGATCGCCAGCACTTCCACGAACGAGAAGCCCTTCTTCTCTTTCTGAATCTCGAAAGCGCGCTTGATCGCCTTCTTCGCCTTCATCAGATTCGCCACATTGTGAATCGACACGCGCGCCACAAAGGCCGGAGCCGTCAGCGTCGACAGCATCTCGGACATCTTGATCGGATGACCCATCGTCTTCGCATCGCGGCCGTACGGCGAGGTCGCCGTCTTCATGCCGATCAGCGTCGTCGGCGCCATCTGACCGCCCGTCATGCCGTAGATCGCATTGTTCACGAACACCACCGTGATGTTCTCGCCGCGGTTCGCCGCATGCACGATCTCGGCCGTGCCGATCGCCGCGCAGTCGCCGTCGCCCTGATACGAAAACACGATCGAGTCGGGGTGAACCCGCTTGATCCCCGTCGCCACCGCCGGAGCGCGGCCGTGCGGCGCCGAGTTGAAATCGACGTCAAAGTAATCATAGGCAAACACCGAGCAGCCCACCGGAGCCACGCCGATCGTCTTGCCGGTCACTTCCAGTTCATCCAGCGACTCCGCGACCATGCGGTGAATCACGCCGTGATCGCAACCCGGACAATAGTGAAACGGGTTCTTGCTCAATGCTTTCGGTCGTTCGAAGATTTTCTGCATCGTCGTTTCCTCCTTAGTCCGGCCGAACGATTTTGTCGATCTCGTTCAGAATCTCGAAGTCGGAAGGCAGTGAGCCGCCCGTGCGACCGTAGAAATACACCGGCTTCTTTCCTTCGACCGCCAGCTTCACATCTTCGACCATCTGGCCCGTCGACATCTCGACGCACAGAAAGTGCTTGGCGCTCGGCACCAGTTTCTGAATCGAGGGCGTCGGGAACGGCCACAACGTGATCGGGCGCACCAGACCCGCCTTGATCCCGCGTTTGCGGCACTTCTCGACCACGGTCTTCAGAATGCGCGAAATGATACCGTATCCCACCAGCACGATCTCGGCATCTTCCACCTGATGCAGTTCGCAGCCGTATTCTTTCCAGCTGCCCGTCGTGAATTCGTCTGTAATGTACTGGTACTTTTGATACAGGTGCCAGTTGTGTTCTTCCAGCAGCTCGACATCCAGCCAGATCGTCGTGCACAGGTTCCGCTCCTTGCGAGAACCCTTGCCCGTCAACGCCCACTTTTTCTCAGTCGGGTCGTAGTTCACCGGCTCGGGCAGCAACACCGGCTCCATCATCTGGCCCAGAACCCCGTCGACCATCAACAGTACCGGGTTCCGAAACTTGTCAGCCGCTTCAAATGCCTTCAACGTCAGGTTCGTCATCTCCTGAACCGAGTTCGGTGCCAGCACGATCGTGCGATAGTCCCCGTGACCGCCGCCCCGCGTCGACTGAAAATAATCCGACTGCGCCGGCGCGATGTTCCCAAGGCCCGGGCCGCCGCGCACCACGTTCACCAGCACGCACGGCAGCTCCGCCGCCGCAATGTACGAGATGCCTTCCTGCATCAGGCTCACGCCCGGGCTGCTCGAACTCGTCATCACCCGAGCACCCGCGCTCGCCGCGCCGAACACCATGTTGATCGCCGCCACTTCGCTCTCGGACTGCAGAAAACAGCCCTCGACCTCGGGCAAGCGCTTCGACAGATACGCCGGCAGTTCGCTCTGCGGCGTGATCGGATACCCGAAATAATGTCGGCAGCCCGCCAATACCGCGGCCTCGCCGATCGCTTCATTTCCCTTCATCAAGACTTTGTCCGCCATCGATCGGCCTCCTTACGGCTTGCTCACTTCGATCGCGACATCCGGGCAGCTCCGCCCGCAGATCCCGCAACTCGTGCACTTCTCTTCATTCAGCATCTTCGCCGGGTGATACCCCTTCTTGTTAAGATGCTCCGCAACGCCCAGAACCTTCACCGGGCACCGTGCGATACAAATTCCGCAGCCCTTGCATAAATCTTCGTTGATCTTCCACTTCGACACGGCAATCATTCCTTTTCGATCCCGACCGGTGTGAAAGTACCAGTCGTGAATTCACGTTCCCCGGTAAACGGAAACGTTTCCCAACTTTCCTTGCTTAAAAAACTCTTTCTTTACTCTGCATACTGCGAATCTAATGAGTCCCGTCGAAAACAGCACTCGTACTCTTCACTCAGGTTTCTGCCAGACTCCGAAGCGCACCTTCTTCGCGGCGACATCGAGCACCGGATCGCCGCTGCTCGCATCCTGTCCGAGTCCGAACTTCCAGGGAGTGCGCCAGAAGCGGCGCACCGGGAAGAGGGGTGTCGTCGTCTCACTTCGAGCTTCCGCGACGATTTCTTCCGCGGCCATGGCAAAAGCGATCGGCAGGGCCAGTCTCTCGGCCAGCACCTTCACCAGTTCCAGACCGCTTTGAAAGACCTCGATCGTCGTCTCGTGCACCAGATGGGGGTTGGCCACCAGTTCCGTCACCGTCAGAGCTGACAGTGATTGAAGATGCCGAAAATTCCGCTCCATCTCATCCAGCGTGCGATAGCCGGGACGGTACGGGTTCACCACGAAGTAGACGTTACCGGGTCGGCAACGGGCGATCTCACGAATACGCCCGAGCGGGCGCAGGCCGAGTTCGCCGCCGCCGATATCGACGACGGTCCATTCCTGCGGCGCTTCAAACGCTCCCCAGGCCGCTGCCGGCAAGGCCGGCAGATCGCCGTCGCGCACTTTGGCATCAGGCGTCACCACATGTATGCCTTTTCCGGTCAGCTCTTCGCGCACCTTGCGCACCCGAAAGTACGGGTTGACGACATCGAGATCGACGAGATGAACTCGCCCTGGGCCATGCGTCTCGGCATAACTCAGGGCGAGGTTGAGAGCCAGTTCCGTCTTTCCCGCTCCCAGCCCGCCGATCAGAAAGGTCAACGTCGGGGTCGGGGCAAGAATCTCTTTCATGGTCAGCGGCCGATACTGCCGACCAGTTCCTGGAATTTCTCGAACTGGGGCACGTCGACCCGCTCGACCATCTCATGCATGACCATCTCCATGGTGGTCACAATCGCGCCGGCGCGGCGCATCTTCTCGAGCGCCACACGGCGGTCGACGCGGCGGCGTGAGCTGACCGCATCCGAAACGACATGCACGCGGAAACCGCGGGTCAGGGCATCAAGCACCGTCTGACACACCGAGATGTGGCTTTCCATACCGGCCACCACCAGGGTCTTGGTATTCATGGCTTCGAGGCGCAATGTCAGATCTTCGTTACCGAAGCAGGTGTACCGGCTGCGTTTGATCGGATCAAGCCTGGGAACCAGCTTCTTGATCTCATCGATCGTGCCGCCGAAGTTCTGCGGCGCCAGTTCGGTCAGCAGAATCGGCAGACCGACCATGCCGGCGAAGGACACCAGAGTCTTGATGTTGTTGATCATCGGCTCTTTGCGATAGATCGGCTTGATGCACTTTTTCTGCACGTCGCAGATCAGCAGAACGGCACCTTCGCGGGTAAGAATGTCAGGGTGTCTCATGATACGTTATCTCCTCGCCGGTGGTTTGTACAAACGTCAGATATTCAAACTATAGTCGCGACCGAAGTTGTTGTCCCAGACGATCTCGAAACCGTCGCCCTTGTACCGGGCCATCTGGAAACAATAGCGGATCTCCGAACCTTTGGGGGCCCAGATGAAACCGCGAAATCGCCGGGGCGGTGTCAGGCGCTTCATCACCAGAACGCGCCCGTTATGGAACAGACGATCGGTGCCGCGATAGGGCACGTTGCTGACCGAAAACTCGCTGCCCCAATCGATGCCCTCAACCTCCATCTCGGTGTCCTGCGGGTAACTCCAGGGACCGACGCTCCAGTGCAACCGCACATACAGGAAATCGCCGGCGTGATCGAGAAACTCGAAGGCATGCGGCATGATCAGCTGCGTAAAGGTGTGACTGACCCGCTCGCTGCCGTTGTGAAAATGCACTTGAAAGTAATAGTGGAACAGATAGCGGTCTTTCTCTTCCAGATGGGTCGGCAACCTGATGATCCAGGTGCGATGCAGCGGATTCGTCCCCCACTCCGGCATCATTTCGTAGGTGTGCGTGTGCGACCAGTCGGCCGGAAGATTCGCCGGGCCGATGGTGTAGTTCAGAGTGACCTTCTCAATGCCCTCTTCCTGATCAATCCATTCCTTGCGCAGGAAAAACCAGCCTTCAAACGGCTTGGTCGAAGGCAGCTCAACCGCGGCGTCATTGGGCGTTTCGCTCGGCGCGCGCTCTGCCGTGGGCGAGAGATCGAGTGATGATTTCACATCTGTCATGGTTGCATTGTTCCTGCTGTTTGCCACACTTGGGGTGACCGGAAAATCGACCCCCTTGAAATCGGTGTGAGTATATCACAAACCCGCGGGCATACCAACGGAAAACCGAACCGTCCCGCAGTCACTTCTTCAGGGTGTTCTTGGCCGCCACAATGTCGCGAATCATGGTTTCTGAATCCTGAGCGAGCTTCGAACCCGGCGCCAGACGCAGCACCTGATTGAACGCCTCGATGGCTCGGTCGAAGGCATCCACCTGGCCGCCCAGCCCCTTGTCGGTAAGTGCCAGCCCCAGGTGATAATGGAACTTCGGCTCGTTGGCGTTTTCCTTGATTGCTGCCGTGAATTTCTCAACCGCAGCCTCGATCTGGCCACGCTTGTACAAATCATAGCCGTCGTTATCGAGCATTTCCGAACTGCCGACACCGGCCCCGGCTGTGCCGGAGGCCGCCGCGCTGGTGGCGCCGGCATTGCTTGCTGCCATCTGCTGCGCCAGCAATTGTGCCTGTTTCGCCGCTTCTTCCGCCTCTTTTTGTCGCTTGATTTCAGCCAGTCGCCGCTCTTCTTCCGCTTTCCATTCGTCCAGCTCCTTGAGAACCTTCTTCACGAGCTTTTCATGCGACCCGGCGTTCGCCCTCAAAGGCTCAAACAGTTCGAGGGTTCGATCGCGCATGCCGTTCAAATAGGCAATCATGCCAAGATAGAACCTAGCCTCCGGATCATCCTGATTTGCCTCCAGTCGCGGCGTGAAATAGGTCAGCCCCTCTTCGAGCAGCTTGCGATCGTCTTGTGCGCCGATCGAGCGATCATCGAGAATCAGTTCGAAGTATTTTTCAAGCGCCGCCGGCAACCCATGCGAGACCCAGAGATCGAACACTTCGGTCAACGGTCCTTCATCCTTGGTGAACGCCGTGAGTTCAGGCGACGTCGTCGCGGCCTCCAGAGTGACGGGCTTGTCGATGTCGGTGTCGAGTGGTTCTTTCGCCGCGGTCTTGACGCGGGTCTCGGGCACGACCAGACCGTAAGGGCGCTGCCGGGTTCCAGAGCCGAGAAGCGTCAGGGCCTCATACGTCACCAGATCGCCTTCTTTGTCTTTCACATACCCGCGATCGCTGCCCAGAAGCTTGGTCAGCTCCTTGACGACGGAATGGTCAGGATTCACCTGTCTGGCCCGCGCCAGCATTTCCTGCGCTTTGCGCAGGTCTTTGCGATCAGCATAGACCCGCACCAGACAAACCATGGCATCAAGATTTCTCGGGTCGAGAAGCAGGACATTCTCGAATTCGGTCTGCGCTCCGACCAGGTCGCGCTTCTGATAGCACGCCTTGCCGGCAGTCAGAAACTCATTGATGTCTTCAGACGTTTGCGCCAATACGGCAACGGCCGAACCGAGTATGACACAGATGACAAGAGTACGAATCAGCGGTGCAACAAACCCTTGTTTCATGGCATTATCAGGACTACTCGAAATTCACTTCCGTGCCGAGGACGGCCATACGGATCTGGACCCGTGCCTGGGTTGGAATGACATGCAGCTGATTGTCGGTATAATTGATCCCGCCGGCGGCAATCATTTCGAGAAAGCCGTCGTCATCGAGGTCGGCAAACGTCAGCGGGGCAATCGTCTTCCCGATGAACTTCGGGTATCCGGAAATCGTTTTTCCGTCTCGCGTCAGTGCCATGATGTACCCGGCCTGCTTGCCAACTCCTTCCGGATTCCAGGCCGTAAACACGACATCGAGTCGCCCGTCACCGTCAATATCCAGAATCTGTGGTGCGCCGTAGATCGAATGCTTCGTATCGTAGGGCCACCCGCGCAGATTGGTTCCATCCTGCTTCATCACCTGAACTTTTCCGTCAGCCTGCGTAAAGATGAACTCCGCCTTGCCGTCACCGTCCATGTCCGCGACCCGCGGCGCCGAATGCGCGCCATCGGACAGCTTGACCTGTTTCAGCAGCGTTCCGTTGGTCGACCACACATTCAACTTCTTGTCGGGTGTCGTGGTAATCACCTCGCGGCGGCCATCGCCATTGAGATCCGCGGCCGTGACTTCAAAGGGCCAGTCCAGGTTGGCGGCCGTCTGTTGCGGCCAGCCGCGATACACAGACCCCGTCTTGGTCAGGACCGTCACTTTTCCGGAATCGTCCTTGCAGACAACTTCCTTGACCCCGTCACCATCGAGATCAGAGGCCACCACCTTCGCCGACACCTTCGTGGTCATCGGCACTTCCCAGGTCAGTCGCCCCTGCGAGTCGATGCGGGAAACCGTCCCGGCGCGAGAGCCGACGAAAACAGAGAGTTTTCCATCGCCGTCAACATCCGCGACCTCAGGGGCCGACAACTGAATCGTCCCGCGCGTGTTCACCTTCCACAGTTCTTTGCCCCACGAGTTGAGTCCGTACACGTTGCCGTCGTACGAACCGACAATGACCTCTTTCTGGCCGTCCGCATCCAGATCGGCGACGGCAACATCGGCGAGAATCGGGCCCCCGGTATGTTTCGGCCACAGCCCGGCATAGATCTCACTGCCCTTGGCCGAGAACAGGTGAACCATGCCGTCGGTCGCACCGAAAACCAGGTCTTTCTTTCCATCTCCGTCGACGTCATCGATGACTTTAACCTGGCCGTAGATATCTCCCGTCACCTTGGCCGAGAATGATGTCGCCCCGGGTGTCGTCTGGGCCGTCAGCAAGCTTGTCTGGAAGAGCAGACCGATCAGCGCCGACGCCGTCAGTCTCAACAGGGATGCTCGCATGCTTGTCCTCCGTTTCGTCGTCTAGTACTGAACCGTCTGCCGAATCACTTTCACGAGCGTCTCGACTCGAGCCCGCACGTTGGTGGTCGGCATGATGCCGACCACGACCACTCGCCAGACGTCATAGACGCCGATCGGCACACGATTCTTGGCATAGACTCGGTTGCGCAACGCCGCATTCGTCGACGGCGGCTCAAACGCTTCGATCGCTTCGACCTGATAGTAGCCGTCACCGACTTCACGTTTGAATTCCTTTTCCTGTCGATCCTCCACGTACTTCTTCGAGCCTGGATACTCAAGATCGTAATTTTTCAACCGGTACTGATTCATGATGTGAACCAGCACCTTTTCAACGCCGGCCTGCGCAATACTGCGCGCCTTGATTCGATGAGCCTCTTTTAAAATCTGATCGGTACTCAGACGCGATATCGACCAGTACGAGATACCGAGAATTCCGAGAATGACCAGCAGAATAAAGGCAACGACGGCAATAAAGCCGTGACGACGGCGATTCACAATCGTCATCATGGCTCGGCCTCCGCCCCGGCCATGCGCACATAGACGAGATCGGTGTCAAGATGCACGGCAAAGGCCAGTTTTTCCTTCAGGTCCGGGTTGCGATCATCGGTAATGATCATGCCGACCTTGATTTCGAGCGGATCCTCTGGATTCTTGAAAAAATGAAGGTCGGACACGCGATTCGCCACGACCGACTTGCGCCGACTCTCGTTGGGGAGAATCTGCTCGCGCATCAACGCGCCTTCTTCCAGAAACAATCTCACCCCGTTCTTCTCGCCCGGCGTGACATAGGAGGTGTGCCACATCATCAGCTCTTCGCCGCCGTTCTGCGGCTCTTTGTCGACATCGATGATATCGACCAGGTTGGGTACCAGATCGCCGGTCTTTTCGCCCTTGAACCAGTAGTTCCCTGCTTCGTCGGCATAGACGACCGGATTGATGCGCTTGATGTCGGTGAACACCTGCTTCATGGCCAACTGAATCTTCTGTTGAAACTCCATGTGCTTCGAGCCCCACTTCCAGGCGGCGACATTACTGCGAAACACCGACAATAGAATCAGACCAATGATGGATACGACCAGCATGGTGACGCTCATTTCAACAAGCGTGAATGCTTTTTTCACTCGTACTCTCGCGCAAGATGGGATTATCATCATGTTAAAAACGAGTCGAGGTCTTCAGATCAAAACAGTTGGTGTTCGCCCGATACGTGGCCAATCGACTGGTACGCGGCATCTGGTTTTCAATCCAGTTGATGGTGACCGCGATCTGAATGAGGTTTTCTTCAGACTCGGCCGTGCCGAGAACGGTATGATTCGGCGCAACTTCGATCTCCAGCGTCCCCGAGGCCTGATACTTCTTCGAAAAGAACTCCGGCAGAGTGAACTGCGGGAACTTATCATCTGGGATGCTGATCTTCAGTGGAATGTGATCCCAGAGGAAGGCATCACTGCGGGCGGAATCAAGAATATTCTGGGCGGCAATCGTCACTTCCAGAATCGCGCCCCCCTTCTCGACGGTACGCGAACCCGAAAGAAAGAGGCTGAGCACGGGAATGACCCCGGCCCCGATGATGATGACGGTAATCATGATTTCGATCAGAGTGAAGGCTGATCGCCGTTTGATCGAGCGCACGTCGTACTCCTATCGATTGCGCCGACGCTGATCGTCGGCGTCGGGAGAGATGTAGGCTTTCTCATGCGTTTCAAACGTTTCCAGATAGGTGATGGCAGCCCGAGCGTTCTCCGCGACCGGAGACAGGGGATAATCGCTGACAATCTTTTTGTAGGTTTCGAGGGCTCGATTGTTGGCTCGATTGCGAAAATGAATCTGGGCAATGCGATATTCCGCCATCGAAGCCTCATCAGAACCCGGGTAAGACTTCACGATGTCTTCAAAGATATCCATGGCCTTGCCGAGATCACCTGATTCAAAATACTGCAACCCGATAGCATACTTCTGATTGAAAGCTTCAGAGGGAGCTTTCGCGGTCTTGCGCTGATCGGCCGTCAACTCTTTGCCGTCGATGTTGCGCCCCGCCTGCAGCCACGGAAAGGCGACATTGCCGGACAGATTGACCGCCGGCACCGCCGGTGCGCCCTGATTGCGACCGGTCGAAATGCGATATGGTTCAACCCCGCCCTGTCGCTCATCCGTCGGCGTTTTTTTCTTGCCGCAACCCGTACAAAACAGCACCAGAACGCATACCAGCAGTGCCGGTAGAATACGCCGTTCTCCGACGGCAAGCGGCATTCGGCAGGGAATCATCATGCGTATCGTCAGCAGAGATGAGCCGAGATCACCTTCGCCAGGTCATCGACGATGTGGCGAATCTCTCGCTCATCCGGTCCTTCCGCCATGACGCGCACCAGATTTTCGGTGCCGGAGGGCCGCACCAGAATGCGCCCACGCCCCGACAACTTCTCTTCGTGCAGGCGAATATGATTCGTGATCTCCGGAACACTGTCATAGTTCTTGTTCTTCACGCGAATGTTCACCAATACCTGCGGGAACTTTTCCATGACCTGACTGAGTTCCTTGAGCGACATCCCCGTATCGCGAATGATACGAAGCAGGAAACACGCGGTCAGCAAGCCGTCTCCCGTGGTTGAATACTCGTACAAAATCACGTGACCGGACTGTTCGCCGCCGACGATCGCCTGCGAGCGCTGCATTTCCTCGAGCACAAACCGATCGCCCACCTTCGTTTTCAGCAGCTTGATGTCGAGCTTCTTCATGGCCAGATCGAGGCCGAGATTGCTCATCACCGTCGTCACCAGGAAATTGTTGGTCAGGCGTCCGAGCTGTTTCAAGTACCGGGCCATGATCGCCAGAATGTAGTCTCCATCAATGACATCGCCGTCAGACGTGATGGCGATCACGCGATCGGCATCGCCGTCGAACGCAAACCCGACATCGAATTTCTCGCGTGACATGACCTTCTGCAAGGCCCCGATATGCGTCGAACCGCACTCGTGATTGATGTTCACGCCGTCCGGAGCAACCCCGATCGCATCGACGCTGAACCCATGATCGGCAAAAAACTTCGGAGCCCACGGCGCCAAAGCCCCGTTGGCGCAGTCGATAGCAACCTTGATGCGCCGCGGCGAAGACTGATCGGCCAACACGCGCGACAGATTCTTCAGCCAGAACTGCACGGAGGTCGCGTCGTTGGTGATGCGGCCGATACCGGCTCCCTGGGGCAGCTTTCCCGTCTGGTTCGCCGCCAGATCGGCTTCAATGGCTTCTTCGACCGCATCAGGAATCTTGAAACCATCAGCCCCGAAGATCTTGATGCCGTTATCCTGAAACGGGTTGTGCGAAGCGCTGATGACAATGCCACCGAGACCTTGATGCTCACGGGTAATGTAAGCAACGGCGGGCGTCGGCACGACCCCGAGCAGGCGCACTTCGGCACCCATCGAAGCCACACCGGCGGCAACCGCGTGTTCGAGCATGTCCCCCGAACGGCGCGAATCTTTTCCAATGAAGATCGGGCGATCGTGTTTTTTGTGATTCAGCAGCAGATGGCGGGTGCCGGCCTGGGCGAGACGAAAGGCGTGATCGCCGGTAAGCGGAAAGGTATTGGCGACGGAACGAACGCCGTCGGTTCCAAAGAGTCGAGCCATCGGTGAGAGTGACCTCCGGGACGGAAATAGAACGACAGACACAGTATACCACCACCGGCTGCCGAAAAACATCCGGCTCATCGGGACCCCAGGCTTGCTTCATTCTCTTGCAACTCTGTGTTCCGACATCACTCAACGATTCGCCGTTTTAAGCACGGTCGCCTTGCGGCACAACTTACGAAGCTTTCGACTCCGGCTTGTGGGAGTCAGAGGTCGCAGGCTCCTTCATCTGCTTCAGCTCATCGATGCTCTGAGGCATCACGAAGGTGTCTT
This sequence comes from uncultured bacterium, assembly GCA_964472075.1. Taxonomy (GTDB): domain Bacteria; phylum Muiribacteriota; class Ozemobacteria; order Ozemobacterales; family Ozemobacteraceae; genus CAYYIY01. The sequence continues at coordinate 47,951 of CAYYIY010000014.1, read as the reverse complement.
CTTTCTGCAAAGCCGGTGGGAGATATTCTTTGACGTCCACATACTCGGGCTTTTTCTCGTCGTAATGAGATCGCAGGGCACGCAGCCAGGTGCGGAAAGTTTCCAATTCCTCGCCGACCAGCTTCGTCAACAAGACGGCATCTCGGCCGGAAAATCGATTCAGAATGAACTGCGTCATGTTCAGCAAACAACCGGTATCGATATACAGCTCACAGATCCGTTCGTAATACTGGTAGTACTGCCCCTGAATTTTCTTCACCTCTTCCGGCGTCTCGCGGCCATACCACCATTCTTTTACCTTCACCCACCACGAGCGGCTTTGCAACAACAGGTGAGCCAGGCATGTCTTGCCGCGAGGTTGTCGCGCCCAGATGTACAAGATGTCGAGCATGGCCGTCAGACGGGCATCGCGATCCATCGAGTAGAGTCGCGGCAGAAGTTCCTTGAGATCCCGTTGGCGCAGCACAAAACGCTGTCGGAACTTCCCACTTCCCTCAATAAGCCCGGCGACGAAGTCTGACCAGAACTTGGCCTGGACGATTGATGGAATTCCCATAGCGTTGCCGATCGGCGAAAACACCGTGGCAAAAGGAAACGCAATCATCGTCCGGAAGAAGTTCGCCTTCATCACCTTTCGATCGAAGTTCCGCAACCGATTGTGAAAAACGATGTAGGTCCCGTTGGCGAAACAGATGAAGAAGAACTTCACCGTCTCAAACAGCATGCCGGTTTTTTCCAGAGGCCAGAGTTCGTCATACTGCATCTTCACCAGTCCGAGCAACGGCACGCTGAAGCCTGTCCAGTAGAGTGATTGTGCGAGGTTGTCGAAGTTCACGTTCTTCAGGGCCCATGAACGAAAATCCGTGCCCGACGAGGCAATCATATCGACCAGGAAATTGCGGAATCCGGTGATGAAGAACCAGAGACACGCGAAAAAGAGGCCGGCCGCCAGAGCATACTGATAATTCATCCAGTACAAAGCCGCCGAAAAGCCGATAGCGATGCGAACAGAGTTCTTGATGGTCGAATTCAGATAGTGCCAGAAGCGAAAGACATTGAAATGATGTTCCGGCGGTTCGTCTCCAACGCTGTTATGCATCGGTCGCCCGATTTTCCCCATGCAGATGATGTCCTGATCCTCGGGTGCTCCCTGCATGCCTTTTGGATCAGCTCCCTTACTCAGAATCAACTGAGCCACCGGACGCGCCAGTCGGAAATGATGCTCACGAAATGAACTTCTCACGGCTTCCGGAATGCGCGAGGACTGAATGAACCCCATGCCGGGAATGGCGACATCGCGGCCGGTCGAATCGCTGCCGCATACAGGCACCAGACGCCGTTCTCCCATGCCTCGCCTCTGCCTCTCAACCTCTTCTATCGTCAAGGTTTGAATATCGTTCTGATCAAGATAATGTCTGATCTCGCTCAGCGGCTGATTATTGAACAGATGAACGAATCTGCTGAAGAGATTGATCGTCTCTGGGTTCCGCTGCACACTGTCGCGCAGATTGAGCGTTTCGATATGAGTCAGTCGGTGACAGTTCTGCACCAGATGAGTCACCGCTTCCTTCAACCCTAGTTCCAGGGGGTGAATCCAGAGAATGGAACCGCCCAATTCATACAGAATATCGAGCAGAGGGGCCTCATCGACAAACTCGCTGTCATAATCAAGCACGTCACGATTATCAAGATACTGCGCCATCAGTCCTTCCGGCGACATATTCTCGTAAATCCGGCGTACATTGTGATACTGACTCGAGACGTTCTTCATCTCCCACTCGCTGTATAACCCGAGTCGAAATCGTTCCTCCGCGGCCAGAACCTGAGTCTTCAGTTCGAGCACGCGGGCATGATACCCCCGCAGCATCGAGTTATACAGCAACGCCGCCAGATGCACCCGATTCACCTGCCCGCACACAATGTAGGCATCAAGATCTTTCCAGGCCAGAGGTTGTACCCAGCCCGGCATGTGCGGCTGATAACCCGCATTGATCTTCGGCAGCATGGTCGTGTTGAAACGCTCCATGGCCAGCAGCATGGTCTTCTGGCGCTTTTCTGAATTGGCACGCAGGCCTCGCAGAAACGGTTCCAATTGTTCGTTATGATCGTAGAAAAATCGGAAAAACTCCTGACTGTTTTCCACCCGCGGCGGAATGAACATGTAATGCCGGCGATTGTTGCTTCTACCGACGCTGAATTCGATACCGATCTGTACGTCGATGCCGAGAATGTTTCCCGCGCTGATCGCCTCATGAATCAACTGTGGCTGATCGATCGTCGAATGCACCAACGTAAGCCGTGAAATGCCTTTCACGAAGGCGTCGAGAATCACCTGCGTCGGGGTCTTGCGACCCTCTGAAAGAAAATCGTGAACGTGATCGTCCCAGCCCATGTCGATCGACTTCAGCGGCGCATCAAGCTCAGGAACCTCGATCAAACTATTCCGCTTGAGAAAGTCACGGATGGTTGACTCGTTGCCGTACGAAGCCAATCCGAAATCCGACATGGCCTCCATCTGTCGTCGTTTGTTCCCTTGCGACTTGACGACCTTCTTCATGAGAGCGATCTGCACGCGGGCCGTGTTCAGCGGCATACTGATCGTCTTGGCATGCAAAGCCTCTTCGGCCAGCATTTTCAGGGCAGCCAGACGTTCCGCGGCATCCTGCGGGGCGTGATCATTCGAAATCTTGATATACGCCCCGGCCATGTTGAGTCGCCGCTTGCCGACAATTTTCACAAAACCGCCCGGGTGAGAGCTCATGCGATGGCCGATGCGAGTCGGCGGCTCATCGATCTTATGGTTGACCGCATCAACCATGTTTTCAATTTCGGAACTGAAGCTCAACCAGGTGACAAAACTGTTGAGCAGCGTGAACATCAGGTTCAGCACGCCCGAAAAGAACTCTGAAACATACGCCATACAACGCACTCCTGCCGCGGTTCTTCACCGGGATCCCATAAAATCGACCGGACAGATCAAGATAGCACACCTCGCCCGTTGCATACACGCGATTTCGTGCAAAAGCATTCAACAGCAAGCAGGTTCACTGATTCGCAAACTCGCCCCATGCGGGGTTCACTCTCCCGTTCGTCACTCGTCTTCTCATCACGAGATTCGACAACAATCATCTGTAAGCATCATCGCATCTGCCGGTAAGCCAAACGGGCGGCACTCGAAAGGATTCTTCCGATGCCGCCCGTCTGTGGTTTTCGGGCAGAACGTTTTCTTAGAACTTGTGATTCAGCTGCGTTTCCCACCTCAGATACTTGCGGTCCGTATTGAATGAGCTTTCCAGACGTCTGAAGTTGTAGAAATCGAGTTCGACTTCCGTGCGTTTGCTCACACGAAACTTGTACACGATCGCCGAGCCTTCAATGTTGACACGCTTGTCATACCAGACCATCGACCCGGGCACCGCATGCGGCCCGACTCTAAAATACTGATAGATCAGCTGGCTGGTGAAATCGCGCGGCAATTTTCCAAGCATTACCGTCAGGTTGCAGGCATCGCCGCCCTGATGCATCGAAACCGGCGCGTTCGCCGCGAGGTTGCGCGACCAGTCGGCCGTGACACGCACCTGCGACGGCCATTCCAGAGCGCCGTACACGTTCATGATACGATACCCCGGAGCGAACGTGTTCACCCACCCGGCGCTGTCAATGTCGAACTGAAAACGATCGACACGCCATTCGGCTTGTACTTTTCCCCATTTCGGCTGTCCCATGGCGCCGAAGACGAAGAGCTTGTCGCCCTCGCCGTGAATCTTGCGTTTCTCCCGCGTGAGCCGTGGTTTTGGCCTTGGTCGCCCAGGGCAACGTCTTCTCGACGTAGAGGCCGTCCCAGAAGATGTCGTTATCGAATATGAGTTCCGATTTATACCGAAAGTAGGGAACTCCCGTGCGCCCGAGCCGAACCTTCCAACCGTCCTGCAGGTTCCATTGCCAGTAACAATCAATCACCTGAAAGTGATGCGGCCCGAGAACCGTGTCGCCTTCGCGCCCCAAGGAAATAATCGATCCCGTCGACCGCGTCGGATCGATCATCCCGATGCGGAAACGCCACTCAGCATTCTTGAGTTTGTCTTCGAACATAAAGCGAAACCGCTCTGCCGACACGCGACGCGTCGACACTCTTCCGGCGCTGTTTTCCGTCTCGGTTTTCACCCAGAAGCGGTGCGAAAAATCACCTGAGAACTTCGGTACCGCCGAAACGATCGAGCTGCCGACAAACATGAGCAGCAGAACGACGACTCCCAAGCCTCTCGAATATCCCTTCATTCCCTGACCTCCTGTTATCTCGAGTCCGGAAAGTCTAGCAGATTTTTTTCCGGACGAATACATGTTTCATCGTCATGCGCGGGAGAATTCACGCGGGCGGAGACACGCTCGCAAACCATGTCCTCATCAGGAAAAGGCCCGCACAATGCAAGAGCCGTGTCCGAGGTTCCCTGCAACCAGTCATTGAAACTGCTTTCGGTCAACATGACCGGCATGCGGTCATGTATCGACGCAACGATTACGTTCGCCCGTGTCGTCACAATTGTACAAGTTGAATGACTGTCACCCCGGCCAGGTTCCCACACTCCGGCAAAGGCGAAAGGTCGTCGTTCGCGTCGATGAAAACAAAAGGGAACCTTGCCCCGCCCCGCTTTCTGCCACTCGAAAAAACCATCCGCGGGAATCAGACACCTGCGTTGGCGAAAGGCCTCGCGAAAAGAGGCTTTCTCAGTTATCGTCTCGGCACGTGCATTGATCAACGGCTTGAAATCCGAGCGCCCACTTGCCCACACCGGAACAAGCCCCCAGATCGGTCGAATCCAGGCGAGGTTTCGTTCGCCTGCCGCCCGAACAGCGAGCACCGGCTGAGAAGGCGCGATATTGAAACGCGGCTCCCAGTCTTCCGGTTCTTCGAGGCCGAAGAGGGCCGCCAGCAGCTTCGCCGGTAATCCGAGCGCGAATCGTCCGCACATGCCCCCATCGTAAACCGATTTCTCTGCTGCAGCAACCATGCCCGGCACAAAGCAGCAATTCTCGGTGAGAAGAACGGACCTGTACAGGCGCCTCAGCGAGAATTGCCGGGCACAAAGGCCTGAGCGTTTCTTGCTCGATCGAGGTTAGAAGATACTCTGGTCTTCCTGGACTTTGCGGATGTAGTCTTCGAGTTGTCGGCGATCCTGCATCAGGGGGCCGCCGAAGTGCGTCGTCGCCAGGGCACCGCAGGCGTTACCGAGTCGAGCCGCCCGGTCAAGAGTCCAACCGAGAGCAACACCCTTCAGAAAACCGGCGACAAAAGCATCACCGGCACCGATCGTGTCTTTCAGCTTCCCTTCCGGAACCCGAAAAGCCGGAATGACGCTTTGTTCCTGTTTCGTCGAGACAAAGGCCCCCCGCTCGCCCATTTTGATGACCACTTTCTCTGAACCATGCTCATGCAAAAAGCGGGCGATCTCCTCAGGAAGCTGCTTCCCAGTGATCATCTGAGCCTCGAGCAGACTGGGCATGAAATAGTCGGTAAACGGAAGCGCCGACAAGATGTCCGTCCAGTTTCCTCCGGTATGCCACAGTGTATCAATCGAGGTGACAAGCCCCTTCTCTCTCGCTTTTTTGAACAACTGCACCAGCGGAACACCCATGCAGTTCGGCACGAAAAAGCAGCCGCCAAGGTGCAGAAAGTCAAACTGCGACAACGGCAGATCAGCCGGAAGCGACAGCTTGCCGGAAGCTCCGGCACGGTGGAGAAAACGACGCTCACCCGTATGATCGATCAGAACGATCGAGGTCGAGGTCGGCGTTTGATTGTCATCTTCGAGATAGCTGAGGTCGATGCATTCTTTCTGCAAGGCCGATCGAATCAGTCGACCGAACACGTCGTCGCCGATGCGTCCGAGCAGGGAAACCGAAAAGCCCAGGCGGCTCAGCGCATGCGCGGTATTGGCCGCACAGCCGCCGAGAGCGAAGTCGACGTGCCCGATGCTCAGCGTCTTCTCGGGTTCGGGAAGCTTCTCTACCGGGGACGTGAGAATGTCGAGAACGACCACTCCCATGCATAACACACGTGGAGAAATCGTATGGGTTTCGTTCGTCATTGGTGCAACTATACCACGTTCTCAGAGGCTCTGCAACGAGCTTTCCCGTTCGCGAAAACGATCCCCCGATCGTTTGCACGACCGGGGGATCAACGATTCACGATACGGTCAGGACACACCTGCCCTGCCGCCGGCCCTTCGGTTCAGCCCTTGAAGTTGCTGCCCAGAATGGCCTTCAGATCGTCGGCGGCGCTGTTGCCGATCGGCATGATATTGAACTTCTCGACCAGGAACTTCAGAACATTCGGAGTCACGAAGGCCGGCAGAGATGGCCCCAGGCGGATGTTCTTCACGCCCAGCGAGAGCAGGGTCAGCAGAATACAGACCGCTTTCTGCTCATACCAGGAAAGAACCATCGATAACGGCAGGCCGTTCACGTCAGTGTTAAAGGCCTTCGCCAGCGCCACCGCAATCTGCACCGCCGAGTAGGCATCGTTACACTGGCCGATATCCAGCAACCGCGGAATCCCGCCGATATCGCCGAGATCCATCTTGTTGAACCGATACTTTCCGCAGGCCAGGGTCAGAATCACGGTATCTTTCGGGGCCTTCTCAACAAACTCGGTGTAGTAGTTGCGTCCCGACTTGGCACCGTCACAGCCGCCGACCAGGAAGAAATGCTTGATCTGTCCGGCCTTGACCGCTTCGATGACCTTTCCGGCCACGCTCATGACCGCATTGCGACCGAAGCCGACCATGATCTCCTTGCTCGCACCGTCCGCCGTGAAGCCGGGGGCCTCAAGCGCCGCCTTGATGACCGGTGCGAAGTTCCGATCGCTGATGTGCGTCACGCCGGGCCAGGCAACCAGACCGGAGGTAAAGATGCGGGCCTTGTAGGTATCGCGCGGCTTCTGAATGCAGTTGGTGGTCATCAGAATCGCGCCGGGGAACGCGTCGAATTCCTTGGCCTGATCCTGCCAGGCACCGCCATAGTTGCCGACCAGGTGTTTGTACTTTTTCAGTTCAGGGTATCCGTGCGCCGGAAGCATTTCGCCGTGGGTATAGATGTTGATGCCCTTGCCCTCGGTCTGCTTCAGCAGATGTTCGAGGTCGAGCAGATCGTGACCGGAAACCAGAATCGCCTTGCCCTTCACCGGCTCAACGCGCACCTTGGTCGGCACCGGGTGACCGTAGTGACCAGTGTTGGCCGCGTCCAGCAGTTCCATCGTCTTCAGATTGACCTGGCCGCACTCCATGCACAGGCCGACCAGAACGTTAAGATCAGGAGAAGGTTTGGCCAGATAGTCGAGCGCTTTATGGAAGAACGCATAGATCGCGTCATCTTCCTTGCCCAGAATCATCGCGTGATCGGCATAGGCAGCCGTGCCTTTCAAACCGTAGGTCAGCAGCTCCTGCAAACCGCTCAGATCTTCACCGATCTTTTCGCGGCGGGTGGGAATCGCGACTTCCTCACCCTGCTTGACCATCGCCTCGAGGCTTGAAGCCGGCTTGAAGGTCGCCGGGCCGTCGAGCTTTTCAGGTGTCTTGCCGGCTTTCGCCGCGGCGCCTTCATACAGTTTGCGCGCCGTTTCGATGTGCGCGGCCATCTCGCGAATGCGCGTCTCGAGACGTTTGGGGTCGAAATTCACATTCGTCACCGTGGTGAACAATGCTTCGGTAACCGCGTGATCGAGCTTCGCGTCTTTTACTCCCAGTTCGCGTGCCCGATGCGCATACATCGCCACGCCCTTGGTCGCCTGGATCAGCAGATCCTGCAATGCCGCGGTCTGCGGGTCTTTGCCGCACACGCCGAAAGAAGTGCATCCCTTGCACTGCGCGGTCTGTTCACACTGATAACAAAACATGTCGTTCCTCCTGATGGTTTGAACTTAAATTGAATCCGGCGTCATCGCCGTTTTATCCACTTTTTCAACGAACACAACTCGGACATTCTCAGCCGACGATCACCTGTCGTTTGATCTCGCCCTCGATGCCGACGACATGGACTTCCAGGGGGGTCGTCGGAATCTTCTTCGCATGAGCATCTTTCACCGCCGCAGCAATACCGCCGCAGCACGGAACTTCCATGCGCAGCACGACGACTTTGCTGGGTTTGGCCGTCTCAAAAAGCTCCTCTAACTTCTCGTAATAGTATTGCAGATCATCGAGCTTCGGGCAACCCACCACGACCGCCCGGCCCTTCAGATAGCGCTGATGGAAGTCACCGACGGCGAAGGCGACGCAATCGGCGCAGACGACGATTTCGGCGCCGGCCAGATATGGGGCATGCGGCGGCACCAGCATCAGCTGCACCGGCCACTGCCGCAGGGCGGTGGGCGCCCAGGCTTCGCCGGCATCCGGTGCCGTCGGAATCGCGGGCCTGGGGTGTGCCGTGCCGCGCATGTCACGCATCATGCTGCCGGGGCAACCGCCGCCGTGATGATGACCGTGAGCCGGCGCGGCCGGCTGCGTCGCAGGCTTCTGCGCCTGGGCGGCAAGGTGTTGCTTGACCGCCTGTTCATCGAACGCATCGGCTTCGCGTTCCTCCACGACCAGAGCGCCGGTCGGACAGTGACCGAGACACGCGCCCAGACCGTCGCAATAGATGTCTTTCACCAGACGAGCCTTGCCGTCGATGATCTGCAGAGCCCCTTCGTGACACCCGGGCACGCAGGCACCACACCCATTGCACTTGTCTTCATCAATGCGAATGATCTTGCGTCTCATGATTTTTTCCCCTTCTTTACGGTGGCTTGTGCTTTCACCAAGGCACTGAGAACGGTCGCTGACAGGTACTCTTTCATCTGCACGTTCAGCTTGCCCATCACTTCGCCGACCCCGCAGCATACATGGCCGCACATCGGCTCCGCGAACAGGCAGAATCTCGGAACAAACGCGCCTTCGATGGCTTCATAGATCTCGAGCAGAGGAATGGCATCGGCGGTGCGCGACAGAACATACCCGCCGGTCGGCCCGCGACTACCCTTCACCAGACCCGCTTTGCCGAGTCGCTGCATGACCTTGGCGAGATGTGCTTCAGACACCTTGAATGCTGCCGCCACCTCGCCCAGCGGCACCTGCCGCCCCGGATGCGCAGCCAGATACACCATGGCATGCAACCCGATCGTAACCGCTTCGGAGAACTTGATGACCTGCGTCATGTTTCACGCCCTTCGTTATTCTGGTATTAGAATACCTAAATTGCGTTATAAAGTCAAGTGGAAATTTTTACTGGGCTGAATCGACATCTGATGCGATTTTGCGAGGTTTGTTCTTTCGCCCGCAGAAGCCGGCCGGAATGATCACCCCACGACGGAAAAGACGAGAGAGGAATTCACGCCAACTTGCGACAGCTGCCTGCGGCTCTGTCGAACGTACAAACTGCCTAAAATCGTGAGACGCTCCGGTCGCTTCTCGCGACCGGAGCGTCTCACAAACAACGTTCGGGGTTCGATTTACCCGGCGACGGAACCAAGCAGCATCAGACCGAAAACCATGCCGAAGATACCGACGGTTTCGATGATGCCGAGGGCGACGATGATGAAGCCGAAGCCCTTGCCGCCGTTTTCGTTCAGACAGCGGACACCGGCGGCACCGACCAGGCCCTGACCCCAGGCGGAAGCAAGCTCGATCAGACCGACGCCGATGGCGACACCGAGCATGACCATGCCGGAATGGGGCGTCACGTTCTTGATCGCCATCATTCCGTTCATCATGACGATCATGGCGTAGAGCGTCTGAGAGATCGGCGCGGCGATCATGATGACATACTGAAACGACGGGTTCTTGCCGGCCTTACCTTCCGCAGCCCAGGCGCCCGCGGCTGCCTGAGCGGCTGCCAGAATGCCGAGACAACTGCCGATACCGCCCAGACCCAGAACCAACCCACCAGACAACCTGCCAATGATCTCAAGAAACATATACGAACTCCTTCTTCAAAGGTTTTTATCCGAGCCGGAGGGGCTTTCCCCGCCGGTTAAACGACGGAACGGATCGTACGGACGGCCGACCCATTCAATTCCGAGATGATTCGAGAACTCGAGCAGATTCAGGCGCACGCCATGGGCGAAGATCGCCACCAGACCCAGAGCCAGATTCAACAGGTGTGCCGCGATGAACAACAGTGCGGCAATGACCATCGGTGCCGGTTGATACGAACCATAGGCCCAGATGCCGCCGATCATGGTATTGAAGCTCGACGCCAGCATGGCTCCCGCGTACCCGACCGCCCACAGACGAATGTAACTGATGATGTCAGACAGGAAGCCGGCCGCGCTCAGAGCGATGGCCCCGGAGCCGCTCCAGACCGCCGCCAGCGGATTCCAGGACGGAGCGGTGAAAAACAGCACCAGACCCAGGGAAATGATGGTCATGAGTTTGGTGCGCTCCGGCAGAGCCTCGCCGAGCACCAGGTAGCCGACCAGATCGAACATGACCCAGATGAAGAGGATCCAGCCGACTTCCGAAAGCGAAGCGGCTTCGTAGGGGTTCGGCTTGCGCAGGGTCTTCCAGGCATGCGCGATTGTCAGATGCACCGCCCCGATGACGAAGCAGAGCTTCTTCAAGATGCCCTGACCGGCGGCACTCGACGGATCAAGCAGGGTGATTCCCTTGAGGAAACCGATGGAAGCACCGAACCAGGAGTTCGTCAGTGCCCCAAACACAAACGTGGCCCCGAAGAGAACCCCGAACAGATGCAGAAACTGGCTCGGCACGCCCGAGCGAACCGCGGGCCGATACACCGCGGCAAGAATCGCCAGGACGACCAGCGCATACCCGGCATCGGCAATCAGCATGGCCGTAAAGATCGAGAGGAACGGCAGGAAGAAGAGACTGATATCCGGCTCGCGATAGCCCGGAAAGACGCCGAATGCGCCATAGAGAGCTTCGATCGGCTTGCACCAGACCGCGTTGAGAAACTTGGTCGGCGGCGCATCTTCATCGCCCGGATCAGCGCTCTGTATTGCCACTCGCCGTCCGGATTTCGCCAGCTTCTCCTGAAGATTGTCAAAGAGATCTACGGGAACCCAACCTGTACAAACGAAGATCGGCCCCTCAGCCAGAAGACCCATTTCCACTTCCTGAAACCGCTTGCGTTCGCGCAGTTCGTCAACATAGTTTTTAATCTCGGGAAGCCGCAGACGAATACGCTGCAGATTCTCGAACAGGTCGCGTCTCTCCGCCTTCAGTTTTTCGAGATCCTGTTCCAGGTCCCTTCCTTCGCGCACCGGAGCCGGAATTTCGCTGACACCCGCCGGTACCTGCACCGGTTTTCGCGAGGCAACGACGGCATACGCCACGCCGCTCACTTCACGCACAATCTGCATGGCATCGGCCTCAATGGCGCGCACCTGATCTGTGTTCCATGCGAAGAAGCGAACCGACAACCCGTTCTGTCGAAGCACCTCGAGCGACTCGACGTCCAGAGCGCCCCAAACGGCGGTATCCTGAATCTTCTTCTGTGTCTCGGCCTGCATTGCCGAGTTCCATTGTACCCGTTCAGACAACTCGTAATACTCATCAACGAGGCGTGAGGGAGTACCCGGATACTCGAGCGGCGACCCCGCCGTCTGCACTTCGGCCAGACCGGCAATCGCTCGCTCCGTTCGTTCGATGTCCTGGTTCACTTCGACGGTCGGCTTCATGGTCGAGGCGTCAACCGGAACGACATGCATGACCCCGGCTTCCTGCAGGGCGGTGAGAACCTCTTGCCGATCAGCTTCGCGACCGGCAATAAAGACTTTTTTCATCGGAGTGATCATGAACTCGCCCCCGTGGTCGGCTCCGCCTGGGTCTTCGCTTTGGCGATCTTGGCCCGGCCGACGCCCGCGGTCTGTTCATCGGCCAGTGCAATGCGAATGACGCGGATCGCTTCCTGTGATTGCGGAATCTTGACCTTCTCGAAGAGATTCAGACGCTGCGTAACCTTGCGCAACTCGTGCTGCAAGACCTTCTCGGCATCCTGCATGACCTTGGCTTTTTCACGCAGTTCCATCAGTTCCTTCACGATTTCGACGCCGCAGTCAACCCACAGCGGGGTTGATCTACGGCTGTAGGGCAGGATCTCATAGGTGACGGAATCAAGAAAGGGCAGCGTGATGCCGGCAATGTTCTGATCGCGCCGCTTCACTTCGGCCACCTTGACCAGACGCGTGATCGGCCCGGGCAGCGATTCGCTGAACAGGGCCGTCCACGAATCGACGTGATCGATCTTTTCCTGCATCTGACGCAGGGTTTCACGAAGCTGATTGCGCAGCTTGAGGATCTCAGACTGGATCTGCTGCTTTTTCAGGGTCAGCGTCGGCAGATAGCGCTTGAACTGCGCCAGCAACCGCCGCTGTCGCAGCAGTTCCGGTCTCGTTTTCTTGATCTTGCCGGCCATACCTTAATTTGCCTTCGACGGCCAGTATTTCTCGATCAGCGAACTGCGCAAACCGGTTTCGCGCGGTTCGAAGTTCGCGGCCAACAAGCGCCAGCACAGATCGAGCGCGCCTTCGAGCGGCACGTTGGCCGCGAAGTCGATGATCTGCTCTTCGAACTGTTCGCCGTATTTCAGCAGTTTCTGGTCCCAGCCGGACATTTCAAAACCCATGGCGCGCTTCTCGCGCGTCTCGCGGCATTTGGCATACAACTGAATGCAGCCGTCCATGATGGCGCGATGGTCATCGCGCGTCTTGTTGTTAACCAGCTGCTTGAGACGAGACAGCGAGCCGAACGGTTCGATCCAGCCGCCTTTAAGATAGAACTGACCTTCCGTGATATATCCCGTGTTGTCGGGGATGGGATGCGTCAGATCGTCGCCCGGCATGGTCGTGACGGCCATGAGCGTGACCGAGCCGCCGTTGTCGAAGACGACGGCCTTCTCGTAGCGGCTGGCCAACTGAGAGTACAAGTCGCCCGGATAGCCGCGGTTCGATGGAATCTGCTCCATCGTGATGGCGATTTCCTTGAGAGCGTTCGAGAAGTTGGTCATGTCGGTCAGCAACACCAGGGTGCGCTTGCCCTGCAGAGCGAACTGCTCGGCTACCGCCAGCGCCAGATCGGGGGTCAGCAGACACTCGACGACCGGGTCTGACGCGGTATGCACGAACATGATCGAGCGCGACATCGCGCCGCCCTCCTCGAGTTTCTTCCGGAAGAACATGTACTCATCGTATTTCAAGCCCATACCGCCGAGAATGATGACATCGGCCTCGGCCTGCAACGCGATGCGGGCCAGCAGCTCGTTATACGGTTCGCCCGGAATCGAGAAGATCGGCAGCTTCTGACCTTCGACCAGCGTGTTGAAAACGTCGATCATCGGAATGTTCGTACGAATCATGCGGTGCGGCATCAGACGAATCGCCGGATTGACGGCCGGGCCGCCCACCTCGATGAGATTCGTGGTCAGCGGCGAACGCCCGTCGAGCGGCTGTCCGCCACCCGAGAAGATGCGGCCGAAGAGATCCTGAGAGAAGGAAAAGCGCATCGGCGAGCCGAGAAAGCTGACCTTGTCGCCGGTCGACACCCCGCGGGTGCCGGCGAAGATCTGAATGGTCACGTCTTCTCCGGCGGCGCGAATCACCTGGGCCAGCGACGAACCCCAGCTGCCCTCAACCAGGGCGAGTTCTTCATAACCGACTCCGGTGGCTTTCAACGTCGCGACGTTACCGGCAATGCGATCAATGCGGGTATAGTACTTACGCATGGGCCGTTTCCCCCGTGTTCAAGAGGCTCTGAATCTGCTCTTCGATCTTCTTCATCTCCGGACTCTGCCAGACCGCGTAGTTCCAGTTGCGGAACTGATCGGTCAGGCTGAAAAACAGGTTGCGGGCGGCTTCCTTGTCCTTGAACGGGAACTTCTGTCGCAACACGTTGAGAATCATCTCGAAGACATACTTCTGCCGATCGGGCGGACAGGCCGCATCGACATCATCGAAGGAGTTCTGCTGCAGATAGACGTTGTCGAGAAATTCGGCCTTCAGATAGACGACATAGTCATCCATCGAGGTGCCTTCTTCGCCGACGACCTGCATCATCTCGTTCACGCTGCGCCCCTTGCGCAGGAACCCGTGCGCCTCGCGCACTTTTTCGGTTTCGATCAGGCCCTTGTACTTCGACCACGATTCGAGCGGGTCGATCGCCGGGAAGCGGCGAGCATACGATCGGGCATACGAGAGACCGAGGAACGCGCCGACGACCTTGAGGGTGCCCTGCGTGACCGGCTCTTCGAAGTTGCCGCCGGCCGGGCTGACTGTGCCGCCGATCGTCAGCGATGAGAGGCGCCCGTCGGGCAGGCGTACCTGACCACCGCGTTCATAGAAGCGGGCGATCGAGCTTTCAAGATATGCCGGGAAGGCCTCGTCACCGGGAATCTCTTCGAGGCGGCCGCTCATTTCGCGCAACGCCTGCGCCCAACGCGAGGTGGAGTCGGCCAGCAGCAGGACGTTCAACCCGATCTGACGATAGTATTCACCCAGCGTCACGCCCGTATAGACCGAGCTTTCGCGGGCGGCAACCGGCATCGACGAAGTATTGCAGATGATGATGGTGCGTTCCATCAGCGTGCGCCCCGTGCGCGGGTCTTTCAGATGCGGAAACTCGACAAGCGTCTCGACGACTTCGCCGGCGCGTTCACCGCAGGCCGCCACGATGACGATATCGATCTCGGCATGGCGGCTGGTAATCTGCTGCAGAACGGTCTTTCCGGCGCCGAACGGACCGGGGATGCAATAGGTTCCGCCCAACATGATCGGGAAGAAGGTATCAATGATGCGCTGTTTCGTCACCAGCGGTTGGGACGGAACCAGTCGTTCCTTGTAGACGCCGAGCGGAATGCGCACCGGCCAGCGGTTGATCATGTTCAGCGACCGCTTCGTGCCGTTCTGCTCGATGACGGCGATCTCTTCTTCAACGGTGTAATCACCGGCAGACTTCAACGACAGGAGCTTCCATTCGCCTTTGAGGCCAAATGGAGCCATGGTGAAATGGTCGAAGATGCCTTCAGGAACTTTGCCCAGGTTCATCGCGGCGGTGACCGTGTCACCGACCTTCGCGACCGGCGTGAACTTCCACTTCTTCGCCCGGTCGAGAGCGGGCAGGTAGGTGCCCGGCTGCAGGAACTTGCCGACTTTTTCGGCCAGCTGCGGCAGCGGGTTCTGCAAGCCGTCATAGATCTGCCCGAGAAGGCCCGGCCCGAGTTCGAGCGACAGCAGTTCGTCGAGAAACTCGACCTTGTCGCCGACCTTGAGGCCGCGGGTCAGTTCGAAGACCTGCATGTCAGCGCGGTTGCCGCGCACACGAATGATTTCGGATTTCAATCGCACCCCGTCGCCGCGGGTACAATAGGCAACCGCATTCTGACGAATGTGGCCGTCGGCTTCCGCCGTGACCATGTTGCCGTAGATGGTGACAATGCGTCCGGTGAGACTCACAGGGTGGTGACCTCCTCGAGGATTCTGGCGCCTTTGGCCCGGTCGAGCCGCACATAGCGTTCGAGCAGACGATGCTTGAGCGCGTAGGCGACCAGTTCGTCAATATGAAACGTGAACCGCGGTGTTTCTTTTTCAAGAAATCGCCAGCATGATTTCGGCATCCATCGGATTGCTGCAGCCGACGGTATCCATGAGCGTATCGAACGGCCCGTGCGTGCGTTTTTCGCCACGGCGCAACGCGGCCAGATGCTCGCGCAGATCGGGTTCAAAGAGAGCCCATTTCCTGAGCAGCGGCGCATGTACCTTTGCGGCAATCGCCTGCACATGGTGAAAATAGGCTGTCCAGACGCGATCAAGCCATTCGTCTTCACCGACCGTCGTCGGGTTGACCGCCAACGCCTCGTACACAGCCGGCGGCAACACGGTTTCATCCTCCGGCAACAGCCCTTCGAGAACCCGGCGCTCAATCGCGGCGCGCAGCGGCTGTTCGAGGGCCAGAGCATCGACGACCGCGTTCGCGGCTTTGTGTCCGTCGGTCTGCACGACACGCTGCAGCTCAGCATACGAGATGGTCGGCGCTCCACCCAGTTCGGGGAGCTGGGGTAGCGTGGTCAGGAGATAATACAGGCTGGACACGATCAGCTATGGTGAGCCGGAAGCAGTTTTTCGAGTTCGGGCGACAGCAGCTGTCGGAAGGCTTCGCTGACCGATTCGGCGGTCACTTCGATCACCATGCTGTCGGCAGGACTCTTGAGGGCAAAACCCTCAGCTTTGATGGCATCGGTCAGTTTTCCCCTGGCCTCAGCCTGTCGGAACAGGTCACCCACAGCGGCGGCAGCCAATGACTTGCCGACGGTCGGCCCCAGCGACAATTCCCATTCCGTGCCGGTCTTCGTCGTCTTCAGCACTTCAAGCAGACAGCTCTTCACGATTTCAGGTGTGGAGAGAGCTTTCTCAACCTTGTCGCTCAGCAGGCGGGCGGCAATTTCCTCGACGCGCTTCTTCACCTGCAGGATCAGATCACGGGCCACCAGTTTCATCTCGGCTTCGGCGCGCTGCCGCATCTGCTCGATCTCGCGGTTGGCTTCTTCCATCTTGCGGCGATGAGCGGTATTGGCTTCTTTCACGATCTCATCAGCCTTCGCCCGGGCGTCAGCGAGAATCTTCCCGGCTTCAGCCTTGGCGGCTTCGATTCCTTCTTCACGCAGAACCTTGGCAAAGGCCGCGACATCCTGTCCCATGGTGGCACTCCTTGAAGAGAATCCCTCAGTACGGGGTACCGAGCGGAACTCAATTTTTAACACAAGTGTATGGTCAGTGCAAGTTTTTTCACGAACGAACCGACAAAGATCATCCCTTATTGCAGGCAGCGAAAATGCCGATACAGGTTACCAAGATAGTTGCGTCCTCGAGGAGGTAAATCATGACTCGTCGTTGCCGAATGCTCCTGGCGCTGATCACCGCGCTTCTGCTGGGGTTCGTTCTTCCCGGAGAAGCGACGGCTGCCGTTGCCGGCCCCAGGGGGGTGTCCGTCACTTCCCTGTCTCCGCGTGACATGGCGGCTGATGTGAGCGCAAAAAGCCCTCTCATCATCGAGTTTGCCGGAAACGTAAACCCGGCATTCTATCAATCGGTGAACGTCACCATGTTCCATGGACCGCGCACCATTGATGGCGAGCTGTTCTACAACCAGGCCGCCAAACAGGTGATGTTCAAGCCGAAGACCCCGCTGCAGGAAGGGCAGACCTATACCGCACAGGTCACGTTCGCCAACGGCAGCGAAACCTCCGAGAGGGTTTGGAGTTTTCGTACGGGCGCGAGCGGGGCAGCCGCGACAACCCAGAGCGTGAGCGCTGATCCGGCCGATCAGCCGACCTCGGTTCAGAGCGCCGGCACGACCGGAGCCGGGATTCCGCGCAATGGCAGTGGTCTGCTGTCGATCGCAAACGCCAATATGGGCAGTGGTGAGCTGCCTGCCGGATCGAACCTGGAAGTCTCGTTTTCCGAGCCGCTCGAGCTGGGTACTCTGCGCGAAGCGCCGATCAAGGTGTATCAGGGACGCAACCCCATCGGAATCGACTATCGCCTCAGCCGCGATCTCAAGACCATTACACTGGTACCACGCTCGACGCTGAAGCCGGGCATGGAATACAGCGTCGCCATCACGACCGCTCTCGCCGGGGCATCAGGTTCTCGCCTGTCAAAGACCACGCTGATTCCTTTCCGCATCGCCGGTCAGAATTCATCAGCTGATTACGAGGTTCCGCAACACGTGCTGGAAGAAGCTCCTCCGGAACCGGGGGACACTTCTTTCGATGCCGCTCCGGGCGCAGCCATCCCCGCGGCTCGCACCGCACCGACGTATGCAGCCCAGTCCTTCAGCGCACCTGCCGTTCCGCTGAAGGTCGTCGCCATGACGCCGCGACAGGGCGAAGTCGTGACCAATCTCAGCCAACCGATCTCAATCGTCTTCAATCAGGATGTTCGCCCCGAAACCCTGAACGAGTTCACCTTCCGGGTGGAAGATGATTTCGGACCTGTACCAGCCAAGATTCGCTATATTCCTGAGCGAAGACAGGGTGTTCTGACCCCGGTCGGCGTGCTTGACCTGCAAAAAACCTATCGCGTCATCGTCACGCAGGGTGTCAGTGATGCGGCGGGTGGTCGGCTCGCCAAGGGGATCAGCTCTTCATTCAGCACCCAGTCGGCGGTCAATGCGCCTTCGACGCCCGAGATGTTCACCATGAATGAGCCTGCCCCGGCTCCCGTGCGCAAAACCGCCGCACGCCAGGCTCCGGCCGGGCGCGGCCTCGTTCCCGAATCGTTCCCGATGACGGCCGCTCGCCCTTCCCCTCAGGCGACCAGACGCGCGGCTCCGAAAGTCGACCCACGCCGCGAATCGCGCGAACTGGAAGTCATCGACGATGAAACAGATCAGATGAGCGCTTCGGCAAACATGGACGAAGCGTATGAGGAGCAGCCGCGCGCTGCGCCCGCTCGCAAGACAGGCGTACGCAAGGCCCGCGAAGCGCTTTCCACCTTCAAAATCACCGGCATCAGCCCCTCCGCCAATGCGGAGAATGTCAAACGCGACAGCCGCATCACGCTGCAGTTCAGCGATCCCGTGAACCCGTCGACGCTCGATGAAGTGAACATCTCCGTGTTTGCCAATCAACGCCGCGTCGAGGGCCGGGTCTCCTACGACTCTCGTCAGCAGCGAGCGGTCTTCATTCCCAGTGAGCCGTTCGATGCGGAAACGAACTACAAGGTTCGCATCAGCGACAAAATTCGTTCGGCAATCGGTGAACCCTTGATGGGCAAATATTCCTGGGAATTCACGACCGGTACGGAGCGCCGTCCGGCATACGTCCCGCGAGGCGGCATGGAAGCCGACGCCGCCTTCTCGATTCCGCTGGCTGATCGGCGCAGTGTCGCCGCCAGGTCAACCGTCGACATCGGTGGTGGAAGCAGCACTGGAAGCTCGTTCACCTATATTTCTCCGAAGCACTGGGCCTTCAAGTCGATCAAGCACATGCATTCGAAGGGTCTGCTGGTGACCTATCCCTTCACCAACAAGGATCGGGTGACACGCTACGAATGCGCCATGTCGGTCAACACGATTCTGTCGACGTTGAAATCGCTGCAGAACCGGCCGACGCCGACGCAGCTGCGAGTGGCCGATCTGGTCGAACTCGAGCATCTGGTCATCGAATTCAGACCAGAGCTGAAGAGCCTGCGCACGAACCCCGCCTGGTTTGAACAGTTCCTGCAGAATCAGGGTGTCAACCTGGCCGAGATTCAGGCACGGGTTGCCGGCCGCAATCGAGGCTGAACAGACGAATGTCTGAACAGGAGTCCGGGAAGAAGCCCGAGCAACCACCCGTTCCGGAGACACCGCCCCCGGCGGCACTGGTCGACCTGAAAATGTCGCCCCAGCTGCCGGGGGTGGTCATTCAGGTGCACGGCAACCCGGAAAACACGCAGGCCTATCTTTCGGTGCTGGAGATCATGGAAGATGTCTCCTGCGAAGAGATCGAAACACGAGTTCGTGACTTTCTGAAAAACGCGGTTGTCAAAGGACACATCGACAGTTTCTGGGAAAAGGAATTTCCGGCGCTCATCAGCAAACGGAAACCGTTCTCACATCGTTTGTTTGCACAGACAAGCTCGCCGACCGAGCCGGTCGACACCAGAGTCGTTCACCTTGTTCCGCGCCCCACGCGCGAGTTTCTGATTCGACCCGATGGGACCTGCGACTTTCGCAACCGCGATCTGTTTCGCAGCGTCTCCGAAGGGGACGGCATTCTCGTGCGATACCCGCCGCAACCCGGAGAGCCGGGCATGACGATCATGGGAACACAGATCCTTCCCAGGCCGCCGAAGCCGATTCAGGTGCTCGCCGGAAAGAACGTCGCCGTCGTTGAACAGGAGGACGGCAGCCAGCTGTACAAGGCGACTTCGACCGGTCAGGTCGTCGTCGAGAATCGCGGGTTGAACTATGCCGTTCAGGTGGTACCGGTGCTCGAGATCAAGGGAAACGTCGATTACGGCTGCGGAAACATCAACTTCAAAGGCTGCGTGAACATCCACGGCTCCGTGCTTTCCGGTTTTTCGGTGACGGCAACCGGCAATGTGACGGTGACCGGCATGATCGAACCGAAGGCACGGGTCACCGCCGGCGGCGATCTGCACGTGCACAAGGGCATTCTCGGCAACGGAACGACGGATGAGAACACGAAGGTCAAGGCATTCGGCAACGTGCAGGCATTCTATGCCGAGAATGCCTATATCGAAGCCGGCGGAGATGTGTTGCTGAGAACGGCGATGCGCTGCACCATCAACGCCAACGGCGGTCTCTTTGTGGAGAAAACGCTCGTTGGTGGTCAGATCTCGACCTTCAAATCGATCGAAGCGCGCGAGATCGGCAACGCGACCGCCATGAGCACCGTGATTCACTGCGGATCATCGCCCGAAACGCTTCAGCGACTGAACCTGCTGACGCGCATCATGGACGATCTCCGCAAACAGAAAGACAAGGTCGATACCAACCTGAAGTTTGTCTTGACTCAGGGAGATGAGCTTCCGGAAGACAAGCGCGGCCCGCTGCAGAAGAGTCTGGAAAAGAAGGCCGCCAGTCTGCAGGATCAAATCGACCGAATCGAGATCAAAAAAGCCGATCTGGCCATGAGCCTGCTTGACGAAACCAGCTCGACGATTTCCGCACGCACCTTTTTTCCCGGTGTCGTGCTCGTCATTCGATCGGCAAAATATGTGATTGAGCGGGAAATGAGCAATCTGACCTTCTATCAGAAGCTGCCGGATGAATTTCTGCAGTTCAAGGTCTACCAGGCCGATAAGAGCGCCAAGGCGGCCGGAGAAGGCCAGGAATCAAGCGACGACGAGGATTGAAGCTCGCCGGAAGCATCGGCCAGACCGACTTCCAGACGTGACCATTGCCCTTCCGACAGGGTGCCCCGCAGATCGCACTGCTGACCGCCGGCAACAAAACGGCCTTTGAAGAAAGCTCCATGCGGGGTTCCCGTCATCTGCCCCCGACCCTGAAACGGAGGTTGGGGCTGGTCGAACAAGCCGCCCGCATGCCGATCGAGAATGCGCGGCAGCGGTCGCAAAGCGGCTGAAGCAACCCACGACCAATCAGCCGTAAAACGATCACCGCCAACCGGGCTGCGCCGATACTCTACTCGACCGGTCCACAGACACTCACCCGCAGGCTGATTGAGCCTGAGTTCCGGGGCCTGTGCGACGCAGAGCAGTTCCGGGCCGTCGCCCCCAACGCGGGCGGTCAAACTGGCCAGCCCCGAAATCGGCATCAGTCCCATCGAATACCGCATCACCCACGGCAGATCGTTGAACACCGAACCGATGTCGAGCGACGGGACTGTAAGTTCGATGTTCCAGATCGGTCGGTCCCAGGAATGCAAGCCGATTTCCAGCGTCAGGGAAGCAGGCGCTCCCAGCAGTCGACAGTCGGGGTTCTGAAGGCCCAACCGGCTTTCAGCAAGAGTCAGGCGCCCGGAAAGTTCAAAAAGCGGAATGCTCAGCGGGACGAGTCGACAGGTCACCTGCTTGAGTGCCAATTCAAGGTTGCCCAGCAAGCCCAATCGCTGTGATATCAGCCATGACCCGGACCCACAGATCTCCCCCTCGATCACGGCAGGCGCATGACTCTGCCATACCGGGCTCAACCAGCTGTTCAGGCGTCCGAGAGAACACGTGCCCTGTTGCAGAAAGCCTGAGATGCGATCAGGATTTTTCCCGAACTCCCAATAGATTTCACTGGTAAAATTGCCGCCGCAAAGCTGACCGGATACGGTACCTGATGCCACCCCCGTCTTCTGTTGAACAGCGCCGTCGAAGGCCGCCCGGCCTGCGGCGGTTGAGGCCACGCCGACGTCGATCTCGAAAACCAACGGCTGCACATCGTTTCGCGAGGCACTGGCAGGCGGCATGAGATGAAAATCACGCAGAGTGATCATCCAGGGAGAACCGGCGCTGAACCTGCACGCCACCGTCTCAACGTGCAAGTCACGACACTGCACCGGCAGCTTGATGCCGGCAAAACCGCCCCAGGCAGGCGGAGGCGGCACCAGATGCAGCCATGCCGGATCGGGGACCCCGTGGAGGTCGACCTGCCGCACTCTGAGTCGATTGATGGTCGGAACATGGGTCAACGAATGCAGCCATGCGGCATCGAAAAACAGGTCACGCACAGAAAAGGAAAGCGCGCCCGGTCGCACCGTCCCGGTCAGCTCTTTAATCGTCAGGCCTTCCGCGAGGGTTCCGGAGACACCTTCCAGATGAATTTCGGTCCCGGGGGGAACCAACCGGCACGCCCAGCTCACAAGCTGAACAGCACCAGCGTTTGTGCCGAACAACCACGCCGTGACACCGACAACAATGGTGACGACAATGAAGGCGAAAAGAATCAATCGGGTCCGGCGGAACATTCCCTTTCTGTACCACAAACGCGGCTCAACGTGCCAGCCTGCGCCGACACATTCCCGGAATTTGTTCTGGTAACGCAGTAACGGGATTCTCAGTCGAAAAGAGCAACGATGATTTGCCTCAAACGGCCGGGTATGTCACAATTTGGACAATTTCTCCGTTTCTTTGGTCAGACTGATATGACAGCACCGTAGCCTGGAGGAACCATCGTATGCGCTCAACTCTTTCTATGGCCTTGTTCTGCGCCGTGCTTCTCATCGTTGTCCTGACCGACAGCCCCACTTTGTTCGGGCGTGATCCGATGCAGGCGCTCAACAACTTCGACACAGGGCAACAGGGTCGCACGGTAACAACGAATAACGGGACCACCCAGCAAGCCTCTGAGCAGCAACCACAGACGGGAACCGTGCATGTGAACACGTATCTGAATGTTCGCAGTTCCCCATGGGGTTCGATCATCGGCAAGCTCTATAGCGGCCGGCAGATTTCCATCATTGGTCGCTCGGGGGAATGGCTGCGGATTCGATGGCAGGGAAGAGTTGCCTACGTGCATTCCGACTATGTTTCGACCAGCGGCGACTCTCGAACCTCCGGGGGAACCACTTCCGGTGGGACGACGACAGGAACCGCACCCGGCGGCACCACTTCGGCCGCCCTCGAACGCTGGCGCGGCGGCAGGCTGCCTCCGGCGGAATTTATTCGGCTGCTCGGCCCGGTGGCGCGAGACAGTTTCCGGCGAACGGGAGTGCCGGCCTCGGTCACTCTGGCGCAGGCGGCTCTCGAAACCGGTTGGGGGCGCTCAACCATCGGTGATGCCAGAAATCTGTTCGGCATCAAGGGGCGCGGCCCGGCCGGGTCGATCACCGTACCGACGCGCGAGGTCATCAACGGGCGTTCGGTTACCGTCAACGGCACGTTTCGCAAGTATCACACCTGGCTCGAGTCGGTCGAGGATCATGCGAATCTGCTGAAGAACAATTCCCGGTATCGCCGGGCCTTTCAGTATTCAAACAACCCCGATCAGTTCGCGCGGGAAATTCATCGCGCCGGCTATGCCACCGACCCCAACTATGCCCGCACGTTGATCAGCATCATGAAGTCGTACAACCTCTATCAATGGGACCGCTGAACAGGAGATCACCCATGAAACACCTGCTTTCCGCATTTCGGCTGCTCGTTTTCGTTGCCCTGCTGCCGACGTCGGTGCTGAGTGCCGCACCGGACAAAATTCTGGCTTCCATTACCGTTTCTGTCGAGGGCCTTAAACCCGAAACGCTGGTCATCGAAAAGGTGCAACGCGGCGAGGAAATCTTCCTGCAAGCGCGCAACGGGAACACCGCCCCGTTCTGGACCAGCGAACCGCTCGGCAGCGAGGACAAGAAGTTTCAGCTCGATGGCAAGCCTCTGACGCTCGCCTCGTCCGATCTCGACTCGGACAAACAACCGGAGATTCTGACCGCCGCCTTCTATGGCCCGCGAGCCAGCGGTTTGTACGGGTTTGTCTACCAGCAGGAAAAGCGCACCTTCGCGCCCATCACCTGCAAGTATGCCAACCCCGAAGACAATCGCGACTTTCTGGTTTCGGACATACATGAAGAGGATGGCTCGGACTTTCTCATCTCATCGGACGGCAAGATTCAGGTCCTGGGAATCATCTATGCGACCGGTGAGGGTCAGGAACCGAAACCGGGAAGATTCTTCTTTACCTACGCGGGAGGAGCTTTTCAGGCCGGTTCATCGGAGCCTCTCAGCGAAGCCGACAAGTAAGATCTTTTTCGGGTATAATCGAGTCGCCGGATTACTTCAATCTCTGGAGAATTGAATCGTGCGACTCGTGTATCTGTCACCCCACTATCCGCGGCATTTCTCTCAGTTTCCACAATCTCTGGCCCGCTACGGTGTCGACGTGCTCGGTGTTTCGGATCAGCCGGACGAGTGTCTCGATGCGGCCGTCAGATCGGTGCTCAAGGGACATTATCGCGTCGACGGTCTCGAGAACCGAGAACAGGTACTGGATGCCTGCTATTTTTTCCGCAATCACTTCGGCCCCTTCGATCGCGTCGAATCCCATCTCGAACCCTGGCTGGAAACCGAAGCGGTGATCCGCGAAGTTTTTCAGGTCCCCGGCCCCAAACCGGGCGATCTCGAATACCTCAAGCGGAAGTCGCTGATGAAGAAAGTCTTTCAACAGGCCCGCGTACCGGTTGCTCGCGGCGCCCTGGTGGAAGACATCGATCAATGCCGGTCATTTATTCACGGCACCTTCCCCGTGTTCATCAAACCCGATATCGGCGTCGGTGCTTCCGACACGTATACCATTCGCTCAGACGATGATCTAAAGCACTTCTTTTCTATCAAAAGCTCGTACTCTTACTTCATGGAAGAGTATCTGAGCGGAGTCATTGAATCATTCGACGGTCTCACCGACCGCGAAGGCAACATTGTCTTTTGTACGAGCCACGTCTTCAGCAACGACATTCATCAGGTCGTGAAGAAGAATGAAAATCTCTGGTACTACTCACAGCGCGACATTCCGATTGATCTGCATGAGGCCGGCCAACATGTGGTGAAAGCGGCGAACATTCGCGAAAAGTTTTTTCACATCGAGTTTTTCCGGCTTCCCGACCGATCACTGAAGGCTCTGGAAATCAATCTGCGTCCACCCGGCGGACTGACGACTCACATGTTCAATTATGCCTGCGACATCGATGTCTACGACTGGTGGGCTCGCATCGTCGCCGGACAGCCGTCACACCAGGCCTTCGACCGCAAGTATCATTGCGCGTTCGTGTCACGCAAGTATGATCGTGGGTACAAGCATGAGGTGAGTGCGCTGCGCCATCGTTTCGGAGCAGGTATCGTACTCGAACAGCCGATGAATCCGATTGAGTTCGCGGTCATGGGCAACGTCGGCTTTCTCGTGCGTTCGCCCGATCTCGATCACCTGAAAGATATGATTACATCAATCATCGCGGAGGCCGCATGAACCGAGAATATCACGTCATTCCCAGCCCGACCCTCGGACACCCGCTTGAAATGTTGATCTTCGGGCATTCCGGCAAGCCGTTGCTGGTGTTCCCGTCCTCCGAGGGGCGATTCTTCGACTATGAGAATTTCGGCATGATCGGTACGATCGCGCCGTTCATCGATGCCGGAAAGATTCAGGTGTTCTGCATCGACGGGATCGATCGTGAGAGCTGGTATGCCCCAGCCCCGCCCGCCGACAAGGCACGGCGCGCCAATGATTACGATTACGCCGTCGTACACGAAGTGGTGCCGCACATTCGTCGGCATACCGTTCCCCATGCCGGTATCATGACGCACGGAGTCAGCTTCGGTGCCTATCACGCCGCCAACTTCTACCTGCGTCACCCCGATGTTTTTGATTCCTGCATCTCGCTCAGCGGCAATTACAGTATCGCGTTCGCCGTCGGCGCATTCTGCAACAGCGACGTCTATTTCAACGATCCGCTGATGTATCTGCCGAATCTTCAGGACGAAGAGATCATCAACCGGTTGCGCGAAAATCTGATGATCATCTGCTGTGGTCAGGGGCCGTGGGAAGACTGGCTCGGTGAGGCCCGCGCCGTTTCGCACCATCTGCAGACCCGCAGCGTGCCGCACATTCTCGACCTCTGGGGATATGATGTCGCGCACGACTGGCCGTGGTGGAAAAAGCAGATCGTCCACTTCCTCGGCAAGCTGGAACGAGCCGGTTGTCTCCGTTCCGATCACCGTTTTCACCGTGAAGAAGTGGCCGCGTTCGTCCGGGATTTTCATCAGATCTGAGTCGATTGGTCCATCAAACCGGCGGTCGCCTGCGGGCGGGCCGCCGGTTTCTTTTCGAGCCGATACCCCCCCAGCTTTTGTGCGATATGGCCTTTCAGGCCGACGTCAGGCCGGGCGCAGCTGTGTTCTTTTTTACCTTGCCCTTTTTTTCGGGTTCCACTAGCATAAGCCGCAGAACAATCCGAAGTCGGCTCGGACCGTTAGGCAGAAACGTCGGTGTTCGAACAGACAACCGACACACGGAACGTTCGAGAGTCCCGAGGTTACTGTCGAGGAGGAGGAATCCATGATCGAAAAGTTGATTCTGTTGCTGTTGATTTTCTGGTTCTGCGTACCGGTCGCCATGGCCGGAGAAGTTGGTTTCATCGAGCGTTACAGCTTGAGTGAGAATCGTTCTGACATTCTCAAACAGCTCATTCCCGGCACGGAAGACCATTACTTTTACTCTTGTCTCACCGAGCAGAACAGCGGGAATCTCAGCCAGGCCCGCGCGCTGATCGAACAGTGGATCAAAACCCACGGTTTGACCTCTCAGGCTCGGGAAATGCAGTACCGTCAGGTTCTGCTGGAATACCCGAATCGGCCTGACGATTCGCTTTCCTTTCTCAAGAACGAACTGAACCTGCGCTTCGACCATCAGCGCCGTCAGCAGACGCCGAAAACGTCTTATCCGTCCGAGCTTGATCAGGCTCTCATCAGCCGCCAGAGCCTGACTCGGCAAGCTTTTTCACTGTATTCGAACCTGGATGGCTTCGAGATCACCGCGTGGCCGTTCCTCGCGCGCGAGTCTCTCGACAAGAACAAGCGGCGACATTTTCTGTCACGGCTGCAACGCCCCGACCTGCCCGGTCTCGTCGAGATGATCGTTGCTGATCTGCAGACCGACGACAACGGCGGGTTCGGCTATCTGCCGATTCATGCGCAACTGCTTCCGGAACAGCTCGAGCAGTGTCTCTCCCGCCTTCCCGAACTGAGCGATGACACGAACTTCATTCAGGCCTGGCTGTCCAAGCTGCAGCCTTCTCCAGACCAGGACTGGAAGAACGATCCCCAGATCCGCCGGAAGCATCTCGAGCGACTGTGGAACTTCGCCGGAAGATTGAGTCCGAATCAGAACTCGTTGAAAGTTCACGTGCTGTATCAGCAGCTTGTCCTGGATCGCCAACTCGGAACCTATGATGTCAAGAAGTTCCAGGAGTATCTCAAACTCCCCCGTTCGGCCGGATATGTGAACCGTGAGTATCTGAGTCGCAAGGAGCATCGCGATCATCAGGCTAATTTGTACCAGGACTTCGGGCGTTTCACGCTGTTCCCGCCTGTCGCTGACGATGAGCCATTGGTGCGCGACTACCTGGAAACCTTTCTCAAGGACGCGGAAACCCCGAACGAGTATGCCCCCTACTTCGACAAAGACTATCTGAAGCGGGTCTTTGCGGAAACCAAACTGCAGGAGGGAACCGGGAAAGCGGAAAATCTCCTTCCCCTGCTGACACCGGAAGGAGTGAAGAGTCTGAAGGAACAGATTCTGCTCGAATTCCTGCCGTCGAACCCGCAGGTCGTCGGCATGAGCGACCCGATCTCGCTCAAGGTACGCGTCAAGAATATTCCCAACCTGATCGTAAAAGTGTTTCGCATCAATACCTTCAACTACTATCGCCAGCAACAGCAGGAGATTTCGACCGGTATCGACCTGGACGGTCTCGTGGCCAATGAGGAAAAGGTCTACAACTACACTCACCCCGAAATTCGCCGTCACACGGAAACCTTCGAGTTTCAAACCCTCACGGAACCAGGACTCTACGTCATCGAACTGATCGGCAACGGCCGTTCGAGTCGCGCCTTGATCAGACGCGGGCGCCTCACCTTCACCGAACGCTCAGGGTCTGCCGGTCAGGTTTTCACAGTCTATGACGAAACCGGGAAACCCGTGAAGGATGCCTCGATCTGGATGGCCGGACACGAGTTCACGCCTGATGAACGGGGCCGGATCAACATCCCGTTCAGCACCAGCCCCGGCACGCAGTCGATCATCATTCGCCGAGGTGAGGTCGCCGTGCTGCACCAGATGATGCATCAGGCGGAGAATTACTCACTGCAGGCACGCCTGTTCGTCGATCGCGAGAGCCTGCTCGAGCGTCGACAGGCGAATCTGGTCGTGCGGCCCTGGCTCACCGTCAACGGGACACCGATCGATATCGCGCTGCTCGAAGAAGTCCGACTGCGCATCGATTCAACGGATCGTGACGGCATCAGTGCGACAAAGGAAATTCCGGCACCCCAGCTGCAGAACGCCACCGAAACGCTCATTCCCTTCAAGGTGCCGGAAAAGCTCAGCCGGATCAGCTTCACGCTGCGCGGCAAAGTCCAGAGCCTGAGCCAGAACAAGAAAATCGACCTCGAAGTCTCGCAGGGATATACCCTGAACGGCATCGAAAAAACCGACAAAATTGATGACCTGCACCTGCGGCTTATCGATGGTCGCTATGTCCTCGAGCTGCGCGGAAAAACGGGCGAACCCAAGCCCGACCGCGTCGTGACCGTTGAAATCAAGCACCGCGACTTTGTTCGCCCGGTCAAACTCAGTCTGCAGACCAACGATCTGGGCCGCATCTTTCTGGGCCGGCTCGCGGACATCAGCTGGGTGGCCGTCGAGGGCCTGCAAGGCGTGCGCGAACGCTGGGAACTGCTGCGCGATCGCGCGAGCCTGCCTTCGGTGCTTCACGCCCGCGTCGGTGAAACTCTGCATCTGCCGATGCCTTATGCGGCGGACACAGCGCCCGCCGATCTGTTTTCTCTGCTCGAGGTTCGTGGCAACACGTTTGTGAAAAACTGCGCCGAATTTGGCAAGGTGCAGAACGGACAGTTGTCGATCACGGGATTGACCGGCGGAGATTATCATCTGTTCATCGTTCCAGAGCAGAAAACCATCAGACTGCGGATCACGGAAGGACAACTCAACGAAGGGTGGGCACAGTCTCCGGCCCGCACGCTGGAAATGCGGACTCAGACACCTCTCGCTCTCGATGCCCCAATCGTAGACGCGGCGCATGGCAAGCTTCTCGTAAAGGTGTACAACCCGAATGCCGCAACGCGCGTGCACCTGGTCGCCACGCGGCACATTCCCGATGTCAGCCTCTTCGACGGTCTGCAGATGTTTATGCGGCCTGACCCTCGTGAATTCAAGCTTAATCCATCTGTCAGCCAGTACGTTTCCGGGCGCAACATCGGCGAGGAGTATCAGTATATCCTCGACCGCAAGTATGCAAAAGTACGAGTTGGAAACCTGCTGCGCCAGCCTTCGTTGCTGTTGAACCCCTGGAATCTGCGAAAGACCGACACCACCCGACAGGATGCGGCCGGCGGCGAATCGTGGACCAATATGCCGGTACCGGCACCAAGCATGGAGGCCGGCACGGGTGGATTCGGCGGTGATGCCCCGAATGAGCCTGAACCCGTCGAGGCCGGCGGCTTCGCCTGCCTGGACTTTTTGCCGACAACCTCGCTCTTGATCGCCAATCTGCGACCGAACACGCAGGGGCTGATTGAGGTCGATCTGAGCGCCCTCGAAGGTCGCCAGCATGTGCAGATCCTGGCGGTGGACCAGTATTCGGCGATTTACCGTCAGCTTTCTCTCCCTGAGACCCCCTACGTACCCAAAGACCTGACGATTGCCCAGCCGCTCGAACCTTCGAAGCATTTCACCGAGCAGAAGAGCATTTCGACGGTCGCCTCAGGCAGCGAATTCGCCCTCGACGATATCACCACGGCCAAACTCGAAATGTACGATTCGCTGCAAAGCGTGTATGGCTTGTTTTCAACTCTTTCGGCCAACCCGACGCTCGCCGAATTTTCGTTCATTCTCGAGTGGCCTGAATTGTCCGCGGCCCGAAAAGGCGAACTCTACAGCAAATACGCCTGTCACGAACTCAGTTTCTTTTTGTATCACAAAGATCCACAGTTCTTCAAAACCGTCATCAAGCCCTATCTTGCCAGTAAGCGAGATCGGACGTTCATGGATGACTGGCTGCTCGAAAATGATCTGAGCGGGTATCTTACCCCGTGGCGGTACGGCCGTTTGAACGTGGTCGAACGCATTCTTCTGGCTCGACGTCTGCCGAAGGAGTTCGATACGACCGCACGTCACATTCGTGATCGCTTCGATCTGCTGCCGCCTGATCTCGAACGGTGGAATCAGCTGTTCGATACCGCGCTCAAGGGCAATGCCATGGACACCGACGATCGACTTGGGTTCGACAAGGCTCAGGCCGCGGCACCGGCAAAGCCCAGGCCGATGGCTCCCCCACCGCCGCCGGCTCCTGGTTCCATGGGTCCCATGGGCAGGGTCGCGCCGTCGATCGTCGCCCCCCGCATGGCCTCGAAGGGCGCCCGCAGCAGCACGGAAGACGTCAAAATGAAGAAGGACTCGCGCCGCCTGGAGAAAGCGTCACTCGAAGAGACTGCCGCGCCTGAGGTGGCGGACATGGAAATGGACGACGTCGCTTCCATCGACGAATTCAAAGAGCAGGAAGCTGATCGAGGTCGTCGACAGGTGCAGCGTCAGCTGTATCAGGCTCTCGATCGCACCGAAGAGTGGGTCGAGAACAACTACTACCGTCTGCCGATCGAGAAGCAGGTTGCCGATCTCATCACGGTAAACGCTTTCTGGAGCGACTTTGCCGCGCACAAAGCCGGTACTCCGTTCTTGTCGAAGAACGTCGCCGCCGCATCGCGCAACTTCTCGGAAATGATGCTCGCGCTCGCCGTCATCGATCTGCCGTTCAAGGCCGGGAGCCACAACATCACCTACACCGATGCGCGCATGTCGCTGAAAGCCGTTCAGCCCGCGATCTTCTTTCACAAGGAGATTCGGGAAACGGGCGCGGCCGGCAAGGTCCAGGAGATTCTCACCGGACAGAACTTCTTTGCCGCGGACGATCGCTATCGCTACGAAAACAGCGAGCGGCTCGATCAGTTCGTCACCGAAGAGTTCCAGACCTGGCGTGTCTACGGATGTCAGGTGATCATCACCAACCCCAGCTCAACCCGCCGGAAGATCGACGCCCTGCTGCAGATTCCGCAGGGGTCCGTACCAGTCAATAACGGGTTCTATACGCGCAGCATCAATCTGCAGCTCGAGCCGTATACCACCAAGACAGTGGAGTACTACTTCTACTTCCCGAAAGCCGGCCGCTACACGCACTTTCCTATTCACATCTCGCAGGAAGCGCGACTGCTGGCATCGGCCGAGCCATTCGTCTTTCAGGTGGTCGATCAGCTGACCAAGGTCGACAAAACCTCCTGGACCTGGATCTCGCAGGAAGGAAGTCCCGAAGACGTCCTGTCGTTCCTCGAAACCAACAATGCTGACCGACTCGATCTAAATCTCATTGCGTTCCGGCTGCGCGATCGTGCGTTCTTCGCCAAAGTCGTCGATCTGCTGCAGAAGCGGCACATCTATCATGACACCACCTGGTCGTACGGGGTGCTTCACAATGACCCGGCCGTCATTCGCGAATATCTTGCCCATCTGTCGTGGGCCAATCAATGCGGGTTGTTCATCGACACCCCGCTCCTGTCACTCAACCCGGTGTGGCGGCATGCCTATCAGCATCGCGAATACTGGCCGATGGTCAATGCCCGTGCCCATCAGCTCGGAAAAGATCGCAAGATTCTGAATCGGCAGTTCCATGAACAGTATGTGCTGTTTCTGCGCTATCTGGCGTATCGGCCGAAACTCGATGACGGCGATCGGCTCGGCATCGTCTACTACCTGTTGCTGCAGGACCGCATCGACGAGGCTTTGTCCTGGTTCAATACGGTGAAAAGTCCGGAAGTATGCGCCTCGATACAATATGATTACTTGAAAGCCTGGCTGGCCTTCAGCGAGGAACGAGCCGCTGACGGACTCGCCATTGCCGAGCGCTATCGGGAATACCCGGTCGATCGCTGGCGCAAGCTGTTCCAGGAAATGTTGCAGCAGGCCGACGAAATCGCCGGTAAAGGTCCGGTTGTCGTCGATCAGGAAGATCGCAACCAGGTGCAGGCGCATCTTGCCGCCACAGAGCCGAATCTCGAGCTGAAGATCGAGAACGGCAAACTTCAGGTGCTGTATCAGAATCTCAAGAGCTGCCGCATCAACTTCTATCAGATGGATCTCGAGCTGCTGTTCTCGCGCAATCCATTCGTGCAGGGAGTGTCAAACCAGTTCTCGGTCATTCGCCCGAATCAGTCGCTCGATCTCTCGTTCGATACCGCGAGCGGCAGTCGTGAAGTCGAGATTCCGGAAGCCATTCGCGATCGAAACCTGATGATCGAACTCACCAACGGCAGTGTCACGCGCACCCAGCCCTATTACCCGAACAAGCTGGGCGTTCAGGTGCAGGAAAACTACGGTCAGCTGCGGGTAACCAAAGCGGGGACAGGGACTCCGCTGCCGCGGGTGTACGTGAAGGTCTATGCCCAGCTGAACGACGGACAGGTCATCTTCTACAAAGATGGATACACAGACCTGCGCGGCAGGTTTGATTACACGTCGCTCAGCACCAGCGAACTCGACCAGACTCAAAAGTTCTCGCTGTTGATCGTCAGTGACCAGTTCGGAGCCGTCGTCCGCGAAGCAGCGCCGCCGAAGCGCTAAGCTGCAGCCCAGCCGACCGGGTCGGAACCTTCGGGTTTCGACCCGGTTTTCTTATTCCTGCTCCGGCTCTTCGATCAGATCGTCCCAGTAGCGGCGCGGCATGTGGCGACGTTGCGCTTCAGGATTGAGCCGCTCGCGCACGGCGGCCTGTCGAAAGAAACAACGCCACAACTCCTGCAATTCACGCTCATTCGGCTGTATCGAAAGGCTTTCCGGGTTCCATTGCGCAAGGATCTCCACCTGTCCGTTTTCGTGCACGGCCGCCAGTCGCCGGCGACGATCGTGTATGATCCACGATTGATCGGCAAAGCGTCGAGCAAAGTGCGGTGAAATCATAGGTAACACGCACGTCTCAGGATTAACGGACGCCAGATACAGGCGCTCATCGATCTGCTGAAAACGCAGCAAGCCTTTGAATGCATGCGCTTCACGGCGAACCCGGCGTTCACTTCGCAGAATGCATTGCACTCTCACGTCGGTCAGCAGATCTTCAATCTCGTTCGGTCGAGCCATGGCCAGCAACAGATACTCGCCGATCTGACGCTCGATTCCCGTGTTCTCGGCGAGAAACGCCACCCAGACACGACGCCAGATCGGCATGCTGATCGCCGGCAATCCAACCGCCGCGAGATCCTCGGGGGTCGGGACGAGCTGCAGATCTTTTCCGGCAAACGTCGTCAGCTCTTCTTCAGGTTCTCCGAACAGAGACGGCTCGCGACAGCCGGTTTTCTCAATCACCGTCGGCAGTTCTCCCCGTTTCAGCCACGGCCCCAGAGTTCGCAGCAAACCAGGAAACGTGCCGTCATAGCGCAGACAATCACGGTTCATGAGACATCACCACACCGGCACATCCTTGCCACCTCAGAATTCTCCGGTGACAGCCGCCTGCAGATTCTCAACCATGGCCGGTTCCATCGCCATCGGCAGATCGGCAAACGTTAACTGTCGATGAGCCGCCACCGTCGGCTTCACCAGCTCCCGACGCAGACGCTCGGCATCGAGCAGTGCTATCGGGTTCAGCACTCCGTCGCTCAGGAAAAAACGAGCCCGCTTCCAGACCACGCCGAGTCGCGGCAGATCGTCCAGGGTCAGGCGCCCTGTCTTGCGCGCCCGAACGATTCTCTGCGCTGAACGAACTCCAAGCCCCGGCACACGAAGCAGGAACTCGTAATCGGCGCGGTTGACATCGAGCGGAAAAATGTCCAGGTGATGCAAGGCCCACATGACCTTGGGATCAACGTCCGCATCCAGGTTCCCTGTTCCGTGGGCAAACAGCTCTTCCACTCCGAACTGATAGAAACGCATCAACCAGTCGGCCTGGTACAACCGATGCTCGCGCAACAGCGGCGGCACCGCAAGTTCCGGCAAGCGACGATCATGGTTCACCGGCACATAGGCCGAATAGAACACGCGTCGCAGACCCATGGTCTTGTACAAGCCGGAAGATAGCGATAGTATTTGTTGATCAGATTCAGGAGATGCTCCGACAATCATCTGCGTACTCTGGCCGGCCGGTACGTATGAGCGACCACGAATTCTGCTGCGCGTTTTTTTTGCGTCCAGGTGCCAATCGCGGATATGTCGCATCGGCCCGAAGATCGATTCCTTGTGTTTTTCCGGGGCGAGAGCTTCTAGGCTCTTTTCGCTGGGCAGCTCGACATTCACACTGAGACGATCGACCAGTTGTCCGGCCTGAAACAGCAGAAGCGGGTCAGCGCCCGGAATCGCCTTGAGGTGAATGTATCCCTGAAACTGGTGCACTTCGCGCAGCAGGCGCACGGTCCGCAGCAGCATTTCCATCGTGGTATCCGGCGATCGAAACACGCCCGAACTGAGGAACAACCCCTCGATGTAGTTGCGGCGATAGAAGCCGATCGTCAGTTCAGCCAGCTCTTCGGGGGTAAACATGGCTCGGGCCGTCGGATTACTGCGCCGATTCAGGCAGTAGGCACAATCATAGATGCAGTGGTTGGTGAACAGGACTTTCAGCAGCGAGATGCAGCGTCCGTCACTCGCCCACGAGTGGCAGATGCCGCTGGCGGCCGCGTTCCCGAGCCCGCCCTTTTTCGCGCGGCGAGAACTACCGCTCGAAACGCATGAAGCATCGTAGCGTGCGCTTGCCGCCAGAATCTCGAGTTTCTGCAGCAGGGTCGGTTCGCGAGGCGCGGTTGTGGTCTGCCGATTTTCGCCGTCCATGTTGTCTTGTCAGACTAACATGCAGGAAAAACATCGACAACGCTCGCCAAAAGCGGACAGGGGGGATTTCGTTCTGAACCTCGTCAGTTTTCAATCCCGCATCGCTCAACCATTTGCCACGTCGGCAGGGAATGCTTACCAGCTTCGCTCTTGATGATGGAAAAAACGATGTTGAACGAATGGCCCAGACAAAGCGGAACCCCGCACGCAAAACCAGTTTCGCAGGCGGGGTTTCGTCGTTTCAGGTCAGAGAATCGTCAGCAGTTCCTGATACTTCGCCATGGGCCACAGATCTGCGGCGACAACTTCTTCAGCGGCATCGACCACTTTACGCAAAGCCAGAAGCGCTTTCTCTCCTTCGTCGCTGAGAAAGTGGGCGCGTTCCAGTGCTTCGTGGTGAGTTTCGGCTTTATGCAGCGTCTTTTCGAGCTTGTCGACGCCATCCCGAATCTCCTGATAACGCTTTTCAAAACGTTTGAGGTCTTCGAGCATCGCCTTGGATTCCACTCCGGCGGCTTTCAAAGCGGCGACGGCTCCGGCCGACTGAGTCACCTGGCGGCTCACCGCCGGCAGAAACTGAGTGCGGGCCATGTTGATCGCGGTCTTGATCTCGATCTCTTTGGTCTTGTTGTATGTCTCAGCCTTGATCTCGACCTTGGACTTCAACTCACGTTCGGACAGAACACGCGATTTTTCCATCAGCTCGATAACGTCAGCATTGAGATAGGATTCGAGCGCGGCCGGCGTATTCCTGGCGTTGGGCAATCCACGTTTGGCGGCTTCGCGATGCCATTCTTCAGAGTACCCGTTCCCTTCGAACCGCACGCGACGGGTTTCCTTGAACACATCGCGCAGCACCACCAGAGCTTTTTCCTTGATATCCTGCCTGCCGCCCATCGCCATCAGTCGCTTTTCAATCGTATAGTACCCGTAGGTCACGATCAGATTCAGCGCTGTGACAGCCTCTGAGCAGTTCTGTGATGAACCAACAGCCCGAAACTCAAACTTGTTGCCGGTGAAAGCGATGGGCGACGTCCGGTTGCGATCAGAGGTATCGCGGACGACTCGCGGCAGATTGCGCACGCCCATATTGATGTGCGCCATGGTCTGCTCGGTGAACTTGCCCATCGACTCGATCTCAGACAGCAGTTTGGAAAGATATTCACCCAGATACACAGACATGATGGCCGGGGGCGCTTCATTGGCACCAAGGCGATGATCGTTGCCGGCGTCAGCCACCGTGGCTCGCAGATACCCGCCGAACTTCTCAACGCCGAGCAGCAGAGCGCCGAGTGTCAGCAGGAAATTCACGTTCTTCAGCGGCGATGCCGACGGTTCAAGGTAGTTCGCTCCGGTGTTGTCGCCCAGCGACCAGTTGACGTGCTTGCCGGAACCGTTCACCCCGGCAAACGGCTTTTCATGCAGCAACACTACCAGATCATGGCGTTGCCCGACCATCTTCATGATATCCATCATCTGCAGATTGTGATCAATCGCCAGGTTCGCCTCTTCATACAAAGGCGCAATCTCAAACTGATTGGGCGAAACCTCGTTGTGGCGGGTCTTGGCCGGAATCCCGCGTCGGTACAATTCCAGATCCAGGTCTTCCATGAACTTCTTCATCTTGCGATGAATCGACCCAAAGTAGTGATCTTCCATCTGCTGCCCTTTGGCGGGCGGGGCGCCGAACAGACTGCGCCCGCAGATGTGCAGATCGGGGCGGGTGTCGTAGAGCTTCTTCGAGACGACGAAGTATTCCTGTTCAGGGCCGGTGAAGACCATGATCTTCTTGGCCAGCCGATTGCCCAGCATGCGCTGCAATTTAATGCCCGCATCGTTCAGCGCGCGCATGGAGCGCAAAAACGGGGTCTTCTGATCGAGCACGTCGCCGGTCCAGGAAAGGAACACCGAAGGAATGACAAGGGTTTTGGTCTGACCAATCTCCATGAGGAAGGCTGGAGAGGTCGGATCCCAGGCGGTGTAGCCGCGCGCTTCGAACGTCGAGCGAATACCGCCGGAAGGAAAGGACGACGCATCCGGCTCGGACTGAATGAGTTGTTTGGCGGAAAAGCGATCGATTATTTCGCCATTCTCCGCATAGGTGATGAAGGCATCATGCTTTTCGGCGGTACCGCCGCGCTGCGGCTGAAACCAGTGGGTGAAGTGCGTCGCCCCTTTGCTGATCGCCCATTCCTTCATGGCATGCGCCACTTCATCGGCGATCGATTCATCGAGAGAGCTGCCGGTTTGCAGTGTTGACAGCATCTTTTCATAGGTATCGCGACTGAGTTTCTCGCGCATGACATCGCGGTTGAAGGTCAATTCGCCGAACATTTCCGTGACTCGGGACATTCAAGGCTCCTTGCAGAGAAATTCGATAAAGAATAACCAGAGCTTACTGACGAATCATCAAATCGTCAAGATGATCTATCTCATTTTTCGGCAAATCGTTCATTTTTTACTTTACATTTTTATCATTTTCGCCATTTGAGCAACACATTTTTCCAATTTTACCGACTACTCAAACAATCAATCAGATTGTTATCCCTTCCCTGGTCGATTCTCGGCTCAGGTTGCCTTTTCTCAGCACCTGATGCACACTGTCACGAGAGTCCCGCTTCCCAAACCCAATCAGGAGCCGAAGTATGAAGTTTTCGCTGCCGATGCTGTTCGCCGTACTGTGCGCCCTGTGTATCCCTGCGGATGAGGCCATCGGGGCTCAACTCGATTCAAGCCTGAAACGAAGAATCATTTCTCCTGATTTCACTCCTCCGGTTCTGCGCTCCGTGCGACTGGCTCTCTTCGACGCGGACAGCACTCTGCGTGTGGCGCCGAGCGGCAAGCCAACCGCGAACTCCGCCACCGATGTCGCGATTCTGCCTTTGCTGGTGAAGCCCCTTCAGAAGCTGGCACGGCAAGGGTATCTCATTGCCATACTGTCGAACCAGGCCGGAATCGAGCAGGGATACATCACCATCGAAGAAGCGGACGCAGCCCTCAACCATACCGTGAACCTGCTTGCCGAGAGAGGCGCAAAGATCCACTACTACGATTTTGCCGAAGCAAGTAATGAAGATCGCAAGCCG
Organism: uncultured bacterium; assembly: GCA_964472075.1. Classification (GTDB taxonomy): domain Bacteria; phylum Muiribacteriota; class Ozemobacteria; order Ozemobacterales; family Ozemobacteraceae; genus CAYYIY01. Next base: position 9,838 of record CAYYIY010000014.1, on the reverse strand, counting down.
AACATCGGCATGGCTCGGCGACTCGCCGACCTGGTCAAAACACGCTTCAACAAATCAATCGACTGGAAACACTCGATCATGGTCGGTGATTCCGGCTGGAAGATCGGCGAAGATATCGAGCCGGACGGCACCCCGGGCAGCGACTTCACCAACACTGACCGCCTGCTGGCGGAAAACCTGCAGAAGACCTACGGCGGCACCACGTTCCATCACCCACGCGACTTCTTCGGCTGGAAAAAATACGGGATTAAAAACTTCTCCAATTTCAAGGAACTGGAGGCGTTTCTCAAGGAACACCCTGAACTCGCCGACACCAAGGAGCGCCGGAAAGAGCGCTAATCGACATGACCGCTCCGGATTATCTGTTCATCAACGGGAACGTCTGGCTGGGCGATGAGGCGCCGGCCAACGCTTTGGCAGTCGCGGTCACAGGCAATCGTATCACCGCAGTCGCGGCCGAAGAGCAGATTCTCGATACGCGCGACCAGCACACCACCGTCATCGACTGCCGCGGCGGCCTGGTCATTCCCGGGTTTCACGATGCTCACCTGCACCCGCTGATCGGCGCAACCGATCTGCTCGATTGTTCGCTCATGGGTTTGAAAGGGTGGGACGAATATCGTGATCATATCAAGCTTTTTGTCGGGCGGAACCCGGACATTTCGTTTGTTCGCGGCAACGGCTGGGTGCATGGCTTTTTCCCCCCCCCCGGACCACATCGCCGACTGCTCGATGAAGTTGTTTCCGACCGGCCGGCCTTCTTCAAGGCGATGGACGGGCACTCCGGCTGGTGCAATTCAGTCGCTTTGCATCTGGCCGGCATCTCGCGCGAGACCTCTGACCCGCCCGGCGGCATCATCGAACGCGACCCGCAGACCGGCGAGCCGACCGGCCTGCTGCGCAAGATGCCCGCCATGCAGCTGGTCACGGATCATCTGCCGCAACCCGGCGAGAAGGATCTGCTGGCGGCAGCAGACGTCTTCTTTGATCAGGCCGTGCGCTTCGGCATGACTTCCGTCCAGGATGCCTCGGGCAAAAACCTGTTCCCGAACGTCTATGCCAGACTCGAAACCTCGGGACGTCTGAACACGCTGCGAGTGACGCTCGTCAGGCGCTTTGCTCCGGGGCGAGGTTTCGAGCAACTCGACGAGGCTGATCTTCTGCGCCGCACGCATTACTCGCCGTTCTTTCGCATCGGGCCGCTGAAGATCTTCATGGACGGAGTGGTCGAAGGTGAAACCGCCTGGCTTCTCGAAGACTACTCAGACCGACCGGGTCACCGAGGGGAACCGGTCTGGGAACCTCAGGAATGGCTCGAAACCGTTCCCCAACTGGCACGGCGCGGCTGGTCGGTTCACCTGCACGCAGTCGGCGATGCCGCCGTGCGGCTCGGTCTCGACGGTATCGCCCGAGCACGCGCCGCGACCCCTGACGGTCGGTTGCGACACCAGATTGCACATGCCGATCTGATCAGCGACGCCGATATACCCAGATTTCACGAATATGACGTCATCGCGAATCTGCAGCCCTCGTGGTTCGCCCGCGATTCCAACTTCCCTTCAGTCACATTTCCAGCCCTTGGTGATGCCAGATCCAAGCGTCTTTATCGCTTACGCGACCTGTACAATTGTCACGCTCGCACGGCATTTTCCAGCGACTGGCCGTTTGGCGGCGACATCACGAGCTTCAACCCGCTTGTCGGCATCGAAACAGGCATACGACGCATTCACCCCGAAGGCGCTGACCAACCGCTCAACGCCTCTCAGCAGGCGACCCTGGTCGAGATGCTGCGCGGCTTCACCAGCGGCGCGGCCTACGCGGTCGGGCGAGAGCACGAAATCGGCAGGCTGTTTCCGGGCTATCTCGCCGATCTGACGGTGATTCAACCGAACCTGTTCACCATTCCCGCCGAGCAGATTCATCTCGCCCGGGCAACACTGACCATGGTCGACGGCCGCCTCATCCGGCGCGATATTTGAGGTACAGCGAACCTCTTCTCAGTTCTTGCCGAGTACGGCGCGAGCCAGTTTCGCCGCCAGTCCGCCACCCGGAATCATGAGATCGATCGCCTCAGAACCAAGTTCGAAGAGAGACGATTCGGAAAACAGTTCGTCAAACTTCTTCTTGAGCGCCTTGCCGGAGATGATATCACCCGTCAGCCCATCGATCTCCAGTACGGCAAATGACTGGCTGTTTTCCCACTGAAACTCAAACGCGTATACCGGACGAAACATCAGATTCACCCGATGCAGGTTGATATGCTCACGATTGATTTCTGTGGCTCGAACCGGCTTCATCACCTCAGACAACAGATCTCTCACCACGGGCGAGGCTTTGATGCGCGCCGGAACGACGATCGTGTCATCGACCATGAGTTCCTCTGTCTCCCGAAGTTCCTGACGCGGATACGCAAGGTGTCGCTGAAAAGCTCCTGAAGTGCCGGTCTGTGCATCAATACAAACCTCCTTCAGACATTCCTCGACGCAGTGTTCTTCCATCGACAGCCTGATGCGGCCCTGTTCCGGAACCAGAATCTGACGTCCGACCCGAAGCGCTTGTACCGGTCGCTCAACGTTGAGATCGACTTCTCTGGCTCTGGTATAGTCAAGATACAACTGGCACACGACATGCCAGAAAGGCTCGTAGCGCATTTCACTATAGATCAATGTAATCTGGTCCTCGCGCGGGCGATAGAGAAACTTCGATATGAGGCCGAATGCATCGCATTTTTTCGCCAACGCCTTGCGACGCGCTTCTTCGAGTGAAAATGCCGGTTTGAGGGCAAAGATGCGCTTCTCGCCGACCTCGATGACGCGACGATTTTCGCCGGCCTGCACCGGCGCCCACGGATTCTGATCGCCCGGGAACGAGGAGGCTAAATGATCTGAAACCGCCATCAACACGCGACGACGCAGAAACGCGTCCTTCGACACTTCGGGCAACTGGTCAAGCAATCCAACCGCCACGTCTCCGCAAATCACGGAAATCGTCTTCATCGCCTCGGGCGCAACGACCGGATCATCGAGCAACCCCGCCAGCAATGGCAGAAACTCACGGCCGCGCACATGCCGAACCGCGTGGCACGCGGCGAGAATGAAGTTCGGCTGTTCCCGCATCTGCAGCATCTGCCTGAATACTTCCGCCGCTTTTTCCGGCTGGTGGCGATTCAAGGCCTTCGCCGCGTTGGCTCGCACCCGTTGTGAGGGGTGATTCAGCAGCTGCGCCAGTACCGCCACGGCCGCGTTCGACTCCATCGACTCGATGCCCTCGACGGTGTTGGCCACCACCCGATCATCGGAATGCTTGAGATATGGCAGCAGACACGTCAGCATCTCCTCATCCGGAAACCGCATTCCAAGATGTTTCGTCAGAAAGGAAATTTGTACCGGATCGGCAACCTGCGCCAGAACCCGCACCAACTCGACCCGCACCTGGTCCCCCGGTCGCCCGAGAAGTTCGCGCAACACATCGATCGCCCCATACTCTTTTGTATTGAGCTTCAGCATCTCGAGCAACTCGGACATACTGCGGTCAGCAAGAACATTGCCCGGCGCCGACGAAGTTGCCTTCTCCCGACCCAGGGCTTTTTCCTGAAGCTTGCGCGCCCAGAAGCGAACCGCTACGTCCTGATGTTCGAGGCATCGCCGAACCGCGGCTTTCAGTTCTTCGCCGGCAATCTGTTCAGGTTTTCGTACCAGATACTGCAGTGCGGAAACAGCTTTACTCGGGTCAGCAGAGGCAAGCATATCGAGAATTTTCTCGATGCTCCCGACGGAATTCATGCAAGCGTCACCTTAACCGAGAATGCCGCGCAGCAGGGTTTCAAGCTGCGACAGCGTGTAGGGCTTCTTCAGAAAACCAGCCGGGGCCGGCTCTTGAAAGCGACTCAGACAGTCTTTCGCCTGATACCCACTCGAGATGACGATCGGCAGTGTGGGCCAGCGTTTCTTGATCCGGCGATGGGCCTCAATGCCATCCATTCCCGGCATGGTCACGTCGAGAATCACACACACCGGGAACTGCTCAGTCTTGCAGGCTTCGAGCAGGGTCACGGCTTCGCCCCCTTCCGCGGCGGTCTGCACCTGAAAGCCGAGCTTGCCCAACAGCAAACAAGAAACTTCACGCACCGAGGGTTCATCATCGACCAGCAGAATCGTTCCGCTTCCCCGCCACCGATGATTGCCTGGCTTGTCAGCAATTTCCGTTTTCCGGCTCGCGGGAAAAAGAATCGTCACGGTTGTTCCCGCGCCCGGGCGGCTGTCGACAAAGATGGTCCCGCCATGGCTGCGAACGATGCCGAGCACAGCCGGCAAACCCAACCCGCGACCGGGAAACTTGGTCGAAAAGAACGGCTCGAACATTCGCTTCAGCAGTGTTTCATCCATGCCGCATCCGGTGTCTGTGACAGAGAGACCGACATACCGGCCTTCCGTCATCTGTTCCTTGAGAACTCCCTGCATCAGCTTCTGACAGGTACATTCTTCCGTCCAGGTGCGTATCCGAATCTCTCCGCTCTGATCCAGGAGTGCTTCGGACGCATTGGTCACGAGATTCATGAGTACCTGTTGCACCTGGGTCTGATCAGCTTCAATAAGGGGAAGATCAGCCCCCAGATCAAACGAAAGAGTCGCCTTTCGGGAAACTGCCACCTCGAGCATGGGACGAATTTCCTCGATGAATGCGGACAGCTTCATGGGCTGTCGTGTCATCGGCCCGCGTCCTGAGTATGCCAGCATCTGCCCGCACAGTTCGGTGGCGCGCTGCGAGGCTTTTTCCGCCGACTGCACATACCTGCGTATGACCGAGTCTTCGGGCAGACAGCCATTGATCAATTCAAGATTTCCCATGATCGCCATCAACAGATTATTGAAATCGTGGGCGATGCCGCCGGCCAGAACCCCCAGGCTTTCGAGTTTCTGCGCTTCCCGAATCTGCTCTTCGAGCTTAGCCCGCTCTTCGGCCACTCGCCTGCGTTCGGAAATATCCCGAGTCACACCGACGATCCGATCGACCTGCCCCTGCTCGTTGAACATGGCCGCTGAGGTCACTTCGGTCCAGATGGTTCGACCGTCCTTGCAGGGCATCTCGAGTTCCATGACCGCATTGCAGGTCTCCGGGCGTTCGGGGTCGACCAGAGGAAGCAAGCGTGCGATTTCCGTCATCACGAACTTGTACGAACTCGGGGTCAAGCTCTGTTCAAATGTCTGCGCCAGAACCTCTGCCGCGCTGAAACCACGTAACCTGATCACCGAAGGACTGACATACAGATACCGTTGCGACTTCAGGTCGAGATACCAGACAACATCCTTCATGTTCTCGGTAAGCAGACGGTAACGACTCTCGTTTTCACGAAGCGTCTGAATCGCCCTTTCTCGATCGGTCACATCGTTGACCAGCCAGACGTCTTTCCTAATACCGTCTTCCATCCAGCCGTATGCATAAAATTGTACAAGTCGACGAACTCCATCAGATCGTCTGATCCACAATTCTCTCGGCTGATGAAAACCGTCTCGACGGTCGAGATCCCACATGCGTTTCACTTCCGGGGCTTCATCTCCGAAGAGCAGGCGAAACAAGTCGGACAACCTTTGCACCTGTGTGGATGTGTAGCCGGTGATAGCGGTCATCGCGCGATTGACCGTCACTTCCTCGCCGCTGATCATCACCGCGCCGGCAGGAAAGTTCTCGACCATGGCTCGGAAGCGGGCTTCGCTCTGTCGAAGCGCTTCGACATGATCGAGAAAAGAAGACCGGTCAAGCGGGGAAGAAACAGCGAGCGTCTTCTCGAGATGCGACTGGAGAATCTGCACGGCACTTGCATACCAGGGCAGGTCTTCGACAGAAACGGCCCATCGGCCTTCGATCGGCTCAAGAGACCATTCTTCCGACGCGGAGACTTGCAGGGACACAGCGGCATGATTCGGCGACCCAGGCTTCGTCTGCAATCTGACCCACGCCCCGGGCACACATGTCGGCAACAACTCAACGAAGGAGGCCAGTATCTGATTCGGGGTACCGCCCTCATGAAGACGGCGCAGCAGGGGAAGCAGATTCGGTTTATTCACAGCCATATCTTCGTTACATCCTCTCCGTTACGAAGGTTTCCGCAGACAAGCTCCCTTGGCGGGTCAATCGACGTCTACCGGCGCGATGTGCAGATCTTCCTTTTCAAGCGGCAGGAACGGCAGCAGCAGCATACCGGGAGTGGCAAACACAAGCGTCGCGAGGAAGAACTGAGCGTATCCAACGTTGGCTTGCACATACCCACTGGCAATACCCGCTCCCATGGCACCGAGCGCCATCAATCCGGTCGAAATGGCATAGTGGGCCGTGGGGTATTTTGTACCCTGTGTGATGAACATCAGATACACCATATAGGCGGCGAAACCGAATCCGTACCCGAACTGATCACAGCCGACGATAAGAGCGACCCAGCCTTTTCCCGGGTGCGTATACGCAGCCCAGACGTAGAGCAGGTTCGGCACGTTCATTGCCATCACCATCGGCCAGAGCGAGCGCTTGATACCGAAGCGCGAAATGACCATTCCACCCACAATGCCCCCGACCACGAGGGCGATGACCCCGACCGTTCCTGTGATCAGACCCACCTCGCTCGTGTCGAGACCCATTCCACCATTGGCGACAGAGTCGAGCAGAAACGGACTCGACATCTTGCTGACCATCGATTCCCCAAACCGATAGGTGAGAATGAACCCGAGAATGACCAGCAACTTGTTCTGAGAAAAATACTCCGCGAATGCCGCACGAAACGGAAACGACTCTTGACGATCGGCATCCTGACGAGGTTTCGGCATGGCTGAATACCCGAGTACCACGAACAGCAGATACACCCCTGCTCCGACCCAAAGAATGTTGCGCCAGGCTTCCGCAATCGCGATGTCGGGCGTTTTTTCGAAAACACCGGCGAGATAGACCAGACCGCCGTTGCAGAAGACATTCGCCAGTCGGTACGCCGTGCCGCGAATACCGACAAAGTAAGCCTGATCTTCCGGCGACAGAGCCAGCAGATAAAAGCCGTCTGCGGCAATATCATGCGTGGCGGAGAGAAAGGCCAGAAGGGTCAGGATGATCAGCGTGGGGTAGAGGAAATCGGTCGCCGTGATGGTCAAGGACACCAGGACCATCGCCACGATCGCCAGAATCTGCGTGCCGAGAATCCATTTTCGTTTGGTCGACGTCGACTCGACCAACGGCCCCCAGAGCATCTTGACGATCCAGGGCCAGGTAATGAGACTTGTCCAGAGGCCGATCTGTTCGTTCGAGATCCCAAGCCGCTTGAACATCGTCACGGAAACGGTACTGACAATGAAGTAGGGAATACCCTCGAGGAAATAGAGGGCGGGCACGAAAAGCCAGGGGTTGCCGGAGGTTTTCTGGTTCACGGAACGATGTTTTTCCTTTCTCGCGATGCCTGATGATAGAATATTCGCATCAACTTGGCGACCCCCATACGGAGAAAAAGCATGGAAGTCATCGTAAAACCCACTCAGGAAGCAGCCTGTAAGCTGGCTGCGCGAATCGTCGCACGGTTCATCCGACAAAAACCGAATCTGGTGCTCGGCTGCGCCACTGGTTCTTCTCCCCTGCCGCTCTACGCCGAACTGGTACGCATGCATCGCGAAGAGAGTCTCAGCTTTGCCAAAGTGACATCATTCAATCTCGATGAATATGTCGGACTCGATCCGAAACATCCCGCTTCGTTTCGGGCCTGCATGGAGGAACATCTGTTTCGCCATGTCGATTTCGCCCCCGGCGCCACTCATCTGCCGGACGGCTGCGCGGCCGACCTTTCTGCAGCCTGCGAAACGTATGAACAAGCGATTCGGCAGGCAGGCGGCATCGATCTGCAGATTCTCGGCATCGGTGGTGACGGGCATCTGGCCTTCAACGAGCCGACATCATCGCTGCGATCGCGCACTCGTTTGAAAACTCTGACGGCTCACACGCGCCAGGCGAATGCCTCAGCCTTCGGCGGCCCGGACAATGTTCCCGGACACGTGCTGACCATGGGTCTCGGCACGATCATGGAAGCCCGGTGCTGCCTGCTTCTAGGGTTCGGCAAGAGCAAAGCCGCCGCGATTCGCGACATGATCGAGGGTCCGGTCAGCGCGTCGTGTCCGGCCAGCATTCTGCAGTTCCACGAGCAGGCCATCGTCATCGTCGACGAAGCGGCGGCATCGCTGCTGGTTCGCAAAGCCTACTTTGAAGAAGTGTACGCAGGCAAGCCCGACTGGCAACGCTGGGAGTAACCTGGTGGTTCGGACACCCGCCGGACCTGCCGTCTCACGACTGGTCACGAACCTCAAACCACGGCCGTTAAGCCGGGGCAAACGTTGTTTTTCGTCGAAAGACGGGCACCTGGACTCTCGTCTGTCAGCGATGAGTTGCTGTTTGCCCTGCCGGAAAGCTGGTTCAGCCGGCATGATTTCTGCTACATGAACCGCAGAGATCAGAATTGCCAATCGGAGGACACATGGTAGATAAAGTCACGGTATTCAATCCATCCGTACCCCGGAACAACGAACCAACTCAGCGATCTGCGTCAGCCAACCCGGTCATCGTCAGCAGCCAGAGTAAAAATGCCGACCCCTTCAAAACCCTGAATCTCGATCAACTGAATCTGTCAGATGACGCGAAGGGAAAGCTCCTGTGGGCGCGTTCCCAGTTCGAGCTGAGTTACCAGGTCATTCGGTCGATGAATACGGCACAAGGCCGAGAAACGTCAGAGGTCTCATTTTCCTTTTCCGGCAGCATCGAGTTTCTTCAGAAGGTGTCGGGGCACGGTTCCCTGACCCAGCCCCCTGACTCCACGGCCCCGGAGCAGGCCACGCAGCCGACCCCGACCGATGAGACCGCCGCGAATGATGCTCTCGCCACTCTGCAGGACTACTTTTCCCCGGAAAAGACCGCTGAACGCATTCTCGACATCGCCCTGAGTTTCTATGGGGTACGTGACACCCGATCGGCGGAGGGTGATTCCGAAGTGGCGCGGAAAAGCTTTGCCGATTTCATCGGTGCCGCGATTGAGGAGGGGTTTAAACAGGCGCGCACCATACTCGGCAGTCTCCCGGAAGACGTCGAATCCGGAATTACGAAAACACACTCTCTGGTGTTCGACGGGTTGGATGATTTTGTCTTGAATGGCATCAAGCCCGAAAAGCTCGCTCCTGGCGGGGTCATGGAAAAAATCACCCGCTACCGTCAGGAGGCCACAGACAACCTCACGGCCCTGCGGAAAAACGCCGGCTCAGGCGCTTACAATGCGCAAGCCGAGCTGAACGATCAAAACCCGAAAGGCCCAACCGTTTCAAAACTTGGATGAAGAATCTCGATCTGAAAAATGAGAAATCCCGCTTCGGGTAGACCGGAAGCGGGATTTTTGCTACGAGATCGGGCAAACACGGGTCGCTTTGCGGTTGAATTACCGCACCCGTTCCGCCGAATACCTCTATTTTGTGACGTTTGTCTCGATCTGCTTCAGTTCCACCTGCGTCTTCTCATACGGATCGTTCACTGTCTGGCCAATAGAAGTGAGAATTCCAATGCAGACGAGAGCAATGAGCGTAATGACCAGACCATACTCCACGAGACCCTGACCACGGCGTTTTCCGATTTTCTTCATACTCTTATTCCTCCGCTTATGAATCGTTACTCAGTAAATCAGCAATTTTGAGACCAACGTGAATTGATTCAGGAATTTTACAAAACCAACCCCGGGGATCCGTAATGGTACAAACCACATTTTTTTCCATTCGGGTCTCGACCAGGGTCATTTCGTTCTCCTTCGTTTTTCCGTTGGCAAGAGCGAAACTTGTGA
>CAYYIY010000013.1:33546-98145 GCA_964472075.1 uncultured bacterium | reverse complement strand
ATCGTTGAGCGATGCCGGCGGAAAAACAGAGTTTCGAGAGAACGAAATGACCCTGCTCCTACTGAACAGAAGTTTGACTTCGGTCTGTGCGTTGGGTAAGATGCGCACATGGCCAGCTTCATCTGCTCGAGTGAAGAAATCAAGGATGTCTTCGTCGTTCGCTGCAATGGGTATCTCGACGACAAAGGCGGCAATCAGGTTCGCAATACGGTCGAAAACTCTTTTGCCAAGGGTTTTCAGAAAGTCCTGCTGAACTTCACGGATTCCCCGGTCATCAACAGTCAGGGAATCTCGCACATCATCGAAATCGCGGAACTCGTTGTCGAAGACCGGCAGGGGAAGCTCGTGTTCGTGGGTCTCAGCGAACTGGTACACAGTGTGTTCAAGACCGTCGGTCTGCTTCGCATGGCTGAGGCCTTCCCAGACGAAGACGAAGCATTGCGCGCCCTCTCCTGAGTCGCCCTCCCTCTTGAACGAAAAGCCGGTCTGACGACCGGCTTTTGAATTTTCAGAACACGTACGGCAATGTTCAGGTGAACAAATCGCTGCGGGGGGTATCGACCGTGATTCCCATTTTGTCTTTCAGATCCTGGATGTTCTTCAGTACCTGCTGGCCGGCCTTGAAAACGCTTTTCTTCGCATCGAACAACCCCTGAATGGTTTCACGCACGCGGTTATTGTACCCGTAGCTGCTTGCGATGTTCCTGATCGGATCCATGCTCATCGAGCTTAACGTCTTCTGATTCACCAGACACGTCTTCATGGCATTCGCACAGCTTTTCATGTTGTCTTCGTCGTAGTAGATCTTCTCCCACACATCTTCCGGAAACTTGAGAATGCCTTCCGGAGCCGTGTTCTGGATGCGTTGATCGATCGAATCAAGCTGTCCGAGAATCTGCTGCCACTGAGAGGTCAGCTTCTGAGCCAGTTCCTGGGTGCTCGCTCCGGCGAGTGCACCGACATTCACCGTGCCGCCAATAGCGCCCAGTTCATCGATGGCATTCCCCACGAAGTCTTCCATGTCTTTTTCGATACCGGCAATCAGATCGCCCTTCATCGAGATCAACCCGGACGCGTCACCGACATCGCGCCAATGCGGATCGTTCATCTGCGAATTGTCGGCGCGCATAACCACAACCTGGTTCTGCTCGTGCATCTGCGCCTTATCAACCGCCAGGCCGTCAATCGCGACCTTCGACTTTACTTCGATCAGCACCTGCCCTGTGGCCAGCTGCTTGGTGACCTTGAATTCATCAAGGTTTTTTGCGATAGTCCACTGCCAGGGCCCCAGCGTGCGCACGAGATACGGCTTGTTGTATTCATACTTGACCGTCATTTCCTGGCCGACTTTGCCGACCCCAACCTTGAAGGAAGGCTTGGTTTCATCGAGGTTCTTGAACGACCCGAGTTTGGCAGCGGCAAAATCCTGCTGCATCACGGAAAGCACCTTACCCGCCTCGTTGGTCGCCATCGAACGAGCCATGCCGATGGCTCTCTTCACGTTCATTTCCTTGATCAGGTAGTACACTCCACCGGCGAAGCCGATGAAGATCACCAACGCCACCAACACTTCGGTCAGAGTCATGGCACGTGTTCGTCGCATATCTCCCTCCTTTACTTCGGAGCCACAATCATGAATGTTCGGGTCCGCTCCGCCTTGGCAACGCCGTTCGAAGCTTCATTCCCGGGAAAATGCCAGAAAACCTTGGCATCCACCTGAATGCAGTCCAGCACTTCAGCGGCATTCGGGTCGGTTCGTCGGTCCACAAACCACATCTTCCCTTCGACCTGAAAATCCTTGAACTTCTTCTGAATTTCGAGCACTTTCTGGTTGGTCGCCTGATAGAAACCATCGGCAAGAGGGTACTTCCCTTCCGCGTCTTTGGTCAGCTGTTTGGTCAGCTCAACCAGAGTCTTGAACGGCGTGCCAACCATTTCTTCCTTGATACTCTGCAGAATCTTGTCTGCCATCTGTATCTTCTCGGTATGAATGGCGATGCTGGTCTGACGACTGATGTGGTTGTAAATCGGAATCATCGCCAGAGCCATGACGGCTACGGCAATGCAGATTTCCAGCATGTTCATGCCCGGGCGGACCGCGTATCGGCAAGCGTTCACGGCTCTAATCCTTCCGTTTCTCAAATTCCATGCGTATCGTTTTCCCCGAGAGGCTGACATAGTAGCGGGTCGGGTCCCATTTGGCGATCGGTCGAATCAGCGACAGAAGCGAAGTTCGGCAGTGCTTGCTCTGATAATAGATTTCGAGGTCATTGGTCAGCTTCGAACGATCAAACCGGTTGCAAACCAGGTTTCCGTAGATCTTGATCTTGCCTGTCTGGCGAATGCCGCGATCGGCGAACACACAGGCGTGAATCTCGTTGTCACCCAGATCGTTCACAAACGCGCCATTGCGAGCGACCAGCGAGAACACGGTCGGATTCCCCTCGGTATCCTCGCCTTCATCAAGCCCCTTGGCTCGCTTGATGCTGGCGGAAACATGAATGTTACCGGCAGCGACTATCATGCCGCGGCCCATGATCTTGAGTTCCTTGTTGATGCGCACTTTATCGTTCACAAACGTCACGCCGTCGACCATGAAAACGGATTCCCCATTCACCGTTTTCGAGCGATTGGGAATGTCGGCAAGGAAGTCGGAGTTCTTCTCGTAGTAATAGCTGCATTTCTTCACATACTGCTGCGGCGTATAGATGTTTGAGGGCAGATTGGCATAGTCATCCGGGTCCCAGAGTTTCGTCGGATCCTGGTCTTTCTTCCAGGGCGGCCACTGGCAGAAACCATAGGGTTCCGTGTACGTTTTACACTGAAAGAACGGCAGCGCCAGAAAGAAGCCCGGGAATCCGGGGAAAAACGGCGGAATCGGTGGAATACCGGGAATCCAGATGTTCCAGATCAGCATCTTGATGTGACTGAACTGCTTGGTCAGATGCCCTTCAACGCGAAGGCTGAACGGGATCTCCAGATGCGCATTGCCGAAGAAATAAGTTCGGCCGCGGTTCTCAATCATCGGAATGAACCACCCTGAGCGGAAGTACGGCCAGTCCCATCCCTTGCCGCTCCACGGTCCGCCTCCGGCCAGCAGATCCACTTGCTCAACCTTCGGCATCAAATCATGCTTTCCACCTTCATCGGTGATGTGACGGCACTGGTCCCCCACGGTCGGATAATCGTCTGCATGTTTTACGGCCAGTGCCAGCATCTCGTTGCGAAACAGATTCAGCAGATTGCCCGGATCAGCGAAACTCAGCTTGACATCCATTCTCTGCTTGCCATTGACTCGTACAAGTCCTGGAAGCATGACTTTGCGCGTCAGCTGGTCGAGATCAAGCGAAACAATTCCCTGAAAGGTGTCGGCAATAGAGCTGAGCGGGGGAAGATTGTGGCAGACAAGATTTCCATCGCCGGCGTTCCAGTCGATCTTGTCATTGCCCTGCCAGTTATCCTGGTTTTCGATCCCTCCCTGTTCGTACAATTTCGCCGAATTGGCGACAAAAAAGGTGTAGTCAGGCGCAATCGGCTGCACATCGGCACAGCGAAACTCTCGTTCCATGATCAGGGTCTTTTTGATCGTCGGCCCGGGGTTCGGAAAGTAGGGTTGATACGTCACTTCCGCTCGCACTTCGAGCACGCCCTGTTTCTCGACGGTGATGTCGAAACCGAAACTCGACTTGAGAAAATCAAGCTGGCTCGGAAACATATTGTCGATATGCTTCTTGATGTTGTCGGTAAATTCCTTGAAATCGATCTTGAACGTCAGAATATCGCTCAAACCGAGCTTCTGAGCCACAAGCTTCGCGATGCCCTTCAGTGACACGTTTTCGAGACCCAACGCATGCGCGATGCCGTCGGAAAGGATGTCACCGATACCGAGCATGTTCAGCAGCTTGCCGAGCGGAACCATGAGCGGAATCGGGGAATACGGAGTCAGACACTTGATTTTGAGGTCATCCAGTGCCTGCTTCAGGAACTCCTTGATCAGGTTCTTGTCCGGCAGATAGTCGAGAGCGTTGAACTCGAGGCAGGGAGGCGGACCACCGAACAGCCCGTCGAGAATCTTGCCGACCGGACCATCCGTCCCGAGGCTTGGCAGCTTGACATTGATGCCCGGCACCTTGTACTGCGGGTCGCGCGCGAGAATTCCGAATGCTCTGGCAACGCGGGCACGAACATGAACCGTGCATTTGCCGCCCATCGACTCGAGCATGTTCGACATGGCTTCGAGGTGATTCGGGCCGCTGTCTGTGCACGAACTCTGGGTATTGGCCGGGTTCGAAACATCGTAGGTGTAGGTCGCCTGAATCCCGTTCTCGTAGAGGGGTTTGAATACGCCGTTGCTGAACAGATCGAGGCCGACATCCATGCCATTGGGATGTGAATTCTGCCAGCTGATAGGGTCGAAATTGGCTTCAGCCACGAACGTCGGAATGCGAAAGTGCATGAACCAGTTCTGAAAGAGTTTCCCGGGGTTCTTTAGAGCACCGTAAAACTGCTTGCGGTCATTCATACGTTCCTGCGCGGTTCTGAAGGTCAGCTGACAGGCTGCCTCGGCACACTCTTCCGCCCTCTTCTCATGATTGGAAAAGATCGTGGTCCAGCGATTGCTGATAGTGGTCTGAGAAAAACTCAGAATGACGATGACCATCAGGCTCAACGCGCCGAGAGCCAGCAGATACGCGGAAGCACGGCGTTTCGCTGCAGATCGATTCGGTTGTTCGCGCATCATAGCTTTTCCGCCCCTCTATTCATCATTATATCGTACGTACAATACGCGTTCAGTCAGTGGTTGGTTCATCATCTTTGCCTCAGTCATGATCCTTTTTGTCCTGCAGCTGAGGTAACCTCTTCAGACCCTCCACCATCTGGGAAATACGCTGGTCAGCCTCGCCTTCCGACAGTTGTTCTCCCTTTTGAAGCGCATTCCGAAGGTGTTTGAGAAAATCCTGGTTCTGGAACTGACGGCCGAGTTCGTCGAGCTTCATCAGCTTTTCGCTGACGTTCTGGACCTTGGTTCCATCGGCCGGCAGCGGTTTATCTGCATTCATCAAAGCGAAATACCCGTCGGCATACCGGGCAAAGTCAGCCATGGTTCCGCGCCCCGAAAGGGCCAGCTGCATCATTCCCTGATAAGCCCAGGCCTTCACGTAGGGCCGAGCCTCGGGGTCGGCAAGGATCTTGAGAAAAATCTCTTCAGCATCGCTCAACCGGTTCTCATTCAGGGCTTGTTCAGCCTGTTTCAGCCGCTCATCGAGAGCCGCGGCAGCTGACATGCGCTCCCAGAAAGATGCCTGCCGGTCTTCCAGAATCTTTTCGATTCGTTCCTTGCGGGCTTTCTCGATCTGTCGATCGATCTCCTCGAGTTCATCGTCAACACTTTGCATGAACCCGGCATACGAATCACCGCCGAGAACCTG
This sequence comes from uncultured bacterium, assembly GCA_964472075.1. Lineage (GTDB taxonomy): Bacteria > Muiribacteriota > Ozemobacteria > Ozemobacterales > Ozemobacteraceae > CAYYIY01. Next base: position 92,716 of record CAYYIY010000013.1, on the reverse strand, counting down.
ATCAACGTTGCTCTGCAGGCCCTGAACCGTCATCTGTTGCATAGGCGCCGCCGGACCCGATCCGGAATAGGTGCGCCGCGGCTTGCGATCGAGCAGATCGGTCCTGATTCCAGGTTTGCCGGAACTGCCGAACAGGAAAAACCAGGCAAGCGGCGACAGAATGACCAGCGCGATCAGTACCTGCATGCGCATTTCCCAAAGCTGGGCCTTCAGTTTCTCGATCTTCTGCTCGGTCGTCAGCTCCGGTTCGACGCTGATCAGACTGACCGGCATTCCCGCTCCGATCTTCGGGCCGACGACTTTCTGAAAGGCATACTTCGGGGCGGGGGCTTCCTGGGCTTTCTTTTCGGCCTCAATCTGCGTGGCGCACTGAGCCTCGATATCCTCGTTCGAGAGCCCCAGCGTCTGTTGCGCGGCCACCAGCCCGGCATCCCACAGTTCCTGCCAGCCGCGTTTCACTTTTCCCTGATCGGCATGCGTGCCGCGATAGAGCGTTTTGATGCCCTCGCGCGTCGGGTTCGCCGCCAGCATGTATCCGGCCTGCAACTTGATCTCTTCGAGCGGTTCTGAAATGAACAGATAGGTGAGAATCGGCTCGGCGGAAGGATAGTCGAGCAACGGCATCAGCGTCAGTGCCTGCCTGCGCGTGGTCGGGTTCGCGGCACGCACCATCGAGGACAGATACTGCACGGCTCCTTCCTTGTCGGCCAGCACATATACTTCAAGAGCCGCCGCCTTGACCCGCGGGTCGTCGTGCTGCAACAGCTTGTTGAGTGTCGGCAGCAGCGCGTCGACATCGAGCTGTCCGCAGGCTTTGACGGCAGCGGCAACCACACCCGGTTCGGCATGCTGCAACAGCGGCAGCAGCACCGTTACGTCGCCAGACTGACCGAAATTGCCGATGCGCACCACGGTTTCAAGCAGAACCGAGCGATGAAGATTGCCGAGCAACAGCACTTTCAGTGAGGCACGCGCCGTGTTGAAGGCCGCCTGATCATTCACCGAGTTGATCAAAGCACGCTGTTGCGGCGGTGCCAGATCATAGAAGTCACCCGAGGTGACCGCATCGACCAGATGTTGAACCGCCTGCTGTTCAGCCTGAGCCGTGCAGGCGACGAGAATGGCCTTGATGTCCTCGTCTGTTTCTTCGGTGAGACGGCGTCGTAACGCCTCAGCAACCACCGGGTCACCGGCAAACGGGCGCAGACGCTCAACAGCCGCCTGTCTCAGCGAGGCATCCGGATTGGTGAGTTCGCGGATCGTATGCTGGATCAGGATCACCTGGCGACGCTTCTGCAGGCGTTCCTTCAACCGCGCCACGTAGTCCTGGGGCGACTCTTTTAAAATTCCCGCCTGCCTGATCGAATCAACCAGCTCGTTGAGTACCAGCTGCAAAATCTGCTGTTTGGCTCCGCGAGAGACCAGGAAGATGTCGTATATCTTGAGCGGCAGATCGGGGTCAGGGTTGAACGCCACCGCCAGCCCCGCGGCAACCAGCAGCGTCGGTCGGGTTTCCGTGCTCAAAAACTGCAGATAAGCGGTTTCTGCCTCGGCAAACGGCACCAGGAGCAGCTCTCGCAAGGCCTTCTGGCGAATCAGCGGGTCCGGGTCGTTCAAGAGCATGCGCAGGTAGGTCATAGCCTCGGCCGGGTCGACACTTCGCAGGCGGCGAATGGCATGCATCTTGATGCCCAGGTGCGACGAAGCCAGCGGCAACGCGATCTGTTCCTTGAAACCCTCGATATTGTGTGCATGAAGCAGATCAATGGCCGCTTTTACGTGCTCCGGATTGTCTGAGGCCAGATATACGGCGGCGCAACCGGCGTCTTCCGGTTTGCCGAACCTTGCCAGCAGTGTCAGCGCGACTTCAGTGACTTCGGGAGACGGCGTGCCCAGCAACTGAGCTCGCCACATGTCGAGAATCTCCGGTGACGGCGCCTTCCTGATCGATCGCAGCAGCGCTTCACGAAAGGCCGGATCGGCCTGTTCGGCAAGGGCCTGATACATGTCAGGCGTCAACTGCGCCTGCACCGCCAGTTTGCGGCCTTTTTCCGAGGCCTGGCGGGCGGCAAGAATCTCGACAGCCGCACGGCGACAGGCAGGCGAAGCATCTTTCGCGGAAACCTGCTGCAGACGTGCCGCAAAATCATCTGAGAGCTTTCTTACCCGCAGCTCTTCGAGCACCAGAAGCCGATTTCCCTCATCTCCCTTGTCGAGAGTGAAAATCAGCCACTCATCGAGATCGAGTGTTTTCGGAAAATTCAGACCGGAGGCCGGCTTCTGTTCTGTCGACATAACGCCAGTATACACCTCTGAAACCGGTTTTCCAATGTCTCTGTACTCCCCCGAAACTTGCGCGAAAAGCGGAAATCGCGTCTATTTCGGTGCATGACTCGTGGGTGGTTCGGCAAAGGAGGCACGAAGCAGCAGCGAATTGGCGACGACCGAGACAGAAGACAGTGCCATCGCAAGCCCGGCAATCTCAGGCGTCAGCGACCATCGAGGTCCGAGCCAGGGAACCAGAATTCCCGACGCCAGTGGCAGGGCTGCCAGGTTGTACACCGTCGCCCAGACAAGATTTTGCCGGATTTTGGCGAGGGTAGCCCGCGACAATCGCACGGCGAGCGGCAGGACACGCAGATCATGCCCGGCAATCACCAGATCGGTGTGTTCCTTCGCCGCATCGGCCCCTGAGCCGATGGCAATACCAACCGTCGCTGCAGCCAGTGATGGAGCATCATTCAGCCCGTCACCCACGAAACCAACGTCCCCCTGCTGCCGGCACTCGCGCACGAGTTCGAGTTTCTGCTCGGGAAGCAGGGCTGCATGCGCTGCCTCGATGCCGATTTCGCGGGCCACAGCCTTGACAGCGGCTTCACGATCACCGCTGGCCATAACCAGGGTAATGCCGAGCTGTTTGAGCTCGCGTACGACTTCAATCGCTTCAGAACGTGGTTCATCACGCAATCCGAAGACCCCAAGCACCGTTTCCCCGTGGGCGAGATAGACGGGAGTTAACGCCTGAACCTCGAATTCATCGGGGAGCGGCGGGACGGCCAGTCCATGCTCGATCAGATGTCGACTGTTTCCCAGATACCACGATGTTCCCCGGGCATCTCGGCCGGACATCCCCAGACCACGTTGCTCCGTGACTTCGGAAAGACCTGCCTTCTGTATCGAGCGTCCGAACGCCCCCTCGACCCATGATTTGATCGTGGCAGAAAGAGGATGATTCGAAGCTCCGGCAAGCTCGACGACGGCAGATGATTGTTCATCCGACAGCGGTGCGACATACGGGTGATAGGCGTGAACCGCCGGGCGTCCCTGCGTGATGGTTCCCGTTTTATCGACGATGAGCCTTTGCACACGCGCCATCGCTTCAAGCGCCGAGGGCCGACGCACCAGCAGACCGCGTTTCATCGCCAGCCCACAGGCAACGACAACGGCGGTCGGTGTTGCCAACCCCAGCGCGCAGGGGCAAGCGACAACCAGAACGGTAACGGCGTGCATGACCGCCTGTGAAACGTGCGCACCTGCCAGCACCCAACCCACGCCGGTCAGCAGTGACAGGCCGAGAATGACTGGTACAAACCATTCGGCCGCCCGATCGGCAAATCGCTGAATCGGCGGTTTGTCTGCCTGCGCACGCCGCACCGCCCGCACCAGCGTCTGCAGGGTAGACTCGGCCCCATCTCGCGTCACCTTGACCAAAAGAGGGGCCTGCAGATTCACACTTCCTGAAACAACCGCAGAGGTCACCCCTTTTTCCACCGGCAAACTCTCACCGGTCAGCAGACTTTCATCAACAGCAGAAGATCCTTCAACTATGACACCGTCGGTCGGGAAACGCTCTCCCGGCAAAACCCGGATGATTCGGCCCACCCCGACTTCCTCAAGAGGCACCATGTGCTCGCCCTTCTCGTCATAGACACGCACCTGCCTCTGCTGCAGATCGACCAGGCGACGCAACTCCCCTGAAGCCAGGCGGCGAGCCCAGGATTCAAGCCCTTTGCCAATCAGAATGAACAGAACGAGCAGGGCCGCGCCCTCGAAGTGGGCCATGCCGTCGTGGGCCAGATGCGGATGCAGAACCATGATGGCTGAGTATGCCCACGAAGTGCCGACCCCGAGGGCAACCAGAACATCCATGTTCGGCGACCGGTTCTTCAGCGCCTGCCACCCTGAAATGAAGAACCGACGCCCGCTGGTAACCAGAATGATGCCGGAAAACAGCATCTGCAGATATATTCCCAGTCGCCCCGCATCGACAACCATTGCCAACACCGCGGTCGGCAGGGCCAAAGCCGCGGTCAGGAAAATCTCGCGCCGACTCGTATCCTCTTCTGGTGCCGCACCGCCTGCGCGTGGTTCGTATCCCAGCTCGGTAATGCTTTGCATAATCTGCGCTGAAGAGATCTGATCGGCATCAAAGCAGATTTCCGCCGACTCGTCCGCGAGAAAGACACGAGCCGCGAGAACCCCGGCGGTCTTTTTCAAACCGTTTTCGATGCCGCGGGCACAGTTCACGCAGCTCATGCCGCCGATCTGAACAAACAACTCCGATTCCGTCATCTCATTCCAGCCATCGGGTCACAAAACAAAAACGGGCATGGGAAGAGCGGTATCCCATGCCCGAAGACTTGCGTTCCCTAAAATTCAGGTTCAGGAGCCACATTGTCATCGGTGGGTGGCACCTTGTCTTTCGTGGCTTCAATAGATCGTTTCAACTGGTCTGGGGTCGTGCCGAGACCGAGACCGGCATACATTCCGTTGTTGTCAACAGGCCAGGCGCCCTGCACCAGATTAACCGTTTCGTAGTCACCTGCCGCATTCTTCTTCAGAAACAGCAGATAGGTTCCTTTCTCGGAAAACTGCGGCTCGTCTTCCATGCCTTTCTCGCGGCGAAGCATCACGTGATCGCCACTTTTCAACGGGCCTTTCAAAACATTCGTCAGCCGCAGGTCCGTCTTCACAGCCGCCTGCTTCGTGTCCGGATCAATCATTTCCTGGATCCCGGCAACTTCGGCATAAGCAATAATCTCTGCCCGGACAGTCAGTTCATCTAACGTCATAGTCGCAATCATGGCATACCCTCCGGTCGACACAAAACTGAACAGAACGACGAACAACAGTGCACGAAACAACGACATACCGTCCTCCATCCATGAAAATACTGCATTCATGATTAGGATAACGCCCCAGACATAGAGCGGATTCTTCGAATCGTATGTATATCACAGACGACGCAATGGTAACATAGACCTCAAATCCATTGCCGTCATGAAAATCCTTCAAGTCATCAACGCCCTGACCTGGGGGGGAGCACAAACCCTCCTGCTCGATCTCTGCGGATTTCTGCAATCTCACGGACACCGGGTGACCGTGGCTGCGTTTCGTGACGGGCCGCTCGGCAACCGCTTTCGAGAAGCCGGCATTCCCGTTCTGATCCTGGAAGAGAGATTGTTTGACGTGGTCGCCTACGCTCAACTCTGCCGCTGGATCCATGCCAACCAACCGGATCTGATTCACACGCATCTGTTCCGCGCCAGCTTCTGGGCTCGGCTGGCCGCTCGTCGTACGGGCAACGTTCCGGTCATGACTTCAGTACACGGAATGGAGTCGGCACACTTTCACGGCGTCGAAAAGCACACGGCGCACTGGTCTCGTCTTCTCGTGTTTCCGAGCCTGCATCTGCAATCCTGGTATGAGCGGTCCATTCGATCGTTACCGGCATCGCGGGCAACTGTCATCGCTCCCGGAGCTCCGATCGGTCAGCCCCCTTCGTCTCGCACCCCGGGTCGTCCACCGCGCATCGGTACTCTTTCCCGACTCCATCCGGTCAAAGGTCTCGACCGACTTCTGTCGGCACTTCATGATCTTCGCCGGCAGGGGCTTTCCTTTGAACTGCACATCGGTGGTGACGGAAAAGATCGGACGCGACTTGAATCCATCTGCCGAGAACTCTCTCTAACAGAAGTCGTTCGTTTTGTCGGACAGGTACAAAACGTTCCCGAATTTCTTTCCGGGCTGGATCTCTTCTGCGCTCCTTCTCGCGAAGAAGCTTTCGGCATCAACGTCTGTGAAGCCATGGAGCGCGGCGTGGCGACTGTGGCCGCCGATGTCGGCGGGTTTCGTGAAGTCATCGAGTCCGGGGTGTCCGGCATCCTGCTGCCGAGTGAACGTCCCGAAACCTGGACTGAAGCACTTCGATCGCTTCTTCTCGACGATCAACGGCGCGACCGTCTCGGAAAGGCCGGAAGAGAACGGATCGTTCAGTATCTCAATCGACACGACTGCCTGCAGTCATATCTCTCATGTATCCAGCGCCTGGTTCCCGGCGAATCACAACCGGCACCGATTCAGGTCGCCGTTTCCTCAAACGAATTAGGCGGAGGCGAGCGGCTGGCCCTGGCACTCGCTCGTGAGTTTTCACGCGGCGGCCGCGATGTACAGGCTCTGTGCACCGGCGATCCGCTTCGCTCCGCATTCCTGTCCGCCGGCATTCCAACCCAAACTGTCTCCATACGTGCCGGCGGGCTGTTTTTCGGGGCTCGTCTCTTTCACAACGCTGTGCGTCAGCCGCGTCGAATCACACACACACACCTGAACCGAGCCTCACTGATGGCCGGAATCATTGATCGTCTGCTGGGACATCCGAGCATTGCCCACGTTCATGGGCTGAATCGCGCGGTCTACTATCGCTGGTGCCGCCGGCTCATCGCCGTTTCTCGTTCCGTCGCTGATCATCTCCAATCGCAGGGCATTGCCGCACAACGGATCTCAGTTCTTCCCAACGCCATTCCTCCCGTCTCGACGTCCGTTGCTTCCCCTCCGGAACCGCCGCCCTGGCGCATCGGGATCGTCGCCAAACTGCATGTCAACAAGGGACATGACTGGGCATTGCAGGCGATTGCCGATGCCCGCAACCGTCTGCCGCCTTTTCAACTGTTGATTTATGGTGACGGCCCTGAGCGCGCCGTGCTGATACAACGCTGGCAAAACAGCTCTCTGCGCGACTGCATTCAGTTCTGCGGGTTTCAGGCTGATATGTCGAAGCAGTATCCCTCCCTGCACGTCGTCCTGCTGCCTTCGCTCAGTGAAGGCATCCCTCTTTCCCTGCTCGAAGCTCTGTCTTTCGGCATCCCTGTCATTGCCACGCGCATCGGCGGCATCCCTGAAATCATCGAGCATGGTTCCAACGGCTTGCTGGTCACGCCGCAGGATGCCTCTGCCCTCCAGGAAGCCCTGCAAACGTTGCTCGATACGACAACTCACACTCGTTTTCGACAATCGGCTCACAGCTCCTTTGAACGACACAACCCCTTCCAACAACTCGTACAAGGCGTCGACCGTCTCTATCACGAATTGTCCGAGTCAGGTGTCTCGTGATTACGTGCGGAATCGGCAAAGCGTCTCTACTCTTTGTGTCTCCATGTCGGCACGAACATCTTCGGCAGCGCCATCAGGCCCTGGCAGACGGCTTTGCCGAAGCCGGACACTCGGTCTACTATGTGAATCCGGTGCAATCTTCAGGCTTTTTCCTGCGCCGACGTGATACCGGGCCGCGACTGTCGATCATCGATCTGCATCTGCCGTTTCGTGCCACCGGGCAACCGGGTCTGCAACGCATTGCCTGTCGACTCGGTCGACAACTACTGCATCGGCACGGATTGTGGCAGCCTCGAGACGGCGTGATCTGGATCGCCGACCCGTCGCTCGGATACTGGGCAGACGCTCGGTGGCAGGCGATCTTTTATGATCGTTGCGATTTTCACGGTCACTTTCCCGGTCAGCGGCACTCCGCCTGGCAACGGTATGAATCGCATTTGTACCAGCGATGCAATGTCATTTTCTGCTCTTCGAAGGCATTAGTGCAGACAATCATGCCTCCATATCAAAACAGAGTCGTTCTCGTGCCCAACGCCTGCTCACGATGCGTTTCACCGGCTCCTCGTCCTTCCGGCCCACCCTGGCAGGTCATTTCCGCCGGTGCCCATTTCGAGTGGATCGATTATTCATGGCTTGAGATGCTCGCCCGACACCCCGCCCTGCGTCTGCAGATCGCCGGCCCCGGCCGCGGCGAAGAATTTCATCGACTCATTGCTCACCCACAGGTCACCTGGCACGGAACCCTTGATCATCAGGCCTTGAGTGAGGTCATGCAACGCTGCCACGTCGGCGTGATCCCATTCAGAGATCTCGCTCTCACGAGAGCCGTCGACCCGATAAAAGCATACGAGTATGCGTCTTTCGGTCTGAGAGTCTGGGTTTCTCCCGTTCCCGAACTGGACACTCATCCTTTCATCACCGATCGCATTGACGGCCCGGCAGAACTCGAACCGGCGGTGAGCAGGCTCGCAACCCCTCTCCCCTGGCGAACCGTACCGACCTGGGATGATCGCGTTCGCGACATTCTCGGGCATCTGGCACTCGGCAGCATGGGAGCATCGGCATGAATTCGCTTCTGGTGGGATTTTTCGGCGAGGGGAACCTGGGTGATGAAGCGATTCTTCAAGGTGTGTTGCAGACGCTGCCGCCACACCGCAAACTCCTGGTCACCGCGGGCAGGCATCGTCCGATCACCGGTCCGCAGTATCTGCCACGTCAGGGGTTGCTGGCCTGGCAGCGTTTCGTTCGGTCGGTCCCCTTCTGCCGACACATCTGGTTCGCCGGCGGCATTCTTCAGGACTGGAGCTTCTCCGGCACCACCTTTTTCGGCCTGCGAGTCCTGGCCGCACACCATCTGGGTCGCACTCCAGGCTTCTGGGGCGCCGGCATCGGTCCCCTGCGCAGTCGAGCCGCGCGTCGTTTCGTTCGCCGCGTTCTTCGCTGCCCACAGCCCGTCTGGCTGCGCGATCAGCGCTCAGTGGACTTGTATCATGAAATCACCGACCGCACCGCGCATCTGGGCGCTGACTGGTCCTGGGCCCTCAAACCGGCTGATGGAGCGGCGCCTGCATCGATGGTTCAGCGAGTCGGCGTCAATCTGCGCCCCTGGTGTATCGATGCCTGGAGCCGGCATGTCAGCCTGCTTCTGGGAAATCGTTCTCCAACCCTTGATATCATCGGTGTTTCCGCGCGCCCCGAAGATCTCAGAATCATGAAAGGTGTTCTCTCCGAGGCACCAATGCTCTCGTTCGACCGATTTCCCGAACTGCTGCAAGCCGCGCGCAGTCTGCGCGAGGGATGGGCGATGCGCTACCACGTGCTGCTGGCCATGTTGCGTGCCGACATCCCGGTCATTCCGTTACCCTATGACGAGAAAGTCCGCGCCCTCTGCGAAGAAGCCGGCATGATCCTTCCCGCCGACCCATGTCAGGCCCCCTACACGGCCTGTCGTCCGCACCCGGAATTCCCGACGCGATTGGCAGCGCGATTCACCCGCATGCGCGAAGCGTTTCTTGCACAACTGGAGACCGATTCATGAAAGCTCTGTTTCTGCACGGCCTGACCCGCGTCTATCAATCGCTCTGGCGGCTCGAGCACACATTTTTTCACGCGCTGCCGTTTCTCCGCTACACCCCAAAGGTTCCCGTCGTCTCAATCGGCAATCTGACCGTCGGTGGCACCGGAAAGACGCCGCTTCTCATGGCTCTTCTCGAGGAACTGTCACCCCGATGTCGCGTTGCCATACTGACGCGAGGCTATCGCTCTCCGTGGGAACGATCATTCTATCTGGTCCAGGGGCCGGGTCCGCATCCGTCCGAGTTAACGGACGAAACTCTGCTTGTCCACAAACGATTTCCGCAGGTCCCGATTCTCGTCGGGAAGAATCGCTATCATACCGCGCGGCGTGCCGAACGATGGCTGTGCCCCGACCTGCTTCTCATCGATGACGGCTTCCAGTATCGCCGTCTGCATCAGCATCTGCGATTGCTGCTCTGGGACGTCACTGATGCTCCCGAGCAGGCAAGACTTCTGCCCGCCGGGAGGTTGCGCGAACCGCTCGAACGCCTGCGCGACGCTTCGCTGATCCTGCTGACTCGCACCGAGATGGTCAGCACCGCCCGACTCGCTGAGGTCTGTTACCAACTGTCCGAGTTGGCTCCCGGTATTCCTCTCATATCCACGCGTTTTCAGACAGGTCCGTTGCTATTGTGGAATGGACAACCGGCCCGGGTTTTCTCTGACAATACCCGATTTTTTCCCTTTGCCGCGATTGCCAGACCCGAACATTTTCTGGCCGGCCTGCGCTCGCTCGGGCTTCCCCTTGCCGACCCGATCTGGTTTCGCGACCACCACCGCTTCGGCAGCAACGATCTCGAGACCCTTTCTCAAGCCGCTCAAAAAGCCCAGGCGACGCTGGTTTGCACGGAAAAGGATCTGGTAAAGCTCCCTGAAGAGTGGTCTGAGAGGCATCATCTTCACATCTTGCCCATCAGCCTACACCCCATCGACCGCGGTTGCTTCCTCGACATTCTGCAGACACAGGGCCTGCACCTTCCTCACTCTCACAAATAACTCGCTGATCAAATGCAAGCGTCCAAGAGGCCGCGCATCGAAACGCTGATGAAAAGCTGTTGCAGCGTCGCGGTTAGAGTCGGCTTCAACAAACTGCGGGAGGAGGGCCTTCCGCTCCGTGTCCGAGCCTGCATTCGGGAGTTCTCAAAAGAGAAAACGGAAGAAAGATGAAAACCTCCAGTGTGAAATGTTAAGGTTTTCATTTTGCCCAACGGGCGAAACCAGTACCAGAAGGGGTTGTTTTGACGCTTACGACCTGCCCGACAACGCACGACGTTGAAAGCCGGCGGAACTTCACGTATCATGCACTCTGATGATGAGCGACCTGAAGGCACCGCGATCGCTCAACCGCATCCCATTCCATACGTGCCTTCACTTCCTCAAGCTCTCTCGATGTCTCGCCCATGATCGATCTCATTTATAACCTGACCCTGCTCGTCGCTCTCAGCGTTGTTTCCGGTTTCATTTCGCAGCGCTGGTCGAGAGATTCTGTTCGGGGAGACCTGTTGCAGGGCCTTCTGTTCGGCAGTGCGGCCGTTCTCGCCATGTCGCGCCCCCTGGTATTCGCTCCAGGGCTGATTTTCGACGGTCGCTCGGTAATGATCAGCCTCTGCGGTCTGTTTTTCGGGCTTCGAGCCGTCGGCCTGACCGCCTGTTTAACCATTGCTTATCGAATCTGGCAGGGCGGGGTCGGTACCACCGTCGGCATTCTGGTCATCGTGTCTTCGTCCGTCATCGGGTTGCTGTATGCCCGGCTTCGCCGCACCTCTCTGGCGGCAACGAGTTCTCTTGATCTTTATCTATTCGGTGTCGTTGTCCATCTCGCCATGCTGGCAATCATGCTGCTGCTCCCTGAGGGGCTGGGCTGGCGGGTTCTGCAGAACGTCGGCCTGCCCATCCTGCTCACGTATCCGCTCGCAACCGTCCTGATCGGCAAGATTCTCAGCGATCAGGAACGCAACCGGCAGATGCTGCAGGACCTGCAAACCAGTGAAGCCCGCTACCGTCTCATCGCCGATAACACCACTGACGTGCTCTGGGTCTGGAATATCGACACCGGTGCCTGGGACTTCCTGAGTCCGTCTGTCGAGCGCTTGCGAGGGTTCACCGTCGAGGAAGTACGAAAACAGTCCATGCGGGAAGTGCTCACTCCCGCATCGTTTGAGCATGTTCAGCGCCTTTTCGCCGAACGGGCCGCGGACTTCGACTGTCCCCCTGAAGCCACTCGTTCTTATGTTGATGAAGTCGAACAGATCTGCAAAGACGGCTCTACTGTCTGGACGGAAGTGAACACGCGTTATGCCTATAACGATCGTCGAGAGCGCATCATCATTGGTGTCAGCCGCGACATCCAGGAACGCAAAAGAACCGAAGCCGTGATGAAAGAGTCCCGGGAAGCTCTCCGACGGAGCGAGGAACGCATCAAGGCCTTGCTGCAGGCCATCCCGGATCTCATGTTCGTTTTCGATCGGCAAGGTGTTTTCCGAGATTTTCACACGACCGACCCGTCCAGACTGATGATCGCCCCCGAACAGTTTCTCCATCGCTCCTGTGCCGACGTGCTTCCACCGGAACTGGCAAACCTGACGCTCCGGCATTTGAAGATGCTTTTTGAAGGCGCGTCCGAGCTGAAGTATGAGTATTCTCTCGACCTTCCTTCAGGGAAGCGTTTTTTCGAAAGCCGCATGTACCCGTGCGGCAATGATTTAGTCCTGGCCATTGTTCGCGATATTACCGACTTCAAAGCCTCTGAAGAAGAGAAATTGCAACTTCAACAACAGGTACATCAATCGCAAACACTCGAGAGCCTCGGAGTTCTTGCCGGCGGCATCGCCCACGACTTCAACAATATTCTGATGGGAATTCTCGGCAACGCCGAGTTGGCGGAAGCGGATCTGTCACCCGATTCACCGGCTCTGGAGCGTCTGCGCAAAATTGTCGATGCGACCAATCGAGCCGCCGATCTGTGTCGACAGATGCTCACCTACTCAGGGTCCTGCAGTCTGGCGTGCGAAAACGTCATCCTGCCCCTGTTGGTTCAGGAAATCATTCGCCTGCTCAAGACGCGAATTCCCGCAAAAACCTCTCTACGACTCGATTTTCCCACGCAACTTCCGTCCCTGTTCGCTGACCCGTATCAGATCAGACAGATGCTGCGCAACCTGATCACCAACGCCAGTGAAGCTATCACCCATGATCACGGTTTGATCATAGTTTCTGCAAATTGCCGCCGGTACTCCTGCGACGAACTGGCGGCAACGGAGTTTGCTCCCGCTCTGCCGGCCGGCGAATACATCAGCATCTGTGTTGAAGACAACGGCACCGGCATGGACGAAGATGTCCGACGGCGCATGTTCGAACCGTTTTTCTCGACAAAGTTTGTCGGACGCGGACTCGGACTTCCTTCCGTACTGGGAATCGTCCGAGCTCACGGCGGCGCTGTGGCTGTCGAGACAACGCCGGGAAGAGGCACCAGTATGAAAGTTCTGTTGCCAGTCACGCAGCAACAGCGCCCTCAACCCAAAACGCCGGTCTCGAACTCACCTCAAAAACAGCGCAATACCGTTCTCTTCGCCGATGACGAAGAAAGCCTGCGTGAAATCACCCAGGCCACGCTGTCTCGTCTCGGGTTTCGCGTTCTGCAGGCGAGCAACGGCAGAGAAGCCATTGAACTGTACAAGTCGCATCAAAGCGAAATCGTCGTTTCAATGCTTGATCTGTCCATGCCGGAATTCGATGGAATACAAACGCTGCAGGAACTGCGCAAAATCGATCCGCATGCCCTGATCGTGATCACCAGCGGGTACAGCGAAGAGGATATCCGCGACCGTTTCCACCACGGCGTTCCTTCGGCGGTCCTGCAGAAACCGTTTTCTCTTTCCCGCCTGAAAGAAGTCTTCGCAAAGATTCTGCCGAAATCCGCCTGATGTGCTTCAACCAGCACTCGGCGAAACGGTCTGTTCCGGTGTTTCAGACCCCGCCGTCGACTCAGACTTTGGAAAAAGCCGATTTGCCGCACGGACGAGCAGAAACGCGAGTACTAAACCGAGCAGGTGACCGAACAAGACGTCTGAAGGGTAGTGAACGCCGACATAGATGCGTGAAAAGCCGACGATCGCCGCGAGCGCCCACACCGGCAGCCCGAACTTCCATCCCGCCTCAAGCCAGACCACTCCGGCGACGCCCGCCGTATTGGTTGCATGCGACGACGGAAACGATTTGCTGGTCTTGCACGGTACGAGCAGACGCACGTTTTGTTCAGCACAGCAAGGGCGTTTGCGCTGCACGAGAGGTTTGATCAACGTGGAACTGACCTGATCTGAACCGATGACGATCAACAGTAGCAGAATCGCCAGACGACGCCAGGCTCCCCCGCGCCCAAGCAGCAGCCAGAACCAGATGATCGCCAGAAACGGCAACCACGGCTTCTGATTCGTCACCAGCGGCATGGCAACATCCAGCCACGGATGCGTCCAAGCACCGTTCAGCAGCGGAAACAGCCACGCATCAACACTCATGGTCGACCAGCGGCGCAAACATCAGTCATAAGAACCGGTATGCGTTGAATCGAGATTATCGAACCGGGCAAACTCCGAGAAAAAGCCGAGTTCGAACGACCCAACCGGCCCGTTGCGTTGCTTGGCGATGATGACTTCCGCCTTGTTTCGCGACTCTTCCTTTTTCGGATTGTAATAGCTGTCGCGATAGAGAAACAGCACCACATCGGCGTCCTGTTCGATGGCTCCCGATTCGCGCAAGTCCGAAAGAATCGGTCTCTTGTCAGTACGAGTTTCAACGCCGCGAGACAGCTGCGACAAGCAGACGATAGGCACCTGTAATTCGCGAGCCAGCCCCTTGAGACTACGCGAGATCGCCGAGATTTCCTGCTGGCGGTTTTCACCGCTCGAGCCGCCGGTGTTATACGTGATCAGCTGCAGATAATCGATGACGATCATGCCGATCTTCTCCTGCGCCCAGCAGCGACGTGCCTTGCTGCGAATCTCAAGCAGGGGAGCGTTCGGCGTATCATCGAGAAACACCGGCAACTGATCAAGCATGCCCGACGTCATGGCCAGCTTGGTCCAGTCTTCCTTGGCAAGATAGCCCGATCTGATCTTCTGACCGTCAATGCGGGCCTCAGAGCAGAGAATACGTCGCATCAACTGGGACCGCGACATTTCCAGCGAGAAGATCAGCACGCCCCGATGCTCGGGGTGTAATTGGGCCGCATTAACCGCGATGTTGAGACAAAAAGCGGTCTTGCCCATCGACGGGCGAGCCGCCACGATAATCAGATCGCTCGGCTGAAAACCCGAGGTGTATTCATCGAGTCCTTTGAAACCGGTTGGGACTCCCGTGATCGGCTGCTTGCGCTCGCAGATCATTTCGAGTTCTTCGTAGGTCTGCTTGAGCAGTTCTTTGATCGCCACATACGGTCGCGTGGCCCGATGCTGACTGAGCTGCAGCACCTTCTGTTCAGCTTCGTCGAGCAACAGTTCGGCTTGTGCCTGCGGCTCATACGCATCGCGAGCGACTTCTCCGGTAACGGAGATCAGGCGCCGCAGCAGGGACTTTTCCTTGACGATCTTCGCGTAATACTCGGCGTTGGCCGCAGTCGGCACCGAATTGAGCATCTGGGCGAGATAGGCCGCCCCGCCGACCTGGGTCAGCTGATCTCGCTGTCGCAGCGCTTCACAGAGCGTGACGTTATCCACCGGCGTACCGGATGAATCAAGCTGCAGAATGGCGCTGAAGATCTCCCGATGCGCCGACTTGTAAAAGTCGGCGCTGGAAACATTCTCGGCGGCCTTCTCGATCGCCTCCCGGCTCAGCATCATGGAGGCAAGCAGACTGGTCTCGGCTTCGAGATTGTGCGGGGGAAGCTTGGCAATTTCGTCCATAACACGTGCCTCGCTGCGATTTCGATCAGTCACTCCGGAACACGATGCGCCCCGACAGAGCCGGGGCGCATCACTGCGTAACCGGAGTCACACGTTCATGAAAATCGGCTGTTCATGCGGCTTTACCGAGACCGCACGGTTCCGATCCCGTGGTTACTTCTTTTCCTCTTCTTCGGGCAGCACGACGACCTTGAGCGTCGCCTTGGCATCGTGAGAGAAGCGGATATGAACTTCGTGTTCGCCCAGTTCCTTGATGTGGTCGGTAATGATCTCGCGCTTGTCGACCTCGACCTTGGAATGCTTGTGCAGCAGTTCGGAAATCTCGGCGCTGGTCACAGAGCCGAACAGGCGGCCCTTGTCACCGGCCTTGCGCTTGATCTGCAACGTCACGCCGTCGATCTTCTTGGCCAGCTCGAGCTGCGCTTCCTTCTCTTTCGCCGCCTGCTTGGCCCAGGAAACCTGAACCAGCTTGAGGTTCTTCAGCGTGCCTTCCGTCAGAGGCACCGCGAGCTTGCGCGGAAACAGGAAATTGCGGGCATACCCTTCACTGACCTTCTTGGTCTCGCCCTTGCGACCGACGCGGGGAACGTCACCCATCAGAATTACTTGCATTGCTTATCTCCTCGAAGATTGATTTTTCGTGATTCAGAAGAGGTCGTCTTCATCGTCGTTCTCTCGCCGAGCAGCCGGCTGCGGCTCTTTCGGAGCACGGAGATCCAGCCAGACATCCGCGATTCCGAGCCACATCGGTATCTGGTAGAAGAACGTGGCGATGATCGACAGCCCGACCCGGTTCGGAGGGCTGACCTGATAGACCTCGAAGTAGTAGAACACCAGAGAGAACCCGAGAACAAAGTAGATCGTCTTGCTGATGGCCAGAAAGTTTGCCCCGACCACGCGCGAGAACGAATCAAGCCCGAGCGGAGCAAACGTTTCAGCGCCATTGAACAGCAGCCAGCCGGCGAGAAAGACCCAGATGAAGTTCCAGTCGATGCGCCACTGGGAAAAGGCTGCCGGGGCAGGAACTTCCAGCCCCCACTTTCCGCCGTAGCGCCGGGCCGCCCAGAACAACAGCAGCAGGGTCGCCCCATGCCAGCCGAAGATGAACGTCATCGGAATCAGCAGGGCAATGTAGTCGACCCAGCCGCGAAACTGCTCAAGCAGAAAGCCGGCCGTGGCCGGATCAACTTCCTGCTTGCTGTAGACATCCCGCAGGCGCGATTCCATCGTGCGACCCAGCTGCTGAAACTGCCCGCGCAGCTGCCACAGTTTCGCGCCGGCATCTCCGAATACCGGGGCCACGGCCCAGAACACGGCCGAACAACTGAAAGCAAGCACCAGTGCCAGACCCACCGCCGAAACAGCGGCCAGACGCTGATGCAACGACCACGCCAAAAACCCTGCCGGCAAAACCAGCAGGGTTGCGAGCATGCAGCTGAGGCCGAGTCCTCCCAGTGCACCGCCGACGCCTACGATCAGAGCACCGTAGAGCGAGAACCAGGCGGCTCCCCAGGCCATTCCCACGAATAGCGCCGGAATGCCGGCCAGAGCGAGAACCAGCCCGCCGACCAACGGAATCTGCACGGCCAGAAGAACGGCCGTCAGCGTTCCGGCGGCAAGAAGGCCGGTGCCGAGCGTGCGCTGTGAGAGGTTTGTATTCATCGGAGTCCTCGCCTCACCCGGAGAGAACTCCGACGCAACGCCAAAGTCGCCGGCGCGAGGCTTGTCTGCGAAACGGTCTTACACGACGGTGTAAGGCAGCAGAGCGATATTGCGGGCCTTCTTGATCGCCCGGGTCAGTTCGCGCTGATGGAAAGCGCAAGTGCCCGTGGTGCGGCGGCTGATGATTTTGCCGCGCTCATTGATGTAGCGGCGAAGGCGGTTCGTATCCTTGTAATCCAGGCGATCCAGTTTGTCTTTGCAGAAATGACAAACCTTGCGATGCCGAGGGCGGCGCATTTCGTGGCCGGCACCGGAAGGACCGGAGGACATGGGAGCGGAAGACGGACTATGAGAAGTATTTTCTGCCATGATGAGTTATCTCCTTGAGTTTCAGGTGATCAGAAGGGAACGTCATCGTTCCCCGGGGGGGTATCGACTTCGGGGTAGTCGGGAGCAGGCTCACCGCCGCCGGCGTAGCCGCCTTCTTCAGGACGACTGCCGCCGCCCATCGCGGAACCGAGGAACTGCACGTTATCGGCGACAATCTCGGTCACCGTGCGTTTCTGCTTGTCCTGGGTCTCGTAGGAACGGTTCTGCAATCGGCCTTCGACCAGCACCGACCGGCCCTTGGTGAGGAACTTCTTGCAGGTTTCTCCCGTCTTGCCCCAGACAACGATGTTGAAGAAATCGGTCTGTTTCTTCATTTCACCATCGGAGCCCTTGTATTGACGGTTCACGGCGATCGAGAACTTGCCGACCGCCGTTCCCTGCGGAGTGTAGTTCAACTCAGGGTCCCGGGTCAGGTTCCCGACCAGAAAGACGCGGTTGAGGTTCGCTGCCATAATGCCCCTGCCTCTACTGCAGGCGGGTGGTGGTCAGGAAGCGAAGGATGTTCTGATTGATCAGGTAGAAGCGTTCGAGTTCTTTCAGAACTTCAGCATTCCCCTTGAAATCGACCAGGATGTAATATCCTTCGTTGAACTTGTCAACGCGGTAAGCGAGCGGGCGGCGGCCCCACTTGTTCACCTTCTCGACCTCGCCGCCGTAGCGGGTGATCGCGCCTTCCACCTTCGTCAGAAGGGTGGAGAGAGCCTCTTCGGAAATTTCGGGCTCGGTAAAGAACAAGGTCTCGTATGCCTTCACGGTCATACCTCCCTATGGGTTAATAGCCTTCGGATAAACCCGAAAGCAGGGTTCGTGACGTGTAAGTGTAACACGATGTACAACCTGATGCAACTTCCTTGTGAGGCTGAATCTGCAACCGATCAGTCGCTTTTTCGCAACCGCAGGTATATAGTGGCTCGCAACATTCGCATCACTCAGGAAATCAACCATGCTTCATCATCATCAGAACGCTCTGCATCGGCAGCGCTTTTCTATCGCGGAAATTCTCTGCCTTCTGCTCACCGCAACGGGTATCTTCGCATCTTCATCGCTCGCTCACCCGTTTCAACGTGCGTCTGACGCGGCTCACGCGACCGAGACCACCGCTCAGCCGACAACCGAAACCAGCAAGAGCCCCCATTGGGATCTCTCCCGCTTTTTCCCGTCGTTCAACGACCCGGCGCGACAACAGTTCCGTGACCAGATGCGGCATGACCTTGTCCGCGTAACCGAGGCGGCAAAATCCTTGCCGACTCTCGACATGGCTCATCTGGCCTCCTGGGAAAAGGTTCTGCGGGAGTATGAGGATCTGACCGCCCGTTCCTGGCACTATTCGACCTATATCGGCTGCCTCACCGCCGAAGATGCCAACAACGCCGCCTATCAGGCAGAAGCCGCCGAAGATGCCCAGACCGGAGCCGAGATGCAGAAACTTTCCACCCAGCTCAAGCGCGGGTTTCGCTCCGCCGATGATGCCGCTTTCGCAGCCCTGCTCAAACGACCGTCCCTGAAGGGAGCCGAACATTACCTTCAGCGACTACGCGAGGACGCGAGACGCTCCATGACACCCGACCTCGAAAATCTCACCTCAGACCTTGAAGTAGACGGCTTCTCCGCCTGGGGTCGCATGTACGATCAGCTGATCGGCAAGCTCGAATTCGATCTCGTGCTGCCGAACGGCAAAAGTGACAAGCGCCCGTTTTCCGAATTTGAAACGCTGATGGGTGATCCTGATCCGGTCGTCAGACAGGCCGCCTATACCGGGCTCACCACGGCGATCAGGCAACACATCGATCCGATCGCCCACGCCCTGAATCACATCGCCGGCTGGCGCCTCACGCTCAATCAGTATCGCGGGATTCCCGACATTCTCGACAACGCCCTCTTCGAAGCCGACATTCGGCGCGAAACCCTCGAAGCCATGTTCGGCGCTCTCAAAAAGCACATCGATATTCCACGATCAATGGCTCGTCTGAAAGCACGCAAGCTAGGACACACAACCCTGGCATGGCAGGATTTCGACGCCCCTCTTCCCGGAATCAGCAACGCTCGGGTCAGCTGGAACGAAGGTCGTGAAAAGTTTCTTGCCGCTTTTCGCAACCGCCTGCCCGACATGGCCGACCTTTTCCTGGAGATGGAAAAGAACCGATTCCTCGAAACCGAGATCCGGACCGGGAAAGCTCCGGGAGCATTTTGTACCGACAGTCCACTCACCGGCGAATCGCGTATCTTCATGACGTATGGCGGCACATTGAACGACTTGTACACGCTTTCGCACGAATCAGGCCATGCCTACAACAACTTCGTCATGAAGGATATGCGCCCGTTCGCGCGCCTGATGCCGAACACGCTTGCCGAAACCGCGTCCACCTTCGGCGAACTGGTTTTCACCCACGGTCTGCTGGCCGACCCGGCGACGAATGACGAGCAGAAGGCTCGCATTTTGAACATGGAAGCCAACAATGTCATCGGCTATCTGCTCGACGTGCCGTGCCGCTACTACTTTGAAAAGGCGTTATACGCCGAACGGGCAAAGGGAGAAGTCGGTATCGAGCGACTTCAGGAACTGATGCTCGCGGCTCAGAGAGAAACCTTCGGCGACACGCTCGACCAGCAGGGTAACCCATGGTTCTGGGCGACCAAAGGACATTTCTATTTTACCGACAGCACGTTTTACAACTTCCCTTACACCTTCGGGTTTCTGCTCAGCCGCGGGCTGATGGCTGAATACAAGAAGCAGGGCGCTGCGTTCCTGCCGCGTTATCGAGAGTTTCTGCGACTCAGCGGCAGCATGACGGCCGAGGAAGTGGCTCGTCGCACGATCGGCGTTGATTTGTCCGACCAGAAGTTTTGGGAAAGTGCGATTCTGAGCCTGCAGGAGTTTGTCGAAGCCTACGAGAAATCTCACCCGAACGCGGCACATTCCGAACACCGCTGACGGAAGGGCCGGTATTCGCCGGTTCGGCGGGCACGCCCATCGTACGAGCCGTGGAACTCGATTATGCTGATCAGAAAAGCATCAGAAGTTTGAGAACAATGATTCCCAGGGTGAAGATCGCAAACATCAGAAATGGCGCCACCAACACCACAGCCGCACAGCCGACGAGAATCGCCGGCAGCGTCAGCACCACCCCGCTCGCCACCTGTCGAGCGGTGGTTGAAACTTCAGGAATCCTGCTCCGATTAAGGTGTTCGAGATCAATCGGCTTATGAAAGATGCGCACTTCGCCGCTGTTCGGGTCGTGACGCACTTCGACCTCAGCGTTTTCTCGTCCGGCCACGAAATCGACACCGGCACAACCCGCCAGCAGTCTGGCTCTGGCGTTTGCCGCCAACAAGTCGTCTTTCTTGTAGTTCGACAACGGAAACTTCGTTCCGTCACGCAGGATCAAGATAGTGGCGTAGTCAAACCAGTGCTCTCCTTTGTAATGCCTCAGTTCCGAGTGGCTGGTGATGCAGGCAACGGACTGAAAGTCTGCCAACACGGTCTCCTGCACGACACTCAGAAATTCGAAATGGTAGACCAGCTGACGACGGTTAAGATCGACAACATAGTAGTTATCGGTCAGACGGTATCCGATCACGCCGACCCCCAGAAACACCAGGGCCAGAACCGAAAAGACGTTCATCACCGGCAAGCTGCCGGTACTGATGCAGGCAATAAAAAGGAGAAACCCGCCCAGAAACCCCGATGCCGCAAATGCGGCTTCAAGCGGAGTGATCTGATCGATTTTGATGCGCCCTTTTCCTGCTGACAGCAGCCCGGCTGTCACCAACTCTTCAACATCACGTGGAGGCTCGACCGATTCCCTTCGGGCCGGCTGCGCCCTCACCTTCGCCCTGGGTGAAAGCACCTCGAAACCCGGCTCTTCGCCACCCGCCCTTTGTCGGCATGACCAGTCACCCGCAGCGACGCATCTTCCGTTTTCAGCCTCATCAAGAGGTATCGTAACCATATCGGCACTCTCAGCTTCGTCTTCCGACGACTCTGCCACAATTCTGCCGGTATGATGCTCGCGCGTTTCCCTGTTCACGTATCCCCCTCACGATGCATCATGGTATCAGACCTCTCGAACAGAATCGACCCTCAAAAACCCTTGTGAGTCGGAAACTCACGTGCTACCATACGGGCGAATCGAGCACCAATCGGTCTCGTTCAGTCATGCGTGTGAAGGAGAGAGGTTATGGCCGGCAATCTGAAATCACAGAATCTGTCGATCATGATGACCGACATTCAAGGCTATACCAACACCAGCTCCAGCTGTTCTCGGGAAGAGATTGTCGAGCTGATCCGACGTCACAACAAGCTTATGGTTCCCGTCATTCAGTTTTACGGCGGCACCATCATCAAATCGATCGGAGATGCCTTTCTCTGCACCTTTCCAAGTGCTACCGACGCCGTCGTGTGCGCCATCATCATTCAACTCATGCTGCGCGAATACAACAACAAGCAGAAAGACGAAGGGCGCAAGCTCAATCTGCGCGTGGTCATCAATACCGGCGACGTGTCGATCGAAAACAATGATATTTACGGCGAGGCGGTCAACGTGACAGCCCGCATCGAAGGACTTGAATGCTTTCCGGGCGGATCGATCGGTATCAGTGAATCGACACACCTGCTGATGAATCGCAACGAGATTGTCGCCGAAAAGATCGGCCCGCAGCAGCTGAAGGGCATTCCCGAGCCGGTAACGGTCTATCGGGTTCCTCTCGAAAAACAGAAGCTGACCTCGATCCCGGCAAAACTGAGCGAACTCGTCGAGCGGGCGGTTTCCGGCAAAGAGCCGAGCGCTCTGGATATCAGCGAATATACCAAGACCCTGACCGGGTTTTTGAAAGAAAAGAACCTGGGCGAAAAGGTAAAGAATCTCGGCCAGAACATCGGGAAAAACATCGCCAGCACCTTTGGTCAGAAGACGGTTCTCGAATCAAAGCAGGCCCAGGACCTGCGAGAAGCCGGCATTCCAAAACGCCTGATGACCTTCGGGGTCGATTTCCTGATCCTGCTGATTCCCTGCTATCTCATTTCGCGGCTGCTCCCGCTCGGCTGGCTGCTCAGCATGATCGCCACGTTCGCCTATTTTTCCGGGTTCCTGATTCTCAAAGGCGCTACGCTCGGCCAGGTGGCACTGCATACCGCCGTGGTTAAAGAAGATGGCAGCCCGATCGACATGAAAGCGGCGATCATACGAACCGCCGTACTCTATGTCACGTGCTTGCTGCTCGGAGTCCCTGCCCTGTCGATATTCTCACAACTGAAGAAGACGGCCTTCGATCACGTTGCCGGCACCAAGGTCATCGAGTAGCGCTCTACCAGAGCAATCTCGTTTTCCAGAACTCGTACTCACCCCGCAACTGCGTACGCCAGCGAGTCACCAGACTCCGCGCCAGTTCGCGCCGAGCTTCCGGAAGCGCGCGACGCAACATCTGTGACTCTTCCTCATAGGCCCGAACCATACGCTGTGTCCGAGCTTTCAACAAAGGAAAGTCGCTTTCCACGAGCGTCTCGATCTCTCGTAATGGGTTGATATAGGCGCTCTCGACCCAGACACCGAACGCCTCGAGTTCCGGGCCTGGGTCACGCAGCAACGCTGCCGTCCAGGAAGCCAGCAGGTCCCGATTCTTTTCGATCCGTGACGGGTCGCACATCTGGCGCAGAAAAAAGCGAGCTTCTTCGATTTCTTCCTCGGGCCACTGACGACGATCAACCTCGGAAATAACGCGGCCGATACGCCATGAAGCTGACGCCCAGGCATCGGTCGCGACACCGGCGAACAACGGCGGCGGAAAAGCCCCGTGATCGAGTTGAAAATCCACCCAGTCGACCGCCAGTCGATCGAGGTATTCTGCGGCACTCGGACTCTCCATACGCGCTGCCATGATGCCGGTTTCAAGGTTCTGCAACAGCTTTCGGCACCGCTCGGTAAAGGCAGCGGGGACAAAATCGCCCACCGAGCAGGCGGCAACCGCGCTCGGCAAAAGCAACATCAGCATGAGGAAAACCGGCCCGTAAAAACGGGCCGGTCGAACTACTGTCTTATTCCTGCTTGCGAGAACGATCACTTACCTTCGATTTTCCTTGCTTTCAAGTACGCGGGCATCGAACGACGAATCGACCACCTGAATCGGAATCAGCAGCGAACGCTCATTGCCGCTCGAGTCGGTCGCGGCGATCTTCACATAGACCTGAAAGTCCGCCGGGTTCGCCTGCGTCGGCCGCACGGACATCGGCATGTCAACGGCATACCGAGCCCTGAACTCCAGATTGCCGACCGACATCTTGACGCCGTTGTTGTCATAGTCGGCATCCAGCGGCAACGGCGGCCTCGCCCCCGTCAACAGGTCGCGCTCCGGGCCGGCGGCCGGGCGCTCCATGATGTTCACCGACACCGCACGGAACGCCTGATAGTCCACGTTATCGGTGTATCTCAGATTCACCAGCAGGCGTCCCGATCTCCGCACCCGAGGCAAAGCATCGAGGAACGGGGTAGGCAACGAAATGGCGCTCAGATTGATATCCTTGTTCCCCGAAATGTCGTTCGGGAAATTTGAGCTGCCCTCGATATTCGTCAACGTCTGAGTTGCCGTCAGCACCGCACCCGTATCGAGCTGGAACATCGCGATGTGAATCGGCGTGTTCGCCAACTGTCCTACCGTCGTCGGGTTGCAGGCCAGATCAGTAACCTGTTCCTGCAGCGTGACATCCCAGCGACGATTGTCTGCCGGCGAAATGATCTGCACGAAGAAACTCGGTGGATCGTTGTCATAGCGCACCAACGCCCGATACTCCGTGCGATAGAACGGGTTCGACGCATTGCGCCGGAACTCATGTTTCGTCGTCAGATTCAGCGGCTCGGTCGCGCCGTATCCATCCTGAATGTCACCTTCGATACCGTATGAAAGCGAACCGATCCAGTTCTGATAGGTGGAACCGGGGGCGAACATCGAGCCGGGACCGCCGTATTCCGTCACGTTCGTCAGATCGTAGGTGTGCTTGTACTCAAACGGCGACGCATAGAAGTTCGGGTTCGTCGGTCGATCACTTTCAAAGATCTTGGTCGGAATCGCGTTATTGAGCGTGAACGTCGGCGTCGCGTTGTCACGCGGTTTCGTCGGCACATCATACTTCACCTGGAACCCGGTGAACTGCGCGCACGGGTTGTTGTCCTTCACATCGAACCGAATCGGCACGTTCGGCACCGGATCACCGGTCGTCTGCGTGATCGTCGCCACAACGCTCGAATCGAGAGTCGGCGCCATCACGGTCATGTCACGCGCACGCAGCACCCAGAAATCGTTCACCGCAAACGACGGCGCACCGGGCGAGGTCGTACCGTCAACATCAGGCTGCAGACTGCGATACGTTTTCATCGCATCTGACGCCGGATGTTCGTACCACTTCACGCGAGGCCAGGTCAGCTTGAGGCGCACGTTATACGTGTTCGGATCGATCGGCGTCACGATGCTGAGATTACTCGCCAGCTGTGCGGAGGGAATATAGACACGGACCCTGTATTTTCGCGTGCCGATGGTCGTCGGTACCAACTGAACCGTACACGTTCCGGGCGCACCGACCGGAATTTCATACGCATTGGCCGGAAACTTCATTGCGGCCGCCGGCGGCGTCAGATACAACTGGTACGTCACAAATCCGACATCTTTACAGAACAGGCTGTATTGCGACGGTGACGGACTTGGCAACGAGGGAGGAGTCATACTCGTCGGATCGATGTCGACACGCGTGCCGCGATTGGCCGGTGCCGGGTTGGCCGAGAGCGGATACCCCGGATGGAACTTGTTGTTATCAGCAACCCCCGGTGACGAATAGTTGTAGACATGACCGCCGGGTTCACCGTAATCCCACTTTCCAAAACCGCCGAAGGTCGTGAAGGCCGAACTCAGGTCACGATTGGCATCACGTACCATCTGCAGATCGAATTCAAAACTCAGCGAAGCGGGCGAGGCACCTTCGAGTATATTGTATTTCCCATTGTCCGAAGGGAGAGCGAGCACGCTCTGATTCACAACCATCGAACTGGTCGGAAACAACACAATGTTCGAGATCTCATTGGTACCGACCGCCGTGTTCGGGTTTGACTTCACGGTGTAGGTGACCTTCTGAGTATTGATGTTCGAATAGGTCACGACATGCGCGCCCGTAAAGTCGCTCGGACGCTGTCCGGGAGCCAAAGCATTGTAGTTCAGCGTGTGATAGGTGATCGTCGCCCACACGCGATACTTGCCCGGTTGCGGGAAAGAATACCGTAACACTTTGTACTTGTTGCATTCATCTGCACCGGGGTGATTCGGGGCCATATCGGGATACTGCTTGACCACCGTGCCGGTCGGGTCAACGAGTTCGACGTGCCACACAACGTTTGTTTGATACGTCGGCGTTTCAAAGGCACTCGACGGCAGGCCGCCGAGCACGCCGTTGTTGTCTTCGTCGCGATTCTCATACGGCGGAATCAGGTTCACGTATGTGCCACCGCCGAGATTCGGCAGGTTCCCCACGTAGACGAAGTTCTGCTGCACCCCGTTCGCACCGAACGGCTTGTATCCTTCGACCTTGAAGTCATACGGAGTATCTTCGATCAATTCTTCAGCCGCTGGACTGACGCGGTTGTAACGGCAGACCGAATACGTCGGCGACGTGTTGTAGGCCTGCGGTCGCGCCGCGATGTTCACCACCGCAAACTCGGCATCAAGCGATGCCGTGCGGCTGCCGATGCCCGACGGATGGTACCAGTCGTTCAGCCAGGAAAAGCTCCCGCTACCGTCATAACGAAGCGTACGAGCGATAACATCCGTGCCTCCGTCCACATAACCTCGATCTTCCACGGCAGAGAGACTGTATCCGCCGCCGGCACTCGGAGTGTATCTACGACAGACCTTCTTTACCTTCTGACGAAAATAGAGCTTGAGATAGTCATCAGGCTCTGATGGGCCGGCGATCGGATTGTCCCCGCCATCAACCGGATCGGGTCTGAACCAACCGCTGTTCGCCAGGTAATCCACATGCGAAGTGATTGCGGCACTCGGCCAGGCAGGCCCGAAAACGGGTCCGACGGGCAACCCCGCCGGATCAGGCCAGTTGGGAGAATTCGGCACTTCCAGCTCAGTGGTCAAAAGGTACAAGTTTCCTTCGCCATCAACTCCCATTCCATCAATGTCTCCGTCGAAGGCACCAACGTCCTCCGGAGTCGGGTTCGTGGAATTGGTATAGTTAAGCCGATAGATATGCTTTGCAAGGAAGGTCTTTCCCGTCGGAGTCGTCACATTCTGCGTGAAATACTCGAATGCGAGACCACCGACTCCCCACCACGAATCCTGCACACAGAACTTGTCGGAGACTGAAGCATACAAGTAATCTGGCGATGTGGTTATCGGCACCACCGGTGTCGTGAAATTCGAAGAAACCCCTAAACGCTTGATCGCGTCAAAGGTCATGCCCAGATTTGAGGTTAGATACGGCGCGTTTCGAATGTTTGCCGCATTCAAATCGAGATTGTATGTACTGCCGAGATGGACAACGCGAAGAGCGGCATTGTTCAATCCATACGGACCGGTTTTGCGTCCGAGCGGATTGAATCCGTACCGGCGACCTGTTGTTGACGTAAACACCTGAACACAGGACTCGATTTTTCCGATCGCTTCCGGATTCAAATCACCACCGGGAATGCAGTTATCACCGCAGCACTTCCCGTACATCTCGGTGATTTTCAAATCGGTCGTGCTGAGCACGCCGGCCGCTTCGCACGACGGACCAGGCCCCGGCGGCGGAACAGTCTCGTCGAGATAGCTGTACAAGTCGAGCGAACGATCACGCTTTTCATAGACTCGTTTTACCGTCGCGACAAAGTACTTCGAACCGTTGACATACGGACTGAATAATGGCATCGGCGACCCGCGCTTGAGCGAGTAGTCATGGGTTGTCATCAAAGGGCGACCGTCTTTCCCGTCCATCAACTTGCCGACATGTTCTGCCGGTGCTTTGGGAGATCCGAAACCATACCAGGATATTCCACCCCACTTATTGGGCAGAATGACCTTGTTCGGATCGGTTGGATGGCGAACTCCCGCCGTACCATTCCACATCGGTGTGTTTTTGTGCGTTGCTGGTCCGATCGGATTGAAGAGATACTCGTAGCTGTTCCCGACGTCGTCCGTGTATGCACCCTTGAAATACACGCGATGATTCCAGTAGTTGACCCAGAAAAGGTTCTCGTAATTCGTGGTATCAGGAGGGAACCATCGAAACAAACGATTATTCGGACCGTTTGTTGAGGTGCTATCCTTGTAACGGGGATCTTCGTTTACTCGATAGTCAGACTCAGCCGGCATTTCATCAGAGTTCCACGCTTGCCCGATCAACTTGACATACGCGGGCGAATCTTCGTCGAATAGCCCCACCGGTGTCCATCCGACTTCCGTGACCGGGGTATAGACACCTCCCACGTTCGGAGAAACGAAGAGATACACTCGATTACTTTGATTCACCGCCAGTCCGTTCGCCGCCTGGCCGGCTCCGATGAAGCCTAACCCGAAGACTTTTGTCCCCATGGCCAGAGGTCCGTACGGGTCAGCGTAGGAATTCAGGCGCCAGACGCCCTCTAAAGCGGTAGGGTAATCCTTCGGTAGCAGTACATACGCAACACCGTTGCGTGCCTCCGGGGCGGCAAAAATTCCTTGGCAACAAGCTGACAACAAAACGAGAGCTAACGCTATTCCAAGGCCATTCAATCGTTGTTTCATGACCACCCTCCGGGCATACTCAATACTCATCGATCTGAAACTGCGAAGATCTATGACAAGGCCGCCCCCTGATCGGGGGCGGCTTCATTTACCGGTCCTTCCTAACGACGATTTTCCTTGCTTTCGAGCACACGAGCGTCGAACGACGAATCGACCACCTGAATCGGAATCAGCAGCGAACGCTCATTGCCGCTCGAGTCGGTCGCGGCGATCTTCACATAGACCTGAAAGTTCACTGGATCAATCTGACTGGCCCGCACGGTCATCGGCATATCAACTGCGTAGCGAGCCCGGAAAGCCTGATTTCCTTCCGTGGTCAAAACGCTGTTGGTGTCGTAATCCGCACCCAACGGCAGGGGCGGCTTCGCCCCGGTCAACAAGTCGCGTTCGGGGCCGGCCGCCGGCCTCTCCATGATGTTCACGGAGACCGCCCGGAACGCCTGATAATCCACGTTATCATTGTAATCGACATTCACCAGCAAACGACCGGAACGGCGAACTCGCGGTAACGCGTTGAGAAAGCCTGTAGGCAGCACCAGAGCACCCAGATCCACGTCCTTGTTCCCAGACAGGTTGTTCGGATAGTTCGAACTGCCGGCAATGTTCGTCAACGTCTGAGTTGCCGTCAGCACCGCACCCGTATCGAGCTGGAACATCGCGATGTGAATCGGCGTGTTCGCCAACTGTCCTACCGTCGTCGGGTTGCAGGCCAGATCAGTAACCTGTTCCTGCAGCGTGACATCCCAGCGACGATTGTCTGCCGGCGAAATGATCTGCACGAAGAAACTCGGTGGATCGTTGTCATAGCGCACCAACGCCCGATACTCCGTGCGATAGAACGGGTTCGACGCATTGCGCCGGAACTCATGTTTCGTCGTCAGATTCAGCGGTTCGGTCGCACCATACCCATCTTGAATGTCTCCTTCAATCCCGTATGAGAGCGTACCGATCCAGTTCTGGTAGCTTCCTCCCGGAGCGAAGAAAGACCCGGCGCCACCATATTCAGTGACATTCGCCAGATCATAGGTATGCTTGTATTCATACGGAGACGAGTAGAAGTTCGGGTTCGTCGGACGATCGCTTTCAAAGATCTTGTTCGGTACCGCCGTGTTCATGTTAAACGTCAAAGGATTGTTATCACGCGTTTTCGTCGGTACATCATACTTCACCTGGAATCCGCTGAACTGCGCGCATGGGTTGTTGTCCTTCACGTCAAATCGAATCGGCGCGTTCGGAATCGGATCGCCGGTCGTCTGCGTGATCGTCGCCACAACACTCGCATCAAGTTCCGGACGCATCACCGTCATGTCACGGGCGCGCAACACCCAGAAATCGTTCAGAGCAAATGACGGCGCACCAGGCGATGTCGTTCCATCCACATCAGACTGCAAACTGCGATAGGTCTTCATGGCATCTGCGGCCGGATGTTCGTACCATTTTACACGAGGCCAGGTCAGCTTGATACGCACGTTATAGGTGTTCGGGTCGATCGGCGTCACCATGCGAAGATTACTCGTCAACTGCGCGGCCGGAATAAAGACACGCACCCTGTATTTTCTCGTACCGATGTTCGTCGGTACCAGCTGAACGGTACAGGTACCCGGCGCTCCAACTGAAATTTCATACGCATTGGCCGGGAACTTCATTGCCGCCGCAGGCGGCGTCAGATACAACTGGTACGATACATAGCTCACATCCTTGCAGAACAGGTCATACTGTGAGATCGACGGGCTTGGCAGTGCCGGTGCGCTCATACTCGTCGGATCAATGTCGACGCGAGTGCCGCGATTGGCCGGAGCAGGATTGGCGGTCAGCGGATACCCGGGATGGAACTTGTTGTTATCGGCAACTCCCGGTGACGAATAGTTGTAAACATGACCACCGGCTTCACCGTAATCCCACTTTCCAAAACCACCAAAGGTCGTGAAGGCCGAACCCAGGTCGCGATTGGCATCGCGAACCATCTGCAGGTCGAACTCGAAACTCAGTGATGCCGGAGATTCGCCTTCGAGGACATTGAATTTGCCGTTGTCCGAGGGAATCGACAACACGTTCTGATTCACAACCATTGAATTGGTCGGAAACAACACGATGTTCGAGATTTCGTTCGTCCCGACTGCCGTGTTCGGATTCGATTTCACCGTATAGGTAACCTTCTGCGTTTCAATGTTCGCATACGTCACGACATGCGCACCGGTGAAGTCGCTCGGACGCTGCCCAGGAGCTAACGCACTGTAATTCAGCGTATAGTAGGTGACCTTTGCCCAGATTCGATACTTGCCGGGCTGTGGGAACGCATAGCGGAACACCTTGAATTTGTTGCACTCATCCGTACCAGGGTGGTTCGGCGGCATATCGGTCTGATAGCGCTTGACCACGGCGCCGGTCGGATCAATCAACTCGACGTTCCACAGCACCTGCGTCTGATAGGTTGGTGTTTCAAACGCGCTCGAAGGCATGCCGCCGAGCACGCCGTTGTTATCCTCGTCACGGTTCTCATACGGCGGAATCAGGTTCACATACGTTCCACCGCCGAGATTCGGCAGGTTGCCCACGTAAACGAAGTTCTGCTGCACGCCGTTGGCACCGAACGGCTTGTACCCTTCGAGCTTGAAATCATACGCCGTGTCTTCGATCAGCTCTTCAGCCGCAGGACTGACGCGATTGTAACGACAGACAGAGTAGGTCGGCGTGGTGTTGTAAGCCTGCGGTCGCGCGGCAATATTCACGACAGCGAACTCCGCATCCAATGAAGCGGTGCGGCTGCCGATCAGCGCCGGATGGTACCAGTCATTCAACCACGAATATGCCCCACCGCCGTCATATCGCAATGTACGGGCCATCGTATCGATGCCGCCGTCGACATAGCCGCGGTTTTCAACTGACGATGCACTGTAACCACCACCGGCACTCGGTGTGTATCTTCGACACACTTTCTTCACCTTCTGGCGGAAGAAGACTCTCAGATAATCTCCTGCCGCACTCGGAGCACCGATTGGCGTATCGGCCCCACCGACTCCAGGGCGCCACCAGCCGCTGTTGCTCATGTAATCTGCATGCGTGGTAATAGCCGCGCTCGGCCAGATCGGAGCCAGTACCGGACCGACCGGTAAACCTGCCGGATCCGGCCAGTTCGGCGAGTTGGGGACATCGAGCTCGGTCGTCAGAAGGTACAAGTTTCCTTCACCGTCCACGCTCATCCCATCAATGTCTCCGTCGAACAGACCAACATCGTCCGGAGTCGGATTCGTTGAGTTGGTGTAGTCGAGACGATAGATGTGTTTTGCCAGGAAGTTTTTGCCGGACGGCGTCGTGACATTCTGCGTGAAGTATTCAAAGCCGACGCCACCCACACCCCACCACGAGTCCTGAATGCAGAACTTGTCGGCAATCGAACCGTAAATGTAGTCCGGAGAGGTCGTGATCGGCACGACAGGCGGGGTAAAGTTCGAAGAAACCCCGAGACGAGTGACCGCATTCAGAGTGGCACCAAGGTTCGACACGATGTATGCGTTGTTTCGAATGTTCGCCGCCGTCATGTCGAGGTTGTAAGTCACCCCGGCATTAACCACGCGCAAAGCCGCATCATTTCCGACATACGGACCAGTCTTTTTGCCGTAGGGATTGAAACCATAGCGCCGACCCGTGGTCGATGTGAACACCTGAACAATCGATTCAACCTTACCGGAAGCTTGAGCCGGAAGATCGCCACCGGGGATACACCCATCAGCGCAGGTTTTTCCATACATTTCGGTGATCTTCAGATCGGTGGCGGTCAACACGCCGACCGCATCACTGCTCGGACCGGGGCCGGGGGGCGGCACCGTTTCATCCAGATAGCTCCACAGGTCGAGTGAGCGATCGCGTTTTTCGTATACACGCTTCACAACTGCGGAAATGTATTTTGCGTCCCAGTAGGGGCTCATCAAAGGCCAGACCCCGTCGTGCAGCAGGCGGAAATCATAGTTGGTCAGAACCGGACCACCATCTTCCCCATTCATCAGTTTTCCGATGTGCGCCGTCGGAGCATTCGGTGAGCCGAACCCGTACCACGAGATACCACCCCACTTGTTCGGGAGAATGACCTTGTACGGATCGGTCGGATGAGGGATACCGGCGGCTCCGGCTCCTGGGCCGTTCCAGAGAGGGATGTTCTGATGCGAGACCGGAGCATACGGGCTGAACTTGTACATATAGCTCTTCCCGCTGGCATCTGTGAAAGGCCCCTTCAGATACCGAGCGTGTGTATGCGGCCAACCGCTGGGATAGTACGGCGATGCCGGCCACGGACCGTAGTCCCAGAAATCGTTGTCATAGTTCGTCGTGCCATGGTCGTATTGCCGGTTGGGCATCGGGCCCGTGATGTCCTGAGAAATCTGTGACGAATTAAACGGTTGCCCGATGAGCTTTACATACGCCGGAGAGTCAGGATCAAACAACCCTCCCGGCAACCAGCCTTCCAGATCGACAGGTGCATAAGACCCGCCGACATTGGGTGCCACGAAGAAATACACCCGATTGCTTTGGTTGACGGCAAGACCATTTGCAGCCTGACCGGCAGCCAGAAAGCTCAGGCCGAACACCTTCGTGCCGAGCGCCAGCGGCCCATACGGATCGACATAGGCATTCATGCGCCAGACGCCCTGTAACGCGGTGGGGTATTCTTTCGGCAGCAGCACATACGCCACACCGTTGCGCGCCTCAGGGACCGCCCAACCCGCAGGGCAGCAACCGACCAGGATACTGATAATGAGGGCCAGGAACCAGTTACTCGTTACTCGCTTCATAAAACCTCCTCGGCATCCAGGCCGGAAGCCCTCGCGGCTATGCCGGACCGATTACTTTTCTTCTCCCTCGCGGTTCTTCACCACTTCTTCAAGAAAGCGGCGTGCCACCTGCCGCTGCAGGGCCGGAATCTTGTACTTTTCGTACACTTCATCAACAACTGCCGCAGTCATGCTCGTGCCGCCCTTGATGAACAGCTTGTCCGTTCGCGGGTCGAGACAGTTCCGCAATGCCCAGCGCTGACAGGCGTTCCAATAGCTGAGATGGGCATACAGCGGCGCTTTCCCGTCTTTGCCATGCTTGAACAGAATGTCTTCGGGGGTGCCTTCGAGTGGCTTGGACAAGAACTCCCCTAACGGATTCACGGGAGTAAATGCCGGATTCACTGGAGTGCGCTCGATCGAAAACGAGCTGTTGAAGACAAAAGCCACCTTGTAATGCTCGGCAACCTTATCAATCGCCTGGTAAATGTCGTCAAGCATGATGCGGAATACCTGAGCGGTTTCTTCTACCGAAGTCAGGTGCAACAGCTGATTTTCTTTCACGGTCCCTTCCATCTCGACGTTTGCCTTGTCAAGTTCGAGTTTCAGCTCATCGCGCTTCAACCAGAAGTCCTTTTCGACCAGACCTTTTTTCTTGTTGTATTCATCCAACACAGGGGGCCGGGCAGCCGCAGGAAGAGAATTGATGCGCTGTTGCAGCGGTTCCAATTCTGCCAGACGTTTCTGGAAGGCCGTCTCGAGGTCATCGAGGTTCTTCTGCAACGTAGCCTTCTTCTTCGTCAACGCTGCTCGCTTTTCTTCAATGGCTTTACGAGCCTCTTCACGATTCGGCGGCGCTTTCGGACCCAGAGCGCTCAGCTCAAAACGCCCTTCTTTCGGGTCGAGCTTGGCCATCAGCGGATGCAGGGACATCGCCTGAGCGACATTGACATACCCGAAGGTCGGGGCACCCTCGGCACGAGCGGAAACACACACTCCACCGAGAAAACACGCTACCAGAACGGCGGTCAGAACGGTGAATCGACGCATGATTTCTCCTTCACTCCTCGCGAGACGATTACCAGCCGGGATCACCGGCGGGATGGACCATGGCTTGCACGTTCGGCACCACGACGGCCTGCTCGGATCGCCGCGTATCCCCTCTTGGATACCGGCACGTGATATCCACCAGCACGGAAGGGGCTGTTGCGGTCGTTGTCGGAACGGACACGGCAACGCTTTCCACGTTGTCAATCAGTTCCTGTGCTTGACGCAAGGTCGCACCGGCAGGTGGAATTGTCGGTCGGGCGATGGTGGAAAGCTGATTATAGGCTGGAGGTAATGATTGTCCGGGATTTTCATCGTAACGGTGATAGTAAATCTTGCCCTGAGACGACAGCGAATAAATGTGATAGGTCAACGAAGCAGCATTGTTCACATTGAACCCCTGTTTCTCGGGAAACGATTCGACAAAACGCAGGAATTGGGTGCCCAGAGGGCCGGGAGCAGGAACTGAAATGCTTTGTGTAGCAAAAAGGGTGCCGCGAGAGGTGAAATGCAATCGAAAGTCATTTCCCGTATTTTCGAGAATGTTACCGGGGAAGACAATCGTCGACGGATACGATGATTTCTGCACCGTTTGCGAGATATGGCGCGTGGTGTTCCGCAGGCTGCCTGAAATGCGCTGGATCCAGAAGGCTTGAGCACTGGCATTCTGACCGCTGCGAAACAGCAGAAACAACCCGGCCATGAACAGCGAGAACACCGCCGAGGCGATTAGAACCTCAACGAGAGTGAACCCGCGCGAACGCTTGCAAGCCATCATCGGTACAAGACCTTTCCTCAGCGTCGATCGCGCTGAATACGGATCGTCTTCTGGAGATTATGGTCAAAAAGCTGACCACGAGCCGTCGTCAAGGTGGATTCCACATTGATATCCACGATGACTCGGTTGGTCACCTGATTGGCCACCGCCTCGTTGCGGTTATTCGCCAGCACATTGATCGACGTGACCTGATACTGCGCATTAAACGGCTCGCGCATGCGAGACCGCACATCGTTCGGCAGCGGACTCATGGTCAGCACCATGTTCACATTGGTTCCCGAGATGTTTGCCCCGGAGTTCAGATCGGCACGAAACTCCTCGACCCAGCGACCGGGAGCCGTGGTGCAACCGGGCAACGAACTCATGGTGGCAGCAAAGGAGCCGACCAGACCCACCGCTCCAGACTGTGAGGAATAGAACAAAAACGCCGGACCCGGATTGTATGCGGAATGCAGTGGTCGGGTGAAATCAAAGAGCGGATTGCGACCCTGCGCCATACACGCGGCATCGTACAATTCGCGTTCGAGATATTTCACTTTCACCATCGCGTGTTCCATGCCGGCACGCGCCACAAAATGCGCCTGCAGAGCCGCCAACCCGGTAATGTTCTGACGATACGTTTCCTTGTTCGTATTGATGACAAACGCCCCGAGCACCGCCATAGCAACCGCGAGAGCCAGCACGATGGGAATCGCCATGCCGCGACGCGCCGGCGACCAATAACATACAAAGACGCTTCCCTTGAGGTTACGCATGTTCAGAGATCCTCATCCTCGCGGGCCAGGTTGCCCTTGGCCGTGTAGATTTCGATCGAGCGTTCTCCGCCCTTGGGGAGAACCCAGCGAATTCGCAGAAGAATGCGCTTAAGGACGCAGTAGTTCAGAGCCGCAATTGATCCTTGCGGAACCCCGAGAGAACAAGCATTCGTGGTGCGAATGGAAAAATCGGGTGTGCCACCGACGGTAAAGTCATACGGGCGAGGCACCCCCGCATTTACAAACGCGGTCGACGAATACCAGACCGCCTGATTCGAAGAATTCGTCGCCGTTTCGTACGGAGGACGCGGGAGATAGCGAAACGTGACTTCATCTGCCGGATTGATGGCACCGACCGGATTCGCCGTGCCGACAAGGGGAAAACAGAAAAGCTTGACGAAATACCGAGTTCCGCGCTCATCGTGCAGTTCACCGCGCCCAAGGGTGTCGACTGCGCCATTGTTTCCCAGGAGCGCCAGAAAAGACGCCACATTATATCCCGGGGCCCAGTTGCCCAGCAAAGCAACACCCGATTCCGCGTTGCTTCCGTCGGTGTCGGACACGTTGCCGGGAGCAACGCGAATGTTTTCAAACGGCACATTGTCGAGCAGATTGTCGAGAATGTTGCGAGCCGTCGTTTGAGCAAAAATATACGATTTCGCCACATCGGTATCGGCAGCACCGGTGCCGATCACCCCGACCAACGGAATAAAAGCAAAGGCCATGATCAGCAACGCGACCATGATCTCAAGTAAAGACATGGCACTCCGTGCCGGCCATCGCCCGTCGCGATTCCGGAAAAAATGCGTACCCCTCGTGTGTGTATTCATTCTCATCCATATCTATTCTACATTGGTTTCACCTACGGTGCAAACGACAAATCCTTTTACATGCGGAATAGTCAGAAAGTGCTACTCTATAATCTTGAATTTTCGCTCTTCGTTGAAGTTCGCACGAGCTTCAACAGGCTGAAACCGTCTGCCACAGGCACTTTGCGGGGAGCGCACCGTTTCTTTGCGAAATCGCGGGGAAAGGCCGGAAATCTGAAAGCCGGAACGCGTGTATCAATTTTTTTACACACATGCGACAATGATGACAGGTGTTCGTACACGATTCGATGGTAAGAAATCAGGTCTGATAGCTCATCTCGACGGCTGTCGGCCGATTTATGTCGAAATTCGGCTTGACTTTGGAAACTCTTGGTGGTATTCTAGTCCTTGTTCCGCCGGGATGGCGGAATAGGCAGACGCACCGGACTTAAAATCCGGTGGGGTAATACCCGTGCCGGTTCGAGCCCGGCTCCCGGCACTGGAACAGTTATCGCGGGGTGGAGCAGCCTGGTAGCTCGTCGGGCTCATAACCCGAAGGTCGGCGGTTCAAATCCGTCCCCCGCAACCGACTGCAAAAGCCGGATCCCTTCCGGATCCGGCTTTTCATTTGGCAAGGTAGCTCAGTTGGTCAGAGCACACGGTTCATACCCGTGATGTCGAGGGTTCGACTCCCTCCCTTGCTATTGTGAAGCGCCTTGAAGCACTTCTCCACATTGAAAACCCGCTGATGAAGCGGGTTTTTGTTTTTCGGATATCTGCGAAATGCGTCGTTTTTCGTGACCACGCAGATTTTTTCGTATAAAGGATCGTATAAAATCGATGTCGCTGAATCGAAGGTGAGGCCGAAAGCGAGCAGAAACACCGCGCAGATTTTGCTCTGAATAAACGCCGAGCTGTTCGGGTCAACCCCAAAAGTAGACGGCGACGGCGCCGAAGAGACCGAAGAGGCCTGCGCCGGCGCAGACGAAGACCAGATAATCTTCTGATGCCGGGCGACCATACCGGAAGTAACGCAAGAGGTATGGCACCGGAGCGCAGGCCAGGCCAAGCAGGATCACCGAGGCAGCCAGCTTTTCCGGTACCATCCAGAATACCGCGACAAACCAGCGCACCCCCAAGAAGAACCACCAGCCGAGCCGCGACAGGGGAAGAAGCTCTGCGGACACCTCGTTTGTTGCCCTGCTCGGCTCAACGACCAACTCCGACAGGCGCGAAGACAGGAACTTCCAGGCCTGATGCAGGTTAACCATTCCAAACAGTCGCAATTCCCGACCGTTCTTCAATTTCAGGTAGAGACAGAACGCATCTTCAGCGGCGATATACGGCAAGGCGGTCATCGGAATTCGTCGCAGTTCGCGAATGTCCTCATACGGAATTTCTTCGAAGCGGGGAGGGCGGTGATAACACAAACGATTTTCGTGAAAGCTGTACCAGAAGTCCGGCTTGCCGACCAACTTCCTCGATAGAATGGTCAGAATTCCCACGTATGAAGCGCCAAGCATCAGGTTGGTCGCATACTCGGACAAGTAACGCAGAGTCGTCTGAACGTCGCCCCACCCGAGTAACAGGGCGAACAGAACCATCACCGCGATAAGCGCGAGATTCACGCGCGTCAGCACTTTTTCGGCATGGTCGCGACTTTCCGAGGGCGGCCGCATCGCCAGCACGATCGGCTCTGACGCATCTGCTGTCGCCGACTTCAGGCTTTCCTCGACCTGGGAAGAAACATTCATGTTGCCGCAATTATACCGCAAAGACGTCAAGCCATTACCAACGGAGTATTCTCGACTCAGCGACCTCGAATGATATACTGTTCACGTGAACGCGTATAACAATGAAACATCGCTCCGGTCAGGGCCATGCCATGTCCTGGTCTGAACGCTTTTCGCCGGCAACAATCGAATGGCTCACGCACCTCGAGCGCAACGTACTAGCCAAGTGCAACTGCAGACGCCTTGGAGTCGCTGTCTCAGGTGGGGCAGATTCGGTTGCGTTGTTACTGATTCTTCGAATGATGCAGGAACGACTGCACTTCACCCTGTCTGTCCTGCATATCGACCATGATTTGCGAACCGGCAGCTCTGACGATGCAGCCTGGGTTCGAGCTCTCGCCGAACGACTCGAGGTCCCATGCCATCAGACACGCCTGACCAGACCCGACCGGCAGATCGTCCGTCAGGAGGGCCTTGAAAGCTGGGCGCGTCAACAGCGACTCGCCTGGTTCGCCCGACAGATGCAAACGTTGCCGCTCGACGCCGTCGTTCTCGGCCACCATCAGCAGGATCAGGCGGAAACGGTATTGTGGCGACTCTTACGAGGATGTTCAACCGCTGGACTGAGCGGCTTGCGCCCATGGCGTCTCATGCATCTCGACGCAGGAGATCTCAGACTCTGGCGCCCCTTACTGGACACCCCTCCTTCGCTCCTGAGGCGATTTCTCACCGAAGCCGGCCAGGACTGGCGGGAAGACCCGACGAACGAGAAGCCGATCTTTCTGCGCAATCGCATCCGCCATGAGATTATTCCCTATTTGTCCGAGTTCCAACCTCAGATTATCAACCATTTGAGCCTCCTCGGAAGCACGATGAGGGGAGTTCATCGAACACTGGCAACTCGCGCCGTCAGACACCTTCGATCGTCTCCCGCCGGCTCACTTATCTGGAAGGGGAGTCCGACCGGTCCTGTCCTGCGTGAGCTTCTCCGGCAATGGTGGATCCGCGACGTGTCTGATTCTGCTTCTCGTCTCTCATCATCCATGGTCGAACGGCTGGAAGACCTTCTAGTACAAAAGAAGTCCGGCAGAAAAGTATCCGTCGGTTCCGCGCAGGTTGTGCGCGTACCATCGGGCCTCGAGCTGCTCGCCAGGGCCGACCACAGATCTCACGCACGCGTTCCTCTTCTGATCGCGAATCCCGTGTCTTGTCACGGACAGCAACTGATTCTTCAGCCGGTCGGCACGACCCCGGATCCTCGTCATCTCACGTTCTGGCTTGACACCCATCTGGTGTCACAAGGGCTGCAGGTCGGTCCTCCCGCACCGGGCGATCGATTCACACCAAAGGGTCACGTCCATACCCGAACATTGGCGCGCTGGCTCATCGACCGCAAGATTCCGCGTCATCGCAGGGCCGAGCTGTGTGTGGTCGCTTGCGGCAGCGAAGTTCTCTGGGTTCCGGAAACCGATTTTCGCTCGATTCATCTACACGAAGAACCGGGCGATTCAAGATATCCGATCAGCTTCGGCTGGGACTCTTCCAAGTAAGAGACAGCGATCGAGATTTGTACAAGTCTTAACATCCACCGTTCATTTATACAAGAACGGTAACACGATCGCCTTCCTCGAGATCAGTCTTCTTGATGCGTTGCCGCGGAATCGCCACCTCAATCGTATCGTCCGGGTTATCCGGGTCGCGAATCACGACAATAACCATTCCTCCCTCGATACGATCAACGACCCCCGAGACTCTTTTCTTTTCAGTCACGTTTGCTCCCGTTGTCTTCGCGGTCCGTCGGCGCAGCCTCAT
This sequence comes from uncultured bacterium, assembly GCA_964472075.1. Lineage (GTDB taxonomy): Bacteria > Muiribacteriota > Ozemobacteria > Ozemobacterales > Ozemobacteraceae > CAYYIY01. The sequence goes on along the minus strand of CAYYIY010000013.1, from coordinate 52,853 downwards.
GACAGCGCGGCTTTTCCCTGCGGCGCTGTTCCTGAAACTCCTGTTTCTGATGACGCGCCAGCAGATACTTCACGTCAGCCTCAGAGTAACCAAGGTGCCGAGCCAGCTGATGAAGCATCTCCATCTCCGACTCGACCAGTACTCCGTCAGCCAAAGCCATCCGCACCGCGGACTGCAGAAGGTGATAGGCATCCTGCCGTTTGTCCAGTTTCGGCAGATGAATCCAGCCTTCTCGCAGCGACTGTATGACCTGTTCAACGCGCGCCGGCGGAATCCCGTGACCGGCAGCGAAGTTCTGCAGCAGTTTCATCTCGTTTACATTGACGATGCCGTCCGCCAGCATCATCTGAGCCAGAGCCGCGACGGTGTCGAGGCGTGATCCGCCCTCGGCGAACACACGCGGAACCACGACCTTCTGTTCCACTTTCTGGGCCAGCGCCTTCTGCAGTTCCGGGTCGTCTTCACCGACCCACCAATCGAGCACCCAGGCAGTATCACCGTCATTGAGCACGGTCTGACAGTATTCGCAGCGGCTCGAAAAGCCGACCTTCGCCGGGGCGCCGCAGGAATGGCAGTGTGCGCTCGACAGCGCTGAGTCCAGGTTGGTGGCGAGGCCATGCCGCCGCTTCAGCACCAGGATCTTGCGGAAGAACCTGGGCTGCCCCGGAAGCCGCTGCAGCTTTCCCGACTTCGCGCATTTCGGAATTCCGCTCCAGACCGTTTCGACGAACAGCCTGTCCCAGTCAGGGTCGGAAAGAATGGCTTTCAGTCGAACCTTTCCCAAAGCACAATACTCCTGATACTCGCGTCGGTCGGCAAGCTCACGCCACTTCTCTTCGAGCCGATCGCACGATTCCGGAAGGGCGAAACGTCGCAGCGGTTCGACCTGGCCGAGCCGTTCTGCCTGACGCTCCTTCCAGAAGATGACAGCCACCCGATCTTCGACATGCTGAACCGTGAATGCCGGATCGACGATACGCAGATCACGCATGCCCGGTATCTCTTCGGGCTCACCATACTGCCACTCGCACGCCGGGGTCACCTGAAACAACACCCAGTCATGCGTTCCCGCCCGCAGAAATGCATCACAGGCCTTGCAACGCGCCGCCTGCCCGATGTCGATCGGCGCGCTGCAGTTCGGACAGAAGCCTTCGAGCAGACCAGGCCTTTCGAGGGTCTTGGCATCCGGTCGACGCAAGAAAGCCCAGACCTCGTCAAAGCGGCGCCGCCCGCCCTCGGTATGCTGTCGGTCTTCTCCGTCTTCAGAGATCAGTTCTTCATGCGCATATGCTCGCACGAGAATATGCATGGTATCGAATGATTTTTCGCTCTGAACCTGGACAAATCGCAGATCGTAGATTCCCATGTCACTGACCTGGTATTTGATGCGTGCGGCTTTCTGCTCTTCGACGCGCACCTGCAGCTGCTCGAAAAGTCCGTCGGAAACAAATGGCTGCACCACGACCAGATCTTGCGAGTACAGGGCCTTCTGCACTTTCCAGAAGACCTCCTCGACACGTTTCAGAAACGGTTTTTCCTTGAAGCGGCCGTCACGTTTTACCAGATCGGTCAAGGCGCGCGACATCTGGCGCGGATCCTGGAACTGCATCTGCAGAACCTCGATCTTCTCACGGGCCGTTTCCTCCGGGGCACTGACACCAACGGATTGCGCCATGATGCCGCCGAACGATTTCCAGAGACGCGCGATCATTTCGGAAAAGATGCCTTCTCCGAGCAGCCCTTCCGGGACGGCCGGTGAGGCGGTGGTCTCGGATGACGATTCGCGCAACGCGCCGGAATACCGTTGATCAATAAAGCGGCTGGTACGATAGGCCAGCAGGTGAAACGTCGGAAAGATCAACAACGCCACCACCAGTTCCTTCAATACAAACCAGCAGTAGAGCAATAAAACGATCCAGATGCCGATCAGCCCTTTCCAGCCGAGTTTTGAACGATGCCACCAGGTAGCCGGGATCAGAAACAGCAGCAGGGTCGGAATCGCCTTCAGGGGGTGAAACACCACATACCAGGCACAAAAAATCAGTGAGCCGAGATACAGAGAAGCGACCGCCACTTCCACCGACTCAATGCGTATGCCAATGGCGACGGCCGCAAAGATGATCAGTGCCAGTATTTTTTCTTCGCTGTTAAACGGATCATTCACCGGAGTCTGCGCGAATATCGGCTCAGCCAGTGCCAGACACACGACCAGCAGAATCAGAGACGAAACGATCGAGCGACCGCTTGGTCGAAGTGGTTGAAGTCGAAGCATGACCTCATTGTATCGCCTTCTCGTGGTGAAGGGAACTCCCCGGTCCGTGCCGCCCGATATGCTTTGGTTGACCTCCATCAGGGGGTGGGCTACAATCCCGGAAACGGTTTTCCCATGAAACGGTACAATCTTCATAACCACACGAGCTATTCTGACGGCGCGTTCTCGCCCGAGGAAATCGTGCAGGCCGCGGTTCAGGGCGGACTCGAAGGAATCGGTATCAGCGATCACTTCTTCACGCCCAAGGTTCATCACGGTCTGGCGTATGAGGCCTGGCATGATATCGATTTTTCCGGGTATTTGAAGATGGCGGCCCGATTGAAGCAGGAACCGCCGTCTGCCATCAAGGTCTGGGTCGGCATCGAACTCGACAGCTGCCTCAAACGGCTCGGCAAGCCTCTTGAAGACCTACCGTGGACGGAACTTAACACTCTCGATTATCTGCTGATCGAATACATCGGAGAGGGGGACCTCGGCGGACTCACCCTCGCCGATCTGGAGAAGGTTCGCCGTCTTTGCCGCATACCGATGATTCTGGCGCACCCGAACATCGAACGGCTGACGGAAACCGTGCCGTTGAACCTGGTCGTCGAGGTGCTGCGACGGCATCGGGTCGCCGTTGAGATCCCGGCCGGCACCAGAAACGAATTCTATTGGAACCGTATCGACCCGACGCCTCTGCGCCGGGTCGCCCTGACCATCGGCACCGATACGCATCACGAACTAGCCGAGGTCGCCGACATCGAACGAACCCTGGCCTTTCTTGCCAAAACCGGTCTCGAAAAGAATCTCGCGACCCCTGACACTCTTGCAACCGCATCTGGAGGTGCCCTGTGAACAAACCCCGCGATCGCGTCGTCATCACCGCCATGGGAGCCAATCGCCCCGGTGTTCTCGCCGGTATCACTCGTGTTCTCGCCGAGTCGAACGTCAATATCGATGATGTTTCGCAGAAGATCATGCAGGAGTTTTTCGCGCTGATCATGGTGACGGATTTTTCCGCCGCCAACGGTTCGTTTGAGGAGATTCAAACGCGTCTGCAGAAACTGGCTGATGAACTGAAGGTCAAAGTCTTCGTGCAGCATGAAAGCGTTTTTACGTTCATGCATCGCCTCTGATCGGAGTCCGCCATGGTCTTTACTCTTGAAGAAGTTGTCGAAACCATCGCCGCCGTCGGAGTTGAAACCTTCGACATTCGTACCATTACCTGCGGCATTTCGCTGCACAGTTGTGCCGACGAAGACGTTCAGCGCTGCGCCGGCAAGATCTACGACAAGGTCATGCACGTTGCAAGCCGACTGGTTCCCACCGCCCGCGAGATCGAAAAGAGATACGGTATTCCGATCGTCAACAAGCGGGTTTCCGTAACGCCCATCGCACAGATCGGAGCGGCCTGTCGCGGTGATTCACTGGTACCGCTGGCGCAGGCTCTTGATCGCGCCGCCGAAGAACTTGGCGTAGACTTCATCGGCGGGTTTACCGCGAACGTTCAAAAAGGGTTCATGCGCGGCGATCAACTGCTCATCAACTCGATTCCAGATGCTCTGTGTTCGACCAAACGCGTCTGTTCAAGTGTCAACGTCGCCGGTTCTCACGCGGGCATCAACATGGATGCCGTGCTGCGGATGGCCGAGATCATCAAGGAAGCGGCGGAGCGGACTCGTGATCGTGACGGCCTGGCCTGTGCCAAGCTGGTCGTTTTTGCCAATCAGCCCGAAGACAACCCTTTCATGGCCGGCGCCTGTCACGGAGCGGGTGAAGCTGAAGCGATCATCCACGTGGGCATCTCCGGCCCCGGCGTGGTTCGTGCGGCACTCAAGCAGGCCGGACCGCTGCCGTTCAACGAGCTTTCGGAACTCATCAAGAAGACCAGCTTCAAGATCACCCGTGTCGGGGAACTGGTCGGACGCGAAGCCTCACGCATGATGGGCATTCCATTCGGTGTCATCGATCTTTCCCTTGCCCCCACTCCGGCCGAAGGCGATTCCATTGCCGACATTCTCGAAGCCATGGGGCTTGAGCGTACTGGTTGTCACGGCACGACAGCCGCTCTGGCACTGCTGAATGATGCCGTGAAAAAAGGTGGAGTCATGGCCTGCACCTATGCGGGTGGTCTGTCAGGCGCCTTCATTCCGGTCACGGAAGATGCCAGCATGTGTCGCGCCGTCGCCGACGGAGCGCTCACGATCGAGAAGCTCGAGGCCATGACCTGTGTCTGTTCCGTCGGTCTCGATATGGTGGCGATTCCCGGCGACACCTCGGTCGATCAGATCGCGGGCATCATCGCCGATGAGATGGCCGTCGGCGTCATCAATCACAAGACGACGGCCTGTCGTTTGATCCCGGTTCCCGGCAAGAAGGCCGGGGAAGAGGTCGACTTCGGCGGGTTGCTCGGGAAGGGGCCGATCATGGCCGTCAATCGCTTTTCTCCGTCCGCATTCGTGCGTCGCGGCGGGCGCATTCCCGCTCCGATTCACAGCATGAAGAACTGACCATCGCCGGAATCTGACATCTCGCCTGCCAAGGAGCCCTCACCCATGAAGATCACCGCCTTTGTCGGCAGTCCGAATCGCAACGGCAATACATCGAAACTCGTACAGACCATGTGCGACGCCGCCGCAAGCAACGGCCATGAGACAAAAATCGTCCATCTGTACGAACTGAAGATGTCCGGATGTCGCGACTGCGGCGCCTGTAAAGCACAATCAGAAAAGTGCGTCATTCAGGATGATTTTCAACCCTGCTGGCAGGATCTGGTCACATCCGAAGGCATCATTCTGGCGTCTCCGATCTACTTCGGCCAGATCACCGGCACTCTCAAGTCATTCATTGATCGATGGTGCTGCTTTTTCTCGCACGGCTTCACCGTGCGACAGATGACCGGAAAAAAGTTTGCCACCGTTACGGTCAGCGGCGCTCCCGCCGATCGTTTTCGCAACGTGACCGATTATCTGAACTACTGGATGACCGACTTTTTCAAAATGAAACTAGTCGGCAATGTCATCGGCGGCGACATGGTCAAGCATGATCAGGCAGGGAGCAAGTCCGAGTTACTGGAAGCCGCCACCACCATCGGTAGCGCGTTTTGAACTTTCATCTTCTTCCGGCGGAGGTCGTATGACATTCTTCAGAACGGTTGTTCGCATCACCCGCACTTTCTGTATTCCGGCAGCAATGCTCGCCCTCTCAGCCCATTGCTGTTTCAGCGAAAACGCATCACAGGCAACACAACTTTCGAAACCACCGGTACAGTTCGGGGTTGATCTGATGACGGCTCTCAAGAACCGGCACTCAGACAAAACGTATGTCGAGACTCCGGTGACGGCCGAACAGCTCGCAACAATCCTGTGGGCGGCCAACGGCGTCAATCGCGAGAATGGCAAACGCACTGCTCCAGCCCCCATGAATATGCCGTATCTGCAGATCTTCGTTATCGGCCGCGACGGTGCATCGCTCTATCACCCCACCGGACATACGCTGACCTCCGTGTGCTCGAAAGATCTCCGCGGAGCACTTCCCAAACAGGCTGCCTACGCGTCGGCCTCGCATCAGCTTCTTCTCGTGGCCGATTTGTCCCAGTTTACCAAACCCGAGATCGCCACAGAGAGCAAACTGTTGTGGGCTCACTGCAACGCCGGTCACATCGGACAGAACGTCTATCTTGCCGCAGCCGCTCTGGAGCTGAGCACCTGCATGGTGGCCGGCGTCAACCTGGACATGGCTCGCGCTGAACTTGGTCTGCGAGACGACCAGATTCCTCTGTACCTCATGCCGCTCGGTCACTCCAAATAGGCTTCGGTGCGCCGCACGTGATGGAAACGTCCCAGTCGTCGCCGGCCGCCGTTCCGTCAGAGAATGCGTCTGAGCCGGTGTCGACAATTCCTTTTCAACCGTTGCGCACGAGCCTGCTGTTCGTCCTCTTCCTGCTCTGCATTCTGGTCATTCCTCTCGATAGCACCTGGTGGCTGATCATGAGAATCACCACCGACGTATTCATCGTCTGCCTCTCGGTCGGTCTTTTGTGCCCCGGCATTCGTGTGCTTCTCACCCAGGGGCTGCAGACGAGCGCCATGATTCAGGTGGGTATCGCACTGTTCATCTGGGTGACGCCGATGGTCTTCAATGTCGGCAGCATCTACTGGCACACCTCGATCAATTACTCGTTTCTGCAGGATAGTTCATCCCAGGTCGGTTACCTCAATCGGGAAAAAACCGACGAAAACATGGTCATCATGATCAAGTCGGAATTGCGCGGGCGTTGGGAGGCTCTTTCCTCATTCCGGGACAATCTGTTGCGCACGCTGACGCCTTTTTTTCTTCTTCCCGAACCGCGTGTCACCAGTTTTGAAGAGTATCTGAAAGACCCGGCGCGCCAGGAAAAAGACGCCCTTGCCCTGTTCGGCAATAGCGTTTTTTACTGGGTCATTCTGCTGGTGAGCTGCGGCGTTGCCGGATTTCTCCTGTCACTGAAGCCGGCGGCACCCATGCCCAGGACACAGGCGCAAGAGAATCGGTAACTGGCGAAATCTTACTTTTTCACCACTTCCAGGGTGATCGCCACGAGTACCGGCCCATACTCGCTCTTCAGTTCGATCAGGAACACGGGCGCATTTCCAGGGAACGTCACCTCGGCATTGCCGTGAATGACCGAAGGCGGCGAAATATCAAACTTGTACCCAAGTTCGCCGATCTTCTGCGAGGCATCTCCCGCGACCATGTTCAACATCTCGCAGGCGCCGCTTTCGGCCATCTCATTGAATTCGTTCACCTCGATGCCCATGAGAATGGCGCTGGTACATTTCAAAATGATCTGCTCATTGGTGAGCATGACCATCTGCCCCTTGATGTCACCGGTAATACCCAGAATCGAAGCCACTTCAACCCGAAGTCGACTCTGCGGCGGCAATGCCGAGACCTTCACCTTTTCGAGTTTCATTTGCGCCCCGCGGTCGAAAACATCCAGCAGGGACCCGACAAATGCATTCAGGATCTTGGCATCCATGGCTTTTCTCCCGTTCGTTCAGTGGTTTCCGTTCAAGTGACCACACACTCGAAGCCGGCGCGATTTCCTCCGGAACATTTCTCTTCGCGTTGTCAGAATACTGCAGTACGACTCAGGAATCAACCGCCGCCGATGGCGAGCGACAAGACAACCTCGTCCCCTTCGGCAAGCTTCGCGGTGTGACGCGTCTGTTTGCCGTTCAGCTCGGCGACGATGGCACTGACGTGTCGAGGGTGATACCCGAGAGCCAGCAACAGCTTTTCCACCGTCGCCCCTTCCTTGATTTCAAACGGAAAATCATCTTTTCCTTCGGGCTTCTGCAGGGCACCGAAAATTTTGACCCGAACCTTCATGACCGACCATCCTTTCTCTGCCCGCACACGGGGCAATCAGGCCGTCGCTCGAGAGAGCTGCGGCGAAAACTCATGGTTCTGCCATCATACATCAACAGTACGCCGGTCAACAAAGGTTCGAGATTCAGGAGCGTACGGATGGCTTCAACGGCTTGCAAAGCTCCGATCACTCCCGGCACGGCGCCCAACACGGGAGGTTTTCGCTCATCGGCGTTTTCCGGCAGCCAGCAGGCCAGGCAGGGGGATCGTCCAGGGATGATCGTCGTCAGACGTCCTTCCCAACCGCGAACGGCTCCATGAATCAATGGAATGTTTCGACGCCGGCACGCCGCCCCGAGCACACGCCGTGACGGAAAGGAGTCGAGACAGTCGATTGCCAGCGCGCAATCGTGCAGAAGAACGTCGACATTGTTTTCGTCCAATCGTTCGGCACGCAGATCGAGTCGGCAGTCCGGGTTGAGATCATGCAAACGTCGGGCTGCTGATTGGGTTTTCGGAACCCCGAGATCGGAAGTTGCATGCAAAAGCTGACGATTCAGATTCGACATTTCAACCAGATCGTCGTCAACCAGTCTCAGTTCGCCGATTCCGGCCACTGCCAGATAGGACGCTACCGGAGACCCGAGTCCGCCGACGCCGACTACGGCTACCCGCGCGCGCCGCAGCATCTCATGACCAGCGCTGCCGATCTCGTCCAGGCTGAGATGACGCTGATAACGCGTCAGATCATCGTTTCCGGCCTGATTATCGACCATCCGATGACCCCGCCGACGTCGCCAGACGCTTCATGACCAGCTGCAGCGTGTCCTTCAGTTCCGGCAGATAGACGCGCAAGGCACGCTTCTGGCCGAGTTCGGCATACGGCTTGTCGTTCAGGCAGAAGAGCAGGGAAACCGCCACCGGCTTTTGCTTGAGTTCCTTGTCCACCGCGGCGCAAAATGCGCGGTAGTCCTTGATCGGAAAATCATTCGGCGGCAATCGTACAAACTCGGTTGCCTGAATCCCGGCAGGAGGAGAAGCGAACTGAATCTTCGCAATCGATGGTGCGGCGAGGCCCAGCCAGGTGCCATGTACTACTCGCACCTTCAATTCGATGCTTCCCGTCGCCCAGGTCGGCTCCTGAGTGAAACCGGCCGGTTCGACCGCCTGCTCTTTCAGCCACTCTTCCCAGGTTTGGCCGAGGTCTGAAAAGTACAGGTCGGCAAGAACCATATTTCCGTTTCGACGGGCTTCAAGGCCATACAAATCTCGTTGAAAGACATACTCGCACGGTTGCGATGCCAGGGCGGTGCGCAGGCCGGGTTTCCACCAGTCTCCTGCCGGAACCAGAGCCTGCAGGGTCAGCTTCTGCCCCTCGACAAGCGCACTCGTGATCGTGCCGTCGCGTTCGATGAACCCCATTTTCCCGGAAGCCCAGCGTACCGGGTCCACACGCGGAATTTCCGCTTTGTATGGGCGATTCTTCAGCTCTTTCAACTTCGCTTCGAGTTCCTGTTTTTCCTTGCGTAGCGACGGGTGAATCACCCCGGCCGGCATCACCGAGTATTTCTCTCGAATATCGAGCAACTCCGACGGCACCGGCCCCCCGACACCCGGCCCGACTCCGCCGGTGCTTCCCGTTTGTCCTGGTTGTCCGGTCGTCCCGGCAGCCTCTGAAGGGGGTTTCACTACCGGAGGTTTCTTCGTCGTCGACATGGTGCCGATCATGCTCTCGGCGGCGATGGTCTGCATGTAGTCCGGGTCGTCCATGGGCGGCTTGCGTACCACCTTGAAAGCGTAGCCCCACTCGCGCAGCAACCCGATATACGTCATTTTCGCGTCTTTCAGGTAGACGTCGGCAGAGAAGAGCATGTTGTTCTTGCGAATCGGGGTCGCAATGCCGTCATGATAGAGATGGAAGATGGCTTCCTGACGTTTGACACCCTCTTTCATCTTCTGCGCGAGCGCCTGTCGATCGATCGGCTCCTTGAACTCGAGCCGCGGCAGACAGATGATCTCCGTCTTGCCGTTAATCTCGGCCGACACGACGGAAACCGACAGATTGCTCACCCAGGTTCCTGTGACCATCAGCGTGTTGCCGGCCTCGACCGGCACCGACAACGCCAGCAGACACCCGAACAGCAGCGCGAATCGACGCAAGAACACCTGAATCATCGAAAGGTTCCTTTCGCGTGTGATCTCTGTTCTGAGTATAGCAAACCTCGACCCGATGGTTGCATTCCTTGCGCCGGGTGATTATGCTAATTCTGGAAAATACGATCCGGAGCGAATCATGACCACGCCGACCACCGGCGACAAACTCACCTATCAGGATCTCTGGCAGCAGGAACTCGGGCCTCTGGCGATGATGCATGCCCCGCTCAGCGGCAAGGGGGTTGCCGTGCTGAACCGCCAGGGCAAGATCACTCTGCTCGACGATCGTGGGCAAACCATGTTTTCGCGCGATCATCAGAACGGCTTTCGTACCATCAGCGTCTCCGGAAACCTCGAGATTCTGGCGGTCGGCGACATGGGGTTTGCCTTTCTGATCAGCCCCAACGGCGATCTGGTCTGGAAAAAGCGGCCCGTTCAGGCTCTCTACGGGCTCATCAGCGGTTCAGGCCGTTTTCTGGCGCTGGTGTCGCGCGAGCCGACCGTGGTTCTGGCCGATCGCAACGGCGCAGTGAAATGGGTCTACCGCAATCTGCAAGCCACCCCCGGCGCTCTCGACGTCTCTCATGACGGGCAGACCGTCGCCTTTGCCTGTCGTGACGATCGTGGCGAGGGTCTGGCGGCGGTCGGGTTCAACGGCAAGCCGTATGACGCCTTCATGGGAATCGACCCGTTACAGGATCTCTCCCTCCACCCGAGCGGCGATTCTCTCGTGGCGGTCGACAAAGGCAAAGGCATCTACTGCCTGAACTGCATCAAAAGCTTCGGCATCTGGAAAGGCGCTCTGAATCAGACATTTCACGGTGTTTCATATGCCGGAGAAGCGCAGATGACGCTGCTGTATGCCAAAGACGGACTGGTGACGCTGCTGGACGGCAAGGGCCAACCCGTCTGGGAACATCGGTTTCCTCATGCGTTGCTTCGCGCCTGTCTTTCTCAGGATGCACGGCAGATTTTCTACGCCTCACCGGAAGGCCGTGTCGGCTGCCTGACCTCGCGTGCGGCGCGCGACCTGAGCCGACTTGAGTTTGTCGAAATCGCGCCGACCGCCGTTGGCGATAAAACGGACGCAGGCCCGGCCGCGCCCGCCTGGAAGAAGCTCTGGCAGTATGATCTCGAAGCTCCAAGTCCTGGTGACAAGCCCAGATTCACCACCTGGACCGGCCCGGACCAGGTCGAGTATCTGCTGCTCTGGACCGGCCGCAACTCTCTGCTCTGTCTCAACGACGACGGCGAGGAAGTCTGGAAGCTGTCGATTCCCGGCGGTATCAAAGATCTGGCGGTCGACCCGGATGCGGATCAGATCATCGGCGTCACCGGCCAGGCCGTCATGGCCTTCGCCCTCGACGGAACCCAGAAATTCAAGTTTTTCGGACCATTCGTCAAAGCGGGCGTCTTCAATTCCGGGGCCTTCATTCTCATGACCGAAAACGGGCAGATTCGCGTGTATTCAAACAGTGGCCAGGCTTCTCACCTCGTGCCGCTGCCCGCGAAAGCCAACAGTCTGCTGGTCAATGACGACATCGCCTTTGCGGGCAGCCCGTCATATCTGTTCTTCATCGATGATCGCGGCACGTTACGCGGGCAGACTGCGCTCGAGAAACCACCTGTCACGCTGCAGAAGATTCCGTTCGGAACGCCAGGCCTGTCATTTCTCGGACTTCACAGCGGCGATTTCTACCAGTTGAACCCTGACGGCTCGCAGGCGGCACACGGCTCCATCGCCGCGATTCCCGCCTGCCTCACGTGCCACGCGGGAGAAGACGTCGTTTTTTTTGCCCCTGAAACTCGTGGAGAGGTTGTGATTCAGCAAAACCGCGCCAACCAGCGGGTTCGCGTGCCGGTACAGCAGAAGGTGCGACAACTGTATCCACACCCCAACGGGTGCATGGTCGTCACCGAGATTGATGAGCTGCTTCTCATCACGACGAATGGTCAGACAGCCCTCAAACAGTCGATACCCGATCGCGTGCTCGATCTGACCGCGCACCCGTCAGGTGATCTGATCTTCCTGCTGTGCGAAGGCAGTCTGACGGCGTATGCGCCCCCTGATCGCGCATCGCGCCCCAACTCGACAACGCGTTTTCTGGAGATCTGATATGAGCGATGTCGTGCAGTTCGTGTGCGTCGATCTTCGAAACCATCGCGACCTGGCGCAACTGGTCGAACTGGACCGCGACGCCTTCGGCAGCGATGGGCTGACCATTTCGAATCTGTCTCTGCTGGCGATGGCCGGGCGGGTGTATGCTCTCAGAAGCGGCGAAGATCTGGTCGCCGACGCGATTGTTCTTCCCACCTGCGAGCCGCATCTGGCACTTCTTTTCAGTTTTGCCGTCAGCCGCCATTGTCGCGGTAAGGGCTTTGGCAGACGCCTGATGGAACATCTCCTGCCTGAGTTAGCCGAAAAGGGCTGGAAACGCCTGCAACTGACCGTCGACCCGGCAAACACTCCGGCGGTATCCCTGTACACCAGGGCGTTCCGGTTTCGCCAGATCGATCAGATTGCCGATTGCCTCGGGCCGGGCAAGCATCGATTGCTGCTCGAAACCACTCTTCCCGTCTGAATTGGCATCGCTTTCATCTCTTCACGACGCTTCATTACCGGTTTTCTGAAGATAACTTTACAAAGTCGATTTGCGGGTACCCGCTCATTCCTGCTACAATTGAGAGTCAAAGGACTCTTGAAGCCTAAGGGAGCTTATATGCGTACACTCAAACAACGGCGCACCGGTCTGGCACTCTTCTTCACGCTGGCCACCATCGTTGTCGTCAGTATCATCGTCTACGGCATGGTCTTCTTCATGCGTGGAGAAGTTCATCTGACGGAGAACTACGTCGACAGCACGATTGCACTGCTGTTGGCTGAATCCGGTGTCGAAGAGGCTGTCTACATCATCAAAACCCAGGGGAACAACCCGAAAAGCCCCCTGTATGAGATGGTCACTAAAAAATCGGAAGAAACGGTCGACCTTGATCTGTCGTCGCTTGAAGGCAAGAATTCCAATATTCCGGGTCTGGTCGAAGGAGGCAAGGTCAAGGCCCGCGTAACCTGGAAACATGACCCCGAGGCCACGAAAGAACTGATAAACCAGGGCCTGCCCGCTGACGCAGCCCGCCAGGGGTACATTCAGATCGATTCACGCGGCACTTTTCACAACACCAGCCGCCAGGTCCAGGTCAAGAAGGTACTCAAGGCGACTTTGGTCCAATCTCCGTTCCCCGGCAACTCGATCGGCATGATCGCACCGGAACATGGGCTGTATTTCAATAAGAGCCATCGTGATTCGTTCAAGATCAACCCGACCGACTTCTGGGACCCGTGGGGCCTCAGCGTCAAGGGCGGAAAAGTGTTCATGCGCGACGGTGCGAAAATCGACCTCCCCAAGTGGCTGATGCTGGCCAAGTTCCGCAACGAACTCGAGCACCCGTGGCTCGACATGGGCATCGGCTGGAACGGCTACAACGGCGGCACCGACCTCACGGGCGCTTCAGAGATCGAGTATTCCGACAACCCGATCAATCGCAATTATTACAAATGGATGGGTCTGTTCAGCTGGCCCTGGTGGGTTCGCACCGACAACGAGTTGTACAATTCCAACACCAAGAAGGTCGAGAATTACGAGGCGAAGAAGATCAACCTGTATCCAACCGATGTCTATCGGCGGCTTGCCAACCGACTCGTCGACCCCGACGCGAATCCGCAGCACGCCAAGTACTTCCAGGATGTGAACTTTCAGGAGGCCTTCGGTCGCAACCAGGTCAACTATCGCAACGTCATTCCGCTGTTCGGCTGGGGTGACTGGCGCAAGGTCGCCAACAAGTACAACCGCTACCTGGGCAACCCCACTCGCGCGCATGACACCAGCCATGCCGTCGAGATCAACGGCGTCACCTTCATCAAGGGCGATGTGTATATCGAGGGATGGGTGAAGGGGAAAGGTCTGCTGGTCGTCGAAGGCGACGTCTACGTCGGCGGCGATATTCTGACTCTGCCCGATGACAACGGCGGCAAGTCAGCCGTCGGCATCATCGCCTTGAAAGATCCGCGTGACACCGCCGTCGAAAGTCCGAAGTCAGGCCGCATTATTTACAAGCCTCACCACGACAGCGATTGGTCGCGCATGGGCATCACTCACCCGTTCCGCAATCTGAGTCCCCGCCTCGAAGGTTGCTTCCACGCGCAGGGCGGTCTCGAACTCGAAACCGATTCATCGCTGAAGAAGATGATCAATATGGAAATCGTCGGCAACCTCTCGATGGACTATTTCGATCGACGTCGCATGCCCAACGACATTTCGATCAAGCACTTCAACTGGCAGGATGTGCTTTCTCAGTCTGACTACGACTTCACCGTCGACAAGGAAGTGAAGTGGACCACCAAGTATGACGTCGCCGTCCTGAAGCAGATCGCCAGCTGGCGCGAAGTCGAACCAACACTGTAACGCTCTCTCTCAAAGCACGCGCGAGGCACGCCCTCGTGCGTGCTTTTGTTTTGTCCAAAACGTCTCTGCAAGCGAACACCACCCAGACTCACATAGGACTTTCGCACATTCCAACAGCCTTCCTCATTCAAAGGCCTGACCGAAAATCCACCGACTTGGTGTTCTCGTTATCGATACGCGCAAGTTTTTTTGACTTCAAGCGGAAGAAAAGATGTAAACTCCTGCGTTGTCTTGTCAGATTACCGTTCGCCCGGGAGGTTTACATGAAAGTCAGATCGATCATGGCCGCATGCATTCTGCTTGCCGCATTCTCTCTTCTGATGGGCGGTTGCCGTATTCTGGGCGACTACGACAACAACGAAACACCAACCGAGAATGGTTTTTCGATCTCGGGGAATATTGAGCTTCCAGCTGGAGCACAGGGCAACATTCGCGCTTTGTTGTTGGGTGGCGGTTCCGTTGTGACCGTGAGGCTCATTCCATATCCCAGCAGTGTTGGTATTGCCACAGTATCTGTCACGCTTTCCCCGCAGCTGACGGGGTCCTATTCGTTTACCGGAGTCCCGGGCGGACAGAGCTATCGCGTCGTTCTGGTCACGACAAATCGAACCTCACCCCTCCTCTCGTCGTTCGTCGCAACTTTGACAACCAACGTTTCAACTTTGCCGCTCAATGTCACAACGACTGCCATCACGACTGTCATCACGCAAAACCTCGCTTCGTTATCCCCTCAACAAATCTCCACCATGAATCTGTGCCAGTCAAATCCGCAGCAGATGCCCACGCAACTCTTCACACAGATTCAGGGGCTCTCCGACTCAGTGGTAACCTACGTTGCGTCGGCGACCCCGAACCCGGTATGGCTCGATCTGCAGGCCGCAATTCCTCCCATATCCTGGCAACAGATCATTCCGAGTTTTGGAACGGAGATTCCAACTTTTTACACGCTCATCACTGCTTTTCGGCCGGGCGACACCGTCACATTCCACGGCACTCAGTTCGTTCAGAACGGCACGACGCTCAACGGCCTGCCAGGCGCGACGGCAACCATCGCCGGGCCGACACAGGGCAGTTTCGTCATTCCCGCCAACACGACGGCAGGAACCTACCAGATTTCGGTGACGACGAACGCAGGCACTTCAGCGAGCCAGAACATTACCATTCTGGCCAACAACGTCTCCCCGTGGATTTCGCAATCGCTGAATGGAGTTACAGCGAACTTCTGCGGCGTAGCCATCGATGGAACAACCGGATGGATCGTCGGTGACGATAAGCTTCTGCGCAGTATCGACTCGGGAAACACCTGGACGCAACCGACGGGTCTGCTTCCTCAAAATGCTTTTCTCATGCTGTATGGCGTTTCTTCACGCAACGGCACAGTCGCGGTCGTCGGCATGGATAGCGACACCCTTTCAGGGTTCTATCTGACCAATCGCTCGGGCTCGTGGGTCAACGGCACCGATGCGGGTTCCAGCAATCTGTATGCGGCCTCGACCTGGGACGCGAACACCATCATGCTGGGTGGGCAACACGTTCAAAACTTTCAAAACCCGAACGCCGGAACCGGGCAGATCTCGCGGCTGACTCAGAACGGACTGTCGAATGTGGTTCCGAACCCGGGCACATTACCGACCGGTGTTCCGTTTATCGTGCGCAGCATCGCGACGGTTGATGGGAATATCTTTTGGGCAGCGGGAAACAAGGTTTCGGAACCCGGACAAAACTCGCTCTGGGGTCTGGCAAAGTCGACAGATGCCGGGCAGACCTGGACGCATCATGTACCAATTGCTGATAACGCTCTCGCGCTGAAAAACTTCAACGCGATCACGTTCGTCGGCACGAGTCGCGGCTGGGCGGTAGGCAACGACGGCACGATCATTTTTACTACCGATGGGGGTTCGACATGGACTGCTCAGGCTGTTCCTGCCGGGCTCGAAAACACCGTTTTCTACGGCGTGTCATTCATCGATGCACAACGCGGCTGGGTGGTCGGCGGTAACGGCACGATCTTGCGAACCTCGAATGGCGGTATGAGTTGGACCAAGCTGAACTCTGGAACTGCCAACGATCTGCTCGGGGTCACGTTCAAAGATGCTCTCAACGGCTGGGTGGTCGGGAATCAGGGGACCATCCTCAAAACGACGACCGGTGGCATCTGATCGAACCTTCGATGTCCATTTTCTCCGTCGTCAGTGACACATCGAGCAGACTGGCTCGGAAACGAACTTCCCTGAATGAAGTGACCGACAAGAAGATGATACGAAGCACCATGCAAGACGTCGCCGCCCTGAAACAGATCGTCAGCCGGCGCAAAGTCGAACCGACGCTGTAACCTGAACCGTTCTCTCGCACGCGCAAGGCACCTGCCTGCGCGTGCTTTTTTTTCGGGCAAAACCGGCATCAGATGGCGATTGATGAAGATGCCTCACTTTTTTGGGAACATCTTCCATCGTTGCGCAGTCAGTAAGGGAAAACGCCCAAGGGGCGGAAAGGAGGCTTTCAATTATGGTACGCAAATATTTCCCCATTGTTTGTCTCGTTCTCTGTGCGCTCTTCCTGGTGAGCTATGAGGCCTTGCGCGCCGCGGAATCATCAAAGGCAGTGCCTGAAGCTCCCAAGACAGTCACACCACCGTCTGCGGATAAGAGCAACCAGCCGACAGATCCGTTTCAGAGCATGTTGAAGCACTTTGAGGAAATGCGAAAGAATCTGTCGACAACCGATCCGCTCCGGTCTCCGTTCTCTATCGACCCATTCGATCCGGATTGGGAAAAGAACTTCGAGAACATGTTCAAGCAGATGACCGGCCCCAGTCTCAACTTCGGTCTCAATCTGCCGCTTTCGGCAGGGAAATCGCTTTCAATGCCGGCTCAGGTAAAGGAAGATCATGACAAGTACATTGTAACCATCGATCTGCCCGGAGCCGACAAAAAGTCAATCGATCTGAAGGCCAGAGAAAAATCCATCATCATCAGCTCTGAACGGAAAAGCTCGACAACCGAAGAAAAGGATCAAAAGATTCACCGGCAGGAAATCTCTTACGGACACATGTCACGAGTCATCGAACTTCCCGGACCGATTCTGGAAAATCAGGTGACTGCATCATTCGACAACGGTGTACTCACCGTCGTTGCTCCCATGAATCCCAACCCACCGAAAGAGATAGACGGCCACACGGTTCAGATTCAATAATAGAGCAGGTTCGAAGCGCTTCTTCATATACAGGTCGTCCGGACCTGTACATGGAGAAGCGCCGGTTTGCCAAACCGTGGTTCGAGCGTTTGCTCTTCACCTCAAAGCGACTCATTCACCAGTAATCTTGCGCACTTCCTGTGCACCATAGAGCAAAAACCAGCTAGTACCTGCGAGGCCGCAAAGGGATGCACCCAGCAGATTGGCTCGCGGGCTCATTTCCCAGAGAAAGGCGCCCGACAAGGCTCCGATGGCGACGACGATGTCGCGCCAGAGGTAGTAGGTTCCGAATGCGGCGGCCTTGCGGCCTTCGGGGGCGAGATCCATGATCAGGGCTTTGCGCGTCGGTTCGCCGAATTCTTTCAGCCCGCGAACGACAAACGCGAAGACCAGAGGCCAGAAGGTGGTCGAGTAGAGCAGTACCAGCGGAAACAACGTGAAAAAGCCGAAAGTCATGACGACGAAGGGCTTCTTCGTCCCTCGATCGGCCAGCCAGGCTACCGGAATATAGATCAGCATCGCCGTCACCATCTCGACAGTCGAGAGAATGCCGAATTCGACCCCCGTAAGTCCGCTCATATTCATGCACCAGATGACCACGAACGGGTACGGAATCTGTTCACAGAACCGCACCAGAATATCGGCGATCAGCAGTTTTCGCAGTTCCGGGCTGATCAGTGAGGCCGCGGCATCACCTGACACGTCTTTCTCTTTCTCCGCCGCCTTCTTTTCCTCGATCATTCCTTCCTGAAAGATGATCGCGATAACCGCCATAATCAGCGCAGCCACGAACGCGTAACGCACGCCTTCGATTCTGCCATACTGCGTAATCATCCACCCACCGAGCATCGGCCCCAACGCCATGGGAATTCGCCGAATCAGCGAATGCACCGAGACTCCCATCGTCCGTTTTTCTTTCGGCAACACCTCAGAGATCAACCCCATGGTGGCCGGCAGAGAAAGCGAGGTCCACGAGATAAAGAGAAACGAGCCGACAAACACGGCCCAGATCGAAGGGAACAGAATGACCAGCAGGTACCCGACGATCGCCACCACGTTGAACACCAGCAACGAGCGTTTGGTTCCCAGGCGATCGGCCAGCCACCCCCCGGGAAACGAGTAGAGTGCCGAGAGCAGGTTGTCGAGCGAGTTCAGCAGACCGACGACATACGACCCGCTGCCGAGCGCGACCAGATAGATCGGCAGAAAGCGCTCGGCCATCTTCTCGCCGAGACCAATGAGGATGCACATCCCCAGAACGCCGACGATACTGCGCCGCAAACCGAAGAAATCGAGCCAGGCCCTCAGTCCGTTTTTCATCACTGGTATTCTCCCGCCCACACATTAGCAAGTCGGTCAACGTTCGGCAAACAACCCGGCTGCTATCAGGCGAATCTCGTGAGTCATCGCTTATTCGAACTCTCGCACACTCATCCTCCTTTCCGTTCCGCCGACGACTCGGTGTCGATAATGTTCTCCTGCCGTCTTGCCGATAGGAAGATTGATCGAATTGTCAGAACGGGGAAAAAGGTATCAAAGATACTCTGAAACAACTGGTGCTTCTGCTGATCTTCGGCCAGCTCTTCCTGGTCGGAGCCGTGCTGCAGGAAAAACTGCCGTTACGGCCGTCAGCCACCACTCCGCCCTCCGAATCCATCGCGATGAAAGCTCCTGATGCCCCTCAGACGCAGGCCGGGAAAGTCACAGCCGTATCAGGGAGCAGCGCCGAACGCAAGACAAAACGGACAATGGCACCGAACCCATTTCGCAAGCCCCTCCCAGTGACCATTCTCGGCATCACGCGCCAGGAAGAACAACCCTTCAGTGCGATCGAATTCGACCTCGCCGCGCCGATTCAGATGAAAGTCATCAATCACGAAGGAAAGCTGCTGCGC
>CAYYIY010000013.1:14500-33523 GCA_964472075.1 uncultured bacterium | reverse complement strand
CGGCTACCGCGACCCGTCAGGAAATTGCCGGTCTTTTTGAAAAGATGAGCTGGGTGAGTTCTGATCGATACACCGAGTTTGTGATTCAAGGCAAGGAACCGATGGGCAGGCCGGTACTGGCCACCTCACCGGCAGGGTTACCCCGTCTCTCTCTGCCTTACCTGGCTCCCGGCAGCAAACTTCCCCTGCAGCGGGGCGAAGAGATCGCCACCGGCCTGACCTACTACACCGATCGCGCGGTCACGAAATCAGGCCAGTCAGACGTTTTCATTCTGAAGGTGCGCCCCGATTCTTCGCTGGTCGTCTTTCCGACCCTGGCCAATGAAGGGATCTCGCAACGCGAGGTGCTCTCGTCGATGGCACGCCGATACAACGCCATTGCCGGCATTAACGCCGCCTATTTCACCCCGAAGGGGGAGCCGATCGGTACCATGATCATCGATCGACGTCTGGTCAGCTCTCCGTATTTCAATCGATCGGTATTCGGGATCACCGCCCGTCAGGATGCCGTGTTCGGGCACCCGGACTTCTCGGGGGTTCTGCGCTGGCAGGATCGCGAGATCGGGATCGACGCCATCAACACTCCGCGTACAGAGGAAAACACGCTGGTGGTCTACACCCCTGAGTTCGCCCGCAGCACCCTGACCAGCGGGAAGGGCGGCATCGAACTGATTCTCGCCAAGAGCCGCGTCATCGGTATCCGCGACTGTGATTCGCTGATTCCCCCTGACGGGGTTGTCGTTTCAGCGACTGGCGACAAGGCCGCACACCTGCGACGCATCAGACTTGGCGATCTGGTTGAGCTGAGCTATCAGGTTGCCGACCCGTGGAACCAGATCAATCACGCTGTCTGTGGCGGGCCACGCCTGATCACTGACGGCAAGATCGATGTCGGACAGGATGAACGCTTTGCCGCATCGATCATTTCAGGTCGTCACCCGCGTACCGCCGTCGCTCTGACCTACGAGGGCGATCTGCTGTTCGTCGTGGTTGACGGTCGTTCTCGCCGCAGCAGCGGCATGACCCTGTCAGAACTGGCTTCGTACCTCAAGAAGTGCGGATCGAGGTATGCCATGAATCTGGACGGAGGGGGTTCTTCTGCCATGTGGGTGAAGGATCGCATCGTCAATCGCCCCTCCGACGGAAAGGAAAGGCCCATCTCAAATGGTCTACTCATCGGAACGAAACGTTAGGGTTTTCTGGGTCGCCGCTTTTCTGCTTTGGTTCGCCGGCTCTGCCGCCTGGGCACAGTCGCAGTCTGACATCATGTCGATAAAAGACGTCAAAGTCGGCATGAAGGGTATCGGAAAGACGGTTATCCGCGGGCGCGACATCGAAACCTTCAACGTCGAAGTGCTGGGCATTCTCTCGAACAACAAGATCAACGAGAATCTGCAGATCAACGGCAGCTCGATTCTCGTCAGAGTCTCAGGCAAAGTCATTGACGAAGCCGGCGGCATTGCCGCGGGCATGAGCGGCAGTCCGATCTTCGTGAATGGAAAGCTGATCGGAGGCCTGAGTTCCGGGTGGGTCATGACCGACCACACCGTCGGGCTGGTCACGCCGATCGAGGAAATGCTGGAAATCTGGGATTACCCGCTGAGCGCTTCGCTGCCGAAAAAGTCCGAGGCTCCATATTGGAAAAACATCGATGGGAAAGCGATTCAGATTGGTGGAAATTCATTTCAAGGCATTCATCAGACCTCAAACGACGAAGAAGCCATGGAACTGGCTAAATCCAGTCAGGACGCTGTCTTCGTTGAAGTCGCGGCTCCGATTGTCGTGCAGGGGTTGTATGACCGCGCCGCTTCGATGCTCAAACGCAAACTTGGCGGGAAAAACGTCGAGGTTGTCGCCGGCGCTCCGGGGTTGAGCGCAGAATCAAGCGGCACCGGCAACATCGAACCGGGCAGCGCCATCGGCATTCAGCTGGCCCGCGGCGATGTCAATCTGACCACCCTCGGCACCCTGACGTATCGCGATGGGAAAAGGATTCTCGGTTTCGCGCACCCCTTCCTGAAGAAGGGCAGTGCCTCCTTTCTGATGACCGGTGCCCACATTCATCATTCGTTTTCCAGCGTCCAGATGCCTTTCAAAGTGGGCGCCCCGACCGAAATGATCGGCGTCATCACCCAGGATCGAGAGAAGGGAGTTGCCGGCGAACTTGGACGATTCCCGACGCTGGTGCCCGTTCAAATCGAAGTCGCCGATCGCGATCTGAAGCGCAGTCGCACGATCAACTACCAGGTCGTTCAGGATGAGGGCGTCTTTCAGAGCGTCATCGAATCAACGCTGCTGCAAGCCATCGAAGGGGTCATTGATCGCAACGGTGAGGGAACTGCGCTGCTTGGTATTGCACTCGACTGCGTCGGCAGCAGCGGCGCCAAGTACACGCTGCGCCGGGAAAATCTGTTCTATTCCAAAACCGATATCACCAACACTCTGATCGACGCCATCCTTGATGTGATCAGTATCGTACAAGACTGTGATCTCGAAGAAGTGCGTCCCGTGAAGTTGATGATCAAGGTCGATCTCGAAAAACGACGGCGCACGCAAACCATCGAAAAGGTCGAGATCAAAAACACCTCCATCACGCCTGGCGGCATGCTGGAAGTATGGGTCACGATACGCCCCTTCCGTGACAAGCCCGTGGTTCGCAAAGCCCGCCTGCCCCTTCCCGCCAACATCAGCAAGGAAAACCTGCGCCTGACGGTGCATGGTCTCGGCAGTCGCGGAGTTGAGACCGACGAGTCAGAAACCAGCGACACCAAAGGCACGAAGGGCAAAGAAGCCAAGAAGGATGAACCGACACATGAAAGTTTCAACATGCTGGCCGCTTCATGGATGAACAAGCCGCGCAATTCGGATCTGATCTTTCAGTTGTCTTCAGAAACGGATGCAGAGAAGAAATTCAAGATCTCCGGCAAGGACTTTGAAACGATGGCCACGAATCTCGTGGTTATCGGCAGTATTGACACGACCATCGCCCTCAGCGAGGAATGACATGTTATTGACGCACCTGGCACAGGATCTGGTCAGCTTCTTTGGAAGTCTGATGATTCTGTTTCTGCAGACAATCTATTGGACGCTGTACAATCTGCGGATCGGGAGATTCGGCTTCAAGAACGTCATGGATCAGATGTCACGCATCGGTGTCGATTCTCTGCCGATGGTTCTGATTACCGGCTTCTCAACCGGAGCCGTGCTGGTCGTACAAATCGGGTACCAGTTCACGCAACTCGGTGCCGAGCGCTACGTCGGCGGAGTCGTCAGTATGGCGATGGCCCGCGAGCTGGCACCGATTCTGACCGCCATTGTGGTGGCAGGACGGGTCGGCAGCTCCATCGCCGCCGAACTGGGCACGATGAAAATCACCGAACAGGTAGACGCCCTCGAAACCATGGCGGCTAATCCTGTCGAGTATCTGGTTGTGCCGCGCTTCTGGGGTTGTACTATCATGTTGTTGATTTTGACAATCTTTACCAACGTCATCGGTATGATCGGTGGTTCCATCGTCGCGGTCTACCAGATCGGACTGACTCTGACGACGTTTCAGGATTCGATTCTGCAGAATCTGAAGATCTTCGATCTGATGGGCGGTCTGTTCAAAGGATTAATTTTCGGCGGCATTATCGGCATTATCGGCTGTTACAAGGGTTTTACGACCGAAGGCGGAGCAGAGGGCGTCGGCAAGAGCACGACCGGTGCCGTCGTGCTGGCGATCATGCTCATTCTGGCGGTGAACTACTTTCTCACCGTCGGTATCAACAACGTTCAGACCAATTATTTCCAATGATCATCATTTCCAATCTCAACAAGCGGTTCGGCACCAAGGAAGTGCTGCGAGGCATCAACCTCAAGATCTACCCTGGTGAAAGTCTGGTGATCCTCGGTCCTTCAGGATGTGGCAAAAGCGTGCTGCTGAAACACATTATCGGCCTGCTGAAACCCGATAGCGGGCAGGTACTCTTTGACGGTGAAGATATCACTCGCTTCAGTCAGCGAAAAATTGACCAACTGCGCATGCGCATGGGCATGTTGTTTCAGAGTGCGGCCCTTTTCGATTCACTGACGGTTGAAGAGAATGTGGCGTTTGGCCTGCGCAAGCACACGAATCTCGGCAACACGGCGATTCATCACATCGTGTCAGAGAAACTGGAGATGGTGGGACTCCCCGGTACCAATCACCTGATGCCCTCTGAGCTTTCAGGTGGTATGCGCAAGCGCGTCGGCCTCGCTCGAGCCATTGCCATGGATCCCGAAATCATTCTCTATGATGAGCCGACGACCGGACTTGATCCGATCATGACCTCAGCGATTGATGAGTTGCATCTCAAGCTCAAGCGCGAACTCGGCGTGACATCGATTGTCGTCACGCACGATTTGCATTCGGCCTATCGCATCTGCGATCGTCTGGCCCTGCACTACGGCGGCCGGATTGTCGCCATCGGCACCAAGGAAGAAATCGTTCACTCACCCAATCCACTGGTTCAACAGTTTATCCGCGGCGAGGCCAAAGGGCCCATGACCCTCCTGTAAGGAGTCCTGCAGCATGCAATCAACCATCAAAGTCGGCATTCTCACCCTGATCGGCCTGGCTCTCCTCGTATACATGGTATTCATCATCGGTGACTTCCGCCTGACGGAAGCCGGATACCGATTTGCCATTACCTTTTACACCGTCAACGGACTCAGTCAGGGAGCTTCCGTCTCGATGGCCGGAGTCAAGATCGGCAAAGTCGAACGGGTCGAGATTCGCGACGACCAGGTGTTCGTCCACGTCTACATCCGGAATATCGCAGTACGTATCAGGCGTCGCAGCACGTTTACCATTGGAACCGCCGGACTCATGGGAGAGAAATTCGTCGACATCATTCCGACACGCGATCAGACTTCCCCCTATGTCATTGACAAGGGCCAGGTCGAAGGAACCGACCCGACGCGCATGGAAGAACTGTTCGAGCAGGGCACCGAACTATTGCGCAAGCTTCAGGGTTTGAGTGCTTCGGCCAAGGATCTGATCGGCGATCCGGAATTGAAAGCCAGTACAAAAGCCATCTTCAAGAATGCTGAAATTGCCAGCGCCAAGATTACCGAAGTCATCGAGTCGGCACGATCAAAGGCCGAAAGCATTGTCAATCACATTGACGGCATTCTCGAAAAAGTGCACACCGAGATCGATGTCAACCGTGCCGAGCTGCGCACGATCGTACAGAACATGAAAGAGTTCAGCAGCAACATCACCAAGATTTCCGCCGAGAATCGCGAAACAATCAAGGAGATGCTCGAGAACGTCGAACAGGTGTCGAAGAAGCTCGACCGCATGATCGATGATCTGAACAAGGATCGTCAGGTCACCGACAACATCCGCGAAACCGTGAGTTCGCTGAAGAAAGCTTCCGACAACGCCAAGGAAATCACGCGCGAAGTGAAGGAAATCGTAACCGACAAGGATATCCGCGGCAAAATCAAATCCGGTCTCGACGATGCTCACAAACTGGCGCAGGCCGTCGACAAAGTGTTTCTGAACATCAAGCAGACTCGCATCGATCTCAAGTATCTGCTGCGATATCACAAAGCGGATGAGCTGTTCTTCTCCGACATGTATGTGGACATCTGGCCTTCAGACACCTCGTTCTATCGCGTCGGAGTCGAGGATATCGGCGGAGATCCGCTCTTCAACCTGCAGCTTGCGCGCGATGCGCAGAGCAAACTGGTCAAACGCGCCGGCATCATCTCTTCCAAGGTCGGCATCGGTGTGGATTATCGCTGGGCCGAAGACATCACCTACAGCCTCGATGTGATCGACACGCGCAAGTCGTATGCCCGCTTCACCACCTCGTATGCGATCAAACCCGGCATTAACCTGCAGTTACGGGTCGACGACATCACCAAGGACAAGGAAGTGAACTTCGGTCTGGAGTACAAGTTCTAACATGGCGAAGTCTCGCGTACTGCTGATCTCAACGGGGGGCACCATTACCATGGTGCAGACCTCCTCTGGAGATCTCGCGCCGGCGGAAAGCGCTGACATCCTCCTGGAACGAGTGCCGGAGGTTAAAACTCTGGCTGATGTCGACCTGTTACCTCTGGCCAACATCGACTCCTCGAATATCGATCCGGCCGTCTGGTTACGCATCTCTCGCGAGTTGTACAAACGCTACCGCGACTATGACGGCTTCGTCATCACCCATGGCACCGACACGCTCGCCTACACGTCCGCAGCCCTGTCACTGATGCTGCAGGAACTGGGTAAGCCGGTGGTTGTCACGGGCTCTCAGGTACCGCTCGAAGAGATCGGCTCTGACGGACGGGCGAACCTGATCAACAGCTTTCGCGTGGCGGTGGCGGATCTCGCCGAGGTGTCCGTCGTGTTCGGATCGCAGATCATTCGTGGCAGTCGCGCCAAGAAAACCTCCGCCTTCGACATGCAGGCCTTCACCTCGGCAAATGCACTGCCTCTCGGTACGATCGGGCTTTCCATCAAATTCGCCCGGGAAGCCGTAAAGCGTTCGAAACGAAAACCCATGCTGCGCCCTTTCCTCGAATCTTCCGTGTGCCTGCTTCCGGTGTTTCCCGGCATTCGCCCGGAACTGGTCACCCATGTCGCGGAAACCCACAAAGGCATCATCCTGGAAGGATACGGCGCGGGTAACATTCCGACGGAAGGCGCGTTCTCACTCGTGCCGGCGATTCAGTCCGCCACTTCGCGAGGCGTCCCTGTCGTGATCTGCACGCAATGTCTGGTCGGTTCAACCGAAATGGAATTGTACCGGGTCGGCCGCGCGGCTCTTCAGGCCGGAGCCATTCCTGCCATGGATATGACCCCGGAGATGGCGTTGGTCAAGTTGATGTGGGTGCTCGGACAAACGTCCGACCTGGCAACGATTGATTCGATGATGCAGAAATCATTTGTCGGCGAGGTTCACGAAACCGTGTGACCATGAGCGACAACCCATTCAAACAGAACTGCCCGCACTGCCGCCGGGAAAACCCGGCGGATGCTCGCTTCTGCACCGTGTGCGGTGGTACGCTTCAGGTTGAAACGGAATCATACGGAGCGACGCTTTTTTTCTCCACGCCGGCCTTTCTCCTGCTCTTCGGATTGGGAATTTCATTCGATGTCGGCGGCACCGGACTTTCTGACTGGGGATTCAGTCTCGGTCTGGCACTGATCACCCTGTATTTTTTCTCGTGCGGCGCCTTGTACTTTCCAGCACGACTGCTCGGCAAAACCATTTCACTGATCAAAACCTGGGAGGCCGGCGTCTTCGGCATCTGCCAGTTCGGCCTGGTGTACTTGCTGCAGATTCCCCTGGTTGAGTGGTTTTCACGCGAGTTCTCAACCCTCAGCCTGACGCAGGAAGCGCAGCTCAAAGAGAGTCTACTGCTGGTCAGTTTTCTGCCGTTACTTGCTGCAGGCGTTTTTCTGCTGATCCGACGACTTCCGGATGCGAGCGGCGCTCTCTCCGCGCCATTGCCCGCCTGGATCAGTCCGCCGCTTTTGTTGCTCGTTACCGTTGTAGCGACCCTGGTGTTGTATCTGGGACTGCCCGGTTTTCAAAAGCAGTATCTGTGGGGAAGAATCTGGAGTCAATACGGTGCTTTGCCCACAGCCGAGAGTTATCTCGACAAAGCCCTGGCTCTCAAACCTGATTATCCAGCGGCTCTACATCTGAAGGGACTCATACAGATCAGTCGCAGAAACGACAACCCCACTCTTTTGAAAGATGGAATCATTACGCTGAAAACAGCACAGGAACTCGAACCACGAAATCCACGATTTCTGCTGTCGCTCAGTCTGGCTCATGACTTTTCACGCGAAGCGTCCGAGTCGATTCGGTATGCATCGCAGGCAGTATCGCTCGCTCCTGATGACCCGTTTCTCTGGACCAATCTCGCAGACGCCCTGCAACGTCACAAACGCTCACAGGATGCCGTGTATGCCTATCGTCGCGCTCTTTCTCTCACCCCGTCTGATCCGAGATTATTGAACAATCTGGCCTTCACCCTTCTCGAACTGGGACAGGACCGCGAAGTTGCTCTCGATCTGGCCCGCGAGTCGGTTCGCCTGCTGCCCGACACCGCGTTCAACCTGGACACTCTGGCCTGGGCTTATCACAAGAACGGTATGAACGCTGAAGCTCTGGAGACGATTCGCGAAGCGAGGAAGCTCGCATCGGGATCGGCGGAAATCGACTTTCACTTCGGGGTGATCGCCATGGCCTGCGGAGTGCTGGCCAAGCCGATCGCTTTCTTTACCGAACTGGGTTCCAGACCCGACATCGCACTCGAACCTGAGTTGCAGCATCGTTTGGTCGAAGTGCTCGCTTCCCTGACAGGTATTATCACCGCCCCTGTTGTCGATAACAGCTCGACAACAGCGAACGTTCCGGCGTCTCAGGCAGTCACTGTTCCGCCTTCACCAGGCACCGCTTTGCCAGAGGTTCGATCAGCCTCAACAGCCACGGATGTTGCTTCACCACCAGGTGACGGGATGTCCGGCACACCCGCTTCTGAACCTGTCAGAGAAGGAAACACGCCATGAACCCAGTTAAGACACGGTTTCATCTGACACGACTCCTGTTGTTCTTTTTGATCGCTTCAACGGGCATCAGTGAAGCGATCCTGAGTATCGATACCAGCTACGACGGCAGATATCGAGGCCAACCCGGTTTTGAAAAGATTCTCGCCGATCTGCCGTATGTCTATCAGGAAGCCCTTCAGAAAATCAGTCATTCTCTCGGTATCTCGATTCCAGAGAAGACACAAATCATCGTTGTGTTTTCGGACCACCTCACGCACAACGGATTGCGGTTGCGCGGTAAACGCCGATCGGTAGAGGGGCCTCGTGGTATTTTGCACTACATCTATCTCGATCTCGAGTTCCTGATGAATAATCAGGCAACGCTTCTTG
This sequence comes from uncultured bacterium, assembly GCA_964472075.1. Taxonomy (GTDB): domain Bacteria; phylum Muiribacteriota; class Ozemobacteria; order Ozemobacterales; family Ozemobacteraceae; genus CAYYIY01. The sequence goes on along the minus strand of CAYYIY010000013.1, from coordinate 24,606 downwards.
AAGAGATGACGCATGAACTGACCCATGCCGTCATGTCTGAAGCCATGGGCCTGGCGAAGTACGATGCCCTTCCGATGTGGATCAAGGAAGGAACGGCCGTTCACGCGGCCGACCAGGGTCTGGCGCGCATCAAGGCGCTGCTGCGACGGGGCGTCAACCTGAGTTCGATCATGAACGAGGACGAAGCGGATCTCGGTCCCAATCCGATCTCGCTCGAGAAGTACGTCGAAAACTACCTGAAAATTCAGTTTCTGCTCAACACCTACGGGCAGGAAACCTTCTTCCGTTTTATTCAGCGCATTCTTGCCGGAGGGCAGGTGCAAGCCGAGCTTTCACAATGTTTTCAGGGGCTAACCGAGCAGGTCATGAACTTGTACGCCCGCGACTACATTTCGCGCACGCTCATCGCCAATGCCCGCCCCATGCAGGCCCGCGAGCAGCTTGCCCGCGGCATCAGATTCTTTGAAGAGAAGGAATATCTCTCGGCACGTCTGGCTCTGACTGATGCTATTGACGCGGGGATCTCCGGGCGCGAGTTTCAGCGGGCGGCGTATCTGCTTGCCGAATGTTACATTCAGGAACGCAATCCGGAACAGGCTTTCACCGTTTTGCAGCGCGTAAGCCCCGACCCGCAAAGCATTCCCATTGATCGGTACATGTTTCTGAACGCCTACACCCGCTATGCCATGGGACTTTGCACTGACGCTTACTTCCTGTTCAAGCAGGCCTTCGAAACCAGCAGCAATGCAGCGGTGCAGGAAGGCGCCCTCTACTACATCGTTCGCATTCTCGTCGAACTGCAGAACTACGAAGAGGCTGGAAAGGCGTTAGCCCTGCTGCGCACACGACATCCGCAGAGTTCGTATATTCCGCTGGCGAGCGCCGCCCTGCAGGGGGTTCAGCGTTAATCCGGCGGCGGACGTCATGCGGCTCTCAGATCTGTTCCTGATGCAATAATCGTCCGAGTTCCCACGCATCAAGATCAGCATCAAGAAGCTCAAACAGATCATCACGTTTTGAGTCTCGCCTCACTCTTCCGGAACACACGATCCTGGTTTTTGCGCCACGCTTGGTCAGTGCTTCCAGTTCGGCGGCCTGCCTGATGACATCGCCGAGAACCATGAAATCAAGGCGTCGAGCCGGGTCGCCGACCACCCCCGACACGACCTCGCCAGCGTCGATTCCCACTCCGATCTGATACGGAAACTGCTGTCGCCGCTGCCGGTGAACGGAGAGCAGATGATGACCCCGCATCATGTCAGAGGCAGCGAGCATCGCTCGAAAGGCCGGACTTTCCTGGCCTTCCGTGCGATAAAAGATCGCCTGCACCGCATCTCCGAGAAATCGATCGATCACCCCACCGTGGCTTCGTATCACCCTGGCCATCACTTTGAAATGCTCATTCAAAAGCGCAAAGACGGCTTCAGGCGGTTGGGTTTCAGAGATGGTGGTGAAATCGCGAATGTCTGAGACCAATACGACCGCGTTCTGCTCGTTCGCCTGCATGGTGGAATTCAATGCCCCGGAAGCGGTCATTTCCAGCACCTGCGGAGCCACAAATCGGCTCATGCGACGTCGTTCCTGCAACTGACGGGTCATTTCGTCAATGCTTTCTCCCGCCTCGCCGAGTTCGTCAGGTCGCGGTTCAGCAATGCGAATGTCCAGGTTCCCGGCAGCGATTTTCAAGATCGCATTAGTCATGCGAAAAATCGGATCCGCAAGCCAGGAGGAAAGTCCGACCGCCGAAATGGCAACCATCAGAGCAAGTAGCAAGACGGCTGCCAGTAGCCGGTTTCGCTCATCACGAACACTTTGCTGCACCGAATCCAGAGATCCCTGCACAGCAAGCAGATATCCGGGGAGTGAACGGCTCTGTACGCCAAGAAACAGGTTGCCGTCGCGTTCACGAAACACCGGTTGTTCGCGCGCAAGTTCGGCACATTGTTTCAGCTGCGAGGAACCACGCGGCTCATACAACGTTTCCAGACCGTCTTGATTTTCTCTGAAGGCAGCAACCAAAAGATCTCGATATGCCAGATTCATCCTGGGAATCTGGCTTTTCAGAAACACCCTGCAGGTTCGATCAAAGCTCCAGAAAGTAAACATGCAGTAATGCACCCGGCCCTCGCGACGAATCGTCGTATGAAACTTCATCATACTGACACGGCCGACGCGAAACTCTTCGAGTGACCCCGCCTGCATCAAAGCCATGGGATTTGCCGCCAGTCCTTTGAACGGGTTCACGCGTTTCGGGGCATTCGCAGCCCTCGCCTGCTCCTGCAACTTGTACTTTTCAGCAAGTTCGGGCTCCGCCTTCTGCAACATTCCCTCTGCGAGCGAACGCACCAGCTGGCGCATCTCCTCTTCCTGTTCAGCCAGATGTGCTTTTCGCATGATGGAAAACTCAAAACCACCATGGCCGAAGAAGAAAATGGCCCCCGGATCCATACCCTGGCTGAGAATGGATTCGAGAAACTGATTCATAAACACGGATGAGGCCACCTGTCCGGTCTCAACCTGATGCAGTCGACGTCCGAGATCCGGCGATGACGATAACTGCTGCAGAAGCTGAAGATGTTCCTCGTTCAACACCCTCGTTCCCGCCTCAATCTGGGCGACCACCTGTTCCATTTCCTGCCGTTTCGCTGTCAGAAGATTCGCGCGAAAATCGGCCAACCATCCGGTTGCCGTGTAAAGCATCAGTATCAATGGCACCGCGAGAAGTCCGAGAAACCACAACTGCATTCCCAGACGAATACCGGGATCTGGGAATCTGCCGTACAACCCCCTGAACAGGAAGACCAGCGTCCAGCCCAGGATCAGAACTCCGGCAAACCAGCGCACCAAAACGGCACGAAGCGGCGGTTGCAGCACCCGCTTTGCTCCACAGAGCATGACCGCATGACCCAGAATGGGGGCAGCAGGAAGCACACGACCCCAATGGGTTTCCAGATCAAGAATTTCATTGACGGCACTTCCCGGAAGCACCGGATCGCCCCCCATACAGCCGTCCTCCGAACCTCTCAGTTTATGCTGTTTCAGAAATGCGACAAGTCGTTGCCTGGTTTTCCCTTTCAGCCAGCGACGAGAGCCAATGGGTGGATCATCAACAGTTCCCGGCTTGATGGGAAGAGGCAGGAAAGCGCATTCCACCCCCCTGGTGTCAAGAACAAGCGTTCGCCAACGACGGAGAACCAGCTGCATGATCCGGCGGTGCTGCAGCCGGCGCTGCGGATATAGAGCCAAGACCCCGCCGATGAGTTCTCGATGGGCATGACCCTGCGCATCATTCCTTTCGGTGAAGATCAGTTCCCAGCAAAGCCAGTAGGACTCGCCCCGAAACAGCACGGGGAAAGCTCTACCACGCTGATCGGGACTCAGAAGGGAGACCGGCAGATGTTCGCCGAACAGTCCGCGAATCTTCTTCAGCCCGTCTTTCCCGAGAGCAAGATCATCCGGATGGTGGTAACAAAAGAAGAAGAAGCGGAAGATGTCGGTCCAGACTCTCTTAAACGCTGTTCCCCCTTCCGCCGGCAACGAAACCTGATCGCCGGTTGAGTCGCATGCCGCAACCCATACCTGCGATTCAGAAGCGATCTCCGGGCGCCACTGCCGCAGGGCCTGATCAACCGCCGCCGGCGTCAGCTTGCCATCTCGTGTTCGGCCAAGAGATCGGCATAAGCGTCGAGTCCATTCCTCGGGCCAGAACTCGGGGGCGGTTACCCGTCGGACCCGCACGGAGAGGCGGTCAGTCAATTCGCGAAATGCCTCCTGCTGTGCCTGCAACGCTCTGTTCCAGTCGTCATCCAGATTCCAGGCGAGAAGCAGCAACGGCAGCAGGCTGATGATCAGAGGCTGTGCAAGATAGGAGGGGAAGGCAAACTGTTTCATGCGACAGATCCTCGATACACGATCTGATGAACGTCCACCTCACGACGCTTGCCCTTGATCCTGATGCTGCCGAGACGCGAAATTTCCAGATGCGGCATCTGAGCGGCAATCTGAGCCGCCATTGTCGCGGTTCGTTCGTCTGTCAGGCATCCCCCGCCCTTCGCAAGCGCCTGATCGCACAACCTCGACGCAAGATTCACCGTGTCACCGATCATCGCCTGTTCGAGACGAACATCTTCCGTACCAAGCCGACCGACCAACAACGGGCCCCAGATCATGCCGATCGCAGGTGGAAACCGAGTCCGCCCGTTTCGCGTGCGTTCCCACTCCAGCAGTTCGCTGATGGCTCCGAACGCCCTCACCAGCATCGCTTCGCGGGTCTCCTCGCCACGCGGACTGAAAGCCGCGAGCACTTTTTCACCGACGAACTTGTCGACATCACCGCCGGCCAGCCGAATGCATCTCGATGTCGCCTCAAGAAACTCATTCAACTCCGCCAGCACCTGTGCCGCGGCAAGTCCTTTCCACCGCTGTTTCAGACCGGAAAGCGAGATAAAGAGTACAAGTCTGAATTCCTCATGAGGCTTTATCTGAATGTCTTGAGCACCACCAATAACCGACTGTCGAACCGACTCGGAAACGAACAGCTTCAACAGTCGTCCTCCGGCAAGGCTTTCGGTCATTTCTCGAAATGCCTGCGAAAGAAGCACAAACTCTTTTCCCGACCAGGCGCGCAAACGAGCGGAGTAATTGCCGCCGGCCACGCGAGCGGCTGTTTCACGCAGTTCGACCAGAGGCTCCACCAGGCGTCGACCGATCAACAGAGCCAGGGCGAAGGGAATGGTGATCAGCAGATACAGGATGCGCTGCACCCCGTGCCAGTATCGTGCTTCCCGGTCGATTTCCTCGCCGATGCGATACTGCGCAAAGATGATGTTTCGAGGCATGAAGCGTGATGGGCCGACACCAAGCAGCCGCGCATCGTTGCCGGCACCGATGGTATCGAAAGCCCAGACGCCGGTCAAAGTGCTCAACTGAGCCAAACGCACCAGAAATGCAGGGGCCGGTTCATTGTATTCGATGATCCCGAGAATATCGCTTACTCCCGAGACCACCGAAAAAGGAGGATATGACTGAAAGAGCGGTCGATCGGTTCGTACGCTCCAAAGACTCGTCTTCCCCCACTTTTTCCAAAAGCCTCTCAGGACCGGTGGTTTGATGAATCCCTCACTGAATACGGTCTGGACCAACCACGGATGCCTGGGCATGCCGCCATACTGATTGTAAAAGAAACTTCGGCGGCCGTAGACCGACATGTCCACAAGAGATTCGAGCGAGAAAAACAACTGCGCAAACGACTCAGCAAAGAGGAGTCGTTGCAACAGAGCCACAATTTCCGAGGCTTTCAGACCATCTCCCAGATTTTTTCCGCTCTGGTGGGCCTGATTCGCCGCCACTTCCTCAAATCCCATCTGCTGGAAAAGTGCACCGATGACAATACTGAAGGCATTCATCAACTGCGTGCGCTCACCCGTGTCTTTCTCCAGGAAGATGCGGCCCAGTCTGGGTGCCTGTCCTGCCACGTGTTTTGCTGCCATATCCAACGCCACCCCGTACCAGCCGAGTCTTCCCATGGCGTTTTCAAAATCGATGTCCGGCAGTTCCTGCTTCACGGGCAACAGCCACTTCGGACTCTGTGCCGCCGAGGCGATCGATTCGCGCAGATAGGCAACCGTCCAGGCCAGTCCGATATCAAGTGAGCGATCCATGCCTGTCATCGATCGTTCCAATTCCCGATGCGCTTCCGCGTTCAGACGAAAGTGACGTTCAACGGTCAACTGATCGACCGCAATCATCCCCTGGATCACAGGCGGGGCCATCACCAGCGCAAACAGCACCGACAGTTGATACGGCAGAGACACATGAAACGGGCGCACGAGAAAGAGTAGCAAACCAAACATGGCCAGCATGGAAGCAATCAGCAGAAAGTCGCGGGAACGCATTTGATCAAGCACTCGCTTGTCTTTCCAGCGTATGCCCAGAAGCAACGGGTGGCTCCGGCCGAGAATCATGCGCGTTTGTACAAGCAGCCAACTTCCACATTCCTTTGTTTGTCCAGGCGATAGAGCAGACGGATCACACGGAAGTGCGGTATTCCACTCGGAGTGCGCCATGGTTCGACCTTGATCCGGGCTCCTCGATAAAAAGGCTCCGTGTATGCCCCGAGCCTCGAGCAGTCTAATGACGCAACGCCGGCTCTCTGCGGTCATATCAGTCGTCGAATCGATGAAGAACTGCAGACTTCCCATAACATGCCGGGAAACCGCGGCTTCACATTCAGAGAAACTTCTGGTTTTCGGCGGCAGTCGATCAAGCCCATTCAACCAGGTCTGATCAAACAGATGAAACCAGCACATGAGGAGATTTTTCCGATGAGGCTGAAACGGTCCGAATTGAGCACAGACGCCTTCAAGCAGATAGTCGAGCTTTTCAAATGTCATCCATTCCGCAAACATTCGATCGATCACTTTCGGAGCATCCAGCCTGAGTTGTTCGCGATAGTATGCTTCGGACAGACCCAGTTTGCGCAAGAACATGCGATGCAGAAGTAGAATCTCGTCATTCGCGACGGAGTTTTCACTCTTGGTCACCGCAGGAACCCGGACTGCGGAAGTCCACGCGAACCAGATTTTCGGATACTGATCGATCAGGATGTTCCATGCAGCGGCCGGGATGATCGGAATCCTGCCGCTCACCTCTCTCAGCCTGAGCCACAGATCCTGAAAGAAAAGCCCCGGCTTGATCAACAGATCTTCGCCGATCGCATGAAACATATGCTGAGTCATGGGGAGGGGAATCTTCAGGCTTTCTCCATACAGTGTGCGAATACCCAGGATCACCAACACAGAGGGAGGCGGGTCCTTCACCAGAATCCAGCGGAGGGGATGATGTTTCGGGTAAGCCCGGAGCAGATGAGCCTCAAGTCGACTGAGACTTTGGCACGCATCCAGACCTTCTTTCTGAGACTTCTCCAGCTCCCTCTCACAATCAAACTTCAACCACTGAGCGACATGAAAAAGCGGATTATGCGACCGCTCCAGGATAGTGAGTTCCTGCTGAAGGGCTTGCCGGGCGCGAGCTTTCTCCTTCAGCTCCTGGTGACGGTGCAGCGAGGCAAACACCTGCCATAGAACGACAAACGGAATGCCAACCACCATGAAGAGAATGCCGAGAAAGAGCCACGGCGTTCTCACCCGTTTTATCGAACGATCCTGGGTCACACGCTACCCCGAAGCATGGACATCTGCCTTTCAGTGAACACCGAACATCAAGAGGAACAGCCGGACATTCAGACGAATTGTGGGATCGTCTGATCATTCCGCGCATCTGCAGCAATTCGAGCGCAAGGCTGATCGCCACAGTCTTTCACACTTTATCACCGGATGCAACACAAACCCGGTCGGGAACATTGACACGAACCAGACCGCATGATAGGCTGAAAACCCGCTCCAAACGTGGTTTCCGAACCTCAGCACCCGTCGGGAGTGGAACAATCTGAACCAGGCAGGAACATCATGAAACAACGCATCCACGAAGCCGTCGCCAAAGTCCGGCAGTTTACGCAGGAATCACCAGAAGTCGCCGTGGTTCTCGGTTCCGGGCTGGGAGCATTTGCAGATGAGCTGCAGAATCCCGTACGCGTCGATTACCATGATATCCCGCACTTTCCGCGATCAACCGTAAAGGGTCATGCCGGCAAGCTCGTGTTCGGCACGCTGCACGGCAAGAAACTGGTCGTCATGCAGGGTCGCTTTCACTATTACGAAGGGTATTCGCTGGCCGATGTCACCTTTCCCATACGTGTCATGCAGGCTCTGGGCGCGAAAGACCTCATCATCACCAATGCTTCGGGCGGTCTCAATCGTAATTTTCACCTGGGCGATCTGATGATCATGTCCGATCATATCAATTTCATCGGCGAGAACCCACTGCGTGGGCCGAACGACGAGACCGTCGGTCCGCGCTTTCCTCCCATGCAGGGGGTGTATGACGCAGACCTGATCAAAATGGCTGAGGAAGTCGGCCGCAAGCTTGGAGCGCCGATTCAAAAAGGGGTTTATCTCGCGGTTTCCGGCCCCAGTTACGAAACAGCCGCCGAACTGCGTGCATTTCGGATTCTCGGCGCTGATGCCGTCGGCATGTCAACGGTTCCCGAAGTCATCGTCGCCAAACATGCCGGCATGCGCCGCGTGCTCGGCATCAGCTGCATCACGGATATGGCCACCGGTGAAGGGCACGAAGAGGTCAATCATGAACTGGTCATTGCCGCCGCGGCCGCGGCACAGCCGTATTTTCTCGGACTGCTGCGAGGAGTGCTCGAAAGGATGTAAGGAATGCTGCACAAGCTCGAAAGCCTGAACCAGCTCTTCGAACAGTTGACGGAGAAACTCTCTGACCCGGCTCTGATCAACAATCAGCCCGAGTATCAGAAAACCGCCAAGCGACGAGCCGAACTCGAGCCGCTTCATCGCGCCTTTGCGGAGTATCAGGGGTTGCTCGCACGAAAGCGCGGGTCTGAAGAGATTCTGGCTACCGAAACCGACCCTGAACTCAAAGCCATGGCGGAAGAGGAACTGAAATCGCTGCAACCGCAGATCGAGCAACTCGAAAAGCAGCTGCGCTTCATGCTCATTCCGAAAGACGAACAGGACTCCTGCAACACGATCGTCGAGATTCGCGCCGGTACCGGTGGCGAAGAAGCCGCATTGTTCGCGGCCGAACTGTTTCGCATGTATACAAAGTATGCTGACAGTCGGCGCTGGAAGTGGGAAGTCATGAGTCGCAACGACACCGGCATCGGCGGGCTGAAGGAAGTGATTTTTTCCGTCGACGGACAGGACGTGTTCGGTCGCCTGAAGTATGAAAGCGGCGTGCACCGAGTCCAAAGAGTACCAGCTACCGAAGCGTCAGGTCGCGTTCACACCTCGGCTGCCACGGTTGCCGTTCTTCCAGAAGCCGAAGAAGTCGACATTCAGATCGATGAAAAGGATCTGCGCATCGATGTGTATCGCAGCTCCGGCCCCGGTGGGCAAAGCGTGAATACCACTGATTCAGCGGTTCGGGTCACGCATGTGCCGACCGGTCTCGTCGTCGCCTGCCAGGACGAAAAGAGTCAGCACAAGAACAAAGCCAAAGCATTGCGCATTCTGCGCGCCCGTCTGCTCGATCTGGCCAATGCCAAGGCCGACAAGGAGCGAGCTGACAGCCGACGATCGCAGATCGGCTCGGGTGACCGTTCAGAGCGTATTCGCACGTACAACTTTCCTCAGCAGCGACTGACCGATCATCGGATCAACCTGACCATCTACCGTCTTTCCGCCGTCATGGAAGGCGAAATCGACGAAGTGATCGATGCATTGATCGAAGCAGACAACGTTCGCAAGCTGGCTGCAGAACAAGTCGACTAGGACATCCGTGTCGGTTCAGGAACTCCGTCGCATCTTACGTCGTCGCTTTCAGGCGGCCGGAGTGCCGGACGACGCCGTTTCTGCCGACGTACTGCTCGAACAGGTTCTGGCCGCCAAACCAGGCAGTCTGGCCCGACATCTGCATGACACTCTCTCACCGGCACAAACCGCCAGACTCGAAGAACTTGCCCGCCGCCGCGAACATCGAGAGCCGTTGCAGTATCTTGTCGGCACCTGGGGTTTTCTCGACCTCGATCTGCATGTCGCTCCCGGAGCACTGATTCCGAGACCCGAAACAGAAGACTGGGTGAGCGAGCTGATGCCGCTCCTCGCACGACAAAGTCGGCCTGCCGCCTGGCGATTTGCCGACATCGGCACCGGCACCGGAGCCATCGGCCTGGCAATCGCGCGGCGATTTCCTGACGCGCGTGGTCTGCTCATCGACGTGTCGACGCCGGCACTCGAAGTCGCCGCTTCGAACCTCGCCCGCCATTCGACAGAAGCGGATCGACTGCTGCTCTGTCAGGGAAATCTTGTCGATGCCTGTCGACCTCGATCACTGCACCTCGTGATTTCGAATCCGCCGTATATTCCCCGGGCTGATATCGACGACCTCATGTCGGAAGTACGAGATTTCGAGCCGCATCTCGCTCTTGACGGTGGTGAGAACGGGCTGACAGTTATTCGACAGCTCCTGATCGATGCCACACGCGTTCTTCTGCCGGGCGGTCTCGTCGCCCTGGAACA
>CAYYIY010000013.1:0-14490 GCA_964472075.1 uncultured bacterium | reverse complement strand
GGTCAGCGATCTCGCATTCTGGAGTTCACCCCTGCCGGTCTGCAGTGTGTTCAAACTTTCGACGACGCGGGCAAGCGTGATCGAGCCATCGTCTGGAAGTTCTCACCGAAAGAAGGAAGCTCATGATCGACACCACTTTTTCCCGTTTGTTCGCTGATACCTCGATTCGGCAAAACCTTATTGATCAGCTTCAGAGGGGCGGAATCCTGGCTTTTCCTACCGACACTCTGTACGGACTGGCCGTGGACGCAACATCGGAGAAAGGAGTTGAAGCGGTGTATCGCCTGAAAGGCCGCGACGATCGGAAGCCGCTGATCCTTTTTCTTGCCGACCTCGAAACGCTCAGTACCCTGTCACTGCCGGTGAGTTCCGTACATGAGCACCTGTTGCGCCTTCACTGGCCTGGAGCATTGACCGCCGTGTTTCCGTTCGGCGGCGATCAGCGATTGTCTGCGTTCCGTTTTCCCAGCCTCGGCGTTCGCATTCCTGATCATCATGAGCTGCGATGCTTTCTCCGTGACTATCCCGGGCTTCTGCTGACAACCAGTGCCAATCGTTCGAACACGGCACCCCTGGGTTCCCCTGACGAGATCAGACAGGAATTCGGCAGCGAACTCGCCGGACTGATCGATGGAGGTCCTCTTCCTGACGGCATTCCATCGACCGTCGCCGATTTTTCCCGGATTCCTCCGCGCATTCTGCGGCAAGGGAAAATTCGACTTTGAGCCTGTTTCAAGCAAGGGCACGCCGATTCCCGCCTGAAAAGAAGCGCTGATCTGCTTCATGCGTCGGAACGGGGCCTGTGATACAATGCACTCTCAGTCATTGTCAGGGTACTGCCGATGAAACAGTTCCGATACATGCTGACATTTTCGTTCGATCACAGGTTGCGACGGAATCATGAAGGGTAAAGCTCTCCCATCCCAGATCAAGATTGTCGGTCTGGTGTTGATCATCTGCCTGGTGCCGGTTCTGGCCGCGGATTACCTGCTGTTTCAGGTGAAGAAGATGGCCTCCAACCGAAGCCTGCTGCTCGAAATCAAGCACCTGCCGACTCAGGAAAAAACACAACTCGATCTGGCTGAAGATCTGCGCGAAAAGGGGCCCGCGCTCGACAAGCTGCAAAGCGATTTTCAGCGAATGGAACGTCTGATCCATATCTTCTTCGTCGGCTCGCTGGTGGCCATCGGTCTTGGTCTTGCCGGCTTGTACGCATTTCTCTCCTACCTCGCCAACCCGATTCAGGAAACACTGGCCAAATTGAGACGTTTTTTGAATGAAGATGCCTATCTCAAGGAATTCGACGTTTTCGGCAGCTCGACCGAGTTCGACCGGTTTCTGCAAACTTCAAAGAACCTCCTTTCGGAAAACTATTCGCTGAGCCTGGAGCTGAAGAAAAAAATCGAACCGCTGACGAATATGGCTGCGTTTTCCGACACCAACATGAACACCTTCTTCACCGACGTTCAGGAGATTTTCCGTAGCTCCAACTACATCGCCAACACCCTGGAATCAACAACAGCCGCGATCCAGGAAGTCTCCACTTCCGCCCAAACCATTGCCGACCGTTCGGCCAAGGCGGCGAAAAACAGCGACGAAGCCGCCAAGATCGCCGACGGTGGCCTCGGCGCCGTGACCACGACGATCGAAACGATGGAATCGATCAAGGACGAGGTGTTCGGCCTCGAGAACATCATCGAAGACCTGAACAGCGTCAGTAAGCAGATCGGCGAAATCGTCGACACGATCACCAACATCGCCTACCAGACCAACCTGCTCGCGCTGAACGCCGCTATTGAAGCGGCTCGCGCCGGAGAACACGGCCAGGGTTTCACCGTCGTTGCCGAGGAAGTGCGCAAACTGGCCGAAGAATCGGGCGAAGCGGCCGAAGATATCGGCAAGAAAATTCGCGGCATGCTGCAGAAGACCGGGGTTGCCGTGCAGACCATCTCGAAGGGAACCACCAAGGTCGTCGAGGGTGTGAATGTCGCCAAGGTCGCCGGTGAAACCTTGAAACGCATCGTCAGAGAAGTTCAAACGGTCAACACCGCGATTCAGGAGATCAGCAAGGCCTCGAGTGAACAGTCCTCGAACGTCGACTCTCTGCGGCAAAGCATCGAGAGTATCTCGGGCGCGACACGCATCACGTCGGAAGGCACCAAACGCGTTGCCAGCGCCGTTCAGGAACAGCTGAACTATATTCGTGAGTATGTCGCGTCGACCCGCGAACTGCTCACGCTGGTGCAACTGCTTTCCGACATGCTCGAAAAGTTCAACATCAAGTAACCGTTTACACGCCGGGTTTCGGCGGTTCGCATGCCCGTTCCGGCAGTTCGCGTTAATCCATCGGCCTCTTTCTGCCGATGTTCCTTCCTGAGGAAGCCATGACGACACAACCCTTATTGTCTTTGCCTTTTGACACGTTCAAGACCATTCTGACCGAAGAACTCGGCCTCGAAGCTTACCGCGCCAGGCAGGTCTGGGACTGGCTTTTCCTGCGCCAGGCGAGTCGCTTCGACCAGATGACCAACCTCTCCAAAGAGGCACGCGCGAAACTGTCAGAACGCTTCCCGCTGATCTTTCCGGTGTTCGCCGATCAGCTGCGTTCAAAAGACGGAACCCGCAAGGTTGTGATTCCGGTTGGCGAAGGGGAACTCATCGAGGCGGTAGCCATTCCCGGTGATGAGACGAATGAAGGCATCACCTTTTGCCTTTCCTGTCAGGTCGGCTGTCAGGCAGGGTGCTCCTTCTGTCGTACCGGCAGCATGGGCTTCAAACGCAATCTGACGCGTGAAGAAATCATTCTTCAGGTGCTCAGCCTGATTCGCCTCACCGGCAAAAAGCCGACCAATATTGTGTTCATGGGCATGGGTGAGCCGTTCTTCAATCGCGAAGCCGTGTTCGGAGCCATCGATACCCTGACCCGACCCGAGGGGTTGGCCCTCGCGACCAGGCGCATTACCGTGTCGACGGTCGGCATACCCAGCGGCATCCGGGAGTTTATCGACCGCCCCGGAGAGGTCAATCTGGCGGTCTCTTTGCATGCCGCCGACGACGGCACCCGCACACGTCTCATTCCCATCAACAAAAAGTACCCGTTAAAAAAGCTGCGCGAGGCGATTGAAGAGTATCTGGCCGCGACGAATCGCCGGGTCACGTTCGAAGTGGCACTGCTGCACGACGTGAACGACGGACTCGATAATGCTCTGAATCTGGTACAGTTTTGCGAAGGTCTGCTGTGTCACGTCAATCTGATCGTCTTTAACGCGTTTCCGGGCTGCGGATACAAGCCGGCGACCGATGATGCCGTTCGTGAATTCAAAAAGCAGCTGAAGAAGGCCGGGGTGCCGGTGACCCTGCGCCGGTCAAAAGGAGCCGACATCATGGCTGCCTGTGGGCAGCTTGCCGGAAAGTAGGATATGGCCAAACAAGAATCCTGTCTGCTGATCATGGTCAAGATGGTCCTGATGGTGACGTTGCTGCTCGCAGGGCTGATCGCCGGTCTCTTTTTCCTGCGCGACAAACTCAACGAATATTTCAATCGCGGTGAGAACATCCCGGTTCCGGACTTTCGCGGCAAGCACCTGGTCGAGGTCTTCAAGGAAAAACCCGCCGACCTGATCATCGAAAAACGCGACGAAAAGTTCGATCCGCTGGTTCCGAAAGATCACGTCATCGCCCAGTACCCGGAACCGGGTATTCGGGTCAAGCCCAACAAGAAGATTCTGCTGACCATTTCTCTCGGTACCAAACAGGTAAACGTACCAGATCTCGTTGAGAAAAATCAGCGCGAGGTCACGCTGGCCCTGATCAACAATCAGCTTCGCGAAGGAAACCGCGCTTACATCGTTTCTTCACGGTATTCCCGCGAGAAAGTCATCACTCAGTCTCCGCTGCCGAACTCGCCGCATCAGATTCAGGGTGGAGTCGATCTGCTGATCAGCCTGGGCGGCAGCTCATCTCGTGCACCCCTGCCGAACTTTCTCGGGAAGGGCGTGATTGAAGCCAAAGCCACTCTGCAGGCCCTCGGCCTCACGATCGGAAAAGTCGTGACCAAAAAAGACCCGTCGAAAACCCGTGACACCGTTATCATGACCCGACCAGGGCCGTATGACCCCGTCACGGAAAACGCGACGGTCGACCTTCTGGTTTCTTCAGGGCTTGATAACGGAACTGCGAGCGTCGAAGACCTGAAGCGTTTTGAAACGGTTGAGGGTCCGCTCCCCGCAAACACTCCACCCGCACCTCCTTCACCCAAGCCGGTCCCGGCTGCCACGGCCACGCCGATGGTGAAACTGCCGCCGCAGACCGTGCCGACCAACGACCCACCACCGCAGATTCTTCCGCCGGAATCTCCTGACGCCGACCTTCCCGACGCGTTGGCCGATGTCCCGGCGACTGATGATGAAGAAGAGCCTGAAGCACCGCCTGCCCAGACCGGCGCAAGCAAACCGGCAGGACCGCAGGCGCTGGTGAGTTTTGTCATGCCCGACGGATTCATGCAGAAAGAGGTGAAGTTCATCCTCTTGTCGCCCGAAGGACGTCAGGAAGTCTATTCCGGGGTTCACAAGCCCCTCGACCTCGTGAAAGTCAAAGTTCCCAAATCAGGTCAGGGAAAGATTCAGATCTACATTAACGATATCTTCATCGAAGAACGCGGTCTGTAAGCATCGGAGGCACAAACATGATCGGTACTGTCATCAACGGAAAGTATGAGATTCGCCAGGCCCTGTCTGAGAGCCATCAGTTCGAAGTATTTTCCGCACTCGAAGTTGAAACCGGCACCACGGTTGTTCTGAAGCTGATGCGCGAGGAACTGGCGGAAAAAGCCGATCGAGTTCGACTTTTCGCTGATGAAGTAGCGCAGTTTGCCAGGGTCGATCATCCGGGTGTGGCACGCATTCTCGATATCGACATGACCGGATCGCGCCCCTTCGTCGTCACGGAATTCGTGAAGGGAACGGATCTGCTTTCCTGGATTCAAAACGGCCCCGTCTCGTTCAACGAAGCGACCAGGGCCATCCAGGGACTGGCTACCGTTCTTCAGGCCGCTTACGATCAGGCGATTCTCTGTCGCTCGGTCAAGCTCTCGAATGTTCTGAGAACCGCCAAAGGCGACATCAAAGTTCTCTCGTTCTCTCTGCCGCGCCTGAAGCTGGTCGGACGTGAGGACGCTGATCCCGCCGCGAGTATTCAGTCCGATCTGTATTTTCTGGGAACCGCTTACTATGAGCTTCTCACCGGTGAGTCTCCGATTCGTCGCCGTGGCGGTCTGAACGAATGCTGGGATGAGAAACTGCGTCAGGCGATGCGCCTCCGCCACCCTCACCTGAATCCGGAACAGATCGATCGTCTGGTGACGTTTCTCGACTCGACGCTGACCCGCGACGTCAGTCGCCGCTGCAAGGATCACACGGCGTTTCTCGTCGGTCTTGCTGATCTGCTGCATCTCAGCGAAGGCAGCAATCGACAGAACAAGTCAGCGAAGAAACAATTTGCCTCGGCATCAGAAGTGGTCGATGCCATTCAGGGTCGTATGCTGGCAACCGGCACCGGCGACATCATGCCGTTTTCCCCTGTTCTGACCAGCGATACACCGAACATGGCGGCAAAATCCGCCGGCAACGTCACAGCCCTTCACGCCGTGCCGGCAACACTGCCTGCCGGTATGATTTCCACGGCGACCGGCACCCGGGAGAACTCGGCATCTTCGAGCACCTTCTTTGCTGAAGACGATTCCGGCCGGGAGACCGGCAATGACGACGAAACCGGTGGGTTCACTCAACCTCTGCTGCACCTGATCAACGGAAGCAAGAAGGCTGCTCGCAAAGTCAGTCACATTTGGAAGACCGCTGATGAGCACGAATGGTACCGCAATCCTCTGATGTATGTCGGCGGTTTCATTTTCCTTGTCTCGCTGTTGATCCTGTTCTGGTAATGATGAAACCGGTACTCGTTGCGCCTTCGATTCTTTCTGCCGACTTTGCCGACCTGGCGGGCGGTCTGAAGCAGATTTCCGATGCGGGTGCGGACTGGGTGCATCTCGACGTGATGGATGGCCGTTTCGTTCCGAATCTGACCTTCGGCCCGCCGGTCATCGAGGCCCTGCGCAGGCGATCGACACTGCCCTTTGACGTTCACCTGATGATCGAAAAGCCCGAACTCTGGCTCGAAAAGTACCGCACAGCCGGTGCCGACCGCATCTCGTTTCATCTCGAGGCCTGTCCGCATGCACATCGTTATCTGTGCCGCATTCGCGAACTCGGTGCCGGTTCAGGCATCGTTCTCAATCCGCAAACCTCGATCTGCGGCCTCGAATACCTGCTTCCCGTCTGCGATATGGTGCTCATCATGACCGTCAACCCGGGATTCGGCGGGCAAAGCTTCATAGAGGCCGTTATCGAAAAAATCAGGGCTTTGCGGCTCATGATCGATCGCCTGCAGCTTCCGACGCTGATTCAGGTCGACGGCGGCATCGACCGTACAAACGCGGCTACCATCATTCAGGCAGGTGCGGATGTGCTTGTTATGGGCTCTGCCTTCTTTCGCGACTCGGACAAGTCTGCACTGATCAAGGTCGTAAAAAGCCTTCGTTGATCAGTCGTCAGCCGCATGAATCTCGTGTGAATTCATACCTGGTCTTTCTTCCGCTACGGCGATTGGTCGATCGCCCGAGGTTTCATTCCTGATAGACAGGGTTTACTGCGCACTCGTTGTGGGTTGAGTCCGTAGCCTGCATTTCTGCCTGCAGAGATGTGTTGAGTGCTCTGTTTTGGTTGAGCGCCCTGCGTTTGCCCGAGCCGACGCAAAGGTTTTTTCCGCATGTTGCCGATGTATGTGCAAAGGGGCTTTCTGCATGATCGACCCCTCTCTGTTCATATACAGAAACGAAACAGGCTGGAAAGCGAGGCAAGGAACATGTTGCAGGCGCCGAAAAATCTGCCTCAGGTCATTCGTGACTTCGAGGCTCATGCTTTGGCGCATCCCGATGATCTGCAGCTGATGTTCAAACTCGGCCGGCTGTATCTTCGCAACCAGAACCACTCGGAAGCCTGCCGGGCCTACCGACAGATTCTGCAGCGCTCACCAGACAACCTGCAGGCACGCGTGGAACTGGCTCTTTGTGAAGCGCAGCAACGGCACTTCGACGAGGCCCATTGTCTGCTCGAGGTCGCGCTATCGCGCGAACCGTCTTCTCTGGCAGTTCTTCTCGCCTGCTCTCGCGTTCATGAGTGGCAGGGACATATCGATCAACAGATCGGGTATCTTCTGCGGGCCGCGAACGCTGCCCCCAACCGGCCCGATATTCGCCTGAAGCTGGCGGATCTGCTGCGTCGCTACGGAGACTTGACCGGCGCTATTCGCGAATATCAGCAGGTACTCAAGCTTCAACCTGATCTGGAATCCGCCCGCTTTTCTCTCGGCGTCCTTCTGATGAAGCGAGGCGAGATTACGCAGGCGGTCGAACACTTTCAATACATTGTCTCACGCAATCCCAGTGCGCATGATGCATACTTCAATCTCGGACAATGTCACGCGCAACGCGGAAGATGGAGTCAGGCGGCAGAAGCTCTTCAGGCAGCAGCACGCGGCCTGAAAGATCATTTCGGACTTCAGATGCTTCTCGTCCAGGCCTGGACAAATCTCGGCGACCTCGATCGGGCGATGGTCATTCTCGAGAATCTCTCGGAGCGATACCCGGATAACGAGCAGATTCTTCTCTGCCTGGCCGATTTGTACGAACGAAGCGGAGAATCTCGCAGCGCGGCGGAAACCTACGCTCTGCTGACAAGACAACATCCTGAAAAACCCGATTACACCGTGAAATGGGTGCAGACGCTGCTTCGATTGAAGCGGTTTGCTGAAACCATTGCCATACTGAACGATCTTTTCCAGCGTCACCCCGGACACATTGAAGGTCATCGACTTCTCGGCGAAGCTTTCATCGGACAACGACAGTACAAGTCGGCAAAAGAAGAGTTCGCGAAAACCCTCATGGTCAATGAGTCGTATCTACCCGGGTTGCTCGGATTGATCAAAGTGGCGCAATTGTCTGAAGATGCCGCTGAAGAGTATCGTCTGCTACAGAAACTGATCGAGCGTACCCCAACCGATCTTGATGCCCTGCTGCGTCTGGGCAAACTGGAACGCGATCTCAAACTGCCTGCCAGTCTCGATCGTTTTCGGCGCATTACGGAACTGGCCCCTCAATCCGTGCAGGCCCGCGAAGCCGACTATTTCCTCCGTCACACCGGAAAGGAAACGCTTAAATCAGCCGGCGGCAAAGCCGCAAGATAGGTTGCTTCGCGGCGGCTCAGACGAATTTCAAACGGCGAGCCCCCGAAATCAGCATCAAAAGCAGCCAGAACCCATGGCGCCAACGGCTGATGTTGGTCGAGCCATAGCGGCGTTCGAAGTATCTGATCGGCAGATCAAGAATCTTGAGATTCAGCTTGGCGGCCCCGAACAGCAGGTCGAAATCTCCGAATGGGTCGAAATCACCAAAATACGGACGATTGTTCACCAGTTTCTCGTAATCCGCTCGCCACAGAACTTTGGTTCCGCAGAGCGTATCCTTGATCGGTTGTCCAAGCACCCATGAAAATCCCTGGCTGAAAAAGCGGTTGCCGATCATGTTACAGAACTGCATGGCTTCCTTTTCCAGGGGATACACCAAGCGAACGCCATTGATGAATTCCCCCTTTCCGGAAACCAGAGCTTCATAGAATCTGGGCAACTCTTCGGGCGCCACGGTCAAATCCGCATCCAGTATCATCAGAATATCGCCTCGCGCCTTCTCAAACCCGAGTCGAACAGCATCCCTTTTTCCAGTTCCTTCCTGTGAGTACACCATACAGGGAAGCGTGCGGTAGTTCTTCAGCTCTTCTTCAATGCGTTCCCGCGTTCGATCCGTCGATCCCCCCTCGACAAAGATCAGTTCCGTTTCACGACCCATGCGTGGAACCCGTCGAAAGATCTCAGCAATGTTTCCTTCTTCGTTACGAGCCGGCACAACGACCGACACCGTCGGCTGGTTTTCACCAGAACGACCTGCATTCGAAGGGCGTGCCATGACGAAATTCGTCAGGCACAGATGGTACAGAGGAAAGAGCTTTGCCGCGAAGCAATTGAAAAATCGAGACAGCACCGGAACATCAGCAGGAAGAATGACTTCCGGCCAGGTTTCAAGCAACTCCCAGCCGGTGAGATGAAAGAGATTGCGCAGATCCTGCACGGTCAACCAGTTCTGTTCGAGTGTCGGTTGCGCCATGCCAAGCGTCTGTGCAGCCTTGATCGGCCACTTCCACAGTTGGCTGTACATGTTGATCAGCAGTCGGGTTCGCGGGGTCGCACAACGCAGCAGACCGGCCAGAACCTCCTGGACATCCCACAGGTCGTTCACCACATCAGAGAGAATGATGTAGTCGAATGTTTCCTGCGGCAGCCGATCAACTTCCGAAGCAGCAAGACAGTAATATGAAATAGTACTATCTGTTTGTAGACGTCGAGCCGCCTCAATGGCTGCCGACGAAAAATCAACCCCGACTCCGCGCGAAGGCTTCAGAGCACGCAGCAGACGCCCGGAACCGCAACCAACCTCGAGCACCGTTGCTCCGGCGGCAATGCGTTGGCGAAATACTTCAGCGATCCGCCCCTGATAGGAGCGCGCAAAAAAGCCGTCTTTCGCCGAGTCCGAGTGCACTCGGTTCCAGTGAGCCACACGTTCCAGATGATACTGTTCCCGTTTTTCCCGATACATTGTCCGTTCCTGCGAATGGTTCCGCTTCCTCAGACACCTGCATTGTATCCGAATTAATCATGAAGTGTCGCTCTTTTTCCCCGCAGTTCGACGGCACAGTCGCTCAAATGGCGCAGCATTGTACATCGTTGAACCCAAGTCGCTTCTCAACTTAATGTGAGAAATTTATTGATCATCCGGCCGTGAAAGACATCTTGTCTGCAACTCGGTACAAGTGGTAAACAAAGAGTATGCCTGGAGCTTCGACTCGTTTTCTGTCGACGTGCGTTTTCTGTCTGTCCATTGCTGTCCTTGCTGTGATCATTCCAGATCTGCAGCAACGCCTGATGCTCTTTCGCGACTACGGCTTCCTCTGCGTTTTTCTCACCGTCGTCCTGTGGGCATCGTCCTGGCCGATTCCACATGTGAGTCGATATCGCCTTGGTGTTCTGATTCGCGGCAACCTGCTTCCCATGCTTCTGGCATTGCTTCTGATCGCAACGGCTTTTCTGGTCAGCCCGCCACAGTTTCGCGTGCTGGCCGATGAAACAAACCTTGCCGGCATTTCCATGAACATGTTTCTTCGCCGGCAGATCACCAATCCGATTGAAACTGTACCATTCGCCGTGACCATGCAGGATACGATTACCGAAGTTGTTGACAAGCGCCCGCTGCTTTTTCCCCTGCTCACCTTCTTCGTTCATTCCTTTCTCGGCTATCACCCCGAAAACGCTTTTCTGTTGAACGCCGTTATCTCGTTTCTGCTGTTGTTGCAGTTCTACCTGCTTCTCAACCGCTGGTTTTCCCGCTTCTGGTCAGGGGTCGGCATGACTCTTCTCGCCGCCTATCCTTTGCTGGTTCTCAGCATGACCTCCGGCAGTTTCGAAATGCTCAATCTCCTGCTGATCATGACCTGTTTTCGCTCTCTGGAAAGGCTCGTTCGCCTCCGCAATGTCCGGCGTGCCGAGTTTCTTCTCTGGACACTGGTTCTGTCAGCCCAGTGTCGTTACGAATCCGCTGTTTATCTTCCTTTGATGTTTCCAGTCGCAGTATGGGTTTTGTACAAGTCGAGTCTTGATGAGATTCCATTGCGTGCAGGCGTTCTTCCACTTGCTATTGTGCCGATCTTCTGGCAGCGTTTGTCTTTTCTCGCCGACTCTCTTTTCGATCTGCCGGCGGGGAAGAGCGCTTTCAGCACCGAGTGGCTCTGGCCGAATCTCGTCGCGGCCACCTCTTTTTTCTTTGGACAAAAAAGTTCATACGGAATGATTCCGCTGCTCACGGTCGGAGCGATTGCCGGTTTGATCTTCACTGCCCTCATCCTTCTGCGTCGCCGAACCGCCGCTACTGAGTCGACCATTGTTGTCGCGTCAATAGTTGCATTAAGCACGATTTTTCAATCAGCTATCTTGTACTTGTATTACTGGGGCAATCTGACCAATCGTTATTCATTCCGATTAGGCATCGTGTTTGTACCGGTTATCATCACGCTCAACCTGCTTTGGCTAACGAGAATACAATTACAACAATGGCGATGCTACTTTACCGTATGTCTGCTCTGTTTGAGCTGCCTCGTCTATTATCGTCCGGTTGCCGGCATGAATGCGGCTTCACAGGGTATGCTCATCTATCGTGAATTCCAGCAGGTCCGCCATTTTCTGTCTGCGCAGTATCCACAGAAAGACGTTCTGCTCATCTCGCATCGTCCGGCACTGTTCACTCCTTTTCGCTTTGGGGCGGTATCGATCCAGACAGCGATTGACAAAGCTCATCTCCTAAGAGAGCGATGGCAGAACGGATCGTTCCGGGAAATCGTCATTCACCAATGCATTCGGCGTCAGGATGGCAAAGGTGTCGAACCCGATACCGGCATCGAACTGCCGGTATCAACTCTTCTGACAAGCCTTGCTTCTCCCTCAGCAGGTTTTCATCCCCAAAGTGAAACCCTTCTGACCAGCGAACTCAGCGAAGAGTTTCAGATGCGTCTGATCCGGGTATTCTCGCCATGACATGTCATGCAGTCCGCCACGAAGCTACATCGAAACCGAGGCTCTACCGGAAGAGCCCATGAACTGAACCGGAACGGATGAGAACACCGCAATACAGCATCACCACGAGAATCGGATATGGAAGCTGAAACCGACAACAGGGTCGAGCCTTGCCCGTTGTCGGCGTCCCGCCTTCCAGCGTTGATCACCGTCTTTCTTCTGCTTTGCTGCTGTTTTCGTGGTTTCGTCGCACCGGTCGCCCCACCCCGATCTGCCGGTGAATTGTCCTGGGAGACGTTACGTTCGCTCGCTCCGGCTACGTTGACCGTACAACTCGTGCCGACTCCATTTCCTCACCTGGAAGGGAAAGATAATCAAGACAAAGTCGTCTGGCGAGCGTTTCAATCCAGCGAAACTGTTTCCGACATCATCGGCTGGGGCGGACCCATCTGCGTGGGAATTGTTGTTGATCAGGCTTTTCGCATTAAACACCTGAGAATTCTGCAACACAACGAAACCCCCTCGTTCTTCGCCGGCATAGAAGAACCATGGTTTCAGAACCAGTTTATCGACAAGGATCCGTCCAGTCCGCTCGAACCGGGCATCGACATTGACGGCCTGTCGCAGGCAACGGTATCTGTCACCGCGCTTTGTCAGACGGTTCGAGAAACCTTGCAACGAGCTGCGCATGAAAGCCCCCCTTCATCCGCCGCGACCCCGGCCGCGTCTACAAGGAACCTCTCCATCAAGCGACACCTCTGCCTGTTCTTCGCCATGCTCGCCATCGTCATTTTCGGCCGTCGGTATCCACGAACCAACGCCTTTCTGATCGTCATTCTCATTGGACTGATCTCGCCGCAATTCATCTCATTCGCACACATCAACGTCCTGCGTCGATTGTTCCTGGGCGATTCATCACTGTTATCGCAAAGTGCGGTTCTTCTTTCCGCGTTCGTCGTTCTTCACTTCCTTGGACCACGCGGATACTGTCGATTCCTCTGTCCGGCTGGAGCACTCCAAACACTGCTGTATTGCTCAAAACCCTCTGCCGGCATCTCGTCCGGAATACCGCCGTACACGTTACCTATCGAAGAGACATCGTGTCCGTCAGCATATTTTCGTGCTGCCTCACTCGGACGCATTATTCTCTGGGCTGGATTGTTGCTATTTCTCTTCGCTCCTGATTTCCCCTTGCATCAGCTGGAAGTGTTTTCCGCACTGTTCTTTCGAAATCAGGGTGTTGGTGGTTGGCTGCTTGTCAGTGCTTTTATTCTGGGTTCTTCGATGACTCCCAGATGGTACTGTCTGGCCCTTTGCCCGTTGAACCACTTTTTCACCGATCTCGAAACCGTCGTTCATCGCCGGCGCCATTCGGCAGGAGTACAGGGAGATGATTCGCTGAAAGAGCCATTGGAGAGCACAAAGGCATGAATCGTCGACAGTTCCTTCATACCTGCTGCACCTGTCTCGGGGTCGGCGGCATTGCCGGTATGCTCTGGGACAGCTACGGCTCTTGGTTTTCCGAGAGATCGCCGGAACCGCATGCCGGATCTCTCACGAGTGATCGTTTTGACGCCGCCGAAGCTCGCCGAATCTTTCTGAATCTCGAAAAACTCGGCTTTTCCGCCAGAGAAGCGCGATACTGGGAAAAGACCTCTCAGGGGCGTGTTCGCTGCACCTTATGCCCGACCTTTTGCGAACTTCGACCGTATGAACGCGGCCATTGCCGAGTCCGCTTCGGCCTTGAGAACCGTCTCGTCACCGTGGTCTACGGCAAGCCATGTTCTGTCTCGATCGATCCG
This sequence comes from uncultured bacterium, assembly GCA_964472075.1. GTDB lineage: Bacteria > Muiribacteriota > Ozemobacteria > Ozemobacterales > Ozemobacteraceae > CAYYIY01. Next base: position 961 of record CAYYIY010000013.1, on the reverse strand, counting down.
ATCGAAAAGAAACCGGTCTTTCATCTTCTGCCCGGCACCACCTCTTTCTCGTTCGCTACGGCAGGCTGCCTTCTCGGCTGCCGGTACTGTCAGAACTGGCAAATCTCTCAGGCCCGCCCCGAAGAATGCGACACCCTCGACCTCCCCCCGGAAAAGGCTGTGCAGGCAGCACTCGCCGAGGGATGTCGCAGCATCGCCTATACGTATACCGAGCCGACGATCTTCTATGAGTACATGCTGGATACGGCGAAACTCGCTCGTCAGGAGGGTCTGAAGAATGTCGTTGTCTCATGTGGTTACATCAATCCCGAACCACTGAAAGAACTTGTACCATTCATCGATGTATACAAAGTGGATCTCAAGGGCTTTACCGAGCAGTTCTATCGCACCGTCTGCGGCGGCAGTCTATCGCCCGTACTGGCAACCCTTCAGGAATTGGCGAAACACGAGGTTCTGATTGATATTGTCACCCTCGTCGTACCAACCTTGAACGATGATCGCCCGACGCTCAACGCCATGTTCCACTGGATCAAGGATCACGTCGGATCCGAGGCAAGTCTCTTTCTGTCACGATTTTATCCGACCTATCAGTTACGCAATCTTCCACCGACGCCGATTGATCTGGTGGTGCGCCTGCGCGAAGACGCCATGGCTGTCGGCCTTCCCTTTGTCTATCTCGGAAACGTGACCGGGCACGAGGGGGAAAACACCTGGTGTCCTTCCTGTCGGCAGCTGCTCATCAGCCGAATCGGCTACAGCGTCACCGCCAATCATCTCAAGAACGGCGCCTGCCCCAAGTGTGGAACGCGGATTCCCGGCATCTGGGAATAATGTTCGGACGGTCCGTAAAACCGGTGTGACTCAGTCGAAGCCGCACCGGCAGCAATTCTCGGTGAGGTGCCTGGACAGGCCGAACGCTGATCCCTGCTGGCGCGTAGCCGAAACACTCGGCGTATGAGAT
>CAYYIY010000012.1:0-107536 GCA_964472075.1 uncultured bacterium | reverse complement strand
GACGTGTCGGAACATCTCGCGCTTGTAGATACCGCGAGACGTGTCGGAACATCTCGCGCTTGTAGATACCGCGTTTGGCCGTATTCAGACAGATGTGAGAGATGTCGACCCCGACCACCGAGATCTTGACGTTGTCCGAGTGCACATCTTCGAGAATCTGCATGGCCAGCGAGTATGGCTCTGGTCCGAATGAACAGCCCGCGGCCAGAATGCGAATCTCGCGTCGACCTTCCTTCACACGCTCCGCGATCATTTCCGGAATGATCGTCGAGACCAGAACCTTGTTCTGTTCGGGTTCGCCGAAGAAGCTGGTTGAGGGGTCGGTGATGATGTCGTACAGGCTGAGCGTCATGTTCTGCTCGTCACCACCATAGCGGAGGGCGTGATAGTATTCCATCCAGGTGTTGATGTAGAACTTGTTCAGATCGCGACTCAGCTTGCGTTCCAGAGCCTTGCCGTCAGCCAGCCAGATGCCGCACTTCTCGGCGATGATCTCGCGCAGAAGCACGGTTTCTTCGATCGTCATGCCCTGGCCGGTCGGCTTCACTTCCTTCAGACGTTCGATGCGGCGCATCTCACGCGGGGTCGCGGTTGCGGCGAGCACCTTGTTGAGCAGGTCGCAGGTATTCTCGGGATAACTGACCAGGAAGTAGTTCTTGACCCACGGATTCGCTTGAAAGATCGCCGTGATCTTCTCTTCGAGACTGGACGTATCCTTCGGATTGAAGGCCAGGAAGAACTTGATGGCGGCGATGATCAGGTCGCGATCAGGGTGACCGAGCAGCTGCATCGCGGCATCGAAGGCTTTCTTGTCATTGATACGAGCCAGAGCCAGCAGCGCCTTCGCACGCACGGCATTGTTCGGATCAGACTGGGCGATATGAATGAGTGAATCGACCGCCTTCTGGCTTTTGATCTTCCCAAGCGCCTTCACGATCTGGTACCGAACCTCCCAGGCCTGATGGTTCAGGAACTTGCGGAAGGTCTCATCCAGGGTCTTGTCTTCGAGTTCGCTCAGGGCTTCAATGGCCAGCTTGGCAACCGTCGCATTCTTGTCCTCGATCAGCGGAATCAAAAACTGCTTCAATTCCTTGCTGTGGAAGGCACGCAGCGCCGACAGAGCCGCAATGCGAATCTGCGAGTCATCATGCTTGAGCAGTTCTTTCAGCGGGAAGATGGACTTCATGTCCTTCATCTTCTCGAGCGACTGACACGCATTCACAACGACGCGCCATTCCTTGTCAGAGAGTTTCTGAATCAACGAGTCGACCGCGCTCGCGGTACCGCACTGCCAGATCGTCTTGGCAATGGTTTCGCGCACACGCGAGTTGTCGCTGTCGAGCAGCTCACACAGCTTTTTGGTGATCTCGCCATCCTTGCGGGCGGCAAGCACCTGAGCCGCGGCTTCGCGAACGTCCCCGTACGGCTCCTTCAACAGCGTGTTCATCAGCGGTTCGACAACCTGTTTCGACGTGCTGGTACCGAGCGCCAGAGCGGCTTCGCGGCGCACGTGACCGTTGCCGTCTTTCAACGCCCCGATCAGGGCCGACAGCGAACCGTCAAACTGCAGCATCTTCTTGATGCCCAGAACCGCATTCTTGCGAACCATTTCGTCCGGGTCAGGTGTCTGCAGCATCTTTGCCAGTGCATTGAACGAGATCTCGCAGGGATTTGCGCTCAGCGTGCGGGCGATCGCCTGACGCACGGCATCTTCAGCATGCTGGCAGATGGCCACAACGGCCTTGGGAATGTCATTGTGCGGGAACTTCTCGATATACTCGAGAATCCTGATGGCTACCGGAGGAGCAACCCGACCCAGGCGATCGAGCGCCGGGCGAATGCCCTTTTCGGCCAGTGCCGTCAAACCGGCAAAAGCGATGTCGACGATCTCCGCCTCAGTGCTTTCAAAGGCACTGAGCAAGGCTCCGGCATACGCTTCATCTTTCAGCGCGGCCGCCACTTTCACGATGTAGACAAATTCGGCCGAGTTCTGCTGCTCAAGCAACACCGTCAAAATCGGACGAATCGCGGCACGATCAATGTGTTTGGCAATGCTGCCCGGCACGGCGTCTTCGATCATGGCCATCGACTTGATGATCAGACGGCGCGTGCCCAGATCTTCTTCAGACTGCAGCTTGAGAAACAGCGGCTGCAGGAACTCTGGTTCTTCCATGGCGCCCATGGCCCCGATGCCCGAGAAGCATTCCAGCACGTCTTCCGATTTGATGGCATTGAGAATCAACGGCTTGGCGTCCGTGACCGAGATATTGCCCATCGCTTCGAGCAGAGCGTACTTCAGGATATCAGTCTGATGATAGGCGTTGATCAGGCTCTTGATCGCCTTGGGATCCTGGATTTTGCCCAGAGCTTCGACCGCGGTGGTCTTGACGTTGTCGTCATCGTGGTTGACAAATCCCATGACAGCATCCGTCGCCAGCGACGAACCGATGTTGCCCATAACCACGAGAATCTGGATGATCTCGTCGACATCGGCGGCCTTGTTCAACGCTTCGGTCAGGCGAGGCAGCGCCATGGTCCCGAAGGATTTCAGAATCGACATACCCGCGTTACGAGTGTTGAGATCCGATCCGCGAATGACCGGCAGCAGCCCTTCGATGACGTTGGTGTGGCGCATCTGCGTCAGTGCTTCGATGGCGCTGTTCTGCACCCCCTTGTTCGGGTCGCCCAGAGCCTCAGCGAGAGCTTCGACGACTTCTTTTTCGGGGAACGGGGTCAGATCGCGAACGGCCTTGCGCCGTACGGAAGGATCGATATCATGGAGTTTTTCAAGCAAAGCGGCGGTATTCGACGACATCACTTGGTCTCCTTTCCGGGGGTGCCTTTCTTGGTCAGCAGGCGTTCCACTTCCTGAAGCATCAGATCAGGTTTGATCGGCTTCTGCAGAAAGGAATTGGCACCGAGCGTCAATCCCTTCATCACCATGTCCTTCTTTCCTTCTGTGGTCAGAATGATGATGGGAATATGTTTGAACTTCTCGTTGTCCTTCACCTGGGTGATCAGTTCGAAACCGTCCATTCCAGGCATGTTCAAGTCCGTGATAATCAGGTCAACCTCGTTCTTGGACATCGCTTCGATGGCCTCGATCCCGTTGTTGGCCTCCAGGACTTTATACCCGGCTTTTTCAAGGGGAAAACAGGCAACCTTACGCAACATCAAAGAGTCTTCAGCCACCAAGACCGTTTTGGCCATGAGAGATCCCTCCAGCAGATTTCAAGAAACTGGAGACAGATTATATAGAGTCTGACGAGGGGATGCAACCTAAAACAAAAGACCTCGGAAAGCTGTTTTCCGAGGTCTTGACCGAAATTCGGGGTACAATCAGGTCGAAGCGCCTCTCAGAGCCAGCAGCTGGCGCTTGGTTTCACTGGTAGCCGGACATCTCAAGCCCGCCTGAACGTGTCGCATGCATGAATTGCGATCTTTTCGCTGCGAATAATACAGAGCCAGATACAGATGCGCTCTAGCGGAAGTCGGGTTCAGGCGCAACTCTTCGTTCAGGGCATTCATGCCGTATCCTGCCGTCACGGCGGCCGCTTTTTCTTCGCCCACGGCAAACTGCTGTGAAGCCATCGACAGGTAGGTTCGCCCGATCTCCGCCAGATCCTTCAGTTCGATGAAGATCTTCAGAGCTGACAGGGCACTGCCGCGTTGCAGGTAACTTTCCCCCAAAGCCTGAAGCGACTCTGGGGCCGCTCCCGGAGCACCGGGTAACAGGAGGAACGAAGCCAGCCGTGCTCGCGATTCCGGACCACGTGCCAAAGACGGGTCTTCGAGAATCTTCTTCGCCATGTTCGCCAATGCCGGATCATCCGTCATCTTCACGGCCTTCTTCAGCCGCGTTTCCGCTTCCTTCACTTTTCCATCGAAGAGATCTATCAGTGAAAACAGCACCAGCAGACGACTGTCATCCGGGTTCAGGTTGGCCGCCATCTGCGCATGCTGACGAGCCAGGGCCGGGTCGAAACGAGCCGTCAGATAGAATCGAGCCAGGTTGAGATACACTTCCGGATCATCCGGCTGCTTCTGCGTCAAAGCCAGGAACGAACGTTCGGCACTTGGATAATTGCGGCTTTCCAGTTCGCACTGAGCTTTCATTCGCAGGGCCAAAACGTCATTGGGGTTTTGTGCTGTTGCTTTTCCCAGCAGACGAGCGGCCGAAACGTAGTGTTCAGCCCCCATGGCGATGCCGCCCACCAGCCGGCTCACATCAACGGGAGAACTGGCCTGCGAGGCTTTCTGATACATATCGAGAAATGATTGATACGTTTCCTTTGACAGCATCGGTTTGATCTTGAACAGCAGCTGGCCGAACCCGCGCACGTCTTCGCGATACATGCACATCATGCCTTTGTAGATCTGGATTTCAAGAAATCGCCGCGTATCCTGCTTTGCCAGAACCATTGTTTCGGCGCGGTCGAAATGCAGCGCGGCTTTTTCGAGATCATCGCGTTCAAGACAGTATTTCGCATATTCAAAGGCAACATAGGCTGATTCGCTCGATGCGCCGAGAAAATCGCTCACCCGCCAGCCTTTGATCTGATCATCCGCGCCCGGAGGAACCGTTCCCTGGCCCAGCATGATCGGTTGCGGGCCTTTCGGGGCAATCTGCTCAATCGGGCCGTTCACCTGATTGGCTGCAGCCGAAGGCATCGGCTCAAAGCCTTCCGGAGTTATCTGCGCGTTTTTCGGTGCGGCTCCCATCATGGCCGGAGCATCAGAAGCCTGAATGCGGCTGAGAATCGATTTTGCCTCTTCGTGTTCCGGCTGCACCTTCAGAATCCACTCGAGATGGCTCCGGGCCTCGGCGGAACGACCCAGATCGGCCAGAACCTGCGCCAGAAAGCATCTTCCCGTGATGTGACCGGGGTTCTGACGCAGCAGTTCTTCGAAGTGAGGCAAGGCCTGCTGAGGCTTTCCAGACAGGGCCAACACCTGACCGAGTCGAAATCGAGCCTTCGCATGCCCCGGCTGGCGGGCCAGCACTTCGGCGAAACCCTGTTCCGCCACGGCCAGATTATTGGCCTTGAAAGCGGCTTCAGCCTGGGTAAATCGGTCACCGGAGTTCGATGAACGCTGTTTGACCGCGCCGGCTGAAACGGACGGCAGAAGCTGCACGTGCGAAATCAGAAAGACGGCGATCAAAAGAAAGAATCCGCGGCGAATGGTCATGGTGCCTCCCTATACAGGGAATTTGGTTATTTCTCTCACCATCTATCGGCAGATCAGAAATCCGGGTTTATTTCTCACGGAAAAAGTAGTCGTACACGGGGGGTAAACTTTTCTCGCCTCAATGACGATAAGTATAGTGACGATGAACGGGTGGATAATGCCCAGCACACGGATGTGAAGGGAGAAGTCGTATGGTAAACAGAATTGATGGGTCGGGGAACAAGGTCATCATCGTGACCAAGCCGAAGCCGAAGGAATCGGCGGAAAAGCCGAAAGACGGCGGCTTCGACAAAGTCCTGTCCGGAAGAGGATCTGAGACGGCTAAACCGGCTGCCGGCCGCATGGCCGAAGGTCCACCCGGCTTACAACCACAGAATCTTTCACACCTGCAGCGACTCGAAGAGATCGCTCGACAGGTAAAAGACGGCACCTATGCCATGGTCGATCCGACCGTGCTGGCTGACCGCATTCTGAAGATCGCCTCGAACAAGGAACTGCGCGCGAAGTTCATCAAGAAACTTCTGGCAGAGGAATCTGACAGCGCCAAAGCCAAGAATCGGCCGCTCACGGATCTCGATCTCAAGAAGCTCATCATGCTGGTCAAGGATTCGAACGACGAGACGTTTGAAGACGAAGAACTGGAGAAGCTGCTGAAAGATCTGGCCTGAAATCCTTTCTTAAAAACCTGCATCGGCGGTCAGGACTCTCTGGCCGCCGATGCTTTTTCGTGCCTTTTTTTGTGACGCTTGATTTTTGTATTGATATATATTATTATTCATATATATGAATAAGTCACTTCGTTTAGATCCGAGCCACCTCGATCAGATTGCTCAGGTGCTCAAGTCCCTCGGTCATCCGCAGCGTTTGCGTATCTTCGAGGTTCTGGCCGGCGGAGAGCGCAGCGTTTCACAGATTCAGGCTGAAGCCGAACTGCCGCAGGCGGTAGTGTCTCAGCATCTTCGCATCATGAAAAGCGGCGGTGTCGTTTGCTGCAGACGCGACGGCACATCCTCTCTGTACCAACTTGCCCAACCCGGTTTGTACAATCTGTTCAAGTGCTTGTGCAGCTGTCAGTCGACCTGCAAATCAGTGTGGTAATCACGGCCGCCCGTCGGCCGCAACTCGTCCTCATTCTCGTCGAGAATGCTCATTAAAGGAGATACCCGAATGCCGAAAAACATCATCATCGTCGGTGGAGTTGCCGGAGGAGCATCAGCCGCGGCTCGCGCCCGGCGTCTGTCGGAAGATGCCAACATCATCGTGCTCGAACGCGGCCCCTACGTCAGCTTTGCGAATTGCGGCCTGCCCTATCATATCGGCGGTGTCATCAAAGAATGGGATGCTCTGCAGGTGCAGACGCCGGAATCCCTCAAAGCCCGCTTCAATCTTGATGTTCGCGTGCTTCATGAAGCCGTGAAGATCGACCGAAAAGCCAAGCGGCTGCAGGTACGAGATCTGAAGCAGCAGAAAGAGTATTCCCTCGATTACGATTATCTGATTCTGTCCCCGGGCGCCGAAGCCTTCAAACCGCCGATTTCCGGCATCGACGCGCCAAATGTGTTCACGCTCAAGACGATTCCGGATATGGATCGCATCATCGACTGGCTGAACAAGCACCCCGTCAAGCACGCCACTGTGGTCGGAGCAGGGTTCATCGGAATCGAAACCGCCGAGAATTTCCGCCATCGCGGTCTAGCCGTCACCTTGATCGAGCGCGAGAAACAGGTCATGCCCCCCATGGATCCTGAAATGACCGCTCTGCTGCATCAGCATCTGCGTTATAACGGCATCGACCTGCGCCTGGGCAGTTCCGTCACCGCCATCTCGACCACCGGACAACGTCTGGGGATCCAGTTCGACAATGGTACGCCTCTGGAAACCGATCTCGTCGTTCTTTCGATCGGCGTTCGCCCCGAAAGCAAGCTCGCCAAAGACGCCGGCCTCGAACTCAACGAACGCGGCGCCATCAAAGTCAACAACCTCATGGAAACCTCCGACCCGTCGATTCTGGCGGTTGGGGATGCAATCGAAATCAGGGATTACGTTACGGAAACCAATGTCATGATGCCTCTGGCCGGCCCGGCAAACCGCCAGGGACGTATCGCCGCATCGAAGATCTTCGGCGAAGATATTCCGTATCGCGGCACCACAGGTACGTGGGTTGTCAAGGTTTTCGACCTGACCGCCGCCCAGACCGGCCCATCGGAAAAAACCCTGAAGCGTCTCAAGAAGCCGTATGCAAAGGTGTATCTGCACCCTTCAAGTCATGCGGGGTATTATCCGGGTGCTGCACCGATGGCCTTCAAACTTCTCTATGATCCGCAGAACGGGCGAGTTCTCGGTGCACAGATTGTTGGTGCCGATGGAGTCGACAAGCGCACCGATGTCATCGCAACCGCCATTGCCGCCCGAATGACCGTCAGCGACCTGAATCACCTGGAACTGTGCTATGCACCCCCGTATGGATCTGCGAAAGACCCGGTCAACCTGGCCGGCATGATCGCTGAGAATCTCATGAAAGGCACACATCAAGGGATCACCCCCGATCAATTGCCCGAATTGAGTCCTAATTCCTATGTTCTCCTGGACGTACGCACGGCCCTCGAGCATGAAGCCGGTCACATTCCGGGATCGCAGCATATTCCGGTCGATGAACTGCGTGACAGATTGAGCGAACTGCCGAAAGACAAGGAAGTCATCGTCTACTGCCAGGTTGGTCTGCGCGGCTATGTTGCCAACCGCATGCTAACTCAGAAAGGCGTGAAGAACCGCAATCTGATCGGCGGTTACAAGACCTGGACGCTGTTCCATGAAGAGCGTCTTTCGGCCAATATTCCGCAGCAGACCTCGACCACGGAGTCGTTCTGCAGCTCCCCGTGTCAATCACCTATTACCGAGGGAGAGACATTCGAACTTGATGTATGTGGACTGCAATGCCCGGGTCCTCTCCTGAAAATGCGTGAACGCATGGAAGAGCTGAAGCCCGGTCAGATTCTGAAGATTGTCGCCACCGACCCCGGGTTCCCGCCGGATGCGACCTCCTGGGCGCGCTCTTCAGGGAACAAACTGCTGCAAACCTTCCCGGAGAAAGGGCGGTTTGTCGTTCTCATGCAGAAAACGGCCGAAGCGCTGTCGCCTGCCGTCGCCTGCCGCACTCAGCCAGCCGTTAAAGCCGAAAAAGCCCTGACGATGGTGGTATTCAGTGCCGATCTCGATCGCGCCTATGCAGTATTCATCATCGCAAACGGTGCGGCGGCCATGGGCATGAAAGTGACTCTGTTCTTCACATTCTGGGGGTTGAACATTCTGCGCAAACGCGAAGCGCCACCAGTGCCCAAAACAGCCCTGGAACAGATGTTCGGCATGATGATGCCGAAGGGGCCGGAAGCACTCGGCCTTTCGAAGATGCATTTCGCCGGCATGGGCACCATGATGATGAAGCATGTCATGGCCCAGAAGCAGGTCGAGCCGCTGCCCGATCTGATCGGCAAGGCACGGAAAGCCGGCGTCAGGATGGTTGCCTGCTCGATGAGCATGGACGTCATGGGCATCAAGCATGAAGAACTCATTGACGGCATCGAGATCGGCGGGGTCGCGTCGTATATCGGTTCAGCTTCTGACGCGGAAATCAATCTGTTCGTGTAACCGATTCAGCAAAAGAAACCGGCAACAGCGCCGACTTCGGGCTGTTGCCGGTTTTTTTGCCTACCCTATTGACAAACAAAAAACCTTTCAAGGGCCTACTTCAGCAGGGGGGTACCTTCCACAGCGGCAGTGGAAGCGTTTGTCAAGAGGGCACAGAATTATTCTTTTCCACGTGAAAATCCTTGATTTATTCAGTTATCCCCAAGGTTTTCCACATTTTCCACAGGCTTTTGCACCGATCAAAACCACTCGAAATTCGGGGGACGAGTTTCGCTTGTCGGCTCTGATGGTACCTTCGACGGAAGGGATCACCCGTAAGCATGTATCAGGAAAACGGTGTGCCCTCAAACAACTTTTTCATCAGTATTTTGATAATCATTTCTTTTCAATACCGACTATTTCGCCGCCGAATACCGCGAGAGCATCGGTGACCGCGGACTGGCTCAGGATCTTTTCCTTCACCGATTGATCGATCTTCGCCAGATTTTCTTTCACCTGCGTGACCGACTCTTTTACCGCTGTCGGAGTCGGGACACTCGTGCCACGGACTTCCAGGCGGGTGCCGACTCCGAAAAACTGTTCGAGAATGGGCTGAACACTGCTGAGAACCGACGCATCCCGGAAGCGGCGCGCACTGAAGTCGTTGCCGAAAGCGACAATGACGACTCCATCCTTGTATCCCTCGAACTGCGCCATCTCGAGCATGGTCCCGTTGCTCTGACTGCGGGCCATGACTTCACGTCGAAAGGCAGCCCATCTGTCGTGCGGCCCGAGTGAAGCGGAAAGCTCGGGTTCCGGTTCGCGTTTGACCAGAGTGAGATTCGGCTTGGCCGGAGCCTCATAGGGTCGAGGCGGCTGTGAACGCACGACCGGCTCTGGCCGAGCCGGTGCAACAGGTCGCGGCGGCGCGGCCGGTTCAGGGCGACGCGGCATCGTCTCAGGAGCGGTATACGCGGCGGCACCAAGCGGACGCGCGACCACACGCGGAGTTCGCAGATGCTGTTCAACCTGCTGCAATCGTCGCTCCGTTCCCTCGAGTCCGAGCGAGACCTCACGTCTGGCCAATCGTACAAGTTCCAGTTCGAAGAGAAGTCTGGGATGAACGGAATGGCGAAGATTCGTTATGGCACGTTCCAGGTGGGAGGTTACCGACATCAGATACTCGAGAGGCAATGGCTGTACCAGCTGCTGCGTTTCCTTTGCCTGTTCAGCCGGCAGCTCGAGCACCTGGTTTGCCTGAGGATCAACATGAAGAAACACCGCGCGCCGCAGCCACTCCAGAAAATCCTTGCCGAGAGATGGTACTTCGTAGCCACGAAAGAAGAGATCGTCGAGTTGTCGCAGCAACGCGGCGACATCACCCGTAAATAAGGTGGCGGCGAGGTTTTTAAGGGTGGCGTGTCCGACACGGCGGGTCAGCTGCAGAACCTGCTCGACCTCCACCTTTCCGCCGTTGTTTCCTGACGCGACCTGATCGAGAAGACTCAGAGCATCACGGAACCCGCCGGCAGCCGATTCCGCAAGCAATTGCAGCGTCTCCATGCCGATTTCAGGAAACCCCGGATCAGATGTGCGCTCTCTCTGAACAACCTCGGACAAACGCTCGACCAGCACTTTTCTCGGTATCGAATGAAATTCAAAACACTGGCACCGGCTCAGAATCGTGGCCGGAACCTTCTGCGGATCGGTGGTCGCCAGGACGAACACCACCCGGGGCGGCGGTTCTTCAAGCGTCTTCAGAAAGGCGTTGAAAGCAGCCCCCGAAAGCATATGCACCTCGTCGATGATGTAGACCTTGTACTTGCCTTCGACCGGCAGATATTTGACCTTTTCACGCATTTCACGAATGTCGTCGACGCCGTTGTTGCTCGCGGCATCGATCTCGACGATATCCATGAAATGCTGATTCTCGATGGCCAGACAGTTTGTACAAGTTCTGCAGGCATCTTTTCCGCCATCAGCGTTGGTTACAGGAGTCTGACAATTCAGAATCTTCGCCAGCAGCCGCGCCGCGCTGGTCTTGCCGGTTCCGCGCGGCCCCGAAAACAGATACGCGTGAGAAATCTTATCCTGCAAAAAAGCAGACTGGATCGTCTTGACAATGTGATCCTGTCCGAGCAATTCGGTAAACGTCTGGGGGCGATACTTTCGATACAGGTTCTGCTTGGCAGGAATAGTCATGAAGCGGCTCCCGAGGTTGATGTCATCCGCTCGGAAGCATAAACCGACGGGCGAAAAAAAACAAATCGCAGATGGAATCCATCTGCGATCTGCGCGGTTGCAGGAAAGTCGTGCACCTGCCCTCGAACCTGCGCTAATGACTCGTTTTCTACACCCTCGGCTCCGGACAGGCGCTGCCACATCACCCGGAAGGGATCGCTTACCGTTGCTATCTTCCGATCCTGGCGGGGTTCACGGTCTTCCGCCGTGTGGAACCCATCCTTCAAAACTTCGAGCGTAGAGCGTCACCACCAGACAGGCCCTCTAGCAGGGATTCAACCCGCCACACGGGGATTTGCGGTTGATAAAGGACCCCGAGCCCTCCGTCTAGCACGACAGCGGAAAGGGCGGGATTCGAACCCGCGGTGGAGTTTCCCCCACTCACGCTCTCCAGGCGTGTGCCTTAGACCAACTCAGCCACCTTTCCGTACATGAAAACGGCGGAGAGAGAGAGATTCGAACTCTCGAGGAAGGCTATCAACCCCCCTACTCGATTTCGAGTCGAGCGCTTTCGACCAACTCAGCCATCTCTCCAGCCTTGCAGCGCGCCTGAGAGGACTCGAACCTCTGGCCACCAGATCCGCAATCTGGTGCTCTATCCAAACTGAGCTACAGGCGCAATATGAACTTGTTAGAACAGCGGCGGAGAAGGGGGGATTCGAACCCCCGGTAGAGGTTTAAGCCCCTACGACGGTTTAGCAAACCGTTGCCTTAAGCCAACTCGGCCACCTCTCCCCATGATTGGGCACGGAGGAAGTAGGATTCGAACCCACGAACCTTTCGGTTTCCGGTTTTCAAGACCGGCGCCATCGACCGCTCGGCCATTCCTCCAAATCACGTATACCTTACCACAGGTACAAACGAAAAGCAAGCTCCAAATACGGTCAGGTTTGATTCCGTACTCTTTTTCGCTCACCGTCCACCGGGTGCTGTGGGCAGCGGGCAGGTATCGGTGCTGTATGAAAGAGCCGTGCCACTGGCGAGCGGCACCACGACGATCTCTTCGGGTCTGACCAGCCCGAGCCGCTCCCGGGCCAGGCGCTCGATGCCTTCCGGTGTCGACAGGTTTTGCAGTTCCTGTTTCAGACGCCGGTTTTCGCGCTCGAGCGCCATGACCTTTCCCTTCATTTCTTCTTCTCGCTGTTGAATGCCCCGTATTAGAGAATAGCGAGATAGATAGATAATCGAAAGGGAGACGCAGAAGATGACGGAAACGATGAACATCACTTCCGTCGAGAACCGTATCTTCCGCTTTTTTACCGGAGCTTCTTCAGTCATGTTGATTCACTTATCGCCTCAGACGACGATCTCTTCCTTGGCGGGAATGCGAACGACGGAGATCAGCTTGTCAGGCTCATTCAACGTGATCAGCTTCACACCCATGGCCGCACGACCGGTTTCACGAATGGTATCGGAGTTCAATCGCACGACCTTGCCACTGGTCGTCACGATCATCAGTTCGTCACCGTCAAACATGCGCTTGATGGCCAGAACTTCGCCATTCTTATCGCGAATGCGAATATTGATGACGCCCTTGCCGCCACGATGCGTGACCCGGTACTCGTTGATATCAGTCTGCTTGCCGAAACCGCCGGCAGTGACCGTCAACAAACGCCCTTCAAACGGAATGTAAGGCACTTTCTCGCCCTCAGCTTCGTCATCCGGCTCTGTATCGATCGCACTTTCAGGAATCGGCTCGAGTGTCGATTCGGGCGGAACCGTCGTAACCTCTGTTCCATCGGTGGCAACGGCAGTCTCAACGCCGGGAGCCCCGGTTCCTGGAGCGAAGGCTTCCATGCCGACGACGGAATCATCAGCATCACGGAAGGAGATCGCTTTGACACCGCGGGCGGTGCGGCCCATGGTTCGCACTTCCTGTTCGGGGAAGCGGATCGCGTAGCCCTTGCGCGTCGCGATGACAATCTGTTCGCCACCCTGTATCGTCTTCACGGAAACCAGTTCATCGCCTTCGTCAAGATTGATGGCAATGATGCCCTTCGACTTCGGCCGCGAGAAGGCGGGCAGCTCGGTGACCTTGATGATACCGCGCCGGGTCACCATGACCACGCGCCGATCGTTGAAGGTCTTGACCGGCAACAAAGCGGTGATGCGTTCGGCTTCTTCGAGGTTGAGCAGGTTGACGATCGCACGGCCCGAAGCCTGGCGACCGCCTTCCGGAATCTTGTAACCCTTGATCCAATGCACCTTTCCGGTGCTGGTGAAGACCATGAGATACGAATGCGTCGTGCCAAGGAACATGTGCTCGACGACGTCGTCTTCCTTGACCCCCATGACCAGACTGCCCTTGCTGCCGCGATTCAGCTGGCGGAACAGATCGGGCTTGTTGCGCTTGATGTACCCATTCTTGGTAACCGTGATCAGAATGTCTTCTTCCTGCATCAGGTCTTCGGTATCAAGCTGCTCGGCTTCGGAAGCCACGAGCTGAGTGCGACGGGGATTGCCATACTTTTCGCGAATCTCGAGAAGTTCGGTCTTGATGATCTCGCGAACTTTCAGGTCAGAGGCCAGAATATCTTTCAGGCGGGCGATCTCGGCGAGAGTTTCGTGGTATTCCTGCACGATCTTGTCGCGTTCGAGGCCTGTCAGGCGCTGCAGACGCATATCGAGAATCGCCTGCGCCTGCTTTTCGCTCAGCATGAAGTTCGAGATCAAGCCGTCGCGCGCTTCTACCGGTGAAGCCGCTTCGCGGATCAGTGTGATCACCGCATCGAGGTTGTCGAGAGCGATGGTCAAACCTTCGAGGATGTGAGCCTTCTCTTCAGCCTTGCGCAGCTGGAACGTCGTTCGCCGCCGGATCACATCACGGCAGTGATCGATGTAGTGTTCCATAATCTGCTTGAGATTCAGTACCAGGGGGCGATTGTCGACCAGTACCAGCATGATGATCCCGAACGAGGTCTGCATCGGCGTGTGGCGATACAGCTGATTCAAAATCACTTCGGTGTTGACGCCTTTGCGCAGTTCGATGCAAACACGCACGCCTTCGCGGTTTGATTCATCGCGCAGATCAACGATGCCGTCGACCTTCTTTTCCTTGATCAATTCGGCAATCTGGGCGACCAGACGCGCTTTATTGACCTGATAGGGAAGCTCGGTGACCACGATGCGTTCGCGGCCTTTGCCGTAGTCTTCAATCTTCACGCAGGATCGCATGATGACGCTGCCTCGGCCCGTTGTAAAAGCCGATCGAATGCCTTCGCGACCCATGATCATTCCACCTGTCGGGAAGTCAGGACCTTGTACATCTTCCATCAGGTCTTCGATCGTCAACTCGGGATTGTCGATCAGGCGCAGCAGGCCGCTGATAACTTCGCTCAGATTGTGCGGTGGAATATTGGTTGCCATACCAACCGCAATACCCGATGAGCCGTTCACCAGCAAATTCGGGAACTTGGCAGGTAGGACAATGGGTTCCTGCAACGAGCCGTCGAAGTTCGGCGCCCAGTCGACGGTTTCCATTTCGAGATCGCGGAGCATCTCTTCGGCAAGTGGTGCCAGACGAGCTTCGGTATAACGCATCGCCGCGGCTGAATCGCCATCCATCGAACCGAAGTTGCCATGACCATCGATGAGCATTTCGCGCATCGAGAAATCCTGGGCCATGCGAACCAGGGTGTCATACACGGCCTGATCACCATGCGGGTGGTATTTACCGAGCACTTCACCGACGGTGCGTGCGGATTTCACATACGCACGCCGACTGGTAAAACCCTGGTCATACATTGCATAGAGAACCCGGCGGTGAACCGGCTTCAAGCCGTCGCGCACGTCGGGAAGCGCACGACCGACAATGACGCTCATGGCATAGTCGAGATACGACGCGCGCATGTCGTCTTCGATGTTCACCATCGGAAAACCGTCGCCGCCGTTCGGTGGAACGGGAGGCTGGATCGGAGGCTGTTCGGGAGGTTGCTGACCGCTGACGGGTGTTTCGTTATCGTTTACCATAGAGTGGTCCTCAGATATCCAGGTTCTTTACGGATTTCGCATACTGCGAAATGAACTGGCGACGCGGTTCTACCTTGTCACCCATCAGCACCGAAAATACGCGATCGGCTTCGAGTGCATCGAGCGCCACGACGCGCCGCAAAATGCGATTCTTCGGGTCCATCGTGGTTTCCCACAGCTGCTCGGGGTTCATTTCGCCAAGACCTTTGTAACGCTGCAGGGAAACCGCTTCGAGACCGCCCATCTTGTCGGCGATTTCGCGCATCTCTTCATCGCTGTAGGCATAGCGCTCGTCTTTGCCCTTCTTGACCTTGTAGAGAGGCGGTTGAGCGATGAACAGATGACCTTTGTCGACGATCTCCGGCATGTAGCGGTAGAAGAACGTGAGCAGCAGAGTGCGAATGTGCGCCCCGTCAACGTCAGCGTCGGTCATGATGACGATCTTGTGATAGCGCAGCTTCTGCAGATCGAAATCGTCTTTGCCGATACTGGTGCCGACAGCCGACACCAGGTCTTGAATGGCTTCGCTGCTGAGCACCTTTTCGAGACGGGTTTTTTCAACGTTGAGAATCTTGCCTCGCAACGGCAGGACCGCCTGAATCTTGCGATCACGCCCCTGTTTCGCCGAACCACCGGCCGAATCGCCTTCGACGATGAACAGTTCGCACAGCTTGGGTTCTTTTTCGGAACAGTCAGCCAGTTTTCCCGGCAGTGAACCACCGTCGAGTGCGGTCTTGCGACGAGTTAGTTCACGCGCCTTCTGAGCTGCCAGACGAGCGCGCATCGCGTTCAGAATCTTGTCGATGACCGGCTTGGCCACATGCGGATTCTGCTCGAAATAGTCGGTCATGAAGTCGGTGACGATCGCATCGACGATGCCGCGCACCTCGGGGTTGCCGAGTTTAGCCTTGGTCTGGCCTTCGAATTGAGGCTCGGGAACCTTGATGGAAAGCACGCCGACAAGCCCTTCACGGGTGTCATCGATCGAAATCTTCACTTCTTTGGTTTTGTCTTTGCCCAGAAGCGAGGGGTCTTTCTTCAAATAGTCGTTAAATACTTTGCCGAGAGCCGATCGGAAGCCGATAACATGAGTGCCGCCGTCGACGGTATTGATGTTATTGACAAAGGCGCAGAACTGTTCGCTGTATCCATCGTTATACGAAAGCGCGAATTCGACTTCGATATTGTCTCTTGATTTCTTACAGGCAATGACATCGCGAAACAGCGGGGTTTTCGCTTCATTCAGAAATTCAACAAAGCTTGAAAGGCCGCCTTTGTATTCGAAAAGGTGACATTTCTGTGTTTTCGTTTGACGCAGCACGATCTTGACACCGGAATTCAAGAAAGCCATTTCACGAAGACGCTTCGAAAGGACATCGAAGTTGAATTCCGTGATCTGGAAAATCTCCGAATCGGGCATAAAGCGAATCTTGCTGCCCCGGCGTTCCGCGCCTTGCGTCACCGTCATCGGCCCCATCGGAATACCGCGGCGATATGATTGTTGGAACGTGCCGCCATCGCGCCAGACCGTGACTTCCAGCCACTCGGAAAGAGCATTTACGACGGAAAGACCGACGCCGTGCAGACCGCCGCTGTATTTGTAACTGTTCTTGTCAAACTTGCCACCCGAATGCAGCACAGTCAAAATGACTTCAAGTGCCGATTTCCCGGTTTTCTCGTGAACATCAACGGGAATACCGCGACCGTCGTCGAGCACGGAGAGGGAGCCGTCATCATGCATGGTGACATGCACCGTGGTCGCATGACCGGCCAGAACTTCGTCGATACTGTTGTCGACGAGTTCCCAGACCAGGTGATGCAGACCATCGAGACCGGTGCCGCCGATATACATGCCCGGACGCTTGCGAACGGCTTCAAGCCCCTCGAGCACCTGAATATTACGGGCAGAGTATTCGGTATTCGCCGGGCCGACATCGGCCATGTTTTCAGAGTCAACCTGTGGTTCTGTCGTATGTGTGGTCATGATTGCGGTTTCTCCTCATCGGGATCAACGGACACGGATGTTTTCTTTCGGTTTGTACGAATCGGTTTTGGACGCCAGTAGCCGCGCTCGGCAAGAACTTCAGACGAAATGGTAGACCCGACCCACTTGCCCGAACGCGTCAACACCACGGACTTCGGGGCTTTCATCCCATGCCGGGTAAGAATTTTTCCCAGTTTCGCAATGATCTGCGGGTTGACGACATCGACCGGAAAGATGCCCACAACCTGATCAAGGGGAACAAATTCATTGTCGCCGAGATGGATCAACACGATTCAGCCTTTTCAGCAGAGGTATTCAGCCAGGTAATCCATTCCGGGTCCAGTAGCGGCAGAATTGATGGGTCGGAAAGCGATATCCGATCAGGTGTGATCTGACTGGCCAGCATGATTTCGCGAATGATTTCGCGTTCAAGCTCGGCTTTGACTTCCCGATCTCCGGTTTCGACCCATGAGGGGCCGAGAAGAGCGATTCTTGCTCGAGTTTCCATGATCAGCTCACGGCGAATGATGTCGTATTCATCGTGAACGGCTTCAGCCACTTCCGCCGCCACCTGTTCGAAGCTGAACCACGGCTGATCAGAAAGGGTCACCCGGATGCGCCGTTGCACGGCTTCACGTTCGCGATAGATACAGACGCCGCATTGCTGCGAATCAGAGGAAATGATGGAAATTTGACACACGGGACACTTCTTGAACCCATGTCCAAGCAGTCCCTTGACTCTTGCTTCAGATTTCCGGACACAACGGGCAATGGTCGCACGCCAGTCAGCAGGAACATCGGCCGGAAGCTCGGGTTCAGGTTCCTGTTCCCAGGTGGGCCATGGTTCTTCAGTCTTCTTCTGCGGATGCGGCGGCAGAGGACCGACTTTGCCGTAGATCTCCTGCAGCGGTATGCCGGGAAACTTCTGTTTCACGTTTTGCAGAATATCGTTTTTCAAGAATCGCAGGTGATGCAGCCACTGCGAATCGCTGCATACCAGTGCCAGTTTTCCGTGAATCAACTGGATCGGCCAGGCATGTTCGCTGACATCAGGCCCGACGAGTTCCTGCCAATGGCCGAGAATTTTGCCGAACTGCACCAGATCGCGACCGAACATGGGTTGAACCTGGTCTCGCTTTTCCGGGGCGGCATGACGTCTCATTTGATCTCGCAGAGCATTCATGGCCTCAACCATCCCGGCCTGAAGTGGCAAAAGCTTTCCACGATGGCGGGTGCTGCGGGTCTTCCTGGTCATCATATCCGGTTCAGATACCTGGCGGCTTTCTGAGAGCTTTCCGTTCACGGTTTCAGCAACAGATGAAGCTTATTCTGATAAAGCTGCGCCGAAACCTCTGAACGGAGGTCCGAAGATGATACTCCAATTCTCTCTCTCTTTCAAGGGGAGAACGGGAGAAATCGAGCAATGAAGCGGATCAGGATGCCGAAGGTTTCACGTACCGACTGACTCGGTCGAATTCTTCCGCGAAGGAAGCATCCGTTTTCTGCATCTTGTCGATCTTTTCGCAGGAATGCATGATTGTCGTGTGGTCGCGCCCGCCGAATGCATTGCCGATCTGACTCAGAGAAGCGGTTGTCATCAGTTGCGCCAGCTTCATGGCCACCTGTCGTGGCAGTACCAGATTTGCCGCTCGCCGCTTGCTGACCATCTCGGACTCAGGGATGTCGTAAAACTCGGCGACTTTTTTCTGAATCCAGGGGATGGTGATTTTGCCGGAATCACCTTCACGAAACATGTCTTTCAGCACCTGATCGATCAGACTGCGGTCAACGGGTCTCTGAACCACGCTTGAATAGGCGATGACACGCGTAAAGGCCCCTTCAAGGTCTCGAATGTGACTCTTCACGTTTTCAGCAAGATACATGAGAACATCATCTGATGCCTTGAGATGAGCAGTTTCCATGCGGCTTTTCAAAATGGCGACACGCGTTTCGATATCAGGAGACTGAACGTCAGCGACAACTCCCATTGAGAAGCGCGAAATCAGGCGTTCCTGCATGTCTTTCATCTTTTTCGGCGGCACATCGGATGTGAGAATGATCTGCTTCTTGTTCTGAAAAAGATCGTTGAAGGTGTGAAAGAATTCTTCCACGACCGCATCTTTGCCGGCCAGGAACTGAATATCATCGATCAACAGCAGATCTTTCTTTCGATACTTGGCTCGAAAGTCGTTTGTCTTCTTGTTCATCAAAGCATCGATAAACTCGTTGGTGAACGACTCGGAAGAGAGATACGCAATCTTCGCCTTCGGGTGCAGGCGCAACACCTCGTGACCGACAGCTTGAAGAAGATGCGTTTTTCCAAGCCCGACACCGCCGTAGATAAACACCGGGTTGTATTGAGTCCCCGGGGTTTTGGCCACCGCTTGACAGACGGCATGGGCAAACTGATTGCTCTTGCCGACAACAAAAGTGTCGAACGTGTATTTTCCGTTCAGCGTTGCATCCTGTTTATGGGCCGTCGTCGGTTTGGCACTCATTGTTTTGGGCACAAACCCTGCTTGCGGCTCGACTTCTCCGAGTTGTAACTGGTACGGTTTCCCGGGAGTTTCGGTGCCCAATCTCGGCTTGATGACAATCACGCATGACAGACCAGGGTTGGCCTCATGCAGAATCTTCTGAATCATGCCTCGATAACGCCGTTCAACCCAGTCTTTACAGAACTCGTTCGGAGCTTCGAGAACCAGCTGGTTTCCGTCAACTTTGGCCGGAAACACGGAGCTTTGAAAAATATCCCAGTTTGTCTGATTGACCTGCGATCGTATCTCTTCTGAAATCCGGTTCCAGATTTCCTTCATTTGCCACCCTCGTGCTGTACACTCGTCTTTTTTCGGGAAAGCGAACCCCCTTTGCAGATCAGCTGGTGATCATCGTTTGGGGAATCTTCGCTGGTTTCGAAAGCATAGCAGAGAAAGCGTTTACAAGCAAGAGGGTTTTCGATTTCTGTGTACACCATTTTCTGATAGCCGATCGGGTTTTCCACGTCAGGAATTGGGTAAAAGCGGTGGAAAACCTGGGGATAACTTTACAACTATGAAAACTCGTGAAAACAGGAAACATTATCCCCAGGTCTTACAATCGCGAAGATGCCTTTAAATCAGGTGTTCCCAGGGTTATCCACCGTTTCCACATCCCTTACTGCTTTTACTGTGTTTCTTTCTTTTAGGGCTTTGTACAATAATAATTCAGGCTTGTGGATTTCATTCAAGGCGTTTTGGTGTACCATCCATCAAAGCCTTGAATCCATCGTGGTTTCATTGACGCTCCCAGAGGCATCTGGTAGAATGCGCCAACTTTGTCCATGGAGGATTCCCATGCCCAAGACGACACGACCCCAGACCAGGAAAGAAGCTGCCGCAACCAGCACTACTCCCGAACAGACCATATCGGAAGTGGTCGGCCTCATCAAGCTCATGGGAGAAACAGGATTGGCCGAACTTCGCATGGAGTCTCCCGGACTCAAAGTCTCGTTGAAAAAGGAATCGACGCCTTCATTCATCGGCGTTCAAAGCCCTCAGACCATGGTTATGCCCCAGATGGCCATGCCGACCGTTCCTTCACCGGCACCCCAGAAAAACACCGGGGCTGAAGCCGCTAAAGCTGCTCCCAAAGCAGAAGACAGCGCGAAGTTCCATCAGATTTGTTCCCCGATGGCCGGTACTTTTTATCGACAACCGTCTCCAAATTCCCCCCCGTATGTAAAGGAAGGGGATCAGATCAAGGCGGGACAGCCGCTTTGCATCATCGAAGCCATGAAGCTCATGAATGAAATCAAGGCAGAAGTGGTCGGTAAAATCGTCAAGATTGTGGCGGAAAACGCCAAACCGGTCGACAAGGGAACAGTTCTCTTTCTGGTCGATAAGGGTTCATGAGTCTGGGCAACAATATGCAGAACTATGATTTGATCATCATCGGAGCCGGGCCTGGTGGTTACCCTCTCGCGTTACGCTGTGCCGCCAAAGGCATGAAAGTCGCTCTTATCGAACGAGACAACGTTGGCGGAACATGCTTGAACTGGGGATGCATTCCGACCAAAACACTACTGGCATCAGCAAAACTGTTGTCTCACGTGAAACACGCCGCTGATTTCGGACTCAAAGTCGAAACTGTCGGGTTCGACTGGTCGAAGGTGCAGAGTCGCAAGGATCAGGTGGTTGCGAAACTGCGACAGGGCATTCACAAGTTGCTCGATAACGCTGGAGTGAAGCTCATCTCCGGCACCGGGTATCTGACATCGCAGAAAACTGTGGTCGTTGAAGGCATGGAGGAAGAACTTACCGCACCGCGTCTCTGTCTGGCCATCGGTTCAGTGCCGGCAATTCCGCACGTGTTTCCCACTGACCGCACTTCCTGCTGGAGTAGTGACGAGGCCTTGAACACGAAAGAGATCCCAGCATCATTGCTGGTTGTCGGCGGCGGAGTCATTGGTCTTGAACTCGGACAGGTCTACAGCGAATTCGGCAGCAAAGTCACCATTGTCGAAATGGTCGATCAGATCCTTCCCGGGCTTGATACGGCAACCGCCAAGCGTTTGCTGCCGGTGTTCAAGAAAGCCGGACTCGAGATTCTGACGGGCCAGAAGGTTGAGATGATGAAGGTTCTGCCTGACTCATCGGTTGAAACCGTCATATCCGGACAAAATCGAACGTTTTCTCGAGCATTGCTTGCCATCGGACGTCGTCCGAACCTGAAGGTTTTCGATAAGCTCGATCAGAAGCCTGAAATGGCAGGTTCCTTTCTCAAGGTCGGCACAGACTATCAAACCAGCATTCCCGGCGTCTATGCCATTGGTGACTGCATTCCCGGGCCGATGCTGGCTCACAAGGCCTCTTACGACGCACTGGTGCTCGCTCGACAATGGGCGGGAGAATCGGTAACTCCTTCGTATGACGCTGTTCCCTCCTGCGTTTATACGTACCCGGAGATCGCCTGGGTCGGACGATCTGAAGATCAGCTGAAAAAAGACCAGGTCGAGTACAAGGTGGGCCGCAGTCAGTTCTCTGCCAACGGAAAAGCGCTTGCCATGGGTGAGGCGGATGGACAGATCAAAACGCTCATCGCCAACGATGGAAAAATTCTCGGCACGATCATGTGGGGCCCGGAAACCAGCAACCTGATCATGGAGGGAACCATCCTTCAGGGAATGGGACTCTGCGGCACTCAAGTCGCTCATCAGGTGATTCATCCACACCCGACCCTGGCGGAAGCCTATCTCGACGCGCTCGAAAACGGCCTCGGCAGCGGCGTTCACGGGTAGAGCCGTCACTGATGCCGACGGTTGGTTTTCTGCAACTGCCCTTGTGGCACGAAGCGCTGCGCGCGCAACTTCGACGTTGCGGCCAGGAAGAGCTGTTACGCGCACCCGTCCTCAATGCGGAAGACTCAGGCGATGGCTGGAAGAATCTCCCTCCTGATGACTTCTTTCGATTCGTGCAGGTCGGATTACATTTCGAAGGCATCCGATCGTTGGAACAGTCAACGGATATTGTCATTACATCAGATGCTTCTCTTGCATTGAAGCGAGTTCTGAAAATGCCAACCGGTACAACCGGCGTTCGCGGCGCGCTTGGCGGTCTTTCGCCGCTTCTCGAGCTGTTTCACGGCGACTGTTTTCAGGAGCGTCCTACCCGCATGCTTTGCATTGCCGATGGTGTGGCCAATTTCATTCTTAACGAAATGGAACACCAGGAGCGCACCCTCGAAGCGGCCGTGCAGGAAGCTCAATGGCAGAACATCGCCCCCGGGAACCCGACGCGCCATTTACATGGTCTGGTTGCTCAGGAACGAGTGGCACTTCTGGCGTTTGTCCTGTTCGGTATTCGACTCGACCCTGATCAAATCTTTGTTGAAGGCATCGCCAAACTGGAACAGAAAGATATTCAGTTGGCACGGTCGCTCGATTTTTCGTTGCGTCTTCTCGGCGTGATCGAACGACGCGAAACCGGCATCGAGGCATGGGTCAGACCATGCCTGATTCCCTGTCGCTATCTGCTGTCGCAGGTGCGCGGCGGAATGGAATCAGCTTATGTCATGCGGCCAACCACCGACCCAATCGTGTTTTCCGGGCCGGGAGGCGGCAAGGAAACGCAGACTCAGGGAATCCTGCGCGACTGGACGTTGTTCTCACAGCGGGGTTCGTTCGGGTATCCTTCTCCAGAGCCGGTTTTCATTCTGCCGCACGAAGAAATCGTGAGCGGCTATTACGTGCGGATCGCCGTTCTCAACGCCGCGGCAACGCTTGCCCAGATTACACAGGTGTTTGCCGAGTTCGGCATTGAAATACAGAAACTGATGCAGACCGGCCGGCAACTCGATGTTGCCGAACCAGACGGCCTGGTCAGCGAAGTCGTCTTTTTCACTCGACCGGTGCGTGAAGGAACGGTAAGTGCCGCTCTACAACGCATTCGAGACGACGTGAAACTTGCCGGGGTGAAATGCTGTTATCGCTTTGAAAGCCCATCAGCCAGGAAAGCTTGAGATAAAGCATGTTTCGACCGGGTGAAGTGCTGGTACAGAAATACGGCGGCTCGTCTCTGGCAACTCCCGAACGCATTCTGAAAGTCGCCGAACGTATCGCGGAACAGGTGCGCGCCGGTCGTCGCGTGGCGCTGGTGGTTTCTGCAACGGGTGATACCACCGACGATCTGATCTCCTTGCTTCAGCAGGTCAATCGCGATGCTGAGGCGCGAGAACTTGATCAACTGATGGCCACGGGCGAAATGGTGAGCTGCTCGCTGATGGCGAGTGCGCTCAAACGCTGCGGGGTGCAGGCCCGGTCGTTTCATGCGTTCAACCTTGGTATCTTGACTGACAGCACGTTCGGCGGTGCGGAAATCAAATGCTTCGGTCGCATGGAACGCCTGGCCGAAGTTGTCGAAGCACATGGAGTGGCCGTTGTTGCAGGCTTTCAGGGAGTCACCCCGGAAGGTGACCTGACGACGTTGGGGCGTGGCGGTTCCGATATCACCGCCGTGGCGCTGGCTCGTGAACTTGGGCAGAAGGTTTGTGAGAAATTCACGGACGAGGATGGCGTTTATACGGCCGACCCTCGGCTGATTCCGACCGCCCGCAAAATCTGGCATCTGAACTACGATGAGATGGAAACGCTCGCTAACTACGGCAATGGCATTCTGCATCCGCGCAGTATCAGTTATGCTCGTGCCGCTGACATTCGTATTCACGTGCGTTCCAGTTTTTCTCATGAGGAAGGAACGCTGATCGGGCCGGATGGTGACGCCTCGGTGCCGGTGAAGAGCATCGCCTGCGACAAGAAACAGGCTCTGGTTGAGGTTCGCGGCATTCCAGAAAGCAGTCGACCTTCTCTTCCGACAGGCTTTCGCATCTCAGCTCATGAATGGCTGGCAGACGAAAGCGGCCGCCAGCATGGTCGGTTTGCCTTCAAGACCGCAGACACGTTTGATGCGCTTCCCGAGTTATGGACAGCCGCGGCACAATGGCAGGCTGATGAAGTCGTCTTTTCATCGCGACTTCGTTTTCTGACCCTGGTGGGTTGCGGGTTTGCGAAAGACCCCGAAGTTTCGAAACGCTATCTTCAGGTTTTGGAACGGTGCCGCATCAAGCCGTGCCTTTTTCAGCATGATGGGCTGAGAGTGACCGTCGCCGTGGCTGAAGATACAGCCGAAACCGCTCTGCAGGAACTTCATCGCTCCGTTCTCTGAAGAATCTCTTCTTCAAATTCCGTAAAACGCCGATACACATGATGCGGCTTTTTCTGTCAAAGCCGCGGGCGTTCATTTGGAAAAAAGACGGTGAAACAGCAAACATACGGCGTTTTCCCGTGCCGGACCCGGTTTTCGTGGGTCTGGCGATTCGTGTTGCTGTTGGTTTGGGTCACGTTGTTCACCGACCAGGGATGGGCCTTCATGGAAGAAGGAGTCGATGCGAGCAAGTTTCCAGTTGAAGTCTACGGCGACTATCTCGAATACCGTCACAAAGCCAACCAGGTTGTGGTGAAGGGTAAAGCGTTCATCACCTACAAAGACATGCGCATTTCCGGCGATACGATTCAGTCCAATACGAAGTCTGAAGACATCTTCGCGCAGGGAAACGTGGACTTCTGGAAGGGCTACGATCAGACCAAGGGCGACTTCCTCGTCTATAACATGAAATCCGGAAAGGGATGGATGCGCGAAGCTTCGATCAGGCGCAATCGAAATTTTTTCAGCGCCAAGGAAGTGTATGTCAGTCCGACCTACAGTCTGGCCAAGGAAATCATGAACACGACCTGTGATCACGAGGATCACCCGCACTATCGGCTGATGGCGGAGCGGTTCGAGGTTATTCCGGGAAAAGAATCGACGATCGAGAATCTGGCATTCCGCTGGCGCGGCAAAACGCTGTATCACAAGTCTCTCGATCACTCGGTTGAGAAGGAAAAAACGCAGCGATTCTTCACCACACGGCAGGGTATTTCGCAGATCGACGGATTCTATCTGAAGTTCATGACCGACATGGACATGGGGCCCCAGATGCAGGGCAAGTTCGTCTATGACTATTACGAAAAACGCGGCTATGGCTTCGGATTCAACGGAAACTTCACCGAAAAGCAGAACAGCAACGGCACCTTTTCGTTCTACAATCTGCAGGAAACACTGCGAAACCACAGTAACATTCAGATGAACCTCAGTCACAACTATCGTTTCAAACGAGGGGATTCTCTGTCGACGAACCTCAGTTACACCGGCGACAAGTCGGGCGGTTACTCGGAAAATCAGGATCTCAATACGCAGTTGAATTACAGCGGTCGTATTTCCGCCGCGACGGTGAATGCGATCTTCAGCAAGTTCTACGACATCGATGGCGATAACTATGATCTGGACAACGGCTATCAGATTCTCGATCGCATGCCTGAAGTGAACTTCTCCTTCCCGGCATATACGCTGCCCGGCGTTCCGATCACCATGAACATGTCCGGTATGTTCGCCAAGTACCAGGAAGGAACGCCGGATGATCGCAGAAACACTGAAAAGAAAGATATACGAAGCAGTTTCACGACTCCGACCGTGCAGGTGAACGAACGTTTCGATCTGACGCCTTCTTACAACTTCGAAAAGAGCTGGTATAGCGGAGGAATCATTCGAGAAACTGGTACAACCAACGTTCGTGCCGCGCACAAGTTCACTTCGATGACCAACATGGAGTTCAACTACAACATCACGACGCAGAAAGGTGAATCGCCGTTCAGGTTCGACTCACAGACGACCGTCGATCTATTCTCGACGAGGCTGCGCATTGCCACACAGACCTGGAGTTTCAACCCCATCAACTTCAATTACAATCGAGTCGCCCGCCGTCTCGAACAGGTTTACTGGGACTACAGCCTGCGCTCGGCTCAGGATGCCTACCATACCTGGGAATTCTTCCTTCGCCGCGACTATGTGCCTGATCCGGTTGCCTTGTCGAAAATGGCTTTCACGCGACTGACGCCGGGAAATCTGAACATCCGTTACCGACTTGCCTCACAACTCTGGTCTTTCGATACGAGTGTCACGTATCCGCATGAATACAGACGTATTACCAATACATCATTCAACTATCGAGCAACGATCAGGCCGCTGTGGCAGGTGACATCAAACGGGAACTTCAACCATCTGACCGGGAAGTTCAGTCCGTTGACGCTCGGTGTTGTGCGCGATCTGCATTGCTGGGAATCGCGAGCCGAGTACAACATCGAACGCAAGGAATTCTGGATAGAATTCTACTTAAAAGCCTTCCCGAATGATGCCGGTCGTTTCAGATACGGGGCCGATACGAATCGCCTCGAAGCGAAACTGGCGACCTTTGATCAGTTGACGCAGCAGTATGACAGCCTGCGAGGGCCGGGCGGTCTGCGATGACGTTTCGAGAAGGGCTGCCGACAAACCGTTGTCTGGCTTGCGTTTTGGCGAACGAATCGTTCAGTTTCCTGCGCGAGAACTCGAAAACAACAGCAGTCCCGGTTCGATGCGAATTTCCTGCAGATTTAACTGAAACGGAAATTTGTCCAAGTTCATGATCGGGTTGATCTTCTTGACAAGCGATCCGACGAAACCACGAGGCATGGTCATGCCGTTGACTCGGACTTTTTTCGCATAGAAGTAGATTTCGCGAGCCTGATGCACCGAAAAGTTGCCGGTAGCCCAGAAGACGACTTTCATGAACCCATACTTGGTCGAACCGGAAACGGTGATGGTCCCTTTCTGAAGTTCGGCTTTCGGGTTATCGACCTTGATTTTCTTTGCTTTCTGCTTGAGAAAGGCGTTGAGATCAGATTCGGTGATACGAACGTTCATGTTGATACTCTTCACCGTAACGGTATCGATCTTGTCTTCACGCATCAGTTTATTGATGTCGAGCAGAACGTCGAGAAACTCAAACTCGGCATCTTCAACTACCAGATGATCTGCCGAACCGCGGCCGACCTTGACGAAAATGCGGGCATATCTTCCCTGAAGCGTTTCGGCTTCGCTTAAGGGAGTAAAATTCAACAGCAGGGTTTGCGGATTATTGAGATATTTGCGCATGGCCCGATCGATCTTGCGCTCGACCAGCGTCGGATAGTTGGCGATCAGTTTCATGAAATAGGGGTCAGGATGATAATCCTTCGGATCGCGTACAGGTGGCACATTCTTTTCGCCGGCATTTGAAGCGGAAGTCAGACTGATGAAGACGAAAAACACGAACAAGAGTCTGACCATGAGTTTGTGGCAGGTAGTCATTGGCCTAATCCTTTTCCCGGATCGAGAAGGGGCAGTTGCTGCAGAGCGATGCTCCAGAACGTGTGACCGTTCGAACCGACGCGCTTGCCGCCGTATGATTCCGGATGCAGTGATGGAACAGAGTAGAGCGACGAATCGAGGGACAGTCGGTAGGACAATTGCGGCAGAACCGGCAGGTTTCTTCCCTGTAAGTTTCTCACTTTTCCCGCGAGAAATGCAAGTTTTCCACCGGCGACTCCGAGCCTGCCCGGTGAGGCGCTTTGAAACACGCGTTCCAGATACAGCTTCAGATCATGGCCTGAAAACTCATACTCACGAACGAGGCAGGCAGGCAGTGAAGAAAAGAGAGTCTCCGGATAGATGACCCGGCCCTTCCAGGTGTGGTCACCCAGCAGCTGAACCAGTGTCAGATCGGAGCGGAAGACCTGGTTGACGAGGTCGGCCAGAAGATCGGGGCGCCAGCGGGCGATGACGGTTGAACGATGTCCGGGGGTGGGAATGACGTGCAGCGACTGCCGTGCGGCGTGTCGCAACCGGTCACCGAGTTCATCGAAGTCGAAGTGACCCTGCGGATGACTGACACTGCGGTAGCGCGGGTGGCGACTGCGAATGTCGAACTCGCCGCCGCTGCGACGATGCGCAAACAGCATCAGAGGGGCTTCATCGGCCGGCGGCAATACGTCGACATGCCGGTGGTGGGTATTCGGTAGAATCGTCGGGGTTGTCTTTGCCGGCTGTTCGGGCGGGACCCACAGCAGAATCGAGGGTTGTCTGACGGTTTGCTGCAGGCGGCGAAAGTCGGGGGCCGGCATGTGGCAGATCAGCACCGGAATGTCATCCGGTTCGATTTGCAGGGAAAAACGACGCCAGGCTCGAGACGGGTCTTCCACCTCGAGCTGCGGCACGGAAGAGATAAACGAGTCGACGAGCAGTTCGGGAGCGATGAAGCAGCCGAAGACGAACGTGTGCCCAGACAGCCGGTGTCGGTTGGATTCCAGAAAGAACGGCTGCTCGGCTGGTTGCAGGACATTGCTCCAGAGGCGCCCGAACAGCCAGGTGGGAACTTTATTGATCAGCGCTGAACGGGCGAAATCACCCGGGCCGACGGCATCGACCTGAGGGCGACAGAACCGGCGCAAATGCTCAAAGATCGGCTCTTCAAGCAGGTAACTGACGGGGGCGTCCTCGCGCTCGTTGTTGCCGACGTTCACGATCAGCGTCTTTGTTTCATAGCCGCGCGTAAAGCGGTTGATAATTTCAGGCAGCTTCCAGATTGGTGAGAAAGAGATTTCGGTCGAACCCTCGTCTGTTGGCTGAAACTCGACCGATCGACCCTGCGTGTTGCCGAAAAAGATGAACTGAAAGTCGATCGCCCCACGGGTGACCCCGAACGAGGTTGAAGTGATTACGCAAAGCAGACATGCCAGAATCAATGCGGATAAGGGTATGGTCGTGAATCTGTCCGTACGCATGTTCACCTCAGGTGTTTACCTGACGAACAATGTACAAGCCGACAAACAGACAGATGATGTTCTGAAGCCATGCTGATAGGTACACGGGTAAATAGCCGGACTTACCCATGGCGCAGAAGATACTCATCAACACATAGTAGACGAAGATGATGATGATCGAGACGCCGAACCCGATGAACGCACCGCTGCGATACTTGGTTAATCCGAATGAGGCGCCGATCAGCGCGAAAAAAAAGGAGGCGAACGGCAGCGAGGTTTTGAGAGCCAGTTCAACCTTCAGGTCGGTGGTTTCCATGAAATTCGCTCGTTCAAACAAATCGATGCGACCTTTGAGTTCCTTGAAGCTCATCTCTGATGAACGTTTGGTCTGACGGGCGAATTCCTTGATTGGTTCTCGAATTCCCTCGGCAATGTAGCGGGCGATCGGGGTTGGGTCGTTCACCTTGCCGTCGACGTACTTTTGATCGATCGTCTCGTAGAGTACCCATTGATTGTTCTCATAAACAGCTCGGTCAGCCGAAATACGACGTTGCAGTTTTCCCTGATCGTAGTATTCGAGCAGAACCTTTTCCATGGTCTGACTTTTTTCGTAAACCTTGCGAGCGTAGACGAAGGCCCCGTCCGCCGCGCGCATGATGACATTCTCAGCCGCTTCAGGCTCGACGAGCCGAAGAATCTCGGTGCGGCGGATTTCCTGGGCGCGACGATTGGAATACGGCACCATCAGCTCGTTAAAGGCAATACTGATACCGGTGACACTGAGCGAAAACAGAATCACGGGAACCAGCAGGCGAAAGAAGTTGATGCCGCCGGCCTTCATGGCAACGGTTTCAGAATCTTTCGACATACGACCGAACACCAGCAGGGTCGAAAGCAGAACCGACATGGGAAACGTGAAGATCATATCCTGCGGCAGCCGGAACATGAACCATCGAATGACCGACCAGCCGCTGACGTTGTCGTTGACAATGTTTTGCAAGGCTGTGATCAACGGATCAATCGAAATGACAACAACAAACAGGAAAAAACCGAAGCAGAATGGCCCCAGAAGCTGCAGAAAAATGTAGCGATCGAGAGTTTTGATCATTGGGTCTGCCTGTCTGCCGAAAATTGGAAAACCATGGGTGTGGTGGTATTATGACCTCCCTACAAGGAATATTCAACCGCAGGGAGAGATAAGATGCGCGTCAGTGTTATTGGTACCGGATATGTCGGATTGGTGACGGGAGCGTGTTTTGCCGAATCGGGCAACGAAGTCATCTGCATGGATACCGACAAGCGAAAAATCGATATGCTGCTCGACGGCAAGATTCCCATTTTCGAACCGGGCCTCGATGAGCTGGTCAAGCGCAATGCCGCCGAAGAACGTTTGAAGTTCACTACCAGCATGGATGACGCGGTCAAACACGGGCTGTTTCAGTTCATCGCGGTCGGCACGCCTCCCGGTGAAGACGGATCAGCCGACCTGCAGTATGTCCTTGCCGTGGCTCGTGAAATCGGTCGGCGGATGACGGAATACAAAGTCATCGTCGACAAGTCGACTGTACCAGTCGGCACGGCGGATCTTGTGCGTGCCGCCGTAAAAGAAGAGCTCAAGAAGCGCAACGCCGATATTCCGTTCGATGTGGTGAGCAACCCTGAATTCCTGAAAGAAGGCAATGCGATCGATGATTTCATGAAACCCGATCGCGTCGTCGTCGGTTGCGATGATGTTCGCACCGCCGAGTTGATGAAGGAACTCTATGCGCCGTTCGTGCGCACCGAGAAGCCGATTCTGGTCATGGATGTAAAGTCGGCCGAGATGACGAAGTATGCGGCAAACTGCATGCTGGCGACCAAGATCTCGTTCATGAATGACATCGCCAATCTCTGTGATCTGGTCGGCGCTGATGTAGATTCGGTTCGCAAAGGTATCGGCTCGGACTCCCGCATCGGATACTCCTTCATCTTTCCCGGAGCCGGATATGGCGGCAGCTGTTTCCCGAAGGATGTGAAAGCTCTGCTGCAGAAAGGCAAGCAGATGGGCTACGACATGGAAATCATCGATGCCGTCGAGCGCGTGAATGAGCGGCAGAAGATGGTGCTGTATCAGAAGACAGTCAAAGCCTTCAAAGGCGATCTCAAGGGAAAGACGATCGCAGTCTGGGGTCTGGCGTTCAAGCCGAACACCGATGACATGCGCGAAGCCCCGGCCATTGTCATTATCGAAAATCTGCTCAAAGCCGGCGCTAAGGTTCAGGCTTATGACCCCGAGGCGATGCACGAAGCGAAAAAGGTGTTCGGTGATCGCATCACCTACGCAAAA
The DNA here is from genome assembly GCA_964472075.1 of uncultured bacterium. Taxonomy (GTDB): domain Bacteria; phylum Muiribacteriota; class Ozemobacteria; order Ozemobacterales; family Ozemobacteraceae; genus CAYYIY01. Next base: position 76,015 of record CAYYIY010000012.1, on the reverse strand, counting down.
CGCTCCTACGATGCTCTTCAAGGAGCCGATGCCCTGATTGTGGTCACGGAATGGAACGAGTTCAGACGTCCGGATTTCGAACGAATCAAGAATTCGTTGAAACGACCGTTGGTTATCGATGGTCGAAATCTCTACGACCCGAAAAAGATGAAAAGTCTCGGGTTTGAATACGATTCGATTGGGAGGCCGCAGGCATGAAAATCATTCTTCCGGTTGCCGGCAAGGGGACCCGACTACGACCACACACGCACACCAAGCCGAAATCACTCGTGCGCGTAGCCGGCAAAACCGTTCTCGAACATGTAATGCAGAACGTTTCGAAACTCAAGGCGACGGAATACATCTTCATCACCGACGAGAACGGTTACATCATCGAGAACTTCGTGAAACAGAAGTTCCCTGAAGTAAAAGCGACATACATCACTCAGTCCGAGTTGCTCGGCCCGGCGCATGCGGTCTGGCTTGCGAAACCGCGCATTGAAAATGGCGACGATGTGCTTGTCGTCTTCAACGACACTCTTTTTGTCACCGATCTCACCAGAATTCCGCGTCTGACAGACGGGCTGGATGGACTGATCTATTCGAAGGAAGTCGAGGATTATCGGCGGTTCGGGGTCAACGTCATGAAAGACGGCATCATCGTCGATATGGTTGAGAAGCCCGATCAGCCGATCAGTAAACTGGCACAGGTCGGTTTGTACTACCTGAGAGACGGCGTGAAGTTCATGAATTACCTGACTCGGGCCATCGATCAGAAACTCACGGTCAAAGGCGAGTACTACCTGCCCGAAGTGTTCAAGCTGATGCTGAAGGACGGCATGAAACTCGGCGCACCGGAAATCGACGAGTGGCTCGATTGCGGCAAGCCTGACACTTTGCTCGGAACCAATCGCTATCTGCTGGAACATTCAACCCGCAGTCATTACTGTATCGAAGGATGCGTGGTCATTCCGCCGGTGGCCATCGACCCCTCGGCAAAAGTTCATCACTCGGTCATCGGACCGCACGTGTCGATTGCAGAAGGCTGCCATCTCGAGAACGTGATCGTGCGCGACAGCGTCATCAACGCGAACTCGACCCTGCGCAACGTCATTCTCGACAGTTCGATCATCGGAGATTCGGCTGAAATGACCGGTAATGCGCAGCGCATCAATATCGGCGACAACTCGGTCATCGATCTCAGCAACACGCATCGCTGATATGGCGGCCTCTGAAACTGGTCGGCCGGTCGTTCTCGTGACCGGTGGAGCCGGATACATCGGTTCGCATGCCTGCAAGGCCCTTGCGGTGAGCGGATATCAGCCGGTTGTCTACGATAACCTGATCTATGGCCACCGTGAGTTTGTCCGCTGGGGACCGCTCGAAGAAGGCGACCTGGCAGACATCGAACGCCTGCGTGAGGTGTTTCGTCATCATCAACCCGAAGCGGTCATGCATTTTGCCGCTTTCACCTATGTCGGCGAGTCTGTTTCCGACCCTGGCAAATACTACCGGAACAATGTCGTCGGCAGTCTGAATCTGCTCGAAGCGATGCGTGATTTTCGCGTTTCATCTCTGGTGTTCAGCTCTACCTGTGCGACATACGGCGTTCCACAGATTGTACCCATTCCTGAAGATCATGCACAGAACCCGATCAATCCGTATGGAGCCTCAAAGCTGATGATGGAGCGCATGATGGCTGACTTCAGCTCGGCTCACGGTCTCTCGTATCTCGCTCTGCGTTACTTCAACGCCGCGGGCGGCGACCCCGACGGCGAGATCGGTGAACGGCATGATCCGGAAACGCATCTGATTCCGCTCGTGCTCGACGCCGCCATGGGAAAGCGTCCGCACGTTACCGTCTTTGGAACGGATTATCCGACGCCTGACGGTACCTGTATTCGTGATTACATTCACGTCACCGATCTGGCCGATGCCCATGTACTCGCTCTCGAGTATCTGCGGCGTGAACGTCGGTCGGGTGCCTTGAATCTCGGCAATGGGGCCGGTTATTCGGTCAGAGAAGTCATCGCCGAAACCGAGCGTGTGACCGGAACGAAGGTGCCCGTGATTCTTGGGGCTCGTCGTGAGGGAGATCCGCCGCGGCTGGTCGGCCATGCGTTGCGAGCCAAAAGCGAACTGGGCTGGAATCCGCGCTATGCGGATCTGACCACGATTATCCGCCATGCCTGGAAGTTTCGGCAAAAGCTGTACAAGTAGATGAGAGATGCAATCTGCATCAGGAGACCGTTCATGAAAGAGAAAATGACAACGTATGCCGCGATTCTTGCGGGTGGTTCGGGCACCCGCCTCTGGCCTCTGTCTCGCCAGACGTGGCCGAAACAGTTGCTGGCCCTGATCGGCAACCGCACTCTTTTACAGGATACCAGTCGGCGAATTCTCCCGGTCATTCCCTCGGTCGGGCAGTTTGTCATCACCTCACAGGAATATGCGGAACAGGTTCGCGGTCAGATGACCGAGATCTATCCGCACCTGGCGCCACAAGTGCTGGCTGAGCCGATGGCCCGCAATACGGCTCCGGCCATTCTTTGGGGCGCGTTGCTGGCGGCCCGTCACGGCGGCAAAGAGGCGATTCTGGCCGTGTTGCCTTCGGATCACCTGATTACGTCAGAAGAACAGTTTCAAAAGCAGTTCGCCGATGCGATCGATCTGGCCCGCAAACGGCTGCTGGTGACGTTCGGCATTAAGCCGACGCACCCCGAAACCGGGTTCGGCTATATCGAACAGGCGGAAAAAATTCCCGGCAGCAAAGGCTTCAAGGTGAAACGGTTCGTCGAAAAGCCCGATCAAAAGACGGCCGAAGGATACGTGAACAGCGGTCGTTATACCTGGAACAGCGGCATGTTTGTCTTCCACGTCGAAACCTTTTTGTCCGAGTTGAAACGAACCTGCCCTGACCTGGTGAAAGCGTTTGCCGGGGTGAACATCGAAGATGCTGAAGATATACGAAAAGCGTTCGAGCAGGCACCAAAGATTTCGGTTGACTACGCCGTCATGGAAAAAACCACCAAAGCCGCGATGATTCCTTCCGTATTCGGCTGGAGCGACGTCGGCAGCTGGCACAGTCTCTTCGAGGTGTCGCCGAAGGACGACGCAGGCAATGTCATCGTCGGCAACCACGTCACCATCGATACCAGCAACAGCCTGGTGATCGGCCGCGAGCGCACGATCGCCACGCTCGGCGTGAGCGACCTGGCGGTGATCGACACTCCGGATGCGCTGCTGGTGTGCCCGTTGAGTGAGAGTCAGCGGGTGCGCGAAGTGGTCGAGCGGTTGCAGCAGAACCAGCGCCGTGAGGTGCGCGAACACTTAACGGTTCATCGCCCCTGGGGCACGTATACGATTCTGGAAGAAGGCCCGCGGTATAAGATCAAACGCATAGTCGTTGCCCCGGGCAAGCGCCTGAGCCTGCAGCGGCATCAACATCGCAACGAGCACTGGGTCGTGGTTTCAGGCACCGCAACCGTTCGCCGGGACAACGAAGAGATCTTCGTGCGCGAGAATCATTCGATCTACATTCAGGCGACACAGAAACACCGCCTGTCGAACTTCGGCCGCATGCCTCTGCAGATCATCGAGATTCAGGTTGGCGGCTATCTCGAGGAAGACGACATCGAGCGCTATGACGATGACTGGAGCCGCGGCACACCGAAGACAGCAGAATCAGCGAAAAAGTAAAGAATTTCGGGGAAAACAGAAACGCCTCGCGGCCTTGAAGGTTCCCGGCCGTGAGGCGTTTTCATTTGAGAAACAACTGATCAGGCGGCCGTTGGTTTTCGCAGCCACTCCTTGATTTTCTCGACGGCCTCAGCATACGTCAACCGTGCCTGTTCTCCCGAAGCGAGATGTTTCAGTGACACGACCTGAGCCGCCGTTTCAGAGCCGCCGAAAATGCCGACGATCGGAATTTTCTGAGCATCGGCATAGCTGATCTGTTTCCCGATCTTCCCCGTTTCAGGGTAGGTTTCGACCTGAATGTTCGCCTGCCGCAGAGTCGTTGCCGCTTTCAGCACTTCCGTCGGTTCGGCGTCGTCGAAGCGGCATAACAGAATCTGCGCACCGGCATGCACCGCAGGAAAAAGCCCCGCTTCTTCCATGAGCAGCACGACGCGCTCAAACCCGATCGAGAAACCAACCGCCGGAATCTCGCGATTGCTGAACATGCCGACCAGCCCGTCGTAGCGACCGCCTCCGCCCAGACTGCCTTTTGCCAGCGGAGAACGAATCTCGAAGATCGGGCCGGTGTAATAGCCCAGCCCTCGCGCCAGAGTGGCATCGACACGCAGACGTGAACCGGCCGGTGTGTGTTGCGACAGTTTCAGAACCTGCATCAGATCCTGAATTGCTGTTTCAGCTTCCGGTACGCTGCTGAGCGTGGTCCGCAGCCGTTCCAGTTCCGCCTCTTCCGAAATGCCGTCTGGTCGTTTCAACAATTCGAGCAGTCGAGCTGCCGACTCGGCGGTGATGCCGCGGTTCTGCAGTTCCTGGGTCACGCCGGCTTCACCGATCTTGTCCCATTTATCGACGGCGACCAGCGTGACCGCTTCCTGTTCGAGTGCGATCCCGGCTGCTTTGATCAGGCACTTGAGCAGCTGTCGATGATTCAGTTGAATGGTAAAATCCTTGAGTCCCAGTTCTGTAAGAGCGTGGGCCACGGCAGAACAGACTTCGGTGTCGGCAAGAAGCGATTTGGTGCCGGTAACATCGACGTCACACTGCATGAACTCGCGATAACGCCCTTTTCCCGGACGGTCGGCGCGCCAGACCATCTGCATCTGGTATCGTTTGAAAAACCTTGGTAGATCAGTGTTATCAGCGATGACACGGGCCAGTGGGACGGTTAGATCATAACGCAACCCCATCTCGGCCAGGTCTTTTTCGGCAACGGTATCCTGTTCGAGCGCACGAGCCAGGCGGTCGCGTCGGTGCAACAGCCGAAACAACAGCTGATCACCTTCGTCGCCGTACTTCCCCAATAGGGTCGTCAGGTTTTCGACGGCCGGGGTTTCGAGTTCGACAAATCCGTACAACTCGAAAATGCGCCGAATCGTGTTCTGAACATATCTTCGACGAAGTACTTCGAGAGGAAGAAAATCACGCATTCCGCTTGGAGGGGCTGTGTTGATCATAGATAGTCCGTGAATGATGAAATGGAAAAGATTCAGCGAGTTCCGAGCTGAAGCATGTCGCGCAAGCGTTTTTCGAATGTCCCGTTGAATGCGCCGAAGACGACTTCACCTCGATGTTCGACAACCGGTACAATATCGATACCGCCGGCGAGTCGCATGGCTTCTCGCCAGCGCTCGTCGTCTTCATCGACATCGTAGTTCACAAAAGGAATGCCTTCACGGCGAAGAAACTCGAGAAGTCTGACGCAGTGCGGGCACCAGGTTACCGTGAAAACGCGCAGAGAGATTGATTCGGTCATGAACATGCGGCTCCCATGTTGATGTGAAAGACATAACACATCTGCGTGTTCTCTGGAAAGACGTCACCTTGTGACAGGATGTCGATAGCTCGTGAACGAACGTGAAAAGAGGTGCAAACTTTAGTCACCGGCGGTGTCGAACGCTCATCGAAAACGATGAGCGATGCAACCTCGATGATAGAGGAACAACAGAACGTGACGGCGGGGTGCGAGTAAGTGGTGTGTAATGCGGCTGACGGTGCGATCACTGAAACGCGGTAACTTGCGAGCAAAAATCAGTTCGACTTCTTCTGGCTGACTTCCCCTTCCTGGTGTTGATCGATTATCGCAAGAATCTGGTAGAAGTCGCCCTCATACGAAGGCATGCAGATCAACAGCTCCAGAATGCAATCCCGAATCACCTCGGTTTCCCGTTGACAATACGACATTGCTGAACCTCCGGAGGCCCCGCTATTTTTATTGTAAAAAGAAACGGCCGCCTTCGTAAAGAAGACGGCCGAAGATATTTCGTTCAAAAATTTTTACAGATTAGCGCAGGCTGATGTCTCCGCTGATGGTTTCGATAACCAGGCCGGCCCCGATGATTCCTTCCTGTCTGATCGTGTTTCCGGTTTCCGAGATCGAGATGCCGCCCCAGTTGCTGGTAAGAGTACCGGTTCGCGTGTTGGCAATCACCTTTCCAAAGCCGCCGGACGGGTTTGCAATACAAATATCTCCCGAGGTGGTCAGGATGTCGATGACGGTGGCATCGTCAACTTTCGGTTCGAGAATCTGAATGTCCCCGGAGATGACCTGTGCGTGGAGCTTCTGCAACTGCCCACGACGAATCTCGAGATCGCCCGAGCTGGTCTTGAACTCGATGGCCGTGCTGCTGTCTTCGATACGAACGTCACCGCTGACGGTCTCGATCAGACAGTTTTTCAGGGTCGTTTGCCGAAACTCGAGATCACCACTGACACTCTGAGCTTTCTCGATCGTCAGGTTGCCTGAGATGTTCAGGTTTCCCGAAAGGACGCGACAGCGAAGAGGCAGATGTGCCGGAATGGTCAGGGCGAAATCGAAGCTCCCCTTCACGGGAAGAAACGAATCAATGCCGATGATCAGTTTTCCATCCTGGACCTTCAAACCGTTCGCGGCAAACCACTCCTCTGGAGTCTGGTTGCCAAACGCCATTTTGGCCAGCCTTCCCTTTACCTGTAACTCAAAGGCGGAACCTTCACGAATCGTGATCGACCCATAGTGATTGCCGATTTCGGCAACCGTGCAGGTAGCGAGTCCGGCTGGTTCCCCGAGTTTGAATTCGCATTCAACCCCTTCAAATGCTCCGGAAAAGCTCTTCGAAAAATTCTGCGTGACCGATTCGACCATTCCCTGAAACCAGGTGCCCAGTTTCTTGGCGTTTTCCTTGATCTCCTGGGTTTGCGGGTTCATGCCCTTCATGGCTTGAGCGACCTCGCTCTGAATCTGCTGGGCAAAGACTTTGATCTCTTCTCCCAGACGCTTTTTCTTTTCTTGTGAAGACTCACCCTGCGGAGCGGACTTCTGATCTGCGTCCAGAGCGGCCAGCAGTTCTTCGGCCTGGTCGACCGTGATCTTTCCTTCGGAAACCATGTTCAGAATTCGTTTACGTGCTTCAGACATTTTCCTCTTCCTCCTGTGGGGTGTGCTCGCTGATCATTGTATCACAGCGGACAATGTTGATCGGTCGGGCGTGAATCGGCTTCAGCCGTTCCATGGTGCACTTCAGGGCCGGTTCTGACAGATCGCCGCCGACCCAGCGACGACCATGACGAGCGGCGGCGACCAGGGTTGTGCCGCTGCCGCACATGAAGTCGCCCACCATGGCATCAGGCTCGGTCAGAGATAGAACCAATCGTTCGAGGAGAGCCAGCGGTTTCTGGGTCGGCCAACCAACGCGCTCGGCACTCATCGGGTTGATGATCGGAATGTCCCAGACGTCGTCGGGAGGGGTGCCGCGCGGGTCTGGCGCATAGTGTTTGCCGGCGGCAGAACGAATGCCGCAGCGCGCATACCCGGAACTGGGTTTATAAGGCTGTCGCACGGGATCAGGGTTGAAATACGGTTTGCCGTGCGGGGCATACCAGAGCAGCGTGTCGTGTTTACAGGAAAATCGCGATCGTGAGCGACCACCGCCGGTGTAGTGCCAGATGATCTCATTCATGAATGCTTCGACGCCCAGATGTTGATCGAGCCACACCTTCACGTAATGAATCGTGCGGTAGTCGAGATGCACGATCAGACTGCCATGTGGTGCGATGAGCGGCACCACGGCGGCAATTCGTTGCTGCAGCCAGGGGAAAAAGACCTCACCTGCTCCCTTCCACTGGTCGTCGAAGCTGAACTCGTCGCGGGTACCCTGTCGTCTGCGCCCGGTCATGAACGGCGGGTCGAAGTACACCAGTCCAAGAGAACCACGTCTCAGGTGAGGAACGACATCAAGGCAGTCTCCGAAAAAGAGCATACTTTCCATGAGTTTATGACCCGTCTGATGAAGATGTTTCGAACACGGCTGGTGCAGGGACAGTATACCTGTAAAACTCCGCCGACGACCACCGAACGACGAAATGACCCTGCGAAAGACCTCGCCGTGTGCTGAAAAACGATTGCTGCTGCCGGCATTTCCTGCCTGAACCGGTCGAAAAAATTCGAGAACCCAATCCCGGATTCAGGCTTGAATTCTCTGAGACAGGGTGTGTATCATGAACCAACTTCTCTGGGAGTTGCTGTGTGAAATTTTTCATCGGTTCCGATCATGCCGGATTCACTCTGAAAGCGAAGTTGATTGCCCATCTGAAGCAGGCCGGACACGAGGTCGAAGATGTGGGTACGCATTCAGAAACCTCCTGTGACTACGCTGATTATGCTCATCCTCTCTGTCAGGCGGTTCTTGCGAATGCCGATACTCGCGGCATTCTGATCTGCGGGTCGGGAATCGGCATGTCGATGACGGCGAATCGATACCCCGGCATTCGGGCGGCGCTCTGTCACAACTCTCTCGAGGCACGTCTGACGCGCGAACACAATGATGCCAACGTGCTGGTCCTGGGAGCACGGATTCTCGGAGAAGACCTGGCGAAAGACATTCTCGACGCGTTTTTACGCGGCACGTTTGCCGGAGGCAGACATCAGGCGCGGGTGGCCAAGATCGAGCGTTGTACGTGAACCTTGATTTCCGGTCTGGCAGCCATCCCCGACGATACATTCCGATTCGAAGCGAGGAGGAAGTATGAGCAAGGTGACGGTGGTTGACCATCCGCTGGTCAAGCACAAACTGACGTTTCTCCGTTCCAAGTTCACGGATGTTCACATGTTCCGTGAACTGATGAAAGAACTCTCGATGCTGTTGGCGTATGAAGCCACTCGTGATATTCCCGTCGAGGAAACCACCTGCGAAACCCCGATGATGAAAACGAAGAGTCATCTCGTTTCGGGGCAAATGATCGCTCTGGTGCCGATTTTGCGCGCGGGGCTGGGCATGGTTGACGGTCTGTTGAGTTTCATGCCGATGGCGAAAGTCGGACACATCGGTCTCTACCGAGACCACGACACGCTGAAGCCGGTCGAGTATTATTGCAAACTGCCCAACAACCTGCCGAACATGAGCGTGTTCGTGCTCGACCCGATGCTGGCGACCGGTGGTTCAGTGGCGCATGCGATCGATATCGTGAAGAAGAAGGGCGCGAAGAAAGTGCGCTTTCTGTGCGTCATTTCCTGCCCCGAAGGAGTCAAATGCCTTCAGGATGCTCATCCGGACGTCGATATCTACACATGTGTCATTGATGAGCGCTTGAACGAACTCGGATACATCCTTCCCGGCCTGGGAGACGCAGGAGATCGCCTGTATGGCACCAAGTAAGAAAAACAACGTCGAAGTGAACGGGTCTGCCGTGCTGCCTGAAGACCTGCTGCCGCCCCGGGTAAGCGTCGTGAAGCGGGGGGGGCTTGATCATCGCCCTTCCTGGGCCGAGTATTTCATGCGCATCGCGGTTCTGGTCGCATCGCGGTCCACGTGTATGCGGCGTCAGGTCGGAGCCATCATCGTACGGGAAAAGCGCATTCTGGCCACCGGATACAACGGCGCCCCGAATCAGCTGCGTCACTGCCAGGATATTCCCGGTGGGTGTCTGCGCGAAGCGCAAAAGATCCCTTCCGGCCAGCGCCAGGAACTTTGCCGTGGGCTTCATGCCGAGCAGAACGCCATTCTTCAGGCCGCGGCCTTCGGCGTGTCGCTGAAAGGCAGCGAGTTGTACTGCACGCACCAGCCTTGTGTCACGTGCGCAAAAATGCTCATCAATGCAGGCGTTGAGAAGATCATCTTTCTCGGCGACTACCCCGATTCCCTGTCACTCGAAATTCTCGAAGAAGGAAAAATCACGCTCGAAAGGATTCGGCTGGAATAATGTCACGCATTGTCATCGAAGGCGGTCATCGGCTTTCGGGTGTTATTCGCGTCGGTGGCGGCAAGAATGCGACGCTGCCGATCATGGCGGCATCGATTCTTTCGGCCGGCCCGCTGATTCTCGAAAACGTTCCGCGTCTCAATGACGTGGATACGATGGGAAAGGTCATTAACGCGCTTGGGGTCAATACAGAACGACTGCCGAACGGTGACTGGAAGCTGCATTCACCCGGAGGAGTCAGCGAAGAGGCCCCATATGAGCTGGTCAAGGCCATGCGGGCCAGTTTCTTTGTCATGGGTCCGTTGCTGGCTCGACTCAAGAAAGCACGCGTGCCGCTGCCCGGTGGTTGCGCCATCGGCGTACGCCCGGTCAATATTCACCTGAAGGGCTTTGAAGCACTCGGCGCGCGCGTCTCTCTCGAAGCCGGTTGTGCCGTGGCTGTTGCTGATAAACTGGTCGGGGCACGCATTCTGCTGGATTTTCCGTCGGTTGGAGCCACCGAAAATCTGATGATGGCCGCGTGTCTCGCCGAAGGAACCACCACGATCGAGAATGCCGCCTGTGAACCTGAGATTGGCGATCTGGCCGGGTTCCTGAATGCCATGGGCGGCCGCGTGAGCGGGGCCGGAACGCCGATGATCACCATTGAAGGTGTCAAAGAGCTGGGCGAATGTCGCTATCGCATCATGCCCGACCGCATCGACGGAGGCACGTTCCTGGTTCTGGGCGCGATGAGCGAGACGCCGATTACGGTCGAAAACGTCATTGTTTCTCATCAACAGGCGGTCATCGCCAAACTGCAGGAAATGGGAGCCGAACTCGAAATCGAGGAAAATCGGATCACGGTCTGTCGCAGAGGCCGTCTCAAGCCGGTTGAGATCAAAACCCTGCCGTTTCCCGGCTTTCCGACCGACATGCAGGCGCAGTTCATGGTGGCTCTCTGTCTGGCGGAAGGAACCTCGATTATCAATGAAACGGTCTTCGAAAACCGGTTCATGCATGTGGCGGAACTGAGCCGCATGGGTGCCCAGATTGCCATTCGTGACCGCACCGTCGTCATCAACGGTGTCGAAAGACTGATCGGAGCACCGGTTGCCGCCACTGACCTGCGTGCCGGAGCGGCATTGGTGATGGCCGGGTTGAATGCCGAGGGTCGCACCGAAGTCAGCAATATCCATCACATCGATCGCGGCTATGAAGATCTGGTGCCGCGGTTAATGGCCCTGGGGGCTCAGATCAAGCGCCTGGACGGCAACGGGCACGGCTGAAGGCGGCTGATGCTTAAGAATACACTACGAGCGGGAGGGAGCCGATGACTCCGGAAGCGAAGCCATTCAAGGAAATTCTCGAAGGCCTGACCAGTCGAGATCGGCGCCGGAAGCTGATTCACATTGATGCCGTCGGCAGACTGCGGCGTCAGGAACACGCCGATATGCTGGTGGATCTGCTGGCGTCACCAGATGCCGAGGTTGTCGGACATGTGATCGAGGCGCTGGGGCGCATCGGCAATCCGCGTTCGCTCAAATACCTGCTCGAGTTTGTCATCGGAGACAATACCGAGTTGGCCGAGCGGGCGATGCAGGCGCTGGCCCGTTTCGACGTTCATGCGTCGTTCGATACCGTGTTGAAGATCTGCACGGTCGAACGACCAAATCAGGTGCGCAAAAAGCTTCTCAGCCTCATTGCACCGGTCAAAGACCCGCGGGTGGCCTCTGCCATGAACGAGGTGCTTGGTCAGACGCAAGATCCGTCTTTGCTCTCTGAAGCGCTGGGATACTTTGTCCAGTATCCGTCAGCCGATAAACATACCGTTCTGAAAATGCTTTCCGGCAGCGGACAATGGGAAGTCGCCATGACAGCCAATCTGGCTTTGTCACGTCTCGCCGATGAATCGGCCCGTTCGCAGATCAAGCGATTGGCCAAGTCGCCGGCACACCCGATTCGGCAGGCGATTGTCACAGGTCTGAACAAAGCTCCGATGAATGAAGATCGTGAGCTGTATGAAGTGTTCTTCAAGGATCAGCACCCGCAGATTCGTCACCTGGCCATGGCCGGCCTCGATCTGTTTCCGGCCCCTGAACGGGTGGCTCAGATCAACGACTGGCTGCAGCGCGAAAAGGACGAACTCGTGCGTCTTGATCTGCTGCAGCGGGCCGCGACCGAAAAAAGTCCGGTGTTCTATGCCGAGTTTGTGAAGCTGCTTTCGTCGCCCAACGACCAGTACAAAAAGATTGCCCGACAGGCGCTGATCGATATGGGTTCGGCCGCTCTCGATCGCATTCTGAGCGAGTATCCGAAAATGTCGCTGGTACTGAAGGAACAGATGATTCTGGTTCTGGGCGGCATCGGGCATGAACGGGGTCGGCCGGTCATTCTTGAGGCAGTGCGTGGCAAAGAGCGCTGGCTGCGCTTGAATGCCATCGAAGCCCTGGCGCAGATCGGTGAACCCAATCTGGCCAGGCGTTTTGAAGAGTTGCTGAAAGCCGAAAAGGATGACTGGGTGGTGGCAACACTGGCTTCCATCATCGGTCGCGTGGGGAATCGCGATCAGATTCCTCTGATGGTCGAATGTCTGAAGCATCGTGACGCCCGCGTGCGTGCCAACAGCGTCGAAAGTCTTGGAACGCTGGCGGGTCCGGAATGCCGCGACCAGCTGCAGCCGTATCTGCGCGATCCGAATGATCGAGTGCGCGTCAATGCGGCCATCGTACTCTGGCGACTTGGCGACAAGGAAGTTACGGGCATTTTGCAGGAACTGATCCGTGATTCCAACAAGTGGGTGCGAGCTTCCGCAGCCTTTGCGCTGGGCGAAATCGCCGATTACGATGCCGTTCCCGCGCTTCTTGCCGCTCTCGCCGACAAGGAAGAAGTTGTCTACAAGAACGTACTCGAAGCCCTGGCCAAGATCGGTGACGTCAGAGCCTTGATTCCGCTTCTGGAAGAGCGCGAGAAAAAACGATTGCCGGATGCCGCTCTCGAAGACGTGGTGAATCGGTTTTCGGAACATCTGAAGTAGACACTCCATCGGGTCCGAGCCGCTGTACGGACATTGTGCCGGTACTCGACAAGGGTTGAAATTCGTTGAACTTCGAAGATCACAAACAACCGCTTCGGAATGATCGGCGAGCGACAAAAGATGCCGAGCAGGCTGACGGCGCGTTTTCGACGATTGAGGAAGAAGAACGGTATCATCACAATCGTACGAGTGGTGATGCCGTGGAAAGCTCTTCAAAACTTGATGAAGAGGAAATGACCTTTCTTGGACGCGTCAAGATTGATCTTGATACGCCTCTGGAGAAAGGGTTGACCTATGCGACGTATGCACTGCTGTTCGGTGCTTACCTGTGTTTTCACATCGGGGTGTTCGGCGGCAAGCGTTCTCCGCCCGAGCCCGCGTTTCTCAAGGGTTTGCCGTATTTTCTCGGTCTGGCCGCCATCACCTTTGCGCTGCGCCGAGGCACCGACAATTACTACCTGCTGGACATTCGACGGCGGTTGGTGATGTATCATTTTCGCTTTCTCACCTGGGAAAGCACCGAGCCGGCCTTTCGTTTTGACGACATTCGCCGCATGGTGCTGCGGATTGAAACCCGTCGAGACAAGCATTCCACCTGGAACGAATATCAGTTGCAGATTGTACGTTCGATCGGCGAAGTTGTGGAATTCAGCGACTGGGTGAAAGAAGCCGATGAGTTACGAAGTCGCGGCGAAAAGCTGGCGAAGCTGTTTCGACGGCAACTCGAAACGGACGATTACTCGGAGTCAAACCCGAACCCCCCGTTAACCGACGGATCGAAAGTCTGGTTTCATCTTGGCTCAATCCCTGTGACCGAACATCGTTTGGCCGTCTCGCTCGGCATTCTGTTTCTGTTGTTTATTTTCGGTGTCGGCTTTCTTGCCGCCTTGCGCTGAATCGCTTGCGGGGTATCGCCGTCGGACCTTCACACAGGCATCATCGTTGATCAGCGAATGGATCATACACGGCGCTGACGCGGCGAATGTTCTGATACGGCTTGTACTGTTCCTTCAGAATGTTGCCGCCTTTTATGTTGCGATCGACCTCATCGATCGTTTGCAGGCGACCGTCACGCAATGTGTCGGCGAACATGGGAATGCCGTTTCGCAGGCCCATGTAGACGAACCAGTGATGGGCATTCTCGACCGGATTATAGGCAGGATCCTTGTCATACGCCGCTTTGACGTGAATCAGCATTCCCGGTTTCAGCGTACCGGCCAGGGCTGCTTCATCCAGTGAATTGATGCGCGAACCACGCAGTGTTTTATCTGGTTTATAGGCATTGTGCGGGTAGATCGACTTAGCCTCGCTCACGTGAGCGCCTGCCTTGTATGCCACGGTTCCGGCGAACTGCAGGCATTTGTTGGGGGTCGTGAACCATGTGGTGCGTTTCGCGGCTGCAAGACCCTGGATCAGGCAGTCAGGAATGTCCGGGCCGTTGATATCCTTTGCGTTCAGCGAACCGGATGGCGATTTGGAAGAACCGGGCTTCGTGGGTGTCGGGTTCGGCTTGATCGGTTTGATCGGCTTTTCAGTTTTAACCGGATCAACTTTTGCGTAGGGAGAAGGCCTCTTGCCATCGGAAGCGGGTACGCCGGGCACATCGACAAGAGATGCATGGAGATAGGCAAAACCGGAACCGTAGGAAATGCGATACCAGTCCCCCTCGCGACCGATGACCTGAACTTTGGTTCCCGGGACGAAGCCTCCGATGATTTTTCCCCAGGGGCTTGCCCGAACATTCTGTTTCCACCGGCAGTTGACCGTTCCCTCACAGGGATATGAGGCGCGATCGAGAGATGGAGCATAGGGTGGCAGGCTGAGAACGAACGGGGACGGGGCACTGCCGTTCCCGTTACCGGAAGAAGTTCCGATGCTGATGGTGTTGCGGTCGGTGTAAGGGTTTTCAGCGGAAAGCATCGAACTGCCGGTGATCATGCACAGCAGCGCGGCGAAGGTCAGAGAGGCTGCAAAGCGCTTCATTATCTGTGTTTTGAGCATATCTGTCTCCCTGAATCAAGGTTCCCATTCTGAGCGGGTGATCTTTCTTCATTATACGAAACCGAGGTAAAAAAGTTCTTCTTTGCGAACCACCCTTTTCAAAGCCGCAAACCGAAACCCAGGAAAAAGCATCGCCGCCCTCTATAGGCAGAAAGGGCGGCGATGTGTCAGTCCTGGTTGTCGTTCGCTGATGATGCCTTAGGCTCTGCCTCGCCAGAGTTCGATTTGATAAAAGATCACAGGAACGGCAACGCGGGTCAGACATGTTGACGCGATTTCACCGAAGACGATGGCGATCGCCAGACCCTGAAAGATCGGATCAGTCAGCATGACGGTTGCCCCGATCAGAGTTGACAGCGATGTCAGCACCATCGGCCGAAAGCGGATGACGGCAGCATTGATGACCGCCTGCTCCAGTGTCTCGCCGCGATTGCGCAGTTCGATGATGAAATCGATCAACAGCAACGAATTGCGCACGATGATGCCGGCGCCGGCAATGAACCCGATCATCGACGTGGCGGTGAAGAAGGCGCCAAGCAGCGCATGTCCGGGGAGAACGCCTGCCAGGCTGAACGGTACAGGCAGCAGAATGCCGATCGGCGTGATGAAGTCCTGATACCAGCCGACCATCAGGAAGTAGATCAGAATCATGACCGCGGCAAATGCGAGACCGAGATCACGAAACACTTCATAGGTGATCTGCCACTCTCCATCGAACTTCATCGAATAGCCGGAAACGGTTTCCGTGGGTACCTGCGTGTGCCATTGTACGATTTCTCCGCCATCCGGAGCCTTTACCTGACTGATACTCTGAATCAGATTGACGATCGGGTAGACAGGGCTTTCTTCGGCACCGGCGACGTCGGCGGTCAGATACACGACCGGCTGCAGATTCTTGTGATACAGGCTCTTGTCCTTGAGGCGCTCGTGCGGCGTGATGACTTCACCGAGTGAGATGCTGCGCCCGGTGATCGGTGAGGCCACGTGCAGATTCAACAGTGCCGAAACTCCCGAACGATCGGGCTTCGGCAAGCGTACGAGCAGAGCCACGTCTTCCTTCTCGCGCGGCATATTCATCAGGCCGACCTGCATGCCGCTGACAGAAAGCCGCATTGCCTGAGCGATCTGCTCGGTCGACAACCCCAGTTGTGCTGCTTTGGTCTGATCCACATCGAAAATGACCTGTTTCTGATCGTCTTCGACATAAGTGTCGACATCGACGACGCCGGGAGTCTGTTCGAGCAGTTTGCGAATGTTCGCGGCCGCTTCCTGCCGCCCCTGTTCGGTGGGGCCGTAGACCTCGATGACCAGTGTCTGCAGTACCGGCGGGCCGGGCGGCACTTCGGCGATCTTGGCGTTGGCTTTGTACTTGCGCGCGATCTCCTGAACCGGCGGTCGAACCCGTAAAGCAATGTCGTGACTCTTGGCCGAACGTTCGCTCTTGTGCACCAGATTGACCTGAATGTCGGCAACGTTCGGACCCTTTCTCAGGAAGTAGTGACGCACCAGGCCGTTGAAGTTGAATGGGCCTGAGTTGCCGATATACATCTCAAGATCTGTCACTTCCGGAACGGTTTTCAGATACTCGGCAATTTCTTTCGTGGCGGCGGCGGTCTGTTCGAGTGTCGAGCCTTCCGGCATGTCGACGATTACCTGAAACTCGCTCTTGTTGTCGAACGGCAGAATCTTGATCTTGACGATTTTCAGCGGCACCAGCAAAACAGCGATGAGAACGATGCCCCAGGCCACACCGATGAAACCCAGGCGAATCCGTGGGCGCGTGACGAGCGGCGTGATGATCTTGCGATAGACCCGTTCAAAGATCGTTTCCGGCGCCTCCTGCTGGGCACTTTCATCAGTGACTGCTTCAGGGAACTTCACGAAGCGAATGGCCGCCCACGGCGTGACCACATAGGCGACCAGCAGAGACAGCATGGCCGCGGCTGCGGTACCAATCGGAATCGGTTCCATGTAAGGCCCCATCATGCCGCTGACCAGAGCCATCGGCATCACGGCCAGAACGATGGCGATGTTGGCAAGAATGGTCGGGTCACCGATCTCGGCGACGGCTTCCTGAGCGATCAGACCGGGGTCTTTGCCGCGATTCTTCTTCATGCCGATGTGGCGAATCATGTTCTCGAGAACGACGACGGCGTCATCGGTCAACAAACCGATCGAGAAGATCATCGCGAACAGCGTGATACGATTGAGTGTGTATCCCAACGCGTAGAACGCCAGCATGACCAGAGAGAGCGTCACCGGAATGCTGACGGAACTCACTAGAGCGACACGCAGTGACAGCGTCAGGAACAGAATGATCATGACGAGGCTGACGGCCTGCCCCATGCTGGTAAAGAGATCGTTGGCCTTTTCCTGGGCGGTTTTACCGTAATCTCGGGTGACAAGAACCTGGACTTCTCCAGGAATGATGCTTTTCTTCAGAACTTCCAGTTTCTGGCGTACAAGTTCGCCGACGACAATGGCATTTGTTCCCTTGCGTTTAGCCAGGCTGAGAGTCACGGCGGCTGCCGGACCGTCATCGTTTGTTTTCTCGGAAACGTTTGCCGGAGTCTGAGCGCCGTTTCGGCCGAAGTCGATAAAAACGTAGTTGTCAGGCTCATCTGAGCCATCGATGACTTTGGCGACATCGAGCAAACGAATCGGCTTGCGATCGCGTACGGCAACGACCAGATTTTCAACGTCCCAGCGTGACGAGAGGAAACGCCCGGTCTTGAGCGGAATATTCACGTTGTCTTTGTCGAAACCGCCCGAAGAAAACTCGACGTTCGAGGAACGCAGGGCGGATGTCAGTTCGAAGAGCGAAACTCCGTAACCGGCCAGCTTTCCCGGGTCCGGCTGCACCACGACCGAACGCGGCATGCCTCCGGTGATGGTGGTCACCGAAACATCCGGAATTGCTTTCAACGCATCCTGCGCTTGAGCCACCACGCGTCTCAGCTCATCATGCGTGTACTGTCGGCTCCAGAAAGTCAGAGCGAGAAACGGCACATCATCGATCGTACGATTCTTGACGATGGGGCCGATGACACCGGGGGGAATCCGGTCTTTGTGATGTTCGAGTTTCTCGGTCAGTTTGACCAGCGATCGCTCAAGATCTTCGCCGACCTTGAATCGTACAATCGCCATCGCCTGTTCTTCGCTGCTGGTACTGTAGACATATTCGACGCCGGGAATTTCCCAGATCAGTTTTTCGAGTGGGCGGACGACGCGATTTTCGATTTGGGAAGGACTCGCTCCCGGCATGCCGACAAAGATGTCGACCATCGGAACCACGATCTGCGGCTCTTCCTCGCGAGGAATGACCGCCAGGGAGAAATAGCCCAGCAATAACGAGGTAACGATGAAGAGTGGAGTGAGTTTTGAATTGACGAACTTGCCGACGAACCGGCCGCTGAAATTGAGTTCCATAGGGTTCCCCCGAGCTTACCGGGATGTGGGATGACGATCGTACAAGTCGCCTTCGTTCAAACCAGAGAGTATTTCAACGTTTTCGCCGAAGTGGCGCCCGACTTTCACGAGACGATAGACGCTCTTCTCGCCGGATTTCAGAATCACACCGTCGAGTTGTCCGCGACTGACGATGGCGGTCGCGGGTACCAAAAGTACCTGTTCTTCACCCTTCTTTACCGTTCCGCGTGCATACATGCCGGTGCGAAATCGTGGATCGTCCGCCAGACACAGTTTGACCGTGAAGGTGTGAGAAAGAGGGTCGCCGCTTGGAACGATTTCAACGACGTTGCCGGAGAAGGAATCCTGGCCGAGAGCGTCGACCCGAACCGGCATTTCCGCTCCGTCGGGCAAGAACGAAAGCAGACGCTCGGGAACGATCGCCTCGAAACGGATGCGGCCAAGATCTTCGATGACCATGAGCGGCACTCCGGGAGCGGCGAGCATGCCGGGTTCCACTTTGCGTGAGATGATGCGACCCGCGAACGGAGCGCGCACTTCGGCGAGATCTTTCAGCGTGCTGACCTTTGAGATGCCGGCGCGGGCCTGTTCGTTGCGGGCATTGATCTGGGCCATTCTGGCCTGCAGACTCGCGATCTGCGAAGTCGCCTGGTTCACCTGGGCTTTCGCCTGAGTCAGTTTGGTGAAAGCCTGGTCATGTTCCTGCTGCGTCGTCGACTTCTTGTCGTAGAGTTCCTTGATGCGGGCATACGACACCTCGGCCAGCTTCAGCTGACTTTCCGCCGCTTCTTTGGCTGACTGCGCCGTGCTGATGGTACTCTTGATCTCGGCGATGGCCGCCTGAGCTTCGGCCAAAGATGCTTTGGCGCCGGCAAGGTCGCTGCCGATTTCCTTGGCATCGATACGCACGAGCAGTTCGTTGGCTTGCACCGTTTCCCCTTCGCGTTTGAGTACTTCCACGACGTTTCCCATCACTTTGCTTGAAAGTGTCGTCACGGCCGTCGGCTGCAGCATGCCTACCACTTCCTCAGTGACCGGAATGGTTGTTCGCGTGACGGGGGTCCATTCCGGGCCGCTGGTCTGTGCCTGAACCGGTGACGAGAGGAGCAGGACTGCTCCGGCGATGAGTGTGAAAGCGGTTGTGGTTAAGAGCTTTTTTCCAGGGAATTTCATGGTCATGGTGTCTTCTCCTCGGTCGTCAGAATGGTTCGCTTACTTGCTCGTCGAGCCCAGGTCGACGGAAGGGGTTTCCGGATGCAGAATTTCACACTTTTCAACGGTCAGATCGCCCAAAGCCAGCTTCAGTCTGGCCCGGCTGATTGAATAGTCGTAGAGCGCCTTGAGATGGTTCATCTTGTGCGACAGCAGCGAGGTTTCGGCGCCGAGCAATTCGCTGACGATGGCCAGACCGGCAACATAGCGATCTCGCAGAATGCGCAGCGATTCCTCACTGTGCTGAATGGCATCTTGACTGACACGAATGCGTTCGAGCGCGTTATTGATGTTGGTGACGGCTTCGCGAATCTCGAGACGAATCTGATCTTCTTTGGCTTTCATCAGATCCGTCAGCTGATTTGCCTGCCACTTCGCTCCCTGCGCCTTGTGCCTGGCCTCGCCGCCGTCGCCGATGTTCCAGTCCATGCGGGCGAAGAACAGGGCGTTGCCGTGTCCGTCCCGAGTGCCGTCGCGACTGTTATGCTCAAAGCGCGTGCCGATGGCAACCTGCGGCCTGACGCTGCCGCGAGCCATTTTTTCCATGTGACCGGCAGCTACGATCTGTTTTGACAGCTTGCGGTAGTCAGCGCGTTCTGCCAGCGCTTCTTTGATCAGGTCAGAGGGTTCCTGTTTGCAGGTCTGGCATTCCTGCTGCAGAAACGGCATGTTCAGGTGGTACTCGTCGACCGATGCGATGCCGAGAACGGTCGCCAGCCCTTCTCGAGCCAGTCGATACTGGTTCTGCATGCGCAGCAGGGTCTCTTCGTTCTGCGAATGATGCACCTGCGCCTGCAGAACATCGGACTGAACCGCCTGGTTGGCTTCGAAGGCGGCTGAGGTGTTGCGCAGGCTCTCTTTCGAGGCTTCAACGGCTTTTTCCGCTACACTGACGCTTTCACGGGCAAGAATGACATTCAGATACGCTTCGATCGTGCGGAAAATGACATCCTGCACCGCTTGTTCCTGATCGAGTTCCTGCGCCTGCAGACCCTGTCGGGCAGCGGCAACGGCGTGTCGGTCCATGCCGCCGAGATACAGGGGCTGCACGACCTGCAGACCGGCCTGCAGATTGTTGGTGTAATCCGGATCATTCAGCTTCGCCGGGTCGAAGTCGGCGGCCGTGATGCGCTGTTGATTGAGTTTGCTGCCGAATGCCATCATCGGGCTGTCAGTGGTGCTCTCGCTGACACCGACGGCAATCTTGGCACGCCGCATGGCCTGTGCTTCGCCAATCTTCGCCCGTGCCGCATGCGAACCTGCTGTCATGGCCTTCACATACGGGCTGTATTCAAGCGCGAGAGCGACAGCCTTCGAGATAGACAGATCTTCGACGGCGAATGATGCACCGGCAGACGAAGCAAGAAGCAATACGAGTAACAGGCCTGAAAACCTCTTCATTGGGTGTCCTCCATAGGTTCCGCGAGGGAATGGCAAATCTTGAAGTGCCATCATAGTCGAGATGAATACCAAAGCGCAAATGGCGTGACTGTGGCTGTACACATGCAATTCATGCCCTTCTTCTTTCCCGAGATATGGTTTTACGCAGGTTCGAACTGCCTTCGCTGTAGGAACCTTCGCACCTACAGCAAAAGGCGTACCATTCGTCGATGGCATCTGAAAAGGAGCTTCAGATAAGAATCTTCATGTAACTCTGGTTGCAGTAACGCCAGGACAGCGCAAATAATGCATGCAAAAACTGCGCGATTGGGGGCGCGTCCTCCGAGTGCAGGCTGCCGGATCGCAGGAGGCGATTCGGCCTTGTCGTCTTCGCATGGATGCGAAGTCGACAAGGTTTCAGCCTCGATCTCGAGACGAGAGAGCACTCCCCGCCGCAATGGCGAATCGTTGAGCGATGCCGGCGGAAAAACGGAGTTTCGAGAGAAGGAAATGACCCTGTGACCAGGCACCTGTGATTCACCGAGAACGGATGTTGAGACAGAGAATGTGTGCACTGATCTCTACCCTCGATCAGCAGCCATGGGGGGCGTTTCAATTCACGTTTTTGAAAGAAAATTCCGATATGTAGGAAGATGGACCACTCGGAAAAGAAGGCTATACCGTTTGAGCCGCTGCTGAACGACTATCTGGCGTATCTATCAGTGGACAAGGGACTGCGACCAAAGTCGCAGGAGGCCTATCGACGCGATCTCGAGGATCTCCTGCGTTTTCTGCACGAACGGGGACGCTCACCACTCGAGGGAAACGTCGACGCACCGTTAACGATGTTCGTGGTTCATCTGCATGACCAGAAGCTTTCGCCAAGGTCCATCGCCCGCAAAGTCTCTGCCGTGCGAGGTTTTTTCCGATTTCTGGTGCGCGAAGGGCGTCTGGCGGAAGATCCGTCGAAACTGCTCGAACGGCCGAAAACCGGGCAACCGCTGCCCAAGGTCCTGTCGGTCGAAGAAGTGACCCGTATGCTCGAACAGCCCGATGTTTCAAGCATTCGCGGAATCAGAGACCGGGCCATGCTCGAGGTCCTGTATGGAGCGGGGTTGCGCGAGACGGAACTGATCGAGATGACGCTCGATCAGGTGCATTTCGAGGGCGAGTATCTGCAGATTCTCGGAAAAGGCGGTCGTGAGCGGGTCGTGCCGATCGGCACCTATGCGCTCAAGGCGATTCGTGACTATCTCGAACATGCTCGTCCAAAGCTGATACGAGATATCACGGTGCGTACGATGTTCCTCAATCCTCGCGGTCGGCCGTTTTCCCGCATGGGCGTCTGGAAGCTGGTGCGCCACTATGCTATTGCCGCCGGCATTCCCAGAGAAATTTCACCGCATGTGCTCAGGCACTCGTGTGCAACGCACATGCTTGAAGGGGGCGCGAGTATTCTGGTCGTGCAGGAGATGCTCGGTCACGTGGACATTTCCACCACTCAGATCTATACCCATCTCTCACGCCAGGATCTCATTCGCATTCATCGCCAGGCACACCCGCGCAGCGGTGCGGGAGGTGCGACATGACCTTCGAAACGAGGGCGCCGCCATGATGAAAAGGTTGCGCTCATCTCTCTGCCTGATTCTGGCATTGATCATGTTGGGAACGGGGACGCTCAGACTGGAAGCGGCTCCCGTTTCGGTCTTTTCCGAATCCGTCATCCGACTGGTGCCGGGGTCGGAAATCGCCGTCGTGGTTGCCTCACGCGATGATGATCAGGAAAAGGAAAGCCTGCCGACCAGACTGCGCCGTACGTGGTCAGGTGTCAAACCCGCTTCGGCAGAACGTGTTCCGGGCAAGTCCGCTACGAGGTCGGGCGCAGCTATTTCGTCGAAGAAGCCTTCTCCGGCAACCAGCACGAAGAGGTTGACGGCCGCCGCTCGAAACGGCAAGGGCAGCTCCGGCTCATCGATCGTTTCCCTGACGAAGACGGCAACCGCTTCCAATCTGCTTGTTCATGCGCCGGTGCTTGCCCGGCCTGCATCAGTATCAGAGACAGCCGCAGCCACAACCACAACCGGCGTGATGCCCGGGCGTGCACTTTCCCCGCTGGTAACAGAAGCGACAACAGAAGTGAAAAAGACCGAAGCACCAGGAGCGGGAAATCGACAGGCGAGCGAAAAACCGATGGTCGCCTCGGCCGCCGGCGCAGCAAGACCGCATACACCTTCTGCAGAACCTGTGCTGCCGAAAACGGCAGAGATCATGGCCGTCTCTGCATCGACACCTTCTGATTTGGTGTCTGTCAGCGCTTCTCAGGCGGGCTTGTTCGATCAATCTCACATAGAGACTGCGACAGGGTCATCCGTCGGTTCCGTCCCTTGTGATGCGGGCACCGAGTCATTGCGGGTTGCTGATCCTGTCGAGAAACGCGCGAATGGCTCGGCGACGCCGCACCTGCCTTCGGTAGTCACACCTGCAGAAGCAAAACAACCGGCGAAAGCCAGGGATATCTTTGCGGGCGATGGTCTGAGTATCGATGAAGGGCCGATCCCGGAAAACCTTGGTTCGGTAAGTTATGCAATCATCGAGCCCGAGAGCGTTGCAGATGAACCCCAGAGAACCTCTGGTGCCGCGAAGGTGCTCGATCAGACAGAGACTGTTGCGTCGCTCGCCGGAGTTCCGCTCGCGAGTTCCACGCCACCGGCGTTACCGAAAATGGTGGCTTCAGCAACCGTGAACGGACCTGAGTCACACTCGCCGCCGCCGGCTCCGCCCGTGCCTCCGGAAGTTGTGTCCGAGCCGGAGCGCGGTCTGAGTATCTCAGGCTCGAAAACCTTCGAGATGAAGAATGCCAAGGTGAAAGGCGATGTCGGGCACTTTTCCACCGAAAACTATGAATCGATTCCGGGGTTCCGTCTCGATCAGAGCCTGCATCTCGAGATCGAGGGCAACATCAGTCGACACACCAGCGTCAATGCGGTGCTCGACGACAAGCAGGATGAAGACCGGCGCTTCACGGTGTTTATTGACGGCTCGAACTGGGATCTGACGCTGGGAGACTTTCCGATCGCTCTCAAGAATACGGAGTTTCTGCTGCACAACAAGGAAGTGCGCGGCATTCTCGCCGAGGGTCGAGTCACCTCGAAAATCAAGAGCACGTTCCTGTTTTCGCAGTCAAAAGGGCGTTTCCGCCGCGAACAGTTTCGCGGTGCGGGACAGCAGCAGGAGTTTCGCCTGCTCGGTCGACCGGTAGTACAAAATTCCGAACGCATTTTCATCGACGGCAGGCCGTTGCAGCGTGGTTCGCACTACCTGATCGATTACGAAGACGGCATTTTGAAGCTGGCGCCTTCGCAGCTGCCGATCGAAGTGACAAGCTGGATCGTCGTCGAGTACGAGGTATCGGACTCGAAACTGGCCTTCAAGCGCAACTTGTACGGCATACGCATTGAAGACGAGATTCGCGCCGATCGTCGTCTTGGTTTCACCTGGTTGCGTGAGATCGACGGCTCAACCCCGAAGAGTGAGAATACGGCAAGCGGAACAATTCGCCCCGTGGATCACCAGGTGATCGGCATCGATGGATCGTGGCAGCTGAAATCGTGGCTTGCCGCAAACGGGGAACTGGCGTTCTCGTTGTTTGATCCAAATCATCTCAGTGAGCTGACCGCTGAGGATCGTGAGCTGCGCGACAAGGCCGGGCGATTGAATCTCGCCGGCACAAAAGGCCCTCTGACGGCTGAGCTTGCTCTGCGGCGCATAGGACAAAACTTCAAACAGATCGGTCGCGAGGAAGGGGCCGCGGTCCTGGGCGAACGCGGTCTCGTGAATGACGTCTTGAAGCAGAATGGGCGGCTGACCTATGCGTTGCGCCCGGACCTGACCTTGTTCACCGGGCTTGAAGACTCACGCACGAATGTCAGTCGCGATCCGACGATTCCCGAAGTGAACTTTCGCAGCTGGACAGGCGGAGGAACCTGGAAGTATCGTTCGCGTTCGCGATTCGAAGGGCGTTTCGAGAACCAGCTCGATGAAGAGAATCGCGGCGCCCCGTATTCCGATCGAGAGAAAAAGGTCGGCACCATGGTCTGGGACCACGACTTCGGCAAGATCTTCACTCAGACGAAGGTGGAAAACACGGCCTATGAGGATGCGATCAATCCGGCTTCTGATTCGCGGGTGCTGACGCTGCAGAGTAACATCAACGGGCCGCAGCGCAAAGGATTTGCCTGGACCGCAGGCATAGGTCACGTGCGGCTTGATGATGAACTCGACCCGGACAAAGTCAGATCGGATACCCAGAATTACAGCGTCGATCTCAACTTCGATCCGAGTCGCATGTTCAACGCCCGCGGCATTTTCCAGTGGCGGCGCGAAAACGATTACCACACGCGCATTCGGCAGGATGACCAGGTGGCTGACTCACGCTTGCGCTATCAGCCGTTCCGAGACCTGACCACGCAGTTCAAATACAAGGTTGAGAATACCACCAAGGTGGTTCGCGATCCGAGCATCGACCCGACCAGATATGTGAAGCCGCCCAGTCTGCCAGTGACCAAAGCAGACCAGGAGGAAGTGATCAATCGCTTTGAAAATCCCGTGCAGAAACGTACGGCCAACTTCAATGCGGCATATCGTTTCAACAGCAAAGCGGAAACCAACATCGACTGGAAGTGGCGTGACCTGCGTGATCGCACGACGAAAAAGCAGGTTTCCTTCAACGATCGCAAGGCGTATGAGCTGAAGTTCGCTCCCATGGCGAAGCTGCAGATGACCGGCGGGTATGAGGATGGCGTGATACGCAATCTGGCGCCGGCCAGCGAGCTGCGCGACACATTGAAACGGTTCGAAATGCGGCACGAGTTCAAGGCGGGCTACATTATGACCAGTCGCTGGGAAGACCACATGGAAGACGATGTGCTGGCGACCATCAATGACAAACGGACGGAAGTGCGCGGTGCCGCATTCAGTCGGGTGTTTTCAGCCCGTTCAACAATGGAGCTGGGATTGAATCGGAACATCATCACCTCGAACACTCCCAGTCGCGAATGGGAAAGGAAGGCCGCATTCATTTTCACCCCCTCGTCACGAAATCAGCGGTACAAGTTTTTTGTGACGCAACGCTCGATTGAAGCGGCTAAGGCGGGTGACTATCTCGAAGGCGGGCTGAATTTCTCGCAGTTCATCGGCACGGACACCATGCTCGACGGCGAGGTAAAACGAGTCACCTCGTCGGCGACCGTCAACGGCAACGGCTACGAGGCCACGGTAGCCAATGCGAAGATGGTCATCACCTTCTGAAAAACATTTTCAAAAAATAATTGAAAATAGTTGTTGACTTTGGGGTTGAAAATCCATATACTCAGTTCTGTTGAGTGACCGATCTTTGAAAAGCGAACTGGAAGCCGCAGGAAGACATCTTCGGAACCCTTAACCGGGTCGAGTCCGGACAGGCGGTGCTGTGTTAGGTTGTTCGGGATTGCTGGTGACAGTGGTTCGGACCTAAAGGGAATACATGACCTAAGCATCGCGCGAGCTTAAAGAAGAAGATGCCTTCAAAAGGCAAAAACCTCCAGAGGGAAGGTAGTCGCAAGACCGCCATCTTCTGCAGTAGAACAAACCCTGAAGGGGCCGCAAGGAACCCCAAGAGGGAGGAGCGCCTCGAGCGCCTGGACAGCAGAAGAGGAAAGCCCTGAAGAGGCGGGAAGGCCAAGAGAGTTGCCACTGTCTGCATCGGGTGAAACTGGTGTAGGTACAGGGCGCGTCGGAGCGGGAAGAAACCGTTCGAGTCGGCCGAAGTCCAAGATGGTAGCCGGTTCCCCACAAAGGAACGAGGGGCCATGATGCGGGTGCAGTCGTCGGAAGTAGTGTTCTGATGGCCAGAACGGCGTGGAACCGTCACCTGAGTCCTGGAAGGAAACCATGTAGGATAGGTAACGTCAGAAGCGGATCAGAATCGGAAAACGATTGCGGATCGCTCCGAAGTAAAACTCTGAAGGTCGTAACCCTGGGAGTGCCAGTGGGGTGGAACAAACCCACAAGCTGTATCGCGACGATAGGACCTGTTGCAAGGTTGCGAAAACCTACGAACGGGGAGCGTCAGAATCGGAAGTTCTGGTCGTCTCGTCGGGCAGTAATGGCGCTGAGAGGGAAGAAACCCAAGGCGATGCCGGGGTCCTGACCGGTAAAGCGCGTGGTAATGCCCTGAAGTCGGCAAAAGCTCACAAGAGGATAGTTACTTTGTGGAACACCCTCAAAGTGGTGGTTGATTCGATGGCCTCGAGGGCGCAGTGAACGCCTGAGGCTTGGTGTAACCAATAGGCACCATAGGTCAGCCATGTTAATACTCTAGAGAGCACGTAACGACACGAGGGTTGATTCCGGGTTGAGAGACTCGAAATCAGCTAGGCGCCTACAGATCGCCAGTAGGAATATCCAGTTCGCTCATTCTCTGACCTGGTCACTCAACCTTTTTAGCCGAAAATGACCGCCGCATTCTCGAGAGAGCATGCGGCGGTTCTGTTTTCTGTTACAATCTCTTGCAGTACTCGTATCGGAGGCGTGCATGTCGGTTGATCTGATCGTCTTCATCGTCATTCTGCTCTTTCTGATGTTCATCGGACTGCCGACGATTCGCAACACCGTTACTCTGCCGGCGGAACTGGATATGGAAGAGATCCCACGCAGCCGGCTCGCCAAAGCCCTGGCCGAGCATTTCCAGGCTCTCGATCAAGAGCTGCAGTTGCTGGGATTTACGCCTCTGACCACATTTAGGGTGACCAACCTGGGATCGGACAACATGCTGCGTCTCTATCTTCATGCCGAGGGACACACGTATGCGCTTGGCACCTGTCTTGCCGCCAATACCCCAGACGGTCGCATCGGTCAGAATTATCTTGAATTCATCGATGAATACACAGATGGCGGCAGTCTGACCTCGAGGAACGCCGATATCGATTCCCTGTTTGTTGCTGACCCGAAAAAACCGGTGCGCGGTTATCCATATGAATCACCATCCGGGCTGTGGAATCGGCATCGTGAAGAGAGCCTGAAAAACGGGAAAGAAACTCGCATCTGGAAAACCAGGGAAGAGATCATCGAGCAGGGGCGAGAGAGTCATCGTGAAATGTGCCGGTATCAGGTCGAGCGAGGTCGACTCGAATTCGATCCACTGACGAATCGATTCCGTGCCACCTATCGCCTGGCTTTTGCCGGGGTGTTGAACTTCATCAACCCGCTCGCCGACAACTTCTCGGTTACTCGATTCCTGCTGACCATCGTCGTTGCCGGCGCGGTTCCGATTCTTGGCGTGCACGGATTGTCCGAGTTGCTGTCGAAGCAATCACTCTCTGAAAAAGAGGTTGTCAGCCTGTTATTTCTCGGAAGAATTCTGATGCATGGGTTGTCGGGGGCCGTTGTCGGTTGGGCTTTTCCCGGAAAGGCCTTCATCTGGGGGTTTCTGACAGCGTATGTTCCGCTGCTGGTCTTTCCCGCATTTCAATCAGAAGGTTCGTTTCTTTTCTCGATCCTTTCTGCTTTTACGGCGAATCGTGTGTCAAGCATGGTTCTGAGTCGGCGCGCCTTGTTGAAGACGGTATGACCGAACCATCTGCGGCTATTCGCGTCGAACATCTGCATCGTCGTTTTGTCACGGCGCGCAAAGTCGAAGGGTTGTGGGCGAGCCTGAAGAATCTCATCTCACCGGTCTATGACGAGATCAAGGCCGTTAACGATCTCGAGTTGAACATCATGCCCGGCGAGCTGGTGGGCTTTCTCGGCCCGAACGGAGCCGGCAAAACGACAACCCTGAAAATCCTTTCCGGTCTGATTCCTCCGACCGAAGGAATGGTACAGATTCTCGGCGTCGACCCGTTTCAGCGTGATTACGACTTTCTCAAGAGCATCTCGCTGGTCATGGGCCAGAAACAGAATCTCTGGTGGGATCTTCCGCCTGCAGAGACGCTGGCGCTCCATCGCGAGTTGTACGATATTCCGCCGGAGGAATACCGCCATCGACGTGATGAACTGGTAGAGATGCTTGAGATCGGCGACTGTCTCGATATTCAGGCGAGAAAGCTGTCGCTGGGGCAACGCATGCGTTGTGAACTGGCGGTGGCGCTGCTGCATCGTCCGCGAGTGCTGTTTCTTGACGAACCGACCATCGGTCTCGACATTCTGATGCAGAAGAAGATTCGCGAGTTTCTGCTGACGTATCATGCCCGCTTTCAGCCGACCATTCTGCTGACTTCACACTACATGGAAGACGTCGAGGCTCTGACCAAACGCATCGTGGTGATCAATCGCGGTCGCAAAGTCTATGATGGTGCTCTGAACAGACTAACCGCCGAAGCACGTCTGGAAAAGATTCTGACGGTCACGTTCACTCAGCCGTGTCCGGAGTCGGTTCTGCAGGCATGGGGCTCTCTCATACACGTGGAAGGAACAAGATACCGGCTTCGCGTGACGCGTGAAAAAGCGGCTTCGGCCGCCGCCGGCTTGTACGCTCGCGGCGATGTGGCCGATCTGTCTCTCGAAGAGGCCCCGCTCGAAGAGGCCTTGGCGGGGTTATTCGGACAACACCCCATCCCTGGCGATCACCCGTGAATCTGCTTCAGCACCGTCAGCTTTTGAAGGCCCATCTGCAGGTGACCTTGACCTATCGTGGTCAGATGGTCCTCTGGACCCTTCAGGAGATGCTGATTCCGATCGTGCTGATGAGTGCCTGGTTATCGATCGAGCGCGTCGAGGGCAATCCGTACGGCGTCGGTGACTATCTTTTGTACTATCTGGCTCTGCCGATCGTCATGAATCTAAGCGCTTGTTGGATTGTTCATACGCTGCCTCAGCAGATTCGTGAAGGCGTTCTGAATCGCGAATTGCTGAAGCCGATACATCCCCTCTGGAGCCATGTCTACGAACATCTTTCCCTGAAACTGCTGCAGATCGGCAATTTTCTGGTGCCGCTCGGTGTCCTGGTCTGGTATTACTATGGTCAGCTGCCGGAGCTGCATTTGGGGCCTGTGAAACTGTTGCTGTTGGCGGCCGTCATGGCGCTGGCCATGCTGCTGCGTTTTGCCATGAACACGGCTCTTGCCTGTACCGGCTTCTGGATCGAACAGGTCGAATCCCTGCACCTGGTGGTCAATTCGGCGCTATGGGCGATGATGGCGGGAATGATCGTGCCGCTCGAGACCTTGCCGCCCGCATTCAAGGCTTTGGCCGACCTGCTTCCCTATCGGTATACGTTGAGCTTTCCGCTCGAGGTTCTTCGCGGCGGCTTGTCGATGCATGAGGTGCTTCGCGGTGCGGTCATTGGTACCAGCTGGATGATCGGACTTGCGGCCTTGAGCAGCGTTCTCTGGCGCCGCGGTTTACGTCAGTATACGGCGTACGGAGGGTGAGATGAGGCGACTGTCGCGCATTCTCATGCACTTCTGGAAAGCCGGTCTGATGCAGGCAATGGAGTATCGGGTCGGTTTCATGATCGGTATTCTGGCGAACGCCTGCGACTTCATCTTCGGTCTGGCTCAGTACGTTTTGTTCTTTTCGGCGGCGAAGAGCATTGCGGGGTGGAACACGTCGCAGATGCTGACGCTCTACGGGGTGTTCATGACGCTGTTTTCGCTGCACTTCATCTTTCTGTATCCCAATCTCGAGGCTATGAGTCGTCTGGTGAATCGCGGCGAACTAGATCTGGCATTGTTGAAACCGGCTTCGGCACAGGTCATTCTGTCGTTTCGACATCTGTCATTCGATGAGTTTGGCAGTTTCTTTGCCGCTCAAACACTGCTTGTGAGCCTTGTGTTGACCGGTATAATTCATCTGACGCTCGACGGCGCGGTCGGGTTTCTCGTCGCGTTGTTCTGCGGTCTGTCGTTCATCTATGCCATGTTTTTGATCCTGATGTCACTGGCGATTGTCTTCGAGAAAATGCAGAATACCGCCGAACTGCTCTGGAGCCTCTTCAGTCTGGCGCGGTATCCCGTCGATGTCTATCCGCGCTGGATGCGCTCGCTGTTTCTGGCCGTCATTCCGATCGGGTTCATTTCATCCGTACCGGCTGCCACGATCTGTCGCGGCAGTGACTGGCGAGTGCTGGGTTCCGGAATCCTTCTGTCACTCGTCTTTCTGAGTCTGGCGCGGTGGTCGTGGGTCAGGGCTTTACGCGGCTACTGTTCAGCCGGAGGGTGACAGCCCGATCAGTCGCGACGTTTGCGGGCTTCGTCTCTGGCTTTCTTGAGCGCGGAACCGATTCCGGTCGTTTCTTTCTTTGGTGGCGGGGCCGCTGGGGTCGGTGGCGGCCTGGACGGATCGATAGGCTCTGCAGCCGGAGAGATCAGGTTCCCGACCTGAGAAGCGATCGAAGGTTGTTGTGAAGGAATGTCGCGGATGGCATCGATGGCATTCCTGCCGGCGGCGGCGGCCTGCGACAAGGTGCTGGGAATGGCACTCGGGGCGGCGGTTTCTGCCGACTGCGCCTGTTGACGGCGTCGCGCCAGCCAGCCGCGCAGGGCGGCCGGAGCTCGGATGGCGGCCACCAGACCGGTGCGGCGTTCGAGAACCTCGAGCAGAAAAAGAATCAGAGCCAGCAGAATCAGCCACGGCGCGATGTTCAGGTAGCGACGGGTTTGCGGCATGTCGTTCCAGATGCCGGTAAGGTCGATGCGTTCCTTGCCGCCGGTCATGCGGGCCATTTTTTCCAGATTTCGCTGCCCTTCGTTTTCGCCGGTGGGGCGGAACTCCGGTGAATACGGCAGACAGACAGGCGAAAGAGAAAGCGGTTCGCCGCCCGGGGCATCGAGGGTTGAAATCGCGGTCTGACCGCCTTTCAAGGGAAGGCTGACGGAGAGCGTGTCCGGATCAGCCCACGCCAAGCGACGTTCTTCCGTCTGGGTCGGCTCGCCGGGGCTTGAGCGAAGGGTCAGCAGGCGCGGCGGTTCGGAAAACGGATCTTCTTTGCGTTCGGGATCGAGATGAACCTGGATGAGACAGTACCCGTTGGCGACTGTTTGAGTGACCGGCTGATCGCGGAACGAGGACCCCTTTTTCCCTGCGACCCAGCGAGCCAGACTGCTGTGAAACTCACCGAACTCGTTCCAGTTCTTGAAATCACCGGTAAAAGGGCCGTTGGCTTCGAGCGTGATCGCCATGGCGCGGCCAATGCCAACCTGCCAGGCTGCGATGATGGGAGCGCTGTAATCGTCGCCGCTCACGGCATGCTGCTGTGCCCCGTCGCGAAGATAGCAAAGGTTATAGCCGCCGGCCTGCCGGTCGGGAGTAAACGGTTGACCGGTCAGTTGCTGCAGCGTCGGTTCGAAGCGAACGGGAACCGGGGTGTCGACGAAGGTCGAGCGTGCCGCGACGATCGTATCCTGCGCGAACAGTCTCGGCAGCTCTTCGGGCCGATCGGAATAGAAGATGCGACCGTTGCCCTTTTCGGCGATATCACGCAGCAGACGACCATCGACGTCGGTTTCGACGCCCATGCCGATGACGCTGACGGTGATGCCTTCGTCGGTCATCTGCTTCAGCAGTTTGACGTAGTCGCCGGGCTCTTCAGAGTCGCAGGTATCAGAAAACAGAATGACGTGGCGCGTTCCGGCTTTAGCGCCTTGAATCATCTTATGAGCGGCCTTCAGGCCCTCGTATACGTAAATTCCCCCACCCTCCGATCGGATACGCAGCAGCAGATCGCGAACCTTCGCTTTGTTCTCGAGCGGTTGCAGCGGAACCATGATGTGCGGAGCGGTGTCGACCGCGAAGCAGCCGAACTCATCGAGGTTGTTCAGCAGTTCGATGGCTTCGACGGCTCCGAGATTGGCCAGATCCATTTTCGTCCTGCCGCCGCCTGCCGGGGCCGTCATACTGCCCGAGCGGTCGAGAACGACGACCAGGGCCATCGAGAGCTTGCGGTGTTCGCGACGCAGTTCCATGGAAACCGGAAGGATGGGTTCGAGTGGTGAGCGAAAATAGCCGCCCGGGCCGAAGGAATTGCGCCCGCCAGTCATCATCAGGCCGGCACCGGTATTCTTCACCCAGGCGGCAAGGGTTTCCATGCCGCGATCACCGATACGTCCGGCAGGCAGGTTTTCAATCACTACACCGGCGTAATCGGCAAGCTCATCGAGTTGGAAGGTGAAATCGGCCGCATTCACGATGCGCACGGGAACCTTGTTCGCCTGCAGCAGTCGAGCGTACCCGTTGTCAGCGGCTCCGGAAAGGATCAGGAGCGGGCGTTCGCCCGCGACACCGATCAGCAGACGAGCGACATTGTTCTCTTCAACCGGGTCCGGGTTGGTGCCGACGACTTTGACAAAATAGCGTTGCGTACCGGCTTCTTCAGCGCGATCTCGGAACGTGACGGCCGACAGCCCGGGCAATGCTTCGAGCTGCTTTCGACTGACCAGGGTTTTGTCGCGGTAGAGTTCAACCGTGACGCTCTGCGAGCGCGGGGAATTGATCCAGGCGTGCACGAAAAATGCTTCGCCGGCTGCCGTTTGCTGCGGCGCTTCGACGCGTTGAATCGCCAGGTCGCCCGCAAGTTCTCTTTGTACAAGTCGAAAGTCGATGGGAATACCTCTGGCGGCAGCTTTGAATGCTGATTCGGAAAAATCTCTGCCGGTGGCGCGTCCGTCCGAGATAACCAGAAGCCTTCCGGTGCCCTCGCGTGGAATCAGACTGATGGCGCGTTCAACAGCTTCGCCGAGCTGAGACCCGTTACGATCGACCTGTGACAGAAAGCCGGGAAACTTCGAGGTTGACGGCGGATGTTCGACTACCACCCGTTCTCCGAAGCTGACGACCGCCAGGCGATGATTGGCCGGCAGAGCCTGATGTACCAGTTCGACAGACTCTTTTAGTTGTCCATCGATGCCGCTCGGCATCGAAAAACTGCGGTCGGCAACGACGACAACCGTCCCTTCTCGCATCGGCAGACGAACGGCGGGGCCGCACATGGCCAGCACCAGACATGCCAGGGCCGCAAGGCGGAGTCGATGAATCAGCACCGACGGCAGAGGCAGGCGTCCGGTCAGAAACCAGAGCGGAACAATCAGGACCAGCCAGGCGGGGGCGAGAAGGGTCATATTCGAATTCCCTTCGGCCGACGAAAGACGGCAAGCTGATGGAGGGCGAGAATAACCAGGACAAATGCGAGAACCGCATCGGTCATCGGTCGATAATCCTTTTCGAGTGTCGCTGCGTCCGTCCAGGTTCCCCAGGTGCCCGATGTTGATGAGGCCAGGTTCGACTCGAGTGGTTCAAACGCCAGGGCCGAAATCTTCCAGGTGTCGTTCGGTGTGGTAAACGTGTATACACCGGGCGACTCGGGGCGAAATGAAACGCTTTGCGCGAAAACGGGCAATGATAAACGACTTCCGTCGGGATTCGTGCCGGTCAGATTTTCGAGGCCGGCAGGAACGCTGAAGGTGACTTCCTGATACAAATGCAGGTTAGGTTGCGAAGGCCCGGGCAGAAAGCGCGTTCGCCAATCGATCAGGTTGTACACGAGAATCGGCCAGGCCGGTGACTGATGCAGCGTCGACAGATCGGGGCGCAGTTTGATGCGAATGATATGTGTCGGGCCGAAATCCTGCTCGCTGATGAGCGGAACATTGCCGACGCTCAGCAGATGCCGCCCCGGCAGATCGCCCTTGCCTGCGCCCCAGATGACGCCCGCCAGCGTGACTCCCTGGGTCAGCGGATGCACCGGATCAACGAAGAAAGGCCCGGTATACGAGAGGGCCTCGGCGTGCGCGAGAAACTGAACCAGCCAGGCGTCAGGAACAGGAGAAGTCAGCGTCTGGTCGTCCGTCAGAAGCAGATCTGGAGATTCTGTCACTGGTACTATCTGTCCGGTCGAGATGAGAGCGCGTTCGATCTGTGACTTCAACGCGCCGTTTTTGAAGATCATCTGCACTTTGACTCGTGCCGCCGGCTTTGGAAGCAACAAAACTTCATTGTCTTCGGCAAGCGCATCTTCCGGCATGGTGAGTTGTACTTTTATCGCGCTGCCGCTCACGGCCACATCGAAATCGCGTCGCTGCACTTCCTGGGCGTTCAGTTTCAGGGTGACCTGTCTGGGTTCCGAAGAGAGGCCGTTCAGCGTCAAAGTGCAGGTTCGAGAATCTGACGAGAAGTTCGCGATTTCGAGCAGCAGACGTTCGCGATTTTCCGAACCGCCGCGCACGGCATTGACGATGGCGAGGTTCGGTCGAGCGGCGCCGAGCGCGAGCCATCGCGTTTTGCCCGATTCGGTCGTGCTCGGAGGCTGGTGATCGGTGAGAACGAGAATCCGGCCGTTTCCCCCGAGCGTTTCTTCCGCCAGGGCGACGGCTGCCGCGAGATCGGCACGGGGAGCGCGACACTTCCATGATTCGAGAGCCAGCATGGCCTCGGCGTGATTGCGGGCCGGAGAATCGAGAAACACCGGTTCGGGACCGGCGATGATAAAGCGCACCGGGTAGGCGACGTTGCCGCGCAGTTCCTTCTCGATGTGTTGTTGTGCCTGCCGGCGTGGAGATGAAGCGCCGCCGGCCTGCATGGAAAGCGAATCGTCGAGAATGATGACGTAGGGTCGCTGCTCCTGGGTGGATTCGAGCAACGGCGTGGCGGCCGCACAGGCCATCGCCGCGAGTGCCAGCAGTTCGAGGAAGAACAGCAGCGGGGTCTGCAATCGATGCAGCGTCACGCCGCTCTCGCGAGCTTCCTTCTGCGACTGCCAGAGCAGCAGGGAAGAAACGCGCACCGGATTGAAACGGTTGCGCAGCCAATAGATCGCGAACAGCGCGGCCACAGCCGGCAGCAGAGCCAGAAAGAAGGCGGGAAAGGCAAATTGCGGCATCGTCAACCCACCTTCAGCAGTTCACTGTTGACCAGGTCCTGGAGGTCCCAGTGTTGCACGAGAGATTCGGCAATGACCGTGGTCATGCGGGCACCGACCTGTGAACAGGAGCGGTTCCAGTTGAACTGCAGCTGCTGCAGCGATTCGCGATAGGCCTGAATGGTCGGATCATCGAGAAAGATCTCTTTTTCGAGGCCGGTTTCGCTGTCGATGAGACGCAGGTTGCCGCGCTCGGTCGGACCAAGATCGCTCTGCGCCAGAACCTGCACGACGAACAGGGCTGCGGCTTTCTCGGCCAGACGTTGCAGTACGGGAAGCGGGTCGACCGCCCAGAAGAGATCGCTTACCAGAATGCGGATGCCGTGCGGCTTGCATTCAGGCGGCTGACGAAGCATGGTTTCGCCTGGATTTCCGGCGAAGGTGAAATCGAGGCCTTCCCATACGGTCGGGCGTTCGTGCCCGTTCGGCAGCGGCCGAACCTGATCGGTGACCATCCAGGTGCGACAGGAACAATCGGCATTTTGCGCGGCCTGAGCCAGCAGAGCGCAGAGAGCCACGGTCGAGCGGGCTTTCTGCGTCTCTTCGAGAATCATGGAGCGTGATCCGTCGATGAGAATGTCGCAGTGCGGGCTGATTTCTTCCCGAAACAGCTTGACGATCAACTTGTCCGTGCGCGCGTACGCGCTCCAGTCGATGTGCCGCAGATCGTCGCCCGGCTGATACTCGCGGTGGTCGAGAAACTCGAGCGAACTGCCCGCGCCGCTGCCGAGAATGTTGCCGCTCATGCCTCGCGGCAGACGCCGCGGAGACGTCAGGGCATATCGTGACGCTGCCTGCTCGCCTTCTCGCAGAAATTGTCGATACTCGCTGTTCATTCCTCTGACCGGAGCATGTGAGAGATGAGGTCGAGCCAGTATACACCATCATGGAAAACCCCGCAGATCCCAGCGATATTTCACAGCAATTCTCGGTGAGAAAAACGTGCCTGGTCAGGCCGTTTTGATCCCCTGTCGCTTCGCACGGAACCGAGAATTGCTTGATGTTTCTCAATCAGCGCTTGAGCGGCGGCGGGCGGCTGGTGAACGGGTCGTCGGGCCAGCTGTGTCTGGGATACTTCGCGCGCATCTGCCGTTGCAGCCCCGGATACACCGTCAGCCAGAAGTTGCGCAGGTCCTGGGTGATCTGCAGGGGGCGGCCGGCGGGTGACAACAGGTGAATCAGGACGGGAATCCTTCCCTGCATCAGCTTCGGAGACTCGGTTTGTCCGAACAGCTCCTGCAGCTTCACCGCGAGAATCGGCGGTCCGTCGAGTTGATACTGCAGACGCACCTTCCGGCCTGACGGAAGCACGAATCGTTCGGGAAGGTGGCGCTGTAATGCTCCGGCAATGCGATGGTCAAGCTGCGCAAGCGTGAAATCGCTGAGAGAAACCGCTTTGAGATCGGCGAAGCTTCGTTTGCCGTGTACGAGTTCGGGCAACTTACTCCGTATCCATTCATCATCGATGGTGGGTACTGCGAAGGTCGAATCGTGGCGAGCCAGCAAGTGAAGCCGGAAACGCAGTTGTTCGAATGCTTCATCAAAATTCAGGGCTTCAGAAAGCCGCCTGCCG
This sequence comes from uncultured bacterium, assembly GCA_964472075.1. GTDB lineage: Bacteria > Muiribacteriota > Ozemobacteria > Ozemobacterales > Ozemobacteraceae > CAYYIY01. Next base: position 38,668 of record CAYYIY010000012.1, on the reverse strand, counting down.
GCTTCTGCAGCCAGAGCCGTCTCGATGGCCAGGCGGTCTTCATCGGTCATGGTTTCCGTCACTTCTTCAAGTACGAGTTCTCGATACATCACCTTGCGACGAATGCTGAAACTGCGGCGTTGTGAATCGAATACCGGTTCGCGAACCTGCGTGATGTCGTGACTCAATTGTTCGCGTACCCAGCCGGGTTCGATGGCTCCGGCCTGGTGAATCACACCCTCGCGGGTCTCACCGCGTTCGGCGCCATCTACCGCGAGAGCGACGATGAACTCGCTTTGTTGCACCGAGCTTGCTTCAGAAAGTCGCATCCCGCGACCACCGGCAAGAACATATCCTGTCCGGGTTCCCGGTACGGGTTTGGCGCGTCTTCTGGCGATGCGGTCAGGAAAAGCGACCAGCGGCAAACGGCATACCACTTCTTCATACGACAGAGATGAGCGGCTCGATGGTCTCGTCGGGGAAGGAAAACAGCGCCGCAGCTGCTCGGCAACCCTGTCGATACTCGCGGCGGCGCGCAGGTCGATATGTGCCTGCCGACCGTGAAACCGGCTCTGTCGGGCATTATCAAGCGCCTCGAGTCGTACGAAAAGATCGCTGCGACTGGTCTCTCTGGCCTCCCGCCGACCGCCTTCCAGCAGATCTCGTTCACTCAGGATGGCGGCAATATCGGCTCCAAGCGCCAGCCGGCCGATCTGCTCGGCATACAGCAGCAGCCGCGCAATTCGCGGAGACAGCGGTAAAGCAGCCATGCGTCGACCGATGGCGGTTACGGCTCCGTCGGAAGAAATTGCTCCCAACTGCAACAGCAACTGCCGTGCTGCTTCGATTGCTGGTGCCGGTGGCGCTTCGAGCCATTCAAGAGCGGACGGATCCTTCTTTCCCCAGGTTGCAAGCTCGAGATACAGACTCGACAGTTCGCTGCGACGAATCTCGGGTATGATGTCGACAGGCATCGAACGCTCTTCGTCAGCGGTCCAGAGGCGAAGACAGATGCCGGGTCCGAGACGTCCGGCCCGGCCCGTTCTCTGACGAGCGTTTGCCAGACTGATGGTTGTCGTTTCGAGACGCTCGAGACCGGTGCGAGGGTCCAGGATGACCTGGCGCGCGAGTCCGCTGTCAAGAACGCCGCGAACCCCTTGAATGGTCAAAGAGGTTTCGGCCACGTTGGTCGAAAGAATGATGCGACGCCGCTTGCTCGGCTTGAGTACTTCATCCTGTCGATCGATCGGCAACGTGCCGTGCAATGGCAGCACCACGGCGTCAGTTCCGATGCCGCGAGACTCGAGAAGTTCCTTCACGCGATAGATTTCGCCCTCTCCGGGAAGAAAGACGAGCAGATCGCCCGCGTCCGGAACGGACGGCAGCAATCGCTCGACGGCCTGCCCGACCCGTTCGACCAGAGGCAGAGTTGAGGGCCTCTCGAGATGGATGGTTTCGACAGGGAACTGCCGGCCGGGAACCTGTACGGTCGGACACCGGCCGAGAAAATCGGCAATCGGGCCGGCTTCAATGGTTGCCGACATGACCATCAGACGCAGATCGGGTCGAACGGTCTGTTGTACTTCGCGACAGAGGGCCAAACCAAGATCCGCATGAATACTGCGTTCGTGAAATTCATCAAAGATGATGAGACCGACATCCTCGAGAAACGGATCCTGTTGCAGACGCCGGGTTAACAATCCTTCCGTGAGAATTTCGACGCGCGTCTGCGGTCCGATGCAGCGATCGAATCGAACCTGATAACCGATGGTTTGTCCCAGCGCACTTCCGTGCAGTTCGGCCAGTCGTCTGGCGGCGGCACGGGCGGCAACTCGACGTGGCTCGAGCATGAGAAGGCGCTTCCCCTGCATCCATGGTTCTTGAAACAGGTGCAACGGCACGACGGTTGTCTTTCCGGCACCCGGTGCCGCAACCAAAACGAGTGATGTGTGGCGGTTCAGCGCCTGCTGAATCTCCGGGATGAAGGCTTCGATGGGAAGGCTGGTTCGCTGTGTCATGCCGATCGTGACAGAATGACGAGAGTAATGTCGTCGGCCTGCGGAGCTGCACCGGCGAGATGCTTGTGCCAGGCAAGAATGGCATCGATCGAAGCGGTCGGATCTTCAGCGAAGAGAGAGGGAATCTCTTCGGCCACTCGCTGATATCCGATGGAATCGCCTTCTGTCTGAGCTTCGATGAACCCGTCGGTATACAGCAGCAGATGATCACCGGCGCAAAGATCTTCCGAGGCCGTTTTGATGGTTATCGTCTGTCGACTGCCGAGGGGAAAGGACGGCATGGTCAGGTTGCGAACGGGTTCTCCGCGTCGAAACAGAAAGGGGTAATTGTGTCCCGCATTGGCATACGTCAGACGGTGGGTGTTTATATCGAGAAGTCCGAGAAAGCAGGTCATGGTGCGACGACGCTTCAGGGTGCGAAAGAGTACCGCATGCAAACCGGCGAGAAGCTGATCAGGAGTAGGTATGGCAGGCAGATGACATTGGTATTCGACGAAGGCTTTTGCCATGGCCATGACCAGGGCGGCCGGCACTCCATGGCCTGAGACATCGCCGATGAGCACCAGAAGGGTATTTTCCTTGAGAAGTTGCATGTCGAAGTAATCGCCGCCCAACTCACTGGCGCACACCGATCGACCGCTGACCCGATAGGACCCGGCTTGAATTCCTCCTGACGGAAACAGGCTTTCCTGAACGATTCTTGCCACCTCGAGATCGGACAATCCTTCCATCACTCGGTTGAAGGTTGCCGCAAGATCGCCGAGTTCATTGTCACCGAGCGGCGGTACGCGATGGCGAAACCGGCGTTCCTGAATGGCGACGACGCCCTGGGTCAGTGTCGACAGGGGTGTCAGAAACTGACGCGAAATCGTCACGCCGAGAAACAGGCTGAAGGCCACCGCAAGGCAGGTGAATACGGCCAGACGTGAACGCAGAAGTTTGATCTCGGCTTCAATCGGCTCCGCGTTTTCAACCGCGAGAAGAAAGAACTGGCTGAGTTCCTTCGGTTTGATGCCTGTCAGCAGATAATTGCGCCCTCGCCAGGTCAGGGTTCCGGTGGTGGTGCCCTGTTGACGTCGCAGATTGGTCATGAAGTTAAGAAGTTGTTGCGGCCGATTTTTCCATTCGGGGTAGAGTTTTTCGCTGGCCGTGTGAAACCCGTAGAACCTGGTGTTGGGCCGATGACGGTTGACTCCGGTCAGATGTGACCTCAAAAACGAGTTCTCGAGTCCGAATTTGTCCCAGGTGGAGGAGAAGAGATAGTCGATGTTTCCAGACGACCCACGAATGGGAAGAAAGTAAACCAGAACGTGAAAATCGGCGAACGTAATGGCAGTGATGCTCCCTAGTCCTTTGATCAAAGGCGCGAGAGCAAAATCAAGACCTGGTACGGTCGACACCAGCATTTCAGAAGACGAAACCTGATGACTTCCCTCCTTGTCGATCTGCTTCAGCACTGTCTTGGCCAGGAGACCATACACCTTGCGTATCTGACTGTCTGTGCCTCGTCTGCCCTTGCGAACGTCAGAACTCGAAACGATTTTGCCCTTCACGTCGATCAGAAGAAAGTCGGTGTTGCCGATACGTCGACTCAAGGCATCAAGCTGACTGATGTCGAAGGGTTGCTTCCTCAATAAGAGAGATTCGACCCGGCGTCCGACCTTTTCGCAGAATCGCTCCATCATTCCCTTCTGCAGCGGGTAGCGGCCGTCAAGGGTCTGCAGATTCCTGTCGGCGGTATCGTGGGCTTCACGAATACGAGTCTTGAGTTTGTCGTGTAGATAGTCCCAGCCGTAAAAGCCGAGAACCATGAGAGGAAGACCGGAAGCGAATCCGAAAAGAAGAATCAGACGATGGCGAATGGTGAACCGAAATGCACTTTCGAGCACGATGAAACGATAGGTGAACAAGGCGAAACACCCGAAGATCAGGCTTCCGAGAACCACCAGCCAGGCGCGATGCCAGGTGAATGTTGGTATTCGGTCGGTGGGAACCGAAGCCCAGATTCGCGATTTGTCACCATACGGCATGATACTGTACAGACGATCGCCGACGACAATATGGTCGTGCAGCATTCGCTCGTATTCTCCGATGGCAAGAGCCAGACTTCCCTGAATCAGGTGTTGTTGCTCGAGTGTGATGAGTCCGAGCTTGATTTCGGGGTCTCGAATCCGTCGCTGCAGTCTCGCCAGACGATCTCTTGCCGGAATGATGTTCCAGTCGCGAGTGCATGTGACATGAGCCAACAAACCGCTTGATCGAGTGACGAGATAGATGAACCACCGATTCTTTGCATCTGAATTCACTTCGACGAGGCGAGCGCGAAACGGGTCAAAATGCCCGATCTCGGCCACCGGACCGATATACCCACGGATCAAGGGCCAGACGGCTTCACGAATGTCTTTGACATCGGCTGCGGTTGAATACTGCATTTCGCGCATGGCTTCAACAAGTCGACGGACAACCAGTTTCGGTGCGTTGGGCGGAGAGTAGCGCGGATCCGGTTCCCCTTTTTCCGTGACGATCGTGGTCTGAAAGACGCCCGGAAAACGTTTCTGCAGGTTCTGATTGAGCAGCTTCAAATACCGTCTCGTCGCTCCGCGACGATTTTCCTCATCGAGCTTCTTTACACGTTTTGAAACGGTCTTGAAGAAATCTTCGAAAAAATCGACCGTACTGTCGTATTTGCGAATGGTCAGAAGATAGTCGTCAAGTCTGGCAAACAGCTTGTCTTTGGCTTCGTTGGTTTGAATTTCCCAGACCGTGCCCAGACCATACGCCACCAGAATGAAGGGCAACGCAAAGAAAACAATACAGGTGACGAGCCAGCGAAATCTGGCGGAAAGAATCTGCCAGTCAGTGGTCATCCGACGTGACCGTATTGAATCTCAGACAATCTGTATACAGATGCGAAGCGTTTCTCAGCTTTTTTCAGGTGGGACAATCCTGATGTGAAGTTCTTTGAGCTGCTTTTCCGTGACTTCGCAGGGGGCACCCATGAGGAGATCCTGGGCCTGCTGATTCATCGGGAAGAGGATGACTTCGCGAATGTTGGGTTCTTCCGCCAGCAGCATGACCATGCGATCGACGCCGGGGGCGATACCGCCGTGCGGCGGTGCGCCGAACGTGAAGGCTTTGATCATGCCTCCGAACTTCGCGTCCACATCTTCCTTCTTGTACCCGGCAATCTCGAAAGCCTTGTACATGATGTCGGGACGATGATTGCGAATGGCTCCGGAACTCAGCTCGATACCATTGCAAACGATGTCATACTGAAAGGCCTTAATGGTCAGGGGATCCTTCGTGCAGAGGGCTTCCATACCGCCCTGCGGCATCGAAAATGGGTTGTGACTGAAGATGATCTGGCCGGTTTCAGGGTCGCGTTCAAACATCGGGAAGTCGATGATCCAGCAGAATTTGTAACAGTTCTTCCGGCGCAGATCGAGCAGATCAGCCAGATGCAGACGGACTTTGCCGAGAACGGACGCGACGACGTCAGGCTTATCGGCCATGAGAAGAATGGCCGCATCATCGCCGGTCGCCGTGCGCTGCTTCAGCTCATGGCGCAACCCTTCGGACAGCGCCTTGGCGAGGCTGCCCTTGACCTGACCGCCGGTGAAGACCAATGACGCCAGACCTTTGGCGCCGTTCTCGCGCGCGAAGGCTTCGAGATCGTCGAAAAACTTGCGCGATTTGGCCCCGACGCCTGGAACACTGAGACAGCGCACGACTCCGCCCTGCTCGGCGATCTCGCGAAACACCTTGAAATCGCCTTTGGCAAAGAGATCCGTGACATCTTCAATCAACAGGTCGAAGCGGAGATCGGGTTTGTCCGACCCGTACTTTCGCATGGCTTCTTCATACGGAATGCGGGGAAAAGGCGTTGAAGTGATCTCGTACGAACTGAATTCTGAGAATACTCCGTGCATGACCTGTTCGATGGTGGAAAACACGTCATCCTGCGTGACGAAAGACATTTCGACGTCGAGCTGGTAAAACTCACCGGGAGAGCGGTCTGCCCGTGCATCTTCGTCGCGGAAGCAGGGAGCGATCTGGAAATACCGATCGAAGCCTGAAACCATGAGAAGCTGCTTGAACTGTTGCGGAGCCTGAGGCAGCGCGTAAAACTTTCCCGGATGCAGACGGCTGGGCACGAGAAAGTCGCGTGCGCCTTCAGGAGAGCTGCTGGTCAGAATCGGTGTCTGATACTCGAGAAAACCGAGATCGGTCATGCGCCGTCGCAGCGAGGAAATGATCTTCGAGCGCAGGATGATGTTCTGATGCAGCTTCTGGCGACGCAGATCGAGAAAACGATAGGTCAGGCGAGTGTTTTCCGGAACGGTAACCGGCTCGCCCGAAACCGGGAAGGGCAGAATCTCGGCCGAGCTTTGCACGGAAACGTTGGTTGCCTTAACCTCAATCGCACCCGTCGGCATGCGGTCGTTGAGGTTGCCTTCGCCGCGCGATTGAACGACACCGTCGACAGTGATGACTGATTCATGTCGCAGGGGCTCGACCGTTGTATACGGCGGGGTGTTGGGTTCGATCAGAATCTGCGTGATGCCGTAGTGATCGCGCAAATCAATGAACACCATGCCGCCGAGGTTTCTCTTGCGATGGATCCAGCCGGAAAGCCGCACCTGTCGGCCGATGTGTTCCTGGCGCAGGTCAGTACAGGTATGGGTTCGGTAGGTATGCATGGAATTGGTCCTCCGCGACGGGATGGTATTAAGCAGACAACGGGAAAACGGCGGCAGTGTACCGCACCGATAGGTGGCATTTCAAGCGTCTGCATACCCGGGTTGTCGATCTCCGTTGACCGTGATAAAATGGCGACTGTTCGCGCTTTGCAGCCTGATTTTACGCGAATCGAAGGCCCATGGATCTACGAACCAGCCATATTCTCGAGGTCTGGCGATCATTTTCCGGAGAACCGGACGTCGCCAAGCTGCTGCAGGTCGTTGTTTACACGGCCGAAGCCGTAACCGGTGCCAATCACGGGTTCGTCATCCTCGAAGGCAAATCCTGGAGTCGGCTGGAATATCGTTTTGCCGCCGAGGAAGAAATTCGCATGCTGCAGATGCTGCATCAGCGGCTTGGGACGCCGGTCATCGGCATTATTACCCGAAACAGCGTCAAACTCAAGGTCGACAAACCCGACTCGACCTTTGAAGTCTCACGAACCCTTGATCCTGAGCATCAGTTATCGCGCAAAATTCAGATCGAGGACCAGCACCTGGGAACATTGTATCTCTCAGGCAAACAGGGCGGCTTTACCGCCGAGGATCAGGAGTTTCTGACCGCGTTCATCGATCAGGTGAAGGCGGCTATCGAGCGACAGTTGTTCCGTGAACGCATGGCCAAGATGGAACGGCGGCTGAATGCGATCTTCGATGCCATTGCCGACGGAATCCTCGTTCTCGATCAGAACGGTCTGCCGGTCATGTGGAACAAAGCCTTCGGCACCATGTTCTTCCCGGAAGGGGTCGAGAACAATGCTTTGTCATCAATGCTGCCGGCACTGGTTGAAAGCGAAGAAGATCAGGGCGTCCAGGAACTCGTTCTGCTGAAACCGCATGAGGAAGTCGTTTCCGGTCACTTCGTCGTGACGCGAAACGAAACCGGCAAGAAAATGGAAACAGTGGTTTCCCTGCGCAACGTGACGCAGACCCGACGTCAGGAACAGCGCTTTCTGCAGTTGATGGCCATGGTGGCGCATCGAGTGCACAAGAAGCTGAGCGCGATTCCGGCGTGCCTGAGAAGAAAGGGACTGAATCGTTACCGCCGTATTCGCCGCCTGACACGGAACCTCATCTATCTGACAGAGATCAAATCAGGTCCGCTGCGCATTTCCAAAGGGCCGAACCGGCTTGGCGATCTGGTACAAATGATCGAACTACGGGCAAAACGTCAGTTCGCACGTCGAAAGTGCCACATTGCCGTGACCCGCGAAATCGAGGAAAAGGCCTTCTTGACCGTTGATTCCGATATTCTCAAGGATGCCTTCACGGCGGTGTTTGCATTTGCGGCACGGAAGTTGAAGCCGCAGGCTACCTGTATGCTGCGGTTATACTCTGAGGCTGATAAACTGAAGATCGAGGTTCGAGCCCCCTTTGACTCATGGAAAGTGTTACCGAATCCCGATCATCTCAACTGGCTGGTGGCCATCGACTTTTTCCTGGCCGAGGATAAGCGACCGTTCACGCTTGAAATGCCGTTTGCACGTCACATCTTCGAATCACACAAGGGAGAGCTTGAGCTGCTCAATGATCCGCAGGATGCGGGTTTGTCCATGATGGTGCCTCTCGAGATCTGATATGGATGTTAAACAGATAAAGCCGAGCACGTATGAACACGTTCACCGAATACCGGTGAAGATGCAGGCTGCCGAGCAGGTACGAGGTGAGCTACGTGCCGAACTCGAGCAACTCAAGCTCGAGCGGCGTCTCGAATACCAGATTCTGCTCTGTATCGATGAAGCGATCTCGAATGCCATCGAACACGGCTCGGTTCGCATTGAAAGTGAAGTCGAGATTGCCTACACGCTGGGTCGCGAATGGGTTGAGGTGGCCGTGACCGATTACGGCGGCTTCGTGTTTAACCCTGAGTATTTCGAGCGTCTGGCCACCGTGAAAGACTGGGGCGAGGGTGGCCGCGGCATTCTCCTGATCAAAACCTACATGGATGAAGTCTACTTCGTCTTTCACCCCGGCAAGAGCACGCGCGTGATCATGCGCAAAAAAGTCGCCGCCGCTGAGGCGAACAAAGAGAAAGAAGCTACCACCGGCGCTTGACCAGCCTTGGTGCCGGCTGACGTCAGCGTGCCTCTCAGCAGACATTGTTTGCGCATCTTGGGTCTTGGTGCGAATGTTTCCGTCTTGCTCACCGCGTGTCGCCAAGAATGCCGAAGCGACTTCATGCCTGACTGACAATGTGCCCGTTCGATTGCTCAGGCAGTCGAAAAATCTCTTCCCCGCGCCTGGTTAAGTTGCCCCCATTTTTCCGCGGAAACAACAACCCCTCACCTTCCGACCCCAGAATGCCGATGAACGATGAATAGACCGTCGTCCACCGATAGCGCTATTTGGGGGAAATCGTCTGTGATGTATAGATATCCTCGAGTCCGTTCAGGACGCTGTGATGTAAGCCCGTTGAGACTGCTGCTCGGCATGATGCAGTGGTCGCTTGTGATTGTCCTGATGTGCGTTGGATCGGTTGCCTATGCTGATCTTCCCGCATTTATCTCAAATAACACGACGGATACGAACAACAACAGCATTGCGGTTATTGGTGAAACGATTACCTATCAATGCACATCTTTATGCAACCCTGCTCCTATTCTTGGTGAGGTTCAAATCTTTCCCGGTGGGCCAGTGCTCAACACCTCGGCGTTTTCCAATCTCGGTTCGAACATCTATCGCTATACGATTAATTTTGGTCCGATTACCGAAGGTTTGCAGAATGGTGTTCAAAGTCCGGCACAGTTCTTCATTACGAATGCAAGTGGCACTCTGACCTGCGCTCCGGTATCGTTTGTCACACTGGACAATCGGCCGCCCGTGAGGGCTGGTCCGTTCGACATGACGGTCAATGGACTTCCCTATACTGGACAGATTCTCCATCGTGGTGATGTTCTCGGTTTCAGTCAATCCATGGATGGGACGGCTTATCAGGCAGGGGAAACAGCAACCCTGAATATGACAGCCATCGGCTTGGGGACATTATCTCTCACGACAGGAAATCCTCATACCGGGAATTACACAATCTCTGCAGTTGTCGACACCCCTCCCGGCAATACGACCGGCGATCTTACTCTTCAGATGGTCGATCCGAATGGAAACGCGACATCCGCGACGGTTCTGACCGGTGTCACGATTGATTCACGCGTCCCGGTCATCTCTTCCACGAATATCATTGTTACGCCGGCTGGTCTCGCACGTCCGGGGAGTACGGTCACCATTCAGGTCAACGTGGCCACCTACGACAATGACACGGTGACAGCCTCTTGTACCTATCTGGGTGGCAGCAGTTTACCACTGGCCTGGAATGGAACACGCTTCGAAGGAACATTCACCGTTGCGTCGAGTCCGCCGGCTGCGGCTATCGTCGGATCCACTTTTGCAGATATCACGGTGACGGACAACGGTTTCAATGTTGCTACTGCAACTACCAACACGTTTCCCATCGACAACCGCCTGCCGTTGCTTGATCCGCAGCCTAATGCCCAGATCATTCAAAACAACGGTGTGTTGTCAGACTCCATCGCGATTGTGGGAGATCATCTGACGATCGCGGCGACGGCGACGTGGGATCCGGTACAGTATCCGACAGCACACGTGTATGTGGATCTGAGTTCCCTCGGTGGAGCGGCGCAGGTTGAGATTCCGCAGGTCGGAGCGACATCGTATTTTCTTGACTATACCCTGCCGATTGGCATCTCGGAGGAAACTCCCACCAAATCTTTCCGTGTCTGGGCTATCGACCAGGCAACGGGAAACACTATCCAAGACTGGACTACTCCGTTACGAGCCATTGACAATGTTCCTCCTCAAGTTGTTTCTGCAACAGTCTCTCGTGTTACTGGCAGTGGGACAAGTTACAAAACCGGTGAACAGTTGCGGATTCGCGCACAGGTGAACAATTTGAACACCGCTGAATTGGGTGCGGCCGGCGCAGTGACGGTTCAGATTGCTTCTCTTTCGCTTCTTTACACAAACACGCAGCTGCTGAACCCGGACCCTGGTGCGCCTGGATTCTTTGAAGGGATCTTCACGGTCGGTTCATTTCCACCGGGTGTCGGCTGGGATCGCACAGCCTTCGATATTCGGGTCGTTGCATCCGACCATGCCGGCAACATCGGAACAGGCACGGCAAACACCGGGATTCCGCTCGACAACGAGCCGCCAATCATCGGTACGACCAGCTTTTCCTTCACTCATAACTGGAATCCGAATCTTGATGATGGCTTTGCTCGTATCGGTGACACCGTTGCTTTCCACGTCAGACTGGCAACTCCGCCGATCGATGTCTGTCAGGCTTATGTCGATCTTTCGGCAATTGGCTTGAGCAGCTCACAGTTAATGGTCGCTTCTAGTACTCCCGGTGCCTTTACCTATATCATCAACTCGCTGGCGACCGGTACCATCAACCGCAATACGGCAGTCGTGTTCCCCATTCGTGTCGTCGACAACAACGAGAACCAGGATGTTTCGTCCGTAACGATTCCGATCGACAACAACCCCCCGGACCCGGGTGCTCTGACCGTGGCGATCTCCTATCAACCCGGTTTGACAGATCCATATCCCAACTTCGTCAACCTGAACAAGAATCTGCAATTTGATGTTCCCCTCTCACTTGATGTTCCGGATGATCATGCTACCGGCACGTTGATTACCGATATTTTCCGATTAGTGGCAAGTGAAACGATGACGTACGCACCTACGAACTATACGCACAACATTGATACCGCGACACAGACGGCGAACAATGCAAGTGATTCGTACCGGTTCAAGGCGATGATCACTGATCAGTCAGGAAATGCCGTGTGGGTGTATACGGCTCCGTACAAGGTTGATTGTTACCCGCCGAAGATTGCATCGCTGTCGGCAACGATTGTCGGCGCTGGTTCGGTGGCAACCATTTCTCGGCTGATTCGCATTCGCGCTCAGGTGTCCGACCATGACGGCAACAATCCGACGGTTGATCTGACCAGCATCGGTGGAAGCGATAGTCAGGTGATGACGAGTATCGGCGTGAACTTGTACGAGTACATCGCAACCGTGGCGACTGGAACATTGCAGACGGTTCCCGCATCATGGTCGGTTACAATCATGGATGCCTCGGGCAACAAGGTGGCGAGTCACACGAATCCCATCACTGTTGACAATCAGCCTCCAACGCCAGGTCCGTTATTGGTGAGCTGGGACGATACCCCGACTGACGGTCGCATGAAAATGGGTGACCTCGCTTCGTTCACCATCACAACTCTCGACCCGGATCCGGGAACAGCCACGGTAAATCTGACTGCAATTGGTTCGGTAAGTGCTGTAGTGATGGCTTTTTCGGCACCCGACTTCTATGTTGAATGGACCGGAACCAAAACGAATGCTGAGTATCTCAACTACTCATTTACCGCGATGGTAACCGATGTCAACGGCAATCGTGTCTATCTGACTTCTGCTCCCGTTCTCGAAGTTGATTGCCAACCGGCTTCGTTTTCCAATCTGGGAATTGTCATCACTCAAACCAATGGCGATAATCCCTTGCCGAATGTCGTGAATACAGGTGATGTTCTCACGGTGTTTGCGAGTATTTCCTATTACCTCGATGCGGCTGCGACGGCAACCATCTGGGTTGCAACACCTCAGGAAGCACCGATGACCTTCGTGGCCGCACGCAATCGTCATGAAGCGACGTTCACCGTGCCGCCTGGAACCGGTGCCTGGGGAAATCTGAATCTGGACACTCTCAGTTACTCGGCAAGTGCGACGGACAACGTCGGTAATCTATCGCAGACGGCGGTTCAGGTCTCGACCTTTACCGTAAAAAATCAACTGCCGACCATTCTGACCTCAAGCTTCCTATTGAATCCGGACTATCCAACCCTAACCCCCTATCTGAATGTGGGCAGTTCATCCATTGGAGATCGACTGCTGGCGAGCGCGACCCTCGATGATCTGGTGACAAGCGCCTCCATAAATCTTTCGGCCGTGCCGGGAGCACCCGCCTGGTACCCGTTGTCGATATCAGGCGCTTCGGGATACACACCGACTTCTATTGCGTTTACCTCTTATCCGCTGACTGATCTCATCGATGCGACATTCACCATCACCCTTCGCGATCAGGCCGGTAATCCGGCAACAGCGAGCCAGTTGTATCGAGTCGATACGCGGCGGCCTTCAATCACCTCAGCAACGTTCGACGGTACAGTACTGACCGTTAATCTGTCGGAGGAATTCGTTAATCTGGCTTCATCGCAGTATAGAATTGTCGGCAGTTTGACTAACGGCCTGACCACCTACATGGCTGTGTCGTCCGGCACGATTGTCGAGGCCCTGACGAGTTTCGATGCAACATTCGGCATTGTTGATCGCAAGACCCTAGCGGCATGGGCGTCGACTCCGATCTATCTGGAAGTCATATCAGTGGCAACGGCTCCGCTGACCGACCTCGCCGAAAACTGGCTCCCGGGATATGCACGGTATCCGATCACGATTACCGATTCGACCTGGCGAACTCCGGCGAAGATCGTGAACTTCATTGTCGATACGACGAACTGGCCGACGGCGATCGGCATCGATCTGATTTTCGATCGAGCCATGGCAACCGATACGCTGATCGCCTCGAAGGCAGTTCTGCTTACTGGTGCTCTTGGGTACGAGTTCACGAGTGTTGATTACACGACAGGATACGTGTTCCAGGCATCTGATACTCCGTCGTGGCTTGCAGCAGATCAATTGCACTTCGACATGTGCGCTGATGCCGTCGACTGGATAGCTCGAAAACTCGGCTCAGGAACAACGCGTCTCTACTTTGCCAATCGTTCATCAGTAAGTGTGTTTGTCCAGGATGAACTTGGACGTGGATCTCAGCTGTATCCGACAAGTGCCCCGTTGCCGTCTTTGACCGTCGATCGTCCACCGGCATCTCTGTTCAGAGTGCAAGACCCGCCTGGGAACATTACCTTGAACATTGGAAGTGGTACGCTTGATGTGAATCTTTCGCAGAAAGCTCTGCTCTATACGAACGATTTCGTCACCGTCGACGGCACTGCTCCGACCATGGGGATGCCAGTGCCGAGCTTCTCGCGACGCACGACGGCCTTTCACTCAAAGTTCATCTTCTATGACCAGGATCCATTCCCAGCAACATTTACACGGCTGACGTTGCAGGCTTTGGAACTTGCTGCCAACCCTCAATTGGCGACGACCAGCATTCATCTGAAGCTGACAGACGCCGACATGAATGCCGTTCTGACGCTATGGCGCAATAACCAGACTCCGTTATGGGGAATGAGAGTCGATGCTGGAGCATTCACCAACTGGTGGGATCAAGCCACTCAACTGTATCTGCCTTCCGGAAACCCGGGAAACGTCGATGTCATTGCCCCGACGACAGCAGGTACTGCCGGACTTGCGGCTGCAGCGATCTCCGATCCGCCGCCGACGCGCAATTGGGCCCCGGGAACTCTCGGGTTCGAGTTTGACTTTGCTCCCCACTACATCGGCAACGTGCCGGTTCCGTTGGCGTCGAATACCCCGATTGCTCGTATTGCATCTGGTGTTGACACGCTGGCCACTGGTACTTTCTTGGGTTGGGTGACGCGTACGGTCGCGGGAAAAACCCGTTACACGGCGCGATTTGTCAATGAGACGTCCATGCCGGACGGTTTGCAGTCTCTGCCGGCTTCTCTCGAAATCTGGAATGTCCAGGATGTTTTCGGCAACAGTCTTGGTACCATCGCCACAAACACCGTCTACGATCTTGCATTGCGCAACGGAACCGATGTTCGCGGCTATTCCAGCGGTACGGCGATATTGGTGATTGATACGGCGACTCCTACCGTGACCGACATCTCTCCGTATCATATTTCTCGGGCCATTGCCGGCGGTTTGACCGTGACGGTCACGTTCAGTGAGCCCATGGATACATCCGTGGCTCCACCTGTTCTTACGGTGGCAACAACGACGCCGGTTTCCACGATTGCCTTCAATGCAGGAGTCTGGAGTGCCGGCGGAACCCAGGTGACCTACACGAATGCCGCGGCCATTCCCGCCGGTCTCAACCCGCAGGGACAGTGGAATTATCGCTTGACAGCCGCCGGTCGAGATCTCGCAGGGAACGCCTTCCCCGGTGATACGACTCGAACGGTGGATGTGCGCACCAATGCACCGCCGATCACTTCGTCGTATCTGACGTTGACAAAGCGGTACCTGACTGCCACGCCGACGGTGGATGTTCCTGAAAACCTTCCATTCAGTTCGTCGGGTGCCCTCGGCGGAACGGCCGTTGCCAGTTTCACCTACTCGGACACTCCGATTAATCTTCCGCATACGCTGCGTTTGATTGCGCCGGGCGGTGCTTCGGTTGCTTTGCCTCTGACGGTGAACGTCGCTGGTCTACAGGCCGATGTGACAATTGACTCAACGTCGTTCGGCAGTCCGGTCGATCCGTGGGGCCCCGCTTCGTATCACGCGCAGATTTACGACTCGTTCGGCAACATCATCGATATTGCCACTTTCGTCTATGACAGTCGGCCGCCGCAGCTCAACTCTCTGATAGTGAACGGCGCTGCATCGTATGCAAGCGGTATCTGGTATGCCACCTCTTCGGCCCCGCTGTCGGTTGCAGTGAATACTGTCACGACAGATACTCTTTTCCTGACTGCCTATTCGACGGCCTGGACCGGAATTGCCTCGTTTACGCCCGGTTCGACGGCGACTATCAACTTGAACCAGACCTCACCTGGGGTCTATTCCGGATCGCTGAATACACCTTCCGGCTTTAGCGAAGGAGTGTTCGATCTTGGCGTGTGTGATCTTGCAGGGAACATAACCGCGTCGACGACGCCGTTGCAGCTGGTAATCGATCAGACTCGCCCAACGGTAATCTCGATTGCTCCTGACACCAGTTGGCCCATTCCAAACAGCCCGGCTCTTGCAGTGACTTGTACGGTTACGTTCAGTGAACCGATGAACGGCAATCCCACGTTAGCTCCGACCCTGGCATTGGCAACGACAACACCATTGGCTCCTCCCTATGCAAGTAACACGATTTCGTTCGTGTTTATTGGTTGGACATCGTCAGATACGGCTCAGTTCGTGAACGTCGCGCCGATCGGGACAGAATACAGATCGGGTGACTATAGTTATGTCGTAACCGGTGGCCGAGACCTGGCGGGTAACACCACGGATTACATCGTCGGGGCATTTGCGGCGAATGTTCAATCCGAAGGGCCGGCTGCGAAACCGACTGTGTGGAGTCAGCAGCCGTTAATTGCGAGCGCTCCGACTGACTGGGTGGCGAGCATGCCGGTTCAGAGTCCTGGTATTGCTAGAATCGAACTGCTCTATCTGGTGAATCCCCCTCCCAACCTGCCGCATGATCTTCTCGTCTTTGACTGGACCGGAACCCAGATTGCGACGTATGCGGTCCCGGCGCCCGATCCGACGGGTGTGGCAACCGTGCCGGTCGATATCGTAACAGATGGTTGGAATCCGCCGGCTGATCCGGTTGGTCCGCTGACATACACGTTGCGCATGCGTGATGGTCTGAACAACACGTCGAATGTCATTGGTACTTTCACCTATGATTCAATGCCGGCAACGGTTGCGTCTTTCTCATTGACCGATACGAAAGGTGGTATCGCAAGCGGTGGATATCGTTTCTACTCGCCGATTGCGAACACCCTGACGGTGCGAGTGCAGACCGATGCGACCGATACGCAGCGTTTGATTCTGGTTGACGAACTTCTCGCGGCAACCTCTACCCAAAGCCTTACTCGAGTTGGGGCAACTAGTACTCATACGACGACGCTGACATCACTTCCTGATTCAACCTACACATTCTATATCGCTGATCTGGCGGGCAATCTCGGTATTGGTGCTGCATCGACGGTGCCCGTGATCGTGGATGGTGCTTCCCCGACCGTGACTGCGGCAACTCCGATTACTGTCGGAGCTCTAGCGGCAAGAACAGGACTGTTTACGATCACGTTCAATGAGCCGATGAATCCGTCCTATGTGCCGACGGTGAGACTGGCGACAACGACGTCGCCGACGACGATTGCTTTGATTGCCACGCCGTCTGCGGCCGCCTGCTGGGTCGATGCCTATACGTGCCGGTTCACAAACGACTTGGCCGTCGGTTCGGCGCAATCGGGTGAATACTATTACACGGTGACCGATGCTCGCGATTACGCTGGGAACCAGAATGTCCCGCCGGCCGTCGGAGCGTTACCGATTACGATTTTCACCACGGCGCCCTCTGCGACGATGAGAGTCTGGACGCAGCAGCCGTTGCTTGATGATCCTCCCACTGCGTGGATCTCCGGTCGCCCGTTCAGTCCACCTGAAAACAATGGCATTGCCAGTATCACCCTGACGTATTCGGGCGTGGTGCCGGTCGCTCAGTCGTTGCTGATGTACAACTCAGCAAATCAGCAGGTGGCCTCGTATGCCGTTGCTTTGTCTGGTATGACGGGTGAGGTCGCCATTGATTCGCCGATGTCTTCATGGACAGTCTGGGTTGCGTCGGGTGGGCCTTCGCCATTCACGTTCAAGCTCATCGATAACTACGGTAATCTTTCGGCGACTCTGAATGCATCTACAGGTGGAGTCGGCAGGTTGATCTATGACAGTCGACCCGCTTCGGTGAGCAGCTTTGTCTTCAGCGACGTTGGTATTGCCAGCGGTGGAATCAAATACTACTCGCCGCTGCTCGGCAACACCACGATCACGATGTCGACAAATGCGACCGACACACAACGTCTCGTGATGTCAGCGCTGCCGAGCCATCCTCTGTATCCGGCAACCTGGACGGCGCAGATGACGCAGACCTCGCCGACTTCCGGCGTTCATCAGGTCGCTACGGGAAGCACGCTGCCGGAGGGTCAGTATCTGTTCACCGCCGCCGATCTCGCACAGAACTTCGCGACCGGCCCCGCCTGGTTCCGAATCGTAGAAGTCGATGCGTCGCAGCCGGTGGTGATCGGCATCACGCCATCGACAGCCCTGGGTGGTTCGCCGATCTATAGTTCGGCCGCCGGCGCAATAACCTTCGATGTTCAATTCTCCGAGCCGATGAGTTCAGCAACGGTACCGGTTGTTAAGCTGGTGAACGGAACCTTCCAGATGACTCTCGTCGCCAGCCCGACCGCCCCTGCCTGCTGGATCGATGCGACGACCTGTCGCTTTACCAACGCGCAGCCGATTACGGCTACCTTCCCCCAGGGGCTGTATAATTATGTGGTGACCGGCGGCCGTGATTATGCTGGAAACACGGCGGTATCGTCAAACGGGGCCTTCCAACTTGAGATTCAATCTCGCGGTCCGACGATCACCTCCTACGTTACCTCCTCTCAACAGGCGACTACCGCTTCCGGCACTCCGTGGCCGACATTGCTGAATCAACCGTTCAGTTTTCTGGTCGCCCCCTATGAGGCGACCCTCACCGTCACATTGTCGACAGCTTCAGGATCGGCAGGCTCACGGGTGCATTTCATTCAAGGGAACTCGACCGTTGCATCGGTGTCCCTGAACTGGGATCCGACCTGGACGATTGGTACGTTCACGTGGAACTCCACCACCGGTCCATCTAATCCGAACGGGTCTCCCTACATTCTCAAATTCTACGATGCGAACATGAACCCATCGCTTGAGACCGGCATCTGGACCATGGATGCGACGGCACCTCGCGTGCTGGCGACCCCCACGGTTTCAGATCTGTCAACGACGAGCCAGGTCTTGTATTACAGCATGAGTGTCACGCCGAACGTCAACTTCTCCTTCCGGTCTGATGAAACGTCCGGGTTACGATTGCGCCAAACCGGTATGGGAGCCACGGATACGCGAGTCATGACCAGACAGACCGGTACCACGTGGACTGCGGTCTTCAATGGCCGGTTCTCAGACGGCACTATCGCGACCGATGGCATGTACCAATTCGATCTGGTTGACACCGCCGGAAACGTTGGTGTTGCGGCCGCTGGAATTGGTACTTCAGCCTATGTCATCATCGATACGGTGCGTCCGATCGTGTCGACTTATACGTTGCGCGCCGGAGGGGTCGGCCCCGTGGTAACCCGGTTCTCGACTCTCGCGGCGAGCCTCTCGATCGAATTGACGATCGACCCGAGCACTCCATATGGTCCTGAGGGCGTCTGGGAAGTCGAAGTTCTCAACGATTCCGGTCAGGTGATCAATCGTCTGCCTCTCATCGCGTCTGGAACCAATTACGTCGCCTGGTGGAATGGGACAAACTTCTCGGGTACGACCGTCCTCGATGGCACGTATACCTTCAGGACGCGTGATGCGGCCGGGAACAAAGCCACTCTGACGACGTCGGTGTTCGCTGTCACTTCACCCTTCAGGTTGCTGGGCGGCGAGGAACTGACGAGTACCGCTATCAAGCTTTACTTCAATCACCCGGTCGATGCGACGACGTTGCCTCCCGTATCCGCCTTTGCGCCTCCAACGGTCAATGTGTCGAGCTATACGTTCGTGAATCCTCAAACATTGATTGCATCGCTCTCCGGTCCCCTCGCCCATGGGTTGACCTATACGTTCACGATTGCCACGCCGACGTTGCGTAACACCGACGGCTCGCCGCTCACCGAAGGGCAGAACAGCTTCACCTTCATGGCTGATGCCGCCGGTCCCGCGTTCGCCACCCCGGCGATTACCTTTACCGGTATCACAACGGCACGCGAATTCTTCGTGAACTTCAACGAAGAGGTGACCGCACCGACGGCTCTGGCAACCGGGAACTACATCATCAACGGCGGTGCCATTTCTGTCGTTACTGTGGCGCTGCAGACGAATCGCACGTCGGTGAGAGTGACCACCGCTGCTGATCTGTCGAGCGGGCAGAACTACACCCTGACGGTCAACGGAGTCGAAGACAAGTATCGCAACCCGAGCGCCGTGACCACGACATTCCAGGGGCGCGACATGGTCGCTCCGACGTTTAGGATTGGGATCTTTTCGAATCCGGCGAATGAGTACGACCTTGTTGTGGCGGCTTCAGCGAGCGAAGCGCTTTCCGGCAATCCGAAAGTGAAAGTGACGCAGAATGGCGCGGCACCGATCGAGTATTCCATGACTCCCGGTATTTCCACCAACACGTACATGTCCGGTGTGCATCTTGATGCCAACTACCCTGGTGCCGGCTGGGCCGAGATTCAGGGGACAGACCTTGCCGGCAACGTGGGAACCACTCTCGCCAGCTTCACGATTGCAGTCGTGAATGCCTCTGTCCGGGCCGAGGTGAAGTCTCCCGATGGTCAGTTCACCGGCGTGTTTGCGGCCGGCAGCGTGAAACAGAAAACAGCGGTGAAATGGCTGCCGCGCGGCAGCCTGAAACAGAACGCCATGACCAACGTCCTGGCTGGGGCCATCAGAAAGAACGCAAACATCAAGGCTTCCGTGCATGAGATTCTGCCTGCCCAGGAAAAAGAACTGCAGCCTTGGGGCTCGATCTCTGAGCTTTCCATGCCCGGCGGACGCCTGTTGAAGCCGTTCGCATTGCAGGTGCATCAGTTGCCGAACGATCAGGTTTGGGGTTTGTATCTGCAGAACAGCTCCGGTGAATGGGTCTGGCAGTCGGCGATCAATGCCTCGGGTACGGCTGCTGCCGTGATGCAGACCGGCGTCTTCGGCGTGTTCCGCGATACGCTGGCTCCTCGCGTGACGATGACCACGAGTTTCCCGGAAACCCCGCTGAGCGATTCGCGCCCGGTCATCGAAGGGCGAGTCGAAGAGTTTGGGTCAGGGTTGAACGGCACTGTCGAGGTGGTCATCGATGGTCATCCGCAGAGTGCAGTTGTCGACGCTGCGAGCGGCACGTTCCGATTCCAGCCTCTTGAACCGCTTTCTTCGGGAGAGCATGAAGTGCTGATTCGCGCTGCCGATCGCAGCGGCAACGTCGGAGAAACCGCGGCAATACGATTCCTGCTGAATATCCCTCTGCAGGTCGCCGAAATGATCTCGTTCCCGAACCCGGCGCGTGAGCGGGTAACCCTGCGTATTACCGCGAACAGCAAAGATCTCGACCTCGATGCCATGAGCATCAAGATCTACGATCTGTCGGGCGACCGCGTGATCGAACTGAACGGCATGGCCCCTCGCCTCGAAGCTGGCATTTATCGATACGATATTCCGTGGGACCTGCGCAATGAAAACGGTTCGAAGGTCGCCAACGGTGTCTATCTGGCTCGATTCGAGATTCGCGACCCGGACAATCCGCAGAAGAAGATCAAGCAGACGCACAAGATCGCCATTCTGCGGTAGATCGAAGCGTCGTAAAGAAGAAGCCGAGTGAGACAGTTGTTGTCTCACCCGGCTTCTTCTTGCGGTTGTCTGCTTAAAGAGCAGATGTCAGGGTTTGGCTTCCAGGACATCCTTGACGGCGGACAGAATCTCTTCGCGAGTGAAGGGCTTCTTCAGAATCTTTGCGGCGCCGAATGATTCGGCAATCGGTAAGAAGTCGAAACTGCCGCCTCGTGCGACACCCGAGATGGCGATGATCTTGAGTTGGGGAAAATCGCGTCGAAGCTCGATGATGGTCTCGAGTCCGTCCATTTCAGGCATGAAGATATCCGTAATGATCAGGTCTACCGGATTCTTGCGAAAAGCCCGGTTGCCGTCCTTGCCGTTTGAGGCGTCGAACACTTCGTATCCACCTCGTTCGAGCATCTGACGAAGCATTTTCCGAATCTGATCGTCGTCTTCGATGATGAGAATCTTACTCATTTCGCACCAGTCCTATTATGATGGGCTGCCGGTTCGCGCGGCCGCATCGTGAGGTAAGCAGACCCTGACGCATGTTCCCTGGCCGACTCGGCTCTCAACCGAAATCGTCCCACGATGTTTATCCACTATACCATGACACATTGCCAAACCCAAGCCTCGCGCTTTCTGACGGGTCGTGAAGAATGGTTCGAAGAGTCGGTCCATCACCTGTTCGGGCATCCCGGAGCCGGTGTCGCTGACCGAAAGCTCGATCTGATCGTTTGAGTTGCCGCGCAGGTTGATCGAGATCCTTCCGCCGCCGGGCGGGAGAGCTTCAACACTGTTTTGAATGAGTTGTTCGATGACAAAACCCAGCTCGTCCGGGTTTCCGGAAACGGGAAAGTCAGGGTTGAAGCGGCTATCAGGCGGGACGACTTCCGTTTCAATGAGAACTGTGGCGGGAAGATGCGTGCGCAGGTGAGTAAGATGCTTTTCCAGAACCGCACGTAGTGAAACCGTCTTGAATCCGCGACGGTTGCGACTACCGATGGCATGAATCTGGTCGACGAGCTGTCGGGCCTTTTTCACGCCGGCGAAAACCTCGGCCAGATTTTCGCGAGCGGGGGAATCAGCTGGAATGTCGTCGAGAGCGAGTTCGGTGAAGCCGTTGATCGCGGCCAGCATGTTGTTGAAATCGTGAGCGAAGCCGCCGGCCAGGGCTGAAATGGCGCTGAGTTTGCGTGCCTGTGCCTGCCTGCGCTCGCGGGTGAGCGAGCGCTCATGCCAGTGATGGCGAACCGCCGAACGGCGAACCCGGGCGGCCGATCGGGCAAAACAGCAGACACGGCGATGTGACAGCATGGGACTCTCCAGAAACGTTGTCTGTCAGAGTATCAGGATGTTGTCGAATCGGCAAATGGTGAGGGAACGCGCAGGGCACGCAGGCCGTTGCCGACGACCAGCACGGAAGCGCCGGTATCGGCGATGACGGCCAGCCAGAGCGTGGCCAACCCGGCCAGCGACAGGCCGAAGACGGCGAGTTTCAACCCGATAGCCAGTACCATATTCAGTTTGATGAGCGACTGGCAGCGTTGGCTGATGGCGAGCAACAATGGCAGTCGGTCGAGTCGATCGTGCAGGAGGACGGCACCGGCGGTTTCCAGCACGGCGTCAGTGCCTGAATGTCCCATGGCTACCCCGAGGTCGGCAGCTGCCAGTGCAGGCGCGTCATTGATTCCGTCCCCGAGCATGAGAATCGGGCCGTGTTCCGCTCGCAGTTCAGCCAGACGTCGCTGCTTGTCTTCTGGGAAACAGCGTCCCTGGCGCTCTGCGATGCCTAATGAGGCGCCGATTTCCTCGACAATCCGGGAATGGTCACCGGAAAGGAGCGCCGTGTGTCTGACGCCCAATTGTCCCAGTTGATTGATGACGTGTTTCGCTTCTGATCGCAAAGTATCGCTGAGACTTATCGTTCCGAGGAGGCCGTTTTTTGAGGTCAGGGTAACGTTTGTTCCGTTGGTTGCGCAGGCTTCCGGTTCGGACGGTGTGACGCTGCAGATCTGTGTTGCCCACTCTTTGAGGCCCAGGCGATAGGTCACTCCGTCAATGTCGCCTTCAACCCCACGACCCGGGTTAACCGAAAAACGCGACACCTCGGGAAGAGCTGCCTTTTCCGTGGCGGCATTCAGAAAAGCCTGAGCCAGCGGGTGCTCGGAATTGACTTCGAGTGCGGTTGCGAGCTGCAGCACCTGTTTTTCCGACAACCCCCCGGCAGGAACGACACGCGTGATGCCCGGTTTTCCATGAGTGAGCGTGCCGGTTTTATCGAGCGCCACGACTCGAATGGTTGCCGCTGCCTCGATGGTATCTCCGCTGCGGAAGAGGATACCATTCTTCGCTGCCAGCGCAATTGAAGCAACCTGCGTGACCGGTGCCGCGAGCACGAGGGCGCATGGACAGGCGATGACCAGCAGCACGAGAGCGCTGTGGATCCATGGCTGAAACGATTGTTGCATGATCAGCGGCGGCAAAAAGGCCACTCCGAGGGCGAGACAGACGACGACCGGAGTGTAGATCTCGGCAAATCGTTCGATGGTGGTCTGAAACCTGGTTTTCTGACCCTGGATACGGTCGACCGAATCGATAATCCGAGAGAAACGCGACTGAGAGGCGGACTGTGTTGTTTCCACTTCGAGAGGGCCGTCTCCATTGAATGTCCCGGCATAGACGAGTGCCCCCGGCTGTTTGATAATCGCCTGCGATTCTCCGGTCAGAATCTGTTCGTCACAGGTTGAAGTGCCCTGTACCACGCGACCGTCGAGAGGAATGCGTTCATTGGGTTTGATGCGAATCATCGTTCCGGGGACGACCCGAGCAACCGGCAGATCAAAATCTCCGTGATCATCGATGACATGAGCGAGCGCCGGAATGCGGGTCTTGAGCAGTTCGATCGATTGTCTGGCCTTGTCGCTGGTGAGCCGTTCGAGCCAGCGTGCGATGGTAAAGAGAAAGAGTACCATCGCTCCTTCCTGATGTTCGTTGATGCAAACCGCCCCAATAGCGGCAATCAACATGAGCGTGTTCATTGCCATGGTGCGAAGACGGAGTTCCTGCCAGGCTTTCAACACGACCGGACTGCCTGCAATGATGATTGAAGCCAGATACCAGACGGTGATATCGGTGAACAGACCGGCCAGAAGTGGAATTCCCGACAGCAGCATGTACCACGCTTCTGCCGGCCACCTCCGCGTATCCGCTTCCTGAGCCGAGGGTGCGGGCGCTTCGGTGGTATGAAAGCTGGCACCGTGCTGAGCGGCGATCTCCGACAACAGGGTTTCGCAATCATGCTCGATCGAGCAGAGCACGGTCAGCATGCCGCCCATGAAATCCAGCTCGACATGAAGCACGCCGGCCTGGCTGCGAATGTCGTTCTCGAGTTGGCGCGCGCAGTTAGGGCAGTCGAGACCCTCGACACGCCACACGTGTTGATGAGATGCTGGAGCTGTCATGAGGTGACCTCACTATTCATCGTTTGAGTCAGCAGCATGAGGGTGGCGGGAATGGGCAAACGCCATGTCAAGAAGATCGGCGATGTGGCGATCGTCGAGCGCATAGCGAATGCTGCGGCCTTCTCTTCGGGATCTGACCAAACGCAGACTGCGCAAGAGACGCAACTGATGGGAAATCGCCGAAGGCGTATGCTTGAGGCGTCGAGCCAGCTCGCCGACCGGCAGTTCCTGCGAACGCAGCAATGTGAGAATCGCCAGTCGACACGGATCGCCCATGCATTTGAACAACTCGGCAACGCCGGCGAGAAGTTCCCCTTCGGGCAAATCATTTGTATGAACATTTGAACACTTGTTCATATATTAAATATAATCGAATTTCGAGAATGTATCAACCTGGAGTGCGGCACGGGAATCGCCGTGAAGAAAGAAAGTTCTTCGCTACCACATGCGGCGACGCAGCCGTGAACACACCTCGCATCTTGCGGCGGGTCTTTTCGGTGTAACAAGACAGATGATTTTATCACTTTGGTGTAACAAGACAGATGATTTTATCACTTTGGACACATGATTTTAGCAACGATTTTTAGGCTGGTACAGATTTTGCGATTCAATATTATATGGGATTTTTGAAAATGACCCCGAACGGGATAGAAATTCGCGGTTTTTTACGAGGCTTTGAAGATACCATAAAAGCGAGCGAAAGAAAGCCCCCGGTTGTGCCGGGGGCTCGCTTTTGGTGCCTATTTGAGGGTTATTCAGTGCAGATCGAGATGCGGATCTCGCGGGTCAGCAACGTGATGAGAGTGCAGAGGTTGTGAGGGTCGAGGACTCCGGCCGTGTGCGGATCAAGAGCGCCGAGCAGGTCGGTCAGGCTGTCGAAGCTGTTGAGAGCGCGTTCAGCACGATCGATATCGATCAGGCGCGGCTTATAGTCAGAGGTTTCGTTGATGGTTGTATTCATGGCCGGCTCCCCTGATCTTCATTCAGTGTGGGAAAGCCGTTTCGTGCCAATCCGGCCGCCCAGGGCTGAAGATGAGCGTATCGGCAACGGCTTCGAATCGCATCAGCAACGAATTTTTCGGTTTTATCGACCAGCTTGGCGATCTCGGCGTTTCTGAGCCCCATCAGACGATACCGGTAGATGTCGTGATGAAGCGGCGAAGCAGAGTTCAGCAGGCGTTCAAGCAATTTCGCTCTCTCCAGGACGACGCGAAGCTCATCGAGCTGAACCATCTTCACGCTTCGCAGCTCGGCCAGAAGCTGAGCTTCGATGCTCTTCATTTCGTCACGGTCGGAGGCATGTATCTCTGCTCGAGGATTCACTGCTTTGCCATTCGTCCAGTAGTTCCAGAGCGCATCATCGCACTCTTCCTGATACTTGATCAGCTTCTCACGTCGATTTTCAGGAACTTTGTTCGGTGAAATGCTGAACAGAAAAGCCGGGAGTTTGCGAACGGGAATGCAGAGCATTTCCTGTGGCCCGCCGGATGAAGGGATGTAGATACCTACACCCCCCCATCTCTTTGCATCAGCGGTAACTTTTTCCCACTGGCCTCTCCATTGAAGCCCGATGTTTTCAATGATAGGGCGGAGTGGGGTCATGGGCACACCGTCTTTCTCAACGAGGAACAGCGTGTCACCATAGAATGGGACAGGAACGGGAGAAACGGCCTGGGAAGATGTTGTGGTCATAACGACCTCCTCTGGTTTTTCTATGACCCCCGAAATGGGGGCCAGGCGCTAGAAACCGCCAGAGACGGCCGACAGTATTTCCCCGAAGGGTTTTGTATTCCTGCCAACACCCGGCAAAAGGTTGCCGAAAAAAAAACCGCGACTTCGGGGCGGATACCGCTCTGGCTCAAGGTGTTTCTAGCACCTACAGCGATCATACCGATTTTCGCCCCTCATGTCAAATCGCCAAAAACCGGCGATCGGCTCTTTGCCCATAACCGACCCATAAACCCTCTTTAAAGGTGCCCCACCCGCCATCCCTTTTCAATGTCCGCTCCCCCACCATTTCCTGATATTCCCTCAAAGCAAACGGCCCCAGAACCATGTCCGGGGCCGCATCCAATACTGTCAGTCTACTTTTTCGTCTGAAAGCGCTTTGCGGAATTGTTTTTCATGTTGTAGATATCAAATACCTCATCAACAGCTGATTGTGTCTCAAGAATCTCATCGTCAAACATTGAGCCCATTGTTCGAGGATCACTTTTTCCTTCAAGCTTCTGGGTTTTCTCGTAAATTCGTTCCCACTTTTGGTCCATCAGTAGTCTCTCCTTTCTCATAGAAGCCTATCCAGTCTCCTTGCTGGTGGAGTAAGGGCAATTTCATTTTTTCGATTACATCTCTTTCGACATCGTTTGGGGCGCGAACCGGAAGATTCAGGCCTCGAAGATCATCAAGATCAAGAATGTAGCCATGTGATGGGAATCCCCGGACTAGAACATCGGAAACGCGTTCTGCAAGATCTTCCTCCCACCTCATGAATCGGCACAATACCCTTTTAGCGTAACGCTTTCCTACTTCGAGTTCTCTGGCATGTTCACCAAGTTTGTACGGATTGATCTGACTGAAAAGAGGATTCGCAACTATGGAGGCAAATTCAGTCGCTAATGAAATGCCTTCGCTGATTTTCATGCCGCTTCTACGTAAAATAAGCTTTACGGCAAGATCGAGAGTTTCAAGAGAATACTTCTGAATTTGTTCAAGTGCTTTAAAGCTGTTCAGAGACGACTTGAAGGTGCGTCCATCGCCTTGTTCTAACTCTTGAACTTGAGAATCGAGAGGACCAAGTTCTCCGATTTCGCCAAGAACGAACTCATCCATTCCCATGCAAATCAACGTTGCCGCACTTTTTGCATACAATGGCACAATGCCGTTGATTTTCTTGCAGTGAGTTCGAGCGATTTTAACAAAGTTATAAGCCGCTTCAATCGAGCCGCCCGGAGAGTGAACCACCACATCCAACACATCCAGTGACTTACCATGAAAAAGGTGCTGAAACTCGAAACTGTGCGACAACAGTATCTCATCAAGTTTCAAAAGGAAAACTTCGTTTTTTCGAACGGACTGAAGTTCTCCTAAAACTTTCTTGAGATCACTATGCAACGGATTTTGATGCATCATTTGCATTGTCTGTCTCTTCCTCAGTCTCCGAAATCGCCGCACTGATGAAGCTTCCAACCGTTTTCCATGTCGTCCGGAGACCTTCACCCAGGCTTTGGGGTATATTCGGTTCTTCGATGGTTGTACCGGAAAGATCCATCGCCGAAGCCATGCCTTCCATGAAAGCTCGGTAACTCATATCTGCATTGTTTTTCGGAGACATTTTGCACCTTCGTGCGAGAACACAGCTTACCATCTCCATCTTCATTTTACACTTTTTTTGTCAAAACTAAATGTCCTGGTTGGAAATCAGCGTTGCCAGCGTTCGAGGGCGACGACGGCGCGGCGGCTCAGATCGAGCAATTGGGGATCGAAGGGGCGCGGCTCGGCGGCGATCGCCACGGACTCGGGTTGAAACCACCAGTCTTCGGCGCGCGACAGGCACCAGAGCACCGCGATCGACCCGGCCGCACCGATAGCAATAGCCAGATACAGAAACACCGGTCGCTTCACCCGTCTCGTTCTCGGCATGACATCACTTCCTTTCTCAATTGCCCAGGCGCCGCATCGAAAGCGACCATTTCACCGGGGTGAACGTCTTGTTCGCGGAGCTGGTGCAGGCAACGCGTACGTCATATGTTTTCATGTATTCGGCCGCCACAACGATACCGTCGGCTGAAGCGGTAATCAGGTCGTCCGAGGAGGGGCCGGCCGTCGCTGCGAAGCCGATAGATTCGACCTTCTGGCCGTCCTCGAATAGGCTCACCTCGAATGTTTCGTTTGCTGAGGCCTTGAACGTTACTGTCAGCGACACAGCCCACGGGCCCGGGCCGTACCGGGCGTTCACAAAGATTTGCGGCGTGTCCGTTGCGGCCCACGTATATGGGCTGACGAACATCGCTGCCGTGGCGGTTGTGAATGAGTAAAACTCATCTTCTGTTGTGCAGTCGACAGCAGTCGTGTTCCCGGAATCCCAAACAAGCCCATAAGCGCCTTTTGTGTCGGCTGGTGCCGCATCCTGCCTCCATGCCTGCATGCCGCGCGCGAAAAATGTTGCGGCATCGGCTTTCCAATAGGCTTGCCCGCCTGCGTAAATCCACAGCGCTTTCTGGCCATGTGCAGCGATGGCTTTGCCCGGCAGCGTTATTCCCGGTATGATTTCACCCAATGGCGCTGATGCCCATGTCGAGCCGTTCGTCGTCCAGTAAATGGTATCGGTCGCCAATGCCACGAAAGTACCGCTTCCGAGATACGCAACATCGACCAGTCCTGCATCTTCGAGAACCTGCTCGTACACAATGGGCGAGAGTGTCGCCACGGCATCGTAATACAGACGAGCGCTTGTATCCGTCGCTACAAGAGTCATGATGTGGAGCTCACCGCGACGCTGAGCGCTCTTCGCATCCCGGCCGCCGACTGTGTGGCGATGTTTCCAACCTGTCGGCAAGCCGGCTGAACCGACATTCGTCCAGCCGAAGTCTGCCCATGAACTGCCGACATCGTGCATGATCAACGCTGGAGCGGTGCCTTCCGATTCACAGACGGCCCACACACGCTCCGCGTCTTCGTCGATGCTGACGATCTCGCTGATCTGTTTTCCGGTACCGAACGCATTACTGGTCGCGGTTGCCCAGGCATCCGTGCCGAATTTCCGCACGATGTCTGGAGACCAGGCCAGGACACGGTCGTTGTAGATGCGCACGATGCCGCTCGCGACGAATGAATCGCTCTGATTCACGAATCCGTCGCTGCTCAGTTTTCGCAGATCTGTTTCGTACCAGATACCGGTTCTTGTCACACCCCACTGCTGTTCTGCCGTTGCGTCCACCCAGACGACGTCGTTCATGTCGTAGGTGACTTCGTCATATTGGTACAGGTCTACTTCGCCGATATCCGGGTCGAGAATCCACGTTTCTCCATCGCTGGACGTCAGAATCGGAACTTCCCCGCCTCCGAACACGTTCATACGTCGAATCGAAGAAGGGCTTTTCGTGCCGGAATGGCGCATTTTCCATGCTCCGGGGCTCGTAAACCACAACCACGGCTGGGCGCTCTTTTCGCTCGTCGCGCTTCCGCCGGCTGCCGGCGTTTCAGGTCGCCACGCGCCGCCGGTATAAGTCAAAACCTCGCCTTCGGCCGGTGTTTCGTCAGCCACCGACCTGCCTCGAATCTTTTCCACCGTGTTCGCCTCAGGAGCACCGGTTACATCTCCAGCCAGCGATGCGATCCCTCCTGACGATGCCGTTGAGATGCCCATCGGCTTCCAGCCTGACGTCGAGAGGCGAAACCATGTCGCGCTCGCGGTATCGTAGACGATGAACAGATCTCCGACGGAGTATGACGACGTCGCCGGAAGAGCGGTACCGCTGGCAGTCAGCGGCTGCGCCCACGATGCGATTCCGGCGAGCGACCACTGCGCCGGGCGCGGTGCGGCTTCGAGCGTCGATACGATGCCGAGAAACGCCAGACCGATCAGCAGGCAGATCAGGAGAATGCGCAGCATGATACGCGCGATGACGTTCTCGAAATCTTCTTGCGGTTTGTGGTTCATGACAGCCTCCTTCAGTATCGCTGCACTGACCAGGTGAAGCCGAGTCCGGCCGCACCATCGTTGTAAAGCGTGAAACCGGTCGTGGTCTTCGAATACCATAACTCGCCGAACTGCCCCTGAGCCTGCACTGTGGGGGTTATCGTGATGTGATAGTCGGTGTCGGGCAGGCTCGAGGCGAACGAGATGCTGCGGCCGGACAGCCCGTTGGTCGTGCTCGACCCACCGAGCGGGGGATCGATGCGATCACCGATAGCGATAGCCATATTTCCTCCTTATTCGAATGTCATTGGAATAGTGACAATGCGGTAGACGGGGTTGTGCATGTAGTGGATGTAGTCGGGGGTCGCGGGTTGACCGTTCGCGTCGAGAGTAGTAGCAACATAGAGTAAGCACAGGTTGAGCGGC
This sequence comes from uncultured bacterium, assembly GCA_964472075.1. GTDB lineage: Bacteria > Muiribacteriota > Ozemobacteria > Ozemobacterales > Ozemobacteraceae > CAYYIY01. The sequence continues at coordinate 8,151 of CAYYIY010000012.1, read as the reverse complement.
ATCTGATGCTCGAATCGCGTCCAACCGTTCAGCCACGCGATCCCTTGATAAGGATCGTAGCTGCTTACAGGATTGCCTGTATTCCAAACGGGCGTATTTGTTCCATCGACCCATAGAGTGGCCGAGAGAAGCTGCGTGCCTACTGGATACGTCATTGCCTGATGCAATACGAATCCGTTCGCATATGATGAAGTCCGCAACACGAGCGGATACCACGTGATCGGAGTGTCGTAAATTACAGTTCCAAATCGGTTCGGGTAAGTTACGCTGATAGTGCGGTATCTGTAGCCCATCCAGTTCGTCGAAATCGGCCCACGTGTGATTGTGACGGGGCTTCCCGTAGTTGTGAAATTGTCCCATTCCTCACGACTGATTTTCCCGTCACCATCCGTGTCGGTGAAATCGAAATCCCACGGATTTCCGGGCCATTCGTCACGGTCGATGAATCCGTCGCCGTTGGTATCATGGTCGTCGAAGTCCGTATCGTCGTCCTTTTTCGGTTGTCCGCGTTTGTCGATCATGATGACTTCGGGCCAATAGCGGGGGTTGTCTTTGACCAGATAAGCCAAGGCAGCCTGAGCCTTGCGGCCGGCGCGAATCACCTCGTCGATCGGCGCCATGAACCAGGTGGGCTGCATGCAGGTGGCAAACCAGACTCCGAGCGGCTTTTCGATCATGTTGACGAGCTGACCGACGTGGATTTCCGGGTGCGCGAACGTTGCCGTCACAACCTTGCCGCGAAACAACACCTCGCCGTGATCGAAGTTTTCTCCTTCCACTTTGGTGAGCACGCGACCCCTGGTGCAGTCTTTGTCATTGCGCATCTCGAGAAACGGGTCGAAAAAGCGATTGCCTGGGTTACCCATTGATCGCCCTCACGACGATTTCAGCATTGACGACACCGCTCGAAGCCGCATCGGCTGGAACCGCCAGACGGAACTCAACGGTCTTCGAGGCACCGGCACCGATGGTGAGCGTGAGCACACCGTCGATGAGATCTTCGAACCGGGCGGGAAATATGCCTGGGAACCCGACGACCTGCCACTCTTCGCCTTCTTCACGTGCTTCGATCCAGCGTTCTGAAACGGCTTCGAGACCTTCGGGCAGTGTAACTCCAGCAGGCGACCTGTTTCCGACACAAGCCGCCCAGATCTTGACCAGAAGAGTCGCTGTGCCGGTGTTGGTCAGCGTCATCGAAGTGACGCCTCCAGCAGCGTTCAGATGCAGGTTGGTGGTGTCGCTGATCAGGCTCATGCCGCGCTCCGCAGTTCCCAGGCGCTGCCCCAGAACCGGCCGGCTTTGATCGTGTGCCTGACGCGAGCGGCAAAGTATCGATTGTTATCGTATTCGCACACGTCGCCCAAGTCGAAAAACGGGTTGAACGCGGTTTCAAAATCGATGCGTGACCGGCGACTCTCGGTAACGAACGATGCGGCAAGCCCCTCGAACGCTTCCTTCGAGGTTGGCACCGGACTCAACAGCGAGTTCGATTCGAGTACGCCGTAAACGGCCTGGTCGGCGACATCTTCGTAGATTCCGCTGATCAGCGGAGCGCTTGAACTGCCGCTGGTTTGAATGGTGCTCGATCCGTCCGGGTTCACGGTCACGAGATAGGCCACCTGATCGGCGGCATAGCCGACGTAATTTGAATATGGCACCTTGTTGTAGCGCGTCGAAGCATCTGTGACCGGCTGTGCCTTGAGGGCGCGGGTCAACGTGAACAACGGCGACTGGGTTGCGAGCGAAGCGGGGTCGAGCACGATGATCGACCCGTTCCCGACGGCGAATACATAGCGCCAGATATCGCCTGATGCCATGATCCGGGCGGCGTCGAGGATGGTGCGATATGCATTGAGAGACAGTTCGCGATCGAGAATCGGCGACGAGCCGCGGGTGACGACCTGCAGCCCCAAAATGCCGAGTGCTTCGACCTTCGCCTGCAACCAGGCGGCGACATCGCCCGTAATCTTGCTGCCCGGGGCCTCGGTGTCGAGAATTCGGCCGATGTCGAAGGCTTCGATGCGTGCTTCCGTCTTGCCCAGGTCGGGGGCAACGTACTGATCGAGCCTGCCGCGAAACACGGTTTGCCAGGCAACCGCGCCGTTTTGACGCAGACCGGCCGAGACGCTGACTTCGGCGTTGGCGGAGACGCCTTGAACGACGGCCGATGCGGTATGAAAGATGATGGTGCACAGCCCCGACTTGCGATCGATGGCGCGGTCGATCGAGATGCTCTCGACATGCGGCAGAGCGACGCCGCCAACCTGCACGTCGGCGAAGTATTCGAAAGGCTCTTGCGTGTTGCCCGCCAGAGCATCGTAGAGCTCGTCAGAGAGAATGAGCGTCGAAACGGGTATCTGCAGGCCGTTCGTGCCGAAGTAAGCCCGGCCGTATCGATCGATTCCCCACCCCGTACTCATAATCGCTCCCTAAGAGATCTGGTTCATTACCCGGAATGTAAGGTTCACCTGCGCCTTCTTCACGGTGATCGGCCTGGCATCGACGCTGACGATACATTCAAAGACGGCAGTGCCGATGTTGACGTAGTAGCTGGTCTGCGTCGTATCGGCCTGCATGGCGAGAAGAGAATCAGTCTTGGTTTTATCGAGCACGATCGAATACGTGCGAACGATGGAGGAGACCGCCTGGGGAACGACCTGGCGAAACACCCCGGCCGATACGGTCGACGTGGGAATCGTCTGTGCTTCGATGACGATCGGAGATGCGTACCAGTAATCGCGCCCGATTTCAGGCAGATGAACCGAACGAAAGGTCGTTGCTCCGGGTTTTGAATAGATGATCATTGCCGTGCCGTCTGCACTCCTTCCGCTCGGGCCGCTCGATTGAGAGCGGTAATGAGCATGTCGAGGAATGGGTCGCCGGTCTTTTCGAAGTAGACGCGGATTTCTGAGACCGCGCCTTTACCCTGGCGAGAATCGCCGATGACCTGCTTCTCGCGTTCGATTTTCTGCAGATCGGTCGCGAGGTTCTGGTTCACCTTTTCCTGCATGCGCCGGCGCTGTTCATCGATGGCGACGAGGTCGCGGGCGTAGGAGTCGGTGTTGACTTCGCCGGCGTTTTTCCAGTACTTTTCGTTGATCTCGTCGATCTTTTTCTGAGCGGCTCGATTGATCTTTTCGCGTTCTTTGGCGGCTCGCTCATAGGCTTCGTTTTCTTCGCGCTGCAGTTCCTGCATCTTCTTCTGATAGTCTTTCTGCGCCTCGATTGTGTCTGTATGCGACTTCTTGTCGATGTCGGCCAGCTTTTCAGCCAATTCTTTCTTGAGTTTCTCGATCTCGGCAGTATGTTTTTGTTCGAGTTCGGCCTGACGTTTATTGGCATCTTCAATGATCTTTGCCCGATCCTGGGCATATTTCGCTTCGGCTTCCTTTTGCTGTTGAGCGAACTGGCTGTTTGCCTCAGACACCTGTCGGTGATAGTTTTCCTCTGCCTCACGTTCCTGTTTCAGTTGGTCGGCAAGGGATTTTGCTGCCTGACGGCGGAAGTTATCGCTGAGTTCCGCGCGACGCTCAGCATACTCTCGATCGACTTCGGCAACCGCCTGAGCTCCTTCTTTTTGAGCTGCTAAACGAGCCTTTTCATGGTCTTTTGCGAGTTTTAAAGACGCGGACTGATAATCAAGCGTCAGATCACGCCGATCCTGCTCGCCCTGTTCGGCGATCTGCCGGCGGCGGTTCTCATGGTCGATAGCCATCGAAGCCAATCGCCTTCCATGCTCAGCTTCAGCCCTCTCTTTCTCTCGTTGGAAATTGCGCGCCAATTCCATAAGCTTCTCGTTTGCCTCGGTGGAGATGCTCCGGCGCTCTTTCTCATAGGAGTCGATACCGGCGTTCATCCGCTCCTCGAACCTCGCTTCGGCTTCGGCAATTTTGGCAATGCGATCCGACTCGATTTTCTGCAGCTTCTCGGAAAGCTCCTGCTTGGCCTGAAGCCGTTTCTCTTCAATGTTCGAGATCTTTTCGGCCGTTCTGGCGTTGAGATCGACGATCTTCTCGCTCAGATCGCTCTCGACCTTTCCGATCTTCTCTGCCATGTCGAACGCGTTCTCGGTGCTGCGCTTGTACATGCGGTCCAGTTCGGCGCCGGTCGACTCGGTGGCCTTCCCGGTCGAGAGAACAGCATCGGTAAACATGCTTTGCGACCGGGTCAAATTGTTATAATTGAAAGAGGTCCTCTCGATGGTCTCGCCAAGTTTCTGGAACTTTGCCGACGCTTCTTCCCAACCGAGAAGATAGGTTACTCCTTCGCCCACAAGCGCGGTCAGGTCGGCGAGACCTCGCAACCCGGTCGTGAAGAAGTTGAACAGGGAACCGATAGTATTTACAGCTTCATAGACTGCGTTCCCGGAAGCGACGATGATTTCCTTGAAGATATCCGTCCATGAAGCCTGCGTGATGGTTGCTTTTAGAGCATCGAACGTCTGCAAGATAACGCCGCCCATCTCCCAGGCGATGCGTGCCGTTTCGCCGATGGCGAACGCGATCGGCGAGAACAAAAGGCCGAAATCCTTGGCCACCGGCACCAGCTCTTGAATCTTCTGGGCCACCTGGTCGAGCACCTGGCCGAGACCGCTGTCTTCAAACGACCGATTCAGACCCTCTGAGAGGGCATCGATGATGTTCGATGCCTGCACGCCGATGGCTTGGAACTTTTCGCTGAGGTTGAAGCCTCCCTTACCAAAGCCGGCCATCTTGGCTCTGATCTGCTCGAAGACTTCAGCGACCGATGCGCCGTCCTGAATAACAATGTCGAATTGTTTGAGCACGCGCTCGTTGCCGCTGATGATTGCTTGAGTCATCGTTTCGGCGATCTGGCGAGCATCGCCGAACTTGTCGGTGACGTCGGCGACTTTGTTGCCGAACTGATACAGGGTGACGATCTGGTCTTGCCCAAATCCGGCACTGACGGCATTTGCCGTCGACTTCATGATCTCCTGAAAGGTATACAGGTGATCGGTTGCCGCACTGACGCCCTGAATGAGGCTTGCCGAATTGAGCCCGGCATTCTTCGTCAGGTTCTCGAAGCCGGTGGAAACCTCGGTCAACGCCCCACCGGCGAGGGTCATGTTCGCCAGACCGACGGCGATGTCTTTTATCGGGTCGACGACATATCCGGCAATCTGTGCAACGGTGCTGAGAGCCTTGCCGTATTCCCCGAGAATCGACATGCCGGCATCGACGGCATCGTTGAAAGAGAAGACGCCGGCCGTAACCGAACTGAAAACGTCAGACGCGCCGCCAGAGCCGGAAAAAAGCCCTGACAGGGCCGTTCCAATACCGGAAAACGACTTTTCCGTGTCGGAAATCTTTTTTGCAAGGTCTTCAAACGCCTTGCCGGCGGAAGACGAGTCGGCCGAGATTCTGATCGCCAGTTCACTGATCGCTGATCCGAATCCGGCCATGGATTACTCCTCGTGTGGATGATGATCTGGGTAATACAGACTGTACTGAATTTCGAGATCCTGAATGCTGACCCCGCGCAAATCCTTGGGCCAGCAACCCTTCTTGAAGCAGAGCTGGTGAATCTTCTGTTCAAGAAGGGTGAGCTGGTCGAAGGTCAGTTTTTTTTCCCGTCCATGATGGCGTTGAACAGCTGGGTGACCGCTCGGTGGCTCTTGCGCTTCAACGCTTCGATGTGGTCGATGCGGAACTTCGGATCGACGCTGCCTTCGACGATGACTTTTGCCGAGTAGTCGGCTTCGTCGATCTTGCCGTCCGCCTTGCGTGCCGATTCGCTGATTTCGCGAAGGGTGAGAACGTCCAGTTCCCTGACCTGGCAGGTCCGATTCCATTGCGGAATGAAGACCTCGAACACCGGGCGATCGTCCATCGCCACGATCTCATCGGCCGACAGCGGTTTCTGATTCTGAACCTGGTCGATCGGGATCATTCCTGCACCTCCACCAGTTCACCGCACCCAAGCATCGACAGCGGTTCCTTCATCGGGCCGCGTTCAAGCGTGACCTTGAGGTTGGTGAGAATGCCCAGGCCGAGGTAATGGAACGTGTCGGTGGACTTTTCCTTGATCTCGACGAAGAACTTCGAGTCGCCTGAAGTAACCACGCGTCTGAAGAAATACTGGTTTTCCTTGAACTTTTCGTAGTTCACTTTCCAGTTGCGAAGCGCTTCTTCATAATCGCGCCAGTCGCTCGAAAGCTTGGTGACGTCGACGGTTTCGACGTTGATGTCGAGTTCAGCCCGAACCAGCTCGCCGATTGGTGCCATAACGTCCTGCTGCGTGTAATACTGCGCATACACGCCGCGACTTACGCCGCCGGTATGATTCAGCTCGAGCGCGGTGCCGAGAATGACCAGGCCGCGCATCGGGTCGATGTCATACGGAATGTTGGCGTTTTCGCCGGGGTAGATGTCTTCCTGCGGAACCGTGGCGGCGGTATCACCGTAAAGCGTGATGTAAGCGAGGCAGACGTGATCGACCGCGACGTAGGGCTTCTGACCCGCGCCGCCGTAACCGCCGCTGAGATCGAGCGCGTCACCGTCCGTGCCCTTGATTACGTCGACCGTGCCGTCGGCACCGGCTGCCAATGCCACGACTGCATATTTGCTCGCGGCCGGTCGGGTCAGGGCGATCGTTGCGTCGGCTGAAATGGTGACTTCAACGCCGCCGACGAAGATCTTGCCCGCGGTGATCTGCACGTTGTTGGTGACGGCATCGCCGATGACCGAACAGCCTTCTGAGATCCCGTTGATGCGCACGATCGGAAAATAGGCTTCCGCCATGTTCCAGATCTTTTTGAGTGCCGCGTAAACCTGGTTGAGAAACGTTTCGCCGTGCCAGACATAGCTGCTCTGCCTGGTCAGCGCGGCAAACGGCATCAGCGTGCCGTTTCCGGACGGCGCCTTGACGGTCGCCCGAACGCATTTTTTCAAAGGCATGATCAATTCTCCTGCAGAGTGATTTCGAAGATAAGGGTGAACATCCAGACGGACTCATTAAGTCCGCTGAACCGGATGCCGCGAAGGGTCAGAAAACAATCAGTGACCAGTTCATACCCATTCAGCGCTTCACGAACGGCCGTGACGACCGCGTAGGCTCCCTGGTGAGAGCGCAAATCGCGGGTGAAGACGTCGACGCTGAACGTGGCGACTTCCTCCTGGTCGGAAGGATCGTCGAAGGTTTGAAAGTCCGAGAGGCGACTGCCCGTGTAGCCGACCAGAATCTGATCGCCCTGCACTCGAGACAACAGATCATCGATCGTCAAAGGCACGTTCGGAGCGCACTCGACCGGCACGCTGTCGATCTCGTCTTGAAGGCGCTCGACGATGCCGTTTTCGAGAGCTTTGTAATCGGGCATCAGTAGTCCTCCAGCGTGTCACGGGTGAAAACGGGTGTCGGCGCGTCGACCTGTGGGCCGCCTGTCGCGGCGGGCTGAACGTTGGTCTCGGTCAACCCGAGCGAGACAATGCCGCGCGCGACGTCTTTCAGCCAGGCGATCGACTGCTCGTAACGGCGGGTCATTTCCTCGGTCGGCTTGCGACACAGGAAGTAGCGGGCCAGGTCGCACGCCACCCGCGTCAGGGGTTCGGGCACTTCGCTCAAAGGGAGGGGATACTTCGAGGCGAGATAGCCGTCGATCAAGGCTTTGGCGTCGTTCAGTCCGATTTCCAGCACGGTGTCATCGATACCGCCCGAGGGAGGCACTCGGGAATCGGTGAGCTGAATCATCTCTTTTTCGCCGAAGCGGTCGATCATGTCCTGGCGGGTGGCGTAAGACAAGGTTACTTATCCTTCTTGCGAGCCTCGGCGGGCATTTCGGTCAGCACCTGCTGGGCGAGAAGAGGCTTGGCGGTTTCGGCTTCGAGCTCGATCGTCGAGCCGGCTTCATACCGCTTGCCGTTGTGTTGAAGCGGAGACTGCACCTGGTATTTGGGCATGGTTTGTTTGCTCCCTGGCTTACGCCACGACGTTCTGCAGGAAGAAGCCCAGATCATTGGCGCAGATGACTTCCTTGACGCTGTCGGAAACCTTCACCGTGGTCGCGCCGCGGGCACCGATCTTCTGATCGAACCACGAGTAGACCTGCTTGCCCATGAATTCGGCGGTGAACCCGAAGGTCATGCCGCCGAATTCATGGGCAAGCAGGTCTACTCGTGGTAGGGAAAGAGTGTA
>CAYYIY010000011.1:102874-108176 GCA_964472075.1 uncultured bacterium | reverse complement strand
GACGCCGCAACTGCTTTACGTTAGCGTTTCGATACGTGGTCTATTGGACGCTTACGCTTCAATTACAACAGCGCGGCTTCGATTCAATCAGAAGTTCCCGTTTGCCCTGGGGCGAAATCTTTGACTCGGGTTGGTGATGACCGTATGATGGTTGGCTGAATAAAAACAGGGCCGGGAGAGGACGTCATGAGCAGTCAACGCTGGTGGAATGACCGTTTCGACCACGACCGTGAACACGACTTCGGCGCCAGGGAGTTTCTCTCGAGTCCCGGATACCTCCTGGAAATCGTTCTCCGACTGGTGCCGTTCGGCTTCTTGTTTCTCGCCGGATTCGCCGCACCGCAGGTTTCACTCATCAAAACCATGGCCGAACAAGGTCCGACTGACCCGCAGTATCTGCGCTGGATCATCTACGAAACAGCGCTCTTTGCGATTCCCGTTTGGTACTTCCGGCTGCTCAGCCGGGCGCGGGCGAAGGCGACGGACACCCCGGCGTCAAAGGCCGATCGGCTCATCCTCGCCCTCTTCCTGATCATCGGCAGTCTCCTTGCGCTGCTGCTCGGAGTCTTCATCCCTTTGGGAAGCCTCTTCGCGCATTAGATCGGGGGGAGGGCGGCAACCGCCACTTCCAAGTCCTTCGACTTATCACTCTGCCGAGACAACCCCACCCCGATTACTGCTGACCCAGGGTACGAAACAGTTCGAGCATTTTCGCACGTTTCTCGCTTGCCCGTTTGATCAGCGCCAGACCGGAATCGAACAACACTTTGGAATCCTTTCGAATGGCCTGACTCACCTGCTTTGCTCCTTCCGCGAGATCGTTGATCGACTCGATGTACAGCGCGTGAGCGCGACGAACCTCGCTGGTTGCCGGTTGCAACTGTGCCATCGATTTACCGGCCTCGCGCAGAAATGGGGTGATGCGATCGAGAAAGACTTTTACCTGAGCATTGTTCTGGCTGCCCATGGCCTGCAGATCCTTGTAGATTTCCTGCATCTTCAGATCAACGCGTTGTAACGTCGGGTGGTTGATGTACGAGTGCAAATCTCCTTTTACGCTGTTCCCACCGCTGTTCGACCCACCAGAGATTTCAGCAATCTTTTCCTTCACCCAGTCATCGTCAGGATTCGCTCTCAGATGCGCCTGGAGATACGGAAGTGCTTTCTTCGGCTCGTTCAACCCGTAGTAGCAGGCGCCGATGTTCTTCTGAATGACGGGAAAATCCTTCGTGTTTTTCGCGAGTGGCAGAAACTTTTCGAGAGCTTCACGCAGCCGACCAAGCTGAACCAGGTTGAATCCGAGACTGTGTTGAATCAACTCATTGCGTGGTTCGATCTCTTCAGCCTCCTGAAGATACACGAGCGACTCGTTGAACCGCTTCATTTCAGACAGACAGTCGAAAAGATTGTACCGGCTCTGCCAGTGCCTGGGGTCCAGCCGAGCCGCTTTTTCGAAGCAAGCGATTGCTTTCTGCAGATTTTTCTGAGCTTTCCAGGCATGCCCCAGCTGATACTGGGCCTGGGCATTTCCAGGCTGTTGCTCCGTGACTTTCTGCAAATCAGCAACCGCTTTCTCGGGTTTCCCGGTCTTGCGCAGGGCCACGCCTCTCAAATACAATCCCTCAGGATGCTCCGCATGCAGTTGCAAAATTTCCTGGGCACGCTTCAATAGTTCTCCGTATTGCTCGTTCCGCTCACTCTCTCGTGCTCTCTGCAATAGTTTCTCGATCGTAACGCCCGTTCCCTGTGGTTTGGGCGTTCCGGGGGTGGTCGGCGAAACCGCAGGGGAAACAGGAACGTTCGACACGGCGGCCTCCTGAGCGGAGTTTTGCGCCGCGCCGCAGTTCTTGCAGAACTTCGACTTCGCCGCCAGCGTTTTTCCGCATTTCACGCACTTTTTCTCTGAAGCCAGACTGGACCCACACTCATCACAGAACGCCCCGGCCTCGACCTTTTTTCCGCAGGACGGGCATGCCACCAAAGCGGCCGCGACACTACCGGAGTCTCCTGATGAGGCTTGTGCAGCAGGCTCGGCTGCGGCAGTCGCGGGCAACGACTGATCGTCAACGGGATTCACCCGGTCTGCAACCAAGGGTTCCGTCTTTGCTGATTGATCATCTCGTCCTGAAGGAAGCATCCCCTCTCCGGCCGGGCCGACGATGCCGCTCACGACGGCGTCAAACATGCCGGCCAGGGAAGACGACTCAGAGGCATTCGGCGAAGCGTCACTCGATATTGTCTGAGGCGCTATCGCCCCGTTCGCCTGTTTCTGCTGACCCTCTGCCGTTGATGATACGGTCTCATTTCGTGCAGGCTCAGGGGACTCAGCGGTTGCCGCGACCGGCTTTTTTTCGTTGGCCTGCAGTTCAGGCCAGTTCGCCCCCTTCGGAGTTCCTATGCGCAGATACTGTCGCAGAAGGTCTTCGAGCTCCGGAACGATGGTACGCTCGACCGGCGTGGTCGACTCGGCATTGTCGCGGTAGTACCCACGCTTCGTCAATTCCCCCTTGAAACCAAAGTATTCGAAAGGCCCGTGCAGTTTGCCTTCAAAATAGTTTTCGATTGCACTGATCTGCTTCTTATCCACATACCATCTGATCGACGTCCCATGGTTGGTGTGCGCTTTCTGCATACCGAGAGACGAGGGAAAGCCGCTCGCCTCATCAAAACTGACAATCAGGGCGTGTCTCCCGGGAGCATGAATCGTCTCTTGCATCTTGCTCCCTGAGACGTTGTATCTGGTTTCACGCTGCATCTCGCCTTTGTCATAGACCTTCTCCGTTGCCAGCGACCCACCTTCCTCGCGAAACTCTTTCCAGATGCCATGTTTTTCAGAACGAGGTTCACCGGTTTTTTCCACGAGAGTGTATTCACCGGTTTCTTTCTGATTGCCGTTCTCGTACCAGATCTTCCAGGGACCATTCAGCTTGCCGTTTGTGTAAGATTCCTCAACGTTGAGCTTCCCGTTCTTAAACCAGGCTTTATTGATTCCATCACGTTCACCGTTCTTATAGGATCCGTCCCTCATCAGCTGTCCGTTATCAAACCAGTATTTCGCCGGACCATGCTGTCGACCACTCTGATACTGTTCCTGTGAAGACAGCGCTCCGTTCTCGTGATACTTGAAGGCGACTCCGTCCAGCTCGTTGTTCTTGTATTCGACAATGCTGTTCACTGGGCCTTGTTTGCCGTCTTTCGACTTGTTGAAGCGGAACTCGAATCCATGTCTCTTCCCGTCCTGATAATGCCAGATGACGGTCAGGGTTTCGGGTGGATGATTCGGGTTGGAACTGTACATCCAGCCGGAGTATGGTTTCTCCTCGTTCGACCGGTATAGCAGGCCGTCCTGTCTCGGTGACAGAGTTCCCTCGATCACGGTCGGCTCGGTTCCATCACCGATCACCGCCTGTTTCCAGCCTTCCGGAACGACCTTCCACTCTATCTTCGGCACGGCCGGCGCTTCCATCTGCGCTGTTACCGAGCCGCACCAAACCAGAATCATGCAGGCAAGCAACCAGACCATCAACCGGGTGTTCCGCATACGCAACCTCCGCAGAAGAAAACTCTCACTTCGACATCATGATATCAGGATTCGAGGCCGGAGCGCATACGATGTTATACCGGTTCGCACTCCATCTATGGTCGGCCCAACCTGCCAGCAAAGCTCCGCAGACGTAACAGGCCAGGTCACTCCAGAGAAAGCCGAAACCCAGCACAAGGCCTCCCAGGCGAGTGTGCCGAATCGCGTTGAGCCAATCGGCCTGACAGAGCTGACTGAGTTCGATCAGACAACACAGAACACCGGTCAGCAGAACAGCCCGCCGAGGAGATACGGCGGGTGACCACATACAGATCAACACATAGATCATGACCGCGTACAAGGTGTCACCGGCATACTCACCGATGAACACTGGCAAAACCTGGCGATAGGCCCGCGATGCCAAGCCGAGAACAATCGTGGCCGCCAGCACGCAGACCAGATGCAGACGCGATCTCAGAGCTGTTTCTCCATGCGAATATCCTGCCACATACGGTCTTGAAAATACGTGAAGTCAGGAATGCGTCCGATTTCGGTATAGCCAAGTTTACGATACAGACTGATTGCCGGGTGGTTAAACTCAAAGACCCCAAGCTCGATGCGTTTCAGGCCCATCTGAGCAATCTGTGTTTCAAGCCAGGCCATGGCGATCGCTCCGATTCCCTTACCACGTGCCGCAGATTCGCCGATCGTGATACCGATCCAGGCGGAACCAGGAACCTTGCGATACATCTGATGCGGATCAATCTGAAAACTCATTTCTCCAACCAGATGACCGGCGCAGTAAATAAGGAAGATATGGTGTTTCCTGACCCGTGCCTCAAGTTGTTCAAACGTGACGCGTTCACGCCGATCGAGATCGCCCTGGCAACGGTTCGGGCGCACAAACGGCACCAGTTCTCCATCATTTTCCCAGCGGTCGAAGGCCTCAACGACCTCCGGCACAATCTCGACAAGTCGTTTGAATTCAACCTTTCCGGTCTGCTGGTGCGTCATGTCACTCCTCTTCGCCCGTTGCCACCGGCGACATGACGGCGCGAATGACCTGCCAGCCGAGAAAGGCGGCGATGATGTAGCCGAGCCCGCCCAGCACGAGTGTCACCGGCATGCCCCAGATCAGCTGGTCAAGACGCGAAAAACTCAGAAACAGCGCGGAACTGAGAATCAGTGACGAGATGATCAGCCCTGCCGTCAGCTTGCCGACGACCCTCTCGATGTTCTTCATCGTGTTTCCCTGCATGTTCTGCTCGACCCGCACCTTCAGATTGCCGTTCTGCAGATCATCGAGAATGTTCATCACATGTTCAGGGAACTCGCGTGTCCAGCGACTTGCCTCCATGACCATCCGGTACGCTTCGCGGCTCAGACGCTTGGGCGAAAAACGATCTTTGATCAGACCGCGAATATACGGGGTGATTTCCGCTTCGACATCGATCGTCGGGTCCAGGCTCTTGCCGACCCCTTCTACGGTCAGCAGCGCTTTTCCCATGAGCGTATACTCATTGGGAATCTTGATCTGATGGCGACGGGCGCTTTCCATGAGGTCTTTCACGATCTCGCTGAACTGAATGTCCTCGAGCGGAACCTCGATCACCTTGTCCATGATATCGACGACATCGCGTTGCAGTGAGGGACGATTCACTCGCCCCTGGCGAATGCCCATGACACACAGAATACGGGCGATTTCATCGGTGTCTCGCTGCATCAGGGCCACGAACAGGTCGCTGAGATGAAGACGCATGCCCTCGCTCAACCGTCCGATCA
>CAYYIY010000011.1:84275-102847 GCA_964472075.1 uncultured bacterium | reverse complement strand
TATCTTGCCTGAATCGGATACCAGCACATTCCCAGGGTGCGGGTCGGCGTGAAACAAGCCGTTCTGAAAAACCATTTTGAAAACGGCACGGAGCGCAACCCGTGCCAAAATGCGGCGGTCCGCACCCACTTCCTCCGCGCAGGTGATTTTCACCCCATCGATGCGCTGCATCGTGAGCACTCTTTTTGCCGAATGTGACCGGTACACTTGCGGAATGACTACCTCGGGAACGTCGCGAAATGCCTCGTGAAATCTGGTTCCGTTTCGCCGTTCGTGCGAGTAATCGAGTTCCTTGATGATTGCCAGTTCGAATTCACGTATGATCCCGGTCAGGTCGATCGTCTTCAGCTGTTTCACGCGTTTCTCGAGTGACCTGGCCAGCACCCGCATCAGATCGATGTCGCTCTCGATCGTGCCGCGGATCTGCGGCCGCTGCACCTTCACAACGACGTCCACCGTCTGTCCATCCGCTCCGGGTTTCAGACGGGCCGAATGCACCTGCCCGATCGAAGCGGTGCCGAGCGGAGTCTCGGAAAATGATTCGTACAACTCGGACAACGGTTTTCCCAGTTCGGACTCAATCTGTTCCTTCACCTGCACAAACGGAAACGGCGGAATGTTGTCCTGAAGATTTTTCAGTTCTGACGCGTATTCGGCCGGAATCAGATCCGGACGCGTGCTGAGAATCTGCCCGAATTTGATGAACGTCGGTCCCAGGTCTTGAAAGACAAGACGCAGTCTAACAGCGGGAGTCATGGTGTCATGTCGTTCTGAAACCGTGGTCACGCCGAGCGTACGCAGAATCGGGCCGAACGTTTCCGTGCGGCCGATCTCGGTGACCAGCTGTCCGAATCCGTGGCGAGTCAGCACGGACAGGATTTCGCGCAGACGATTCAGATCCTTGATCGCGGTGATCGGATTCACGAATCTTCTCCGCGTGCGGTCAGCAAAAAAGTCGGTGTGAACAGGAGGAAGAAGCCGCCTGAAGCATAGAGCAACTGATACAGGCGGAACCAATCGACACTCCCGAAAATACTCCGTCCTGCCGCGCAGCCGAGAATGGCGAGAAAAGCTCCGAAGCAGATCAACTCGATTCTTTCTGTAAAAATCAAGGGCACGACGAAAATCAGGCTGCTCCAACCGAGAAGTCCGAGGAGAAAAAACACATTGTTCTCTCCAGGATAGGGAATCCAATAGATCTGATCGAATAGATACAGAAAAGCAGCGATTCCCGGGACGATTCCACGCTTCACGCCGCGAATGATTCCGTTCGAATTCATGTGAATATCACCTCTCTGCTTCAAACCAGTATATGCAGGCAAGCAGCATCATCATCGGTGCGACGAAATAGACAAAAAGGCCCCGGCAGCTCTTTTGCACAGGGCTTCAAGACCGGCCGACAAAAAGGCGTCAGACGTTCAGCGCAAAAATCGAATCAAGTTTCTTGTTCACCGCACGGAACCGCGTTGCCAGCATCTTCATCAGCGCCATCAACAGTTTCATGCCGAACACTGCATCCTGCTTTTTGATGACGTTGAAATGCGAGTAATCAAAGCCGGCGATCTCGGTTTTTCCCACCGCTTCAGCCATCGCCGTTCTTCCCTGCTGGTCAGCGAAGGCGACTTCACCGAAAACATCATTAGCACCCAGTGTTGTAGTAAAACTGGCTCCACCGGCAAAATTGCGATAGACCCTCACCTTACCCGAAAGAATGAACAACAGCGACGCGGCCTTGTTGTCCTTGCCGATGATTTCATCACCGTTTTCATATACGGTTGTCTCCATGAAGGTCGCCAACAACGCCAGCTCTTTGGACGTAAAATCCTTTAATAAATCGAAATCACCCAGCCTCTGGTCCAATGACATGGTCTCCCCCTGTGCTATGAATTAAACGTCACCGTCTCGCAATGTATCTCAGGCCGTCACCGCTTACAAGTCCCCTGTTGTACGGCTTCTCAGGGATGTTTCCCTGAGCATCTGCGAGAACATAGTCGATGCGTGCCACGCCTGAAACATCCTTCAGGCCATGGCACACGAACTGCATCATCTTTTCCCGATCAGGAAACTGAGCGACCACGTTCTGCATCAACGCGATCTGCCCGATGATACGGGCGGAAAGACGGCCGTCTTCGCTCAAATCTCGCACCCTTTCAGATACACTTCGGGTTCGATGAAAAACGGATTCTTCACGATAGCACCGTTGACGATCATCTTCGGGTGCACCTTCAGCTCATTCATGATCGTTGCCCCGTCAAAAACTTTGGCATCGTACTGACAGACAGCGGTGACTGGAATGTCGCATACCAGCATGGTCACACGCGACTCATATTCCATCAGACGCTCACCGCCTGGCACACGCTCGACTTCCGGAGTCATTTCGCCGATGACACGAGCGCCGGCGAACCCCTGAGTTTTCGCGTCCTGATAAAAAGCCGTCAGCGTCTTGAGCATGCGTTCAGGGTCAAACACTCCGTCTTTGAAATACACGGCGCTGGTTCCGGAGAGGGTAATCGCGTTCTTTTCCTTGCGTTCGTCATACGAAATACCGTTACGGGTGAGAAATTCCCGTACCGTTTTTTCATCGAGTTTCTCGGAAAAGCAGGCCGTGCGTTCACCGCTCTGCAGACCACTCAACAGGAATTTGAGCAAACAATCAACGCGCTCCTGTTCGTCCGTAAAAATCAGACACAAGTGAGTGCCCTCTGGAACCGGATCATCGGTGAAACCAAGCGAAATACGGCGATGGACATGCGTCATGGCCGTCTCTCCCCCTCTTTGTAATGCTGAGCCGGTGCTATCGCAATCGGGTGCCGACAACACCCACCTCACCATGATACACCTGCATGCCGTCGGGCACAACAGCACGCTTACAGGGTCATTTCGTTCTCCTTCGTTTTTCCAATGGTGAGCGTGAAACTTGTGAGCCATTCGGCAAGAGGCGAACGGAATCCGAGAGCAGGATGCCGGATCGCAGGAGGCGATTCGGCCTTGTCGTTTTCGCATGGCTGCGAAGTCGACAAGTTTTCAGCCTCGATCTCGAGACGACTTACTCGTTATGCTGCACTTTCACTTCTGAGAGCGCGGCGCCGAACCTGCCTGCCACGGTGTCGACGAAACTGCGGTGTTCGATCGGCATCACATGGTCAAGACCGAACTTGTTGTTCTCGTTCCAGGAATAGGAAATCACGGTCGCCATTCCGGGCTTGATCTGAACGCCGTGAAACTTCTTGTGCCGCTTCACCTTGCCGACCCCAGACTCCTTCTCGGTCATTCTGAAGTTCCGCGTCAGTTTCATCTCATAGGTTCCCGCTTCCATTTCCAGTTCGCCGTAATATCGAGAAACAATGATGGGAAGCTGATGCGTCACGATGACTTCACCGTCGCATGAGTCGTCTCGGTCCAGTTTTTCAAAAACCGGCGGTGTCACCTGGCCGTTCATCAGGTACTCAAGCAGGTTGGCTCTCCCGATTCCGCCCCATTTGCCATTCGGAAACTTGATGTCGACGTTCAGATACCCTGGGCCGCGAAACGGCCAGACTTTCGTCGCGCAAACCACCAGAAGTCCCTTGTTTTTTTCCTTGAGCCCCGCGAGGTATTCGCCTCTCTCTCCGCCCACCGCCAGCGCCGGAGGCGTCGGAGGAACCTGGACGCTCGATGTTGCCTGCGAATTCGAGGGCATCGTACCACCCGCGCGTTGCAGTTCGATAATCTGTTCGTTGGTGAAGCCCATGCGCTTCAACTCTCGAATTTCATCGAGGGTGAACCCGGACAAACAGAAAACAACCATAAAAAGCGCGCAGCATCGCACCACGTATCGGCTGATCAGGCGAACGTTCATTTTCCGTCTTTCTGGTAACGGGCCCAGAACTCGCGAGCGGCGATGAGCAGCTCGTGTTCCGCCACTTCCGATGGGGTCAGTGCCTCGGCCCGGCGCAATCGCGTCAATCGCTCATGGAGCGCTTCGAGAGTCATGTGCAGGCTTTCGACATCAATGCGTACGCTTTCAATGGCAAAGGGGGCTTCGAGCAGCGTGACAAAGTAGTCGGAAAAAGCCTTGCGGCCGGCATCGGTCTTCACGTTGGCGATCAGCGGTTTCAAATCGCGAACATGATCCTCGTAGGACTGATCAAGCAGCGTCGTGAGCAGCTTCTGCGTCATCGAAATGCGTTCGTCAATCAGACCGATGACGAGAAACCGAGCGTCCTTCAACCAGGACTGAAGGTGCAGAAATCCAGTATCAAGCGCCTGCCCCGTATAATCAGGTGCGACTTTGATCAGATTGTCCGAGTAGCCTTTGAGTGTCGAGACGATGAAATCAGAAAGATACGCCCCACTGACTTTGGCAAGATCTTTGGGGTTCATCTCACGGTGAATGATTCCGACCACCCAGTTGAAGTAGGCACCCAGGCAGAGCAAGAGTACAAGTCCGGTCACGGTGATCAGACGCACGTCGCGTGTCAACCCGGCAATGTTCTGATCGAGATGGTGTTCGAGTCTTTCAGCCGTCAATTGTGGTGATGACATGGGTCCGTCACTCCTTTCCGGTCTGCGCCGCTTTCGTCGCGCCGGGCAGATCGCCTTCCAGATGTTGCATCATATCCAGGAAATGATTTTCAAACGCAGCCAGCTGCTGACGCACGCCTTGTACCAGTTCCATGATGGGATGAAACTGGACATTCAGATAGGCGTTGATACGATCGAGCATCACTTCCTGCAGCTGGGCATCAGAGAGCTTCTTCAAGTCTTCCGGTACCGGCAGAGCCAGAAAATCATCACGCAGCTTGCTCAGGCTTTCAAACGGCTTGTGCAGGCGGGCACCGATAACGGTGGTGAGAGCATCTTCCAGGCCTTTGCCGATGTTTTCGAGTGCGTCCTCGTCATGGGCGATCTCAGGGAAATCCGCTTCAAGTCTCTTTTGATAGCGGTCGAGCAGCAGACTCACGCGAACAACCCCTTCGCGGCTCAGATAGTTGTTGATCTGTCCAAGCATCAGGTTCATTTCGTCCCGCACCGTCGGAAAACGTGCGGAACGCTTCACCCATTCCGCCTGGAATGCCTGGTCGAGAGCCGCATACAACTTCGGCAGCTGCTGGTTGAATTCATACTTCAGAATCGGAAGAAACGTCGTCGTTTCCTCCTGTTCGACCGCATGCAGAAAGGTACTCGGGTCGCGATAGATTTCGCGTACCGGTTGCAGAATCGACCAGATGAACCAGATGGCGCAACACAGGATCGAGAGACTGAAAAACCAGACCCGACGCCGTTTGGAAGTCTGCAGCGCCTCTACCATTCCCACCTTCTCTTCGATCCGGGTCAGTTGTGCCCCCAGCTCTCCTTCTGCAGAAACATGCTGAGATACGCCTGAAGCGGCAGTTGCCCCACTCTGTGTCTGGCTTGGTTGATCCATATCCACTCCTGTAACGAGTTCCGAATCTCGGGGGAAATGTACACGATCACGGATGGATAAGGCAACCAATAAATCGTATCGAATCGGAGGGCAGAGACTCAGAGATGATAGGAATCGATGGCCGCTTCGATGTCAGCTTCGCTCGCCAACCCGGCCTCGAGCAGCAGCTGTACGATGGGTTTGCGGGTTTCAAGGTGACGCCGATAGATGTCGCTCGTCACCTGATGCCCCAGCTTCTTTGCCAACACGGTCAACATACCGAGCGAACCCTTCAGATTGTCTCGGCAACGTTCCACATTGGCCTGAATTCCCGCGGCACATCGATCGGCGAACAGTCTGATGCCACGGCGTAAAAGCATGAAGGAATCAAGCAAAGCGTCCATCATGACTGGGACAAATGCATTCAGCTCCAGTTGTCCCATTTCTGCCGCGTGGGTGATCACCAGATCATTGCCATAGACCTTGAAAGCGATCTGATTCAGCATTTCGCACATGACCGGGTTGACCTTCCCCGGCATGATCGAACTGCCCTCCTGAACCGCCGGCAGGACGATTTCTCCGATCGCCGAATGCGGCCCCGACGCCATCAGGCGCAGATCGCTCGCCAGTTTGCTCAGGTTGACCGCCAGCGGTTTGAGCAGCCCCGAGGCTTCACAGAACACATCCGCATTCTGGGTCGCTTCAACCAGATTGTCAGCGCGGGCCAACCCGACTCCGCTCAAATCACGCAGAATCTTGATCAGTTCAAACTGAAACGTGCGGTTCGCGTTAATACCGGTGCCCACAGCCGTGCCGCCGATGTTGACCACACGCAGCCGTTCCTCGAGACGATACAACCGCCATCGATCACGGCTGAGAGCTTCGGCATATGCGGAAAACTCGGCGCCCAGGGTGATCGGCACCGCATCCTGCAGCTGGGTTCGACCGATCTTGACCACCGATGCGAATTCCGCTTCCTTTTTCTGCAGAACCTCCTGTAAATGAGCCACTTCGGCCACCAGATCCCGCAGGTCCCAGATGGCGGCAAGGCGAACGGCCGTCGGAAAAACATCGTTGGTACTCTGTCCGAGGTTCACGTGTTCGAGCGGATGAATCGGGTGGTACGAGCCGAGCGGCTTGCCGAGCAGCTCATTGGCTCGATTGGCAATGACTTCGTTCATGTTCATGTTGGCGGCTGTCCCTGCCCCGCCCTGTAACGGGTCCACGACGAAGTGTTCGTCCCATCGGCCTTCCGCGACTTCCTCGCAGGCCGTAACAATAACTCGCGAGTTTTCGGGTACCAGCTCGCCACTTGTTTCGTTGGCCATGGCAGCGGCCTTCTTGATCAGGGCAAGCGCGCGAATCACTTCACGCGGCAATCGCCGCCCGGTCAGTGAGAAGTTCTCAGCCGCTCTCAGAGCATGAATACCGTAGTACACCCCGGCGGGAACTTCACGCTCGCCGAGAAAATCCTTTTCGATTCTTTTCGCTTCAGTTCGAGAACTCATGGCGCCCTCCCCTGCCCCACTCCTGACATGGGCCTTGCCTGTATCGGCCGATCGGACATCCGCCCGCGCCGGTCACCGATCAATACACCTGACGTTTGATGTGACCATGCCCCATGTTGATCGTACGGCCCATGGCGACCACCCAGCGATCGACACACCTTCGGCACGTCGATGCATCGTCTCCCGTGCAGATTTTCCCTGGATACAACTCGTACAATGTGCGATTCATCTGTGGCGACACGTTCGGCATCAGCACGTTGGCACCCGCTCGCAACGCCTTCTGCCGGCCCTGCGGGTCGATCGACCCCATGGCCGTGGTGGCGGGCAGAAAGGCATCAGGCAGATAGATGCGTAGAAGCGCCAGAAACGTCAATGTCTGATCAAGCGTACCACCTGGAATCGAGCCCAACGGGGTATCGGGGTGCGGAATGAAAGGGCCGATGCCGACCATTTCAGGGCGCAGCTGCAGCAGATATGCGAGGTCCCGCCGCAAGGTCTCCGGGGTCTGCCCGGGCAGACCGACCATGATCCCGGAACCCGTCTGAAAACCGAGTTCCTTCAGATCCATCAGACAGCGATGACGATCGTGCCAGTTGGAATCAGGATGCAGCCTGGCAAACAATTCCGGGTCTGACGTTTCGATGCGCAGCAGATAACGATCGGCTCCGGCGGCTCGAAATGCGGCCAGATCTTCGCGTTTCCATTCACCGATCGACAGCGTCACCGCGATATCCTCGACCTGCTTCAGCGACTCGATCAGTCGGCAGATATCCGACACCTTGTAATGTCGATCTTCACCCGATTGCAGAACAAACGACCGGTACCCGAGGCCGACGGCTTCCCTGACATTCTGCACGACTTCCTCGACGGTCATGCGATAGCGTTCGACTTCGCGATTCACCGCCGAGATTCCACAGTAGGCGCAGCGACACGCGCAGTAGTTGCTGAACTCGATCAACCCACGCAGGTACACATCATCGCCGACGTGCTCCTTGCGGATGCGATCGGCTGTTGCATACAACGCCGGTCGATGTTCGGCGAAGTCTTCAGAGAATATCCAGGCCGCCTCGGCTTCCGTCATTGGTCGCCTAGTTACCAGCTCTTGAAGCAGTTTCTGCACGTCACAAACCTGGACGCTCATGTGCAGCTCCTTTCAGTATAACAGATCACGCTTGCCGTCTCTGATTTGACGCAGTCTTTCCTCGATCTGCAGCTTGAGTTTCGAATCGCAAAGGTTGTCGAGATACTTGCGAATGCACGTTTCACCGGCCTTTCTCGTTTCATCTGACGCGAAATCCTCGAGATATTCGAGCAGGGTCGTGAAGGCGTTCACCGTGCAGAACGGACTGATGTGCTCATGTCGGGCCAGATCCTGAAAGGCTTCACCCGTGCGTCCCTTGCGATAGCAACCGGTACAGAAACTGGGAACAAAACCGGCGTTGCAGGCGGCACGAATCACCTCGTCCAACGATCGATGATCCTGCACCTGAAACTGAGGAACATTCTCTTCTTTTTCCGAATACCCGCCCGGATTCGTGATCGAGCCGGCCGACATCTGAGACACACCCACATTCAGCAGGGTTTCGCGCATCTTGATCGATTCGCGCGTCGAGAGAATGATGCCGGTGTACGGCACGGCCAGACGCAGAATCGCCGTAGCCTTGATCAGATCCTGGTCGGAAATGATGTGTGGTGAGGTCTCATACACGTTGGTTCCCTCGGCCGGTTCAAGGCGTGGAATCGAGATCGTGTGCGGCCCGATGCCGAAGTTCTTCTCGAGAAAGGCAACGTGCTGCAGCAGGGCAAGAATCTCGAAGCGGTAATCGTACAAGCCGAAGAGGATTCCCATGCCGAAGTCATCAATGCCGGCGGGAATACAACGGTCAAACACGTGCAGTCGAAAATCGTAATCGACCTTGCTGCCGCGCAGGTGCATGCGCTTGTACGTTTCACGGTGGTACGTTTCCTGAAAACACTGATAGGTGCCGATACCGGCTTTCTTGATCTCACGAAAATCCGCTTCTTCCATGGGCGCGACATTCACGTTGACCCGCCGGATATTGCCCTTCGGCAGCTTCACCGCATAGATCGCCTCGACCTGCTTGCGTATCATCTCGGCATTCAGCTGTGGATCTTCGGCCGCCACCATCAACACCCGTTTGTGACCCATATTCACGAGAGCTTCGGCTTCCTGCTCCACTTCTTTCAGCGAGAGTCGCTTGCGCGCGGTCTCTCCCTTGGTGCGAAAACCGCAATAGAGACACTCGTTACGGCAGTAACTCGAGGTATACAGAGGAGCAAACAGAACCAACCGCTTGCCGTAGATATCCTCCTTGACCCGCATGGCCAGTTCAGTCATGCGCTTGATCGCTTCACTGTCGGTCAAAGCCAGCAGAAAGGCGACGTCTTCGAACGGCAGTCCCTTCTTCATCGCCGCCCGGCCAAGCACTTCTTCAAACCGCTTCGCGTCGAATTTCTGTGACTGATGCAGAATCTTCTCGATCTCCGCTTCTCTGATGACTTCGGAATATGCTGTTGATGACATCTCGATCTCCTTTTTCTGAAGCGACTCGACCACGATTACCAGAATCGCGAACGGGCCCTGTATCGCGTATGCAGAAGCTCGCGGCTTTTCACGCCGTAGGGCTCCCCGAGAAACTCCCTGTATATCCGCTGCACCACCGGGTTCTCACCCGCGCGGCGCAGGTTGATCCGCTCTTCACACACCTGTAGAGCCTTCGCTCTGGCCAGAATGCGGTCATCATCCGTCGGTTGAATCTGTCCGCCACCGCCGACGCATCCGCCTGGGCAGCACATGACTTCCACATAGTGCACCCCCGGGTATTGACCGGCTTTCCAGGCATGAACGAAGCTGCGCGCACGCGCCAGCCCACTGATGACGGCAAAACCGACCACCTCCCCGGAACGTCCGCATGATGCGTCCGAACGCAGACGAATGTCAAACCGTTCGACTCCCTTTTCCCCAACCGGCACGTGAACCAGTGAATCAGGCTCGGCCAGTTCCAGCGCCACCGCGTGCGCCACACCGCTGCCCGCCCCGAATCGCAGCGACGCTCCCGAAGAGATTCCCAGCGGGTCGTCAAAAGCTTCATCAGGCAGATGCGGAAAGTCGAGGCCGGCTTCAGTCACCAGTCGAACGAATTCCCGATTGGTGATGACAAGATCGACTTCTCGCATGCCTTTGATCGACATTTCAGGTCGAAGCGCCTCGTACTTTTTCGCCGTGCACGGCATGACCGCCACAACGGAGACATCACGAGGATTCACTCCCATGGCTTCTGCCAGCCAGGTTTTCGCCAGCACGCCGAACATCTGCTGCGGCGATTTGCAGGTCGAAAGCAGCGGCAGAGCTTCCGGAACAAAGTGTTCGGCGAACTTGACCCACCCCGGGCTGCATGAACTGAACAACGGCAGATTCTCTCCGGTCTTTAGTCTCTCGACAAGCTCACGAGCTTCTTCCATCGTTGTCAGGTCGGCGGCTGAAGTCGTGGAGAACACCCCGCGCGCGCCCAGTCTGCGCCAGGCAGCGGCGACACGCCCCGCGACCGGAGTCCCCGGAACCAGGCCGAACTCTTCACCGACCGTGACCTGCGTCGACGGCGAAATCTGGACAATGACCACCTTCTTCGGGTCGTGCAGGAGATCCCAGACACGTTCGTAATCGTAGGGTTCATGCAAGGCCCCGACCGGGCAGGCAAGAATGCACTGCCCGCACCCGACACAGGCGGTCTCAGCCAGCCCCACCGGCGATGCCGCCTGCACCTGCATGCGCGCCCCGCGGAACATGGTGCCGATCGCTTCAACGCCCTGCACCTCACGACAGACCTTGACGCAGCGACCACAACGAATGCACTTCTCGGGCTCTCGATGCAGCGAGGGATGCGACCGATCGGGAGCCGACGGCGGCAGCTCAGGCGGCGGAAAGTAGGTGGACTTCAGCCCGACTTCATGGGCCAGTGACCGAAGCTCGCAAAACACGCTGCGATCGCAGGTGGCACAGTCACCGGCATGTCCGGCCAGCATCAGTGCCACATTCATGCGTCTGGCGGCACGCACGCGCGGCGAGTTGGTATTCACTCGCATTCCAGGCTGCACTTCGGTGTTGCAGGACGTTCGCAACTGAGGGTCGCCTTCGATCTCAACGAGGCAGACGCGACAGGTCGCATTCGCCACCACTCCGGCTTTGCCGCACATCTGGGGAATACGGATTCCCAACCGGCGAGCGGCTTCCAAAAGCGTCGTCCCGACCGGAACTTCGATATCCTGACGATTGATCGTGATCTTCACGGTTGCCACAGGGTTGTTCATTTGACTCGACACACCCGTTTTTCACATTCCCGGCGAACGTAATGGTCGTCAAACGCATCAGGGAAGTGCTCGAGCATGGCAAGAAAACTGTTCACCGCCTGTCTTCCCAGACCGCACCGGCTCGAACCGCGAATGGTTTCAGCCAGGTCGACAAGCAATTGTCGGAACGGCGGCGGAGACCCCGACACTCGCAGGCTGTTGCGCTCGTATGCGGAACGGGAACGGGAATCGGTCAAGGCATGAAACGCCTCGACGAGCTGCCGTAAACCCTCTCGACAGGGCACGCATTCTCCGCAGGATGCCTCGAGAAAGAACTGCAGATGCTTCTGCACCTGGTCCACAATGCACATGTCTTCCGGAAACACGAAGATCACGCCGTTTCCCGGATGGCACCGAACGCGCGACAGCGACTGGTGATCGAAGGCCACGTCGAACACAGATGGCGGAATGATGCCGGATCCGATTCCTCCAGGCGCGACAGCCCCAATCGCCTCGCCCGATCTCCGACCGCCCGCGATGCTCAGAATGTCGCGCACGCGGGTTCCGATCGGCACTTCATAGACTCCAGGCTTTTTCACAGCCCCCGAAACACTGACCAGTCGGGTGCCCGGATTCGTCGGCGTGCCGATTCCCGTAAACCAGTCCGTGCCGCGCCGCACGATCAGCGGCAACTGGGCCAGAGTCTCAGGCCCGATCGTCAGGGTCGGCCGACCCCGATAGCCCTGAACAATCGGATAATGCGCGCGCATCTTGCCGCACGGTTTGCCGCCCTCGAGATACTGAATGAGAGCGGACTCTTCCATTCCGAGATACACTCCCGGGCTGCGTCGAATCTCGATTCCCCGTTCGGCAAGCGTAACCAACCGGGGATGAACCAATACACCCTCGCGGCGCACGTCGTCCCAGGCTTGCTGCAGCAGCGACACCTGCCGAGGTCGATCCGGGCGCACCAACACAATCACTTCGGTGGCTCGAATGGCCAGCACGGTAAGAAGCATGCCTTCGAGAATCAGGTGCGGCGACCGCTCGAGCAGCCATTCATCGCGAATGCAGCCCGGCTCTGCCGTATCGAGAGGCACAACCAGAACCTTTTCCGTCGAATCACTTCGAATCAGAAATTCCCATTTCATGGCGGTCGGAAAGGCGCTCGCATCCCGGTCTCGCAAACCCGCAGCCTTCACCAGTCGCAGCAGCTCTCCGTCAGGCTCGCTTTGCATGCGAGCAAGCGCCTGAAAACCACCCGCCTCACGAAACCCCGCCATGGTTTGCACCTTCGGAGCAGCGAGAAAAGGCGTAACCACCAGCCCGTTGTGCCCTTTCATTCACTGCCCTCCAGGCCGTCTCGTGCGATTTTCTGAATCAGCTTGCACAGCTTCTCGTCGTCGAGATCCCCGAAGATGCGCTGATTGATCATCACCGCGGGGGCACGATCGCAGGCGGCCAGACAGGAAACCGGACAAATACTGAATTTGCCGTCTTTCGTCACTTCATGATCTTTGACTTTCAGCTGCCGCCGCAGCAGATCAAGAAAGCCGGCGTTCCCGCACACCGCACAACTGATACCGGTACACACGCGTATCACATAGCGACCGCGAGGTTTGAGAAACAGGCCGGGAATCGCCGTCGCAATCGAAAGAATCTCAGCTCGGGGAATCTGAAACTCCTGCGCCAGCATTCCGAGCACCGGATCAGGAATGTAACCGAAGATCTCCTGGATCTGGAAAAGGGCCTCGATCAGTTTGGATCGGTCACCGCAGAGAGACCGAATCACGGCCTGAACCCTGCCGTATCCATCTTGAGCCGCAAGATGAGCGGAAGCTCGACTGTCCGACGCAGGTGATTCAGGTTTGTTCATATTACACAACTCGTCTTTGTGAAATATTACACTATCTCGCTTCAATAGTCAATATCGGCGCATGCACATTTGAGATTATTTTCACATCAGGTGAAGGCCGCTGCATCTCCGCCCGCATTCGCAAGATCAAGTGGAAACTCTTCACCCAGCATCAGATAGCTTGGAGGGAATTCAGGGAAGAGAAATGAGAGATGTCTGATACTCTCCGAAAAAAACAAGAGTCGATAACACCGCTCAACATCATCACTGGACGTCGACGAGACAGTTCGCCTAATCGAATTCTCGAGAGAAAGCGGCGTCATCCCTTGAGACGACCGACTGGAACTCAGAGAATATGTAGCGACCTGACGAATGGGCTAAGGGCCTGTCCCGCGTTCGAAAAGCTCTCACTTGCACTGTCGCGCTCTTTAACGGGAATCACGGATCATAAAGAAAACGATCCAACACGCTTTGAACAACTTGTGGATTTTGTTCATTCATGTCCAGCTTTATCTTTTTCACTACCGCATGCGGTAGCACAACAGGGTTTGGTGGTCAGTCAAATTCTGGGTTGAGACTGGAGTGTGCCGTCGTCTCCCACAAAAAATCACAAAATCACTAGGTTACACGACAAGCAGACAACTGGAATTCAGCTATCGGAGACCTGTACGGAACACCAGCGACAGTACCGTCGGAATGCTCGATTTCCCGTCTTTCCTTACCTGTCAGGCAATGCACAAAGATCGAAAATCTCTCGCGAGCAGGATAATCCGCTTGGGAGACAACACCGAAAAGCGGCACCAGGTGAGCTTTTGCGACCTTCCCCGAAAAATCTGCGCAAGACCGTTGCGCAAACGGGAATGATCAGTATAATTGATTGACAGAGTGTTGGGTACACTCTACGGGTAGGTCCGAAAATCGGGTGAATCTTTAAGGGTAAGGAAAGGAGGGCACAAACGGCATCAAACGTTTGCTGGATCGGGAAAATTCGCAAGAGGAGTTTAGGAGTAAGTCCTATGACAAAAAATACTATCAGACTGATTAGCAAGGTTCTGTGCCTTGTCCTCATTGCCACCTTCGCGTTCGAAGGGCCCTTGATGGCCGTCGAAGCGATCAAGGTAAACGTGGGCGGTCAGCAGATCAACGTGACCCCCGGTCAGTGGATCGCTGTGCGCAACGGCAACCAGACCACTCACTACAATGTTCGCTATGTGAACGGTCAGCCGGTCGCCCTTGAGATCGCCCAGTACATGAAACTGATTCTTGGTGGCAACACCCAGGCTCCCAATCTGCCGTCCAGCACTTCGGCCGGCCAGAGCTCTCAGGTGAGCCAGTCCGTTTCGCAGACTCCGGCGAATGCCCCGGTCTCTCAGGGCAGCACCCCGGCCAACA
The DNA here is from genome assembly GCA_964472075.1 of uncultured bacterium. Lineage (GTDB taxonomy): Bacteria > Muiribacteriota > Ozemobacteria > Ozemobacterales > Ozemobacteraceae > CAYYIY01. The sequence continues at coordinate 88,398 of CAYYIY010000011.1, read as the reverse complement.
CCGGAACCGTTGCTGCCAACTCTCCGGTTCAGGCTTCCGTTGAAGCCGGCTCTACCGCTCAGGCTCCGATGACCAGCGCAGCCGACAGCAGCGTCTCCGGCGCTGCCCAGTCCGGTGGCAAGTCCGGCAGCTGGATCAAGCAGGAATTGAGCGAGTACGGCTCCAAGATCAAAGACAGCTTCTCTGCCGGCAAGGAAAGTGGTCAGGCTTTCGGCAACAAGACCGTTGACACCGTGAAGAGCGGTGCCTCGAAGGTCGGCGAAGGCGTGAAGGGCGCCGGTTCCAAGATCGGTGACCTGCTGCGCGGTGCCAAGGACCGCCTGGCGAAGATCTTCAACCGTGGTGGTTCCGCCAAGACCGGCAAGGCCGATTCCGCTCAGTCCGGTCAGAGCGAGCAGTCCGGTCAGTCTGGTCAGTCCTCACAGTCCGGCCAGAGCGAGCAGTCCGGTCAGTCTTCTCAGTCCGGTCAGAGTGAACAGTCCGGTCAGACCTCCGGTCAGTCCGAACAGAGCGGTCAGGTCAGCCAGAGCCAGGAAGCTGGTCAGGCCGGTCAGAGCGAGCAGTCCGGTCAGGCCGCCCAGAGCGGCAAGGAAGGCAAGCCCGGCTTCCTCAGCAACCTGAAAGACAAGACCGCTACCAAGTTCAAGTCCGGTTATGAAGCGGGCAAGGCCATGACCAACCAGGGCGTCCAGAACGTCAAGGACAGCCTGAAGTCCGGTTTCAGCCCGAAGAACCTGCTGGTTACCGCCGGTATCACCGTGGGCGTCGACCTGGCGACCCAGATCATGCGCGGCGAAAAGCCCAGCCTGAAGAAGGCCGTGAAGGTTGTTGCTTCCGCTGAATTTGCTGGTGGCGTGGTCGGTTCTGTCACCGGTGCCGCGGCCGGCTCCTTCTTCGTCCCGTTCCTGAGCGCGATTCCTGTGGTCGGTGGCGTGATGAGCGCTCTGGCCCCCACCTTCGGCTCGATCGTCGGCGGCTCGGTTGGTGCGTATCTGGCTGGTGACCTGAAGAACGGTCGTTTCTCGATCAAGAATGCGTTCAAGCAGATCGACTGGATCGGCGTCGGTGGTCAGACCGTCGGTTCGACCCTTGGTGCCATGCTCGGCTCCGCGATCTTCCCCCCGTTCGGCACCATCATCGGTGGTATGGTCGGTGGCTACCTGGGCAACTGGGCGGCTCACAAGATCGCCGGCCTGTTCGGGAAAGACCGCATGCCCGGTCAGGTCAGCCAGGGCAATCCTCTGCCGGTCGGAACGAATCCGTATGATCAGGCCATGCCGGTTGCCGGCAGCGTGACCATCGGTTCCGTGGCCGGTGGCCAGGAAATCCCGGTCAACGCCGATCAGGGCGACAGTGCGTCGACCGCGATCGCGGCCAGCGCCGAACCTCTGGGCACCTATGCCTCTGAGATTCAGCTGGCTGAAGCCAAGTATCGCGAACTGTACAAGCTCTACAACGAACTTCTGGCCCAGGGCAAGAACCAGGATGCCATGAAGGTCGCCGAAGAGATGAACAAGGCCAAGGCTGCGTATGACGCGCTGAAGGCGAAAGCCTCCAAGTAAGTCATTCCGTCCTCAAGACCCCCGGGGAAACCCGGGGGTTTTTCTTTTCCGGCAAACGAATTCCGGCAACCGAACAGTGCCATTCCTCGACCATTATCCGTCTCACAACACCAAGCCGGCGAAATGAAAAATCAAGTCTTTTTTCTCTTCATGGGATGATGTATGATGAATCGAGATGGAACCGTTTCATTGCGAAGTGCGTATTCTTTAGAGAGATCCTATGGAACTGGATGAACGAAAACTGCTGGTGATCGGGGGAGTTATCCTGATCACGGCACTGGTTGGCCTTTTGATTCTGTTTGCGCCTTCGCGCAAATCTCATCTGCCTGCCCGACAAACCACGAAACCGCCAAGAACCACTCCCGCACAGCAGCCGGTGAAGAGGGCTGAAGCTCCGACCAGTTCTCCGTGGCAGGGGTCGTCGTATCAAGCCGGCCCTGTGTCTGCAGAACTTCTGGCAGAGATCGAAGATGCTCGCCGCATCGACACCGAGAATTATCAGAAAGCTATCAAAGACAGCCAGATCTGGCTCGAACAGTTCATGGAAGACAAATCAGTCTCGACGTTTTCACGCGAACTGTATCGCATTCGCAACCACCCGGCGCTGGTCAACGGCTTTACCGCCCTGGACAAAAAGAACCCCGCGGAAGCCAAAGCTCTGTTCGAAGAGACATACAACGATCCCAATACTCCGCTTGCAGTGCGTTTTATGGCCGTCAAGCAATTGTACGGTCTGGCCCAGCAAAGTCGCAACCCCGAAGAGTTTTTCCGCTGGGGCAAGGAACTCGGGAACTTGCTGGCAACCGAAGATTTCAGCTATCTAGACGAGCCGAAATCCTCACGGTTCCTCGAGCAGATGAAAGAGAAAGAGCTGTTGTTCAAGGCCCGAGACAATGCTTCCATGCAACAGAAGCTGGCTGACTTCTACATGCAATCGGCGCTGAAAGACACCAAGCCCGAAGAAGCTCTGAAATACGTGAAAATGCGCATCAAACTGGTCGAACGGGAGGTGCTGGGATCATGAGCAGCAGACGAACAGGCTCTGCCTATCTGATCGCGCTCGGTGTTCTCGGCGTGCTGGTCATCGTTTTTCTGACCTTCTCTTCCTCGAGTCGATCGCGGCGCTGGAGCACCCGTTTCGGCAGTTCGGAAAGCAAAGCGGAAGCTCTGGCTGAAGCCGCGGTGGAACTCGGACTACGCCTGATCAGAAACGACATGAACAACCACACCACTCCGTCCGCGGAATGGTACGGCATTCTCCGCGCGCCCGCCCCCATGATCAACAACGGCTCAACCCTGGGAACCGCAGGCGGTGATGATCTGCCCCTCGATCTCACGACCAATTCCGCCTGTTATCGTGCACTCACCTGGACGGTCGCCGATAAACTCGCCCCTCTGCAACCTTTGATCAACGAGATTCCGGGCAGTGTCACGGTAACGCTCGACACCTCGATCGGAGCGGCATCGGCGATTGCCGCCAAGAACGCGACCTATCATGTTGTCGGCATCAACAAGAAGTCGATTGCGGCGGCGTATTCGACAGCGGCCGGCTTTCTCGACAACTCGCAGAGTCCGCCGACGAGCTGCTATCAGATCATGGCGAGTCTGATCAGCGACTATGCCCTGAATCTCCGCCTGCCGGGAAATGCCACGACGTATAACGAGACGGTTGAAGTCACCATTCCTGTCTACAGCACCTTCTTCGGCCCGCTGAGCGTACCGATTACCGTCACGAAGCTCGGGTCGGCTCCCAGTGATGATTTCAGTTTCAAAGCCGTGTTTCTCGGGTTCGAGTTTTCGCTGCCCGACGTGCATATTTACCCGGATTACATGCGCAAGTACATCGAAGGCGCCAACTCGACAACTCAGAACTTCTCGATTCCCACGTTTGCCACCACGTATGCGATGAAAGAACCGCCCTCCTGGTCGAGTTTCAGCTGGGGCAATACCGCCGCGGTACGCAATGCTTTATCTGCGGCGTACGGCGCGTTGCCTGCCCCCACTCAGAACGCCATCGGCGGCTCTACCGGCTTCGACGCAAAAATGGTGGTCGAGAAAACCGGCGTGCTTCGTTTGACCGCAACTGTTTTGTACCAGCCACAGATTGGCGGCAAAACGATAAAAAGAGTGTTGACAGCTGAACGAGATCTCAAGGTTTCAGACTGCCAGCCGATCGCGCCGGAGTATGTCTTTTTCATCGCCAATAGCGACAAACCGTATGAGAATCTTGCCACCAAAATTTACGGCGGCACCGCCGAGTATGCGGAAAACGCCAAGATCGAGTTCGCCGACTATACGCTCCCCGGGCCTGGATATGCGGTTGCCACATCTTCCGTCCATTCAATTCCCAAAGATCCCACCAACTTCAATGCAACCACGACGTTTGCCATTTTGAAAGATGCCTTCGGGGGCGGCGGTGGCGCTGCCGATGCCATGCAACTACCCGGCATGATCCGCGTCAACGGCACTCAGCAGATGACATCAAATGTATTCGTGGGCTGTCTCGAAGAGATACACACCACCGAGTACAATTTGCTGGCCACGCAAAAGTCGCAAACCTA